>CAWHLV010000095.1:0-216173 GCA_963830095.1 uncultured Alphaproteobacteria bacterium
AAGTGCCCGAGGCCAGCGGCGTGGCGCGGATGATGTCGCGCACAGTCGCGGCGGCAAATCCCAGCTGTGCGAAAACCTGACGCGCCGCCGCCAGAATGGTCTCGCGGTTCTGGATCTTGGTCTGCTCGCGCCGGGACGATGCCGTCATGGCCGCAAGCTAACCACTCGCCATCAAACTGCGCCAGTGCGGTGGTTCAGAAGTCCCCTTCGTGTTGCGGCGAGTCCATATGGGGACTTCTGAACCAAAACCGCACTAGAATCATATGTTTCTAGTGTCCCTTTGAGTTCGAAGTTCGCTACCGATCGTGCCGAGAGATCAAGCGAACTTCGAATTCGGGACACTAGTGCCCACCGCGTCTGTCACATTCGCAAAACCATCACGATTGAGACAGTCGAGCAGTTCGCGTTTGATACGCGCGACCAGACCCGGGCCTTCAAACACCAGCGCGCTATAGAGCTGCACCAGTTGGGCGCCGGCGCAAATCTTGGCATAGGCGTCCTCGCCGCTGGCAATGCCACCCACACCCACCAAAGTCACCGCGCCGTTCAGGCGCCGGTGCATTTCGCCCAGTATCTGCGTGGAGGGCGCAAACAGCGGCTTGCCCGAAAGTCCGCCGGTCTCGCCCGCATGCGCCGATCTGAGCGGCGGCCGCGCAAGTGTTGTGTTGGAGACGATCAGCCCTTCGATGCCGCTGGCGCGCACCACATCGGCGATCTCGTCCAGCGCATGGCTGTCCAGATCCGGTGCGATCTTGAGCAGGATGGGAACGCTGAGCGGTTTTTTCGCCCGTGCCTGGATCAGGGCATCCAGCAGACGGGTCAGTTCGTCACGATTCTGCAATCCGCGCAGGCCTGGCGTGTTGGGCGACGAAACATTGACGGTGACATAGGCGGCAAGCGCCGCAAGCGTCTCGAACCCCAGCACATAATCGGCGATGCGGTCGGTACTGTCCTTGTTGGCACCGATATTGATGCCGACGATGCCCCGGTTGCCGCGTGTCGCGAAATTCCGCGCCACTGCCGCCATCCCCGCATTGTTGAAGCCCATGCGATTGATCACCGCTTTGTCTTCGCCGAGCCGGAACAGGCGCGGGCGTGGATTGCCGGCTTGCGGCTTGGGCGTGACAGTGCCGCATTCGACAAAGCCGAAGCCGAACTTTGCCATGGCGCCTGGCACATCCGCATCCTTGTCGAAGCCCGCCGCCAGTCCGACCGGATTGGGGAAATCCAGCCCCAGCGCTTTAACCCGCAGGCGCGGATCATCGGGCGCGGCCGCGGGCAGAAACGGCGCGACGATGCCCACCAGACTCAGGGTGGCGCGGTGGGCACTTTCGGCTGGCAGGCATCTCAGCAGCGCGGCGCCCAGATCAGAAAACATCACGGACTTGATTCCCAATGTTGTACTATCCGTACCATGTGGCCTTAAGAGCCAAACAGCCTTACCAAAACGGCTATGACGCCCAGCAATACTGCCCCGGCTACGATTAGGCCCCAAAGCACCGCAGAGGCCCATCTGCGGACACCCTCGGTATTGGCTAAAGCTTCTGCGGCGAATCCACCTGAGATTGCCGCGAGAGCCATGCCTCCGAGCAAAACGCTAGGTGTTTTTTCGCTGTGGAAATAATGTGGAAGCAGCCACGTATAGCCGGTAACAATGGCGCCTATGGCCAATAGGACAATGGTACATTCGGCTATCAGCAGTTTCAGCAATCGCCGCACTTGAATTTCTTGCTCCTCTCATAGGAATATAACCGTATTCTCCGGTTTGTTTCCTATCATGTTGACCCATACCCAGATCTGGCGCGCCATCGACGCCCTCGCCGCCCGGCACGGCATGTCGGCCTCCGGCCTGGCCAAGCTCGCCGGGCTGGACCCCACCACTTTTAACAAGAGCAAGCGCGGCGCGGCCAATGGAAAGCTGCGCTGGCCCTCGACCGAAAGCCTGGCCAAGGTGCTGTCGGCCACCGGCTCGGGACTGGAGGACTTCGTCGCCCTGGTCGCCGACAAGGGCGTGGTGCGGGCGCGCATGGTGCCCCTGATCGGCATGGCCCAGGCGGGGACAAGCGGCTTTTTCGACGATGCCGGCTTTCCCGCCGGCTCGGGCTGGGAAGACATCGCCTTTCCCGAAATCGCCGACGCGCATTGCTACGCGCTCGAGATCACCGGCGATTCCATGCTGCCGGTCTATCGCGACGGCGACCGCATCCTGGTGTCACCGCAAGGAAGCCTGCGCCGCGGCGACCGGGTGGTGGTCAAGACCCATGCCGGCGAAGTGATGGCCAAGCAGCTGGGCCGCATGACCGCCCAGCGCATCGAACTCAAAAGCTTCAATCCGGCCTTCGACGACCGCAATTTCGCACTGGGCGAAATCGCCTTCGCTCATCGCATCATCTGGGCGAGCCAATAGCGGGCACAAGACTGAGACTGGTGTCGGGCTTCTTGCCGCTCTTCCACAAGGCCAGCAGCGATTTTTCCAGCGCGGCGCGGTCGGAGAAAGAGCACATGTCCGTGATTTTCCTGTAAGCGGAAGGGACGTGCGCCTTGCGGGCATCCCTGTTGCAATCCGGATCGATCTCCTGGGCACTGCTCTGGCCGGTCACCACCAGCAGCCCGTAATAGCGCAGGCTGTCATCGCCGGTGTGGAAGTTCAGCATCGCCATCTGCAGCACCAGCACATGCGCGGGCGCGCCCGGCAGCGGAAAGAAACCAAGCTCGAAGCCCTGGCCGAAATCCTGCCCGCGGTCGGTCAGGGTGAGGCGGTAGCGGCCGCGGGCGATTCTGCGCAGCGCATAATGCGCTATCCTGCCGTCATGGCTGACGGCCGTGACCGTGCCGGCCGCGAAGGGCTGCAGCGACATGTCGTTGCGATAGGGGCGGTTCCGGGATTGCCAGCATCCCGCCATCGCCAGGCACAGCAGCAGGATGAAAACAACGCTCTTGCGCAACCTTTGGCTCCCGTCAGGGAAAGCCCTGATACTTGCGAACCAGGGCGTCGAAGCCATCATGGGGCGCGGGCGCAAACAGGCCAAGCAGTTCCTGCGCCCGGCCCTGGATTTTCTTTTCGTACGCCGTTTCCGCCGTGTCCGACACCGCGGCTTTCAACTCCGTCATAATGCGGCCACGATATTTCTCGGCATCGAAGCCCGCCAGCGACAAAGCGATCTGGTAGCGCACGGCAACATTGCCCGGCGCCAGGCGCGCCGCGCGGTCGAACAGGCTCAGGGCTTCGCTTTCGCTCGCGCCGTAGAGGAACCGCGCCAGGGTGGCGCCGCCGCCGCGCACGACCTCGATATGCCAGCCGCCGAGCGCCGACACCGCGTAAGCGTTTTTCGGATCCTCGGCCACGGCCGCGTCCAGCGCGGCGCGTGACTGGGACGGCAAATCCTTGAGCCGCGCTCTCACGATGCCAATCACGCGCGCCTCATAGCCCAGCGCCACCGCCAGCCAGACATGGCCGAACGCCTGATGCGGATCGACCGCGATGGCCCCGCGCGCCAGCTTTTCGGCCCGCTCCAGGCACGGCATGCAGGGCTCTTCGCGCAACACATCGTCGGCCAGGATGGCGCGCGCGGCGATCGCCAGCCCTGCGCCAGTGTGCGACGCCTCGCCCGCCTGGGCGGCCTGTTCGTAGTCGCCTTTGGCATAAAGCGCGAAAACATCGTCGATTGTCGCGGCCTGGGCTGCCGCGGGCACCAGCAGCAGCAACAGGGCGAGCGCCGCTCTCATGTCAGGAATTCGCCGGCCAGCGCGGCGCGGATCATCGCCACCGTCTGAGGCAATCCGAACAAAGCGGCGAAGGAGCCGAAACGCGGTCCCTGGGTCTGGCCCAGCAGCACTTCGTACAGCGCTCCGAACCAGGCGCGCAGCGGCTCAAAGCCATGCGCCTTGCCCACCTCATAGATCACGTCCTGCACGGCCTTGCCGTCGCGCGTATCGCCGAGCGCCTCGAGCCGCACGGCGAGATCTTCCAGCGCGGCGCGTTCCTTGTCGCTGGCGGCGCGGAAAACTTTCGTGGGCCGCACGAAATCCTCATAGTAGCGCAGCGCGAAGTCCACCAGCCGGTCAAGGCCGGGATTGATCTGCGGCGACACGGGCTCCGGCGAATAGGCGCGGATGAAGCCCCACAAAACCTCGCGGTTGTTCGCATTGGAGGCCGAAACCAGATTGAGCAGAAGCGCGAAGCTGACCGGATAACGCTCCTGCGGCACTTGTCCGCCGTGAATGTGCCACACCGGATTTTCCAGCCGCTGTTCGTCGGTGGTATCGGCCGCGTGATAGCTTTCCAGATGGGCGATATATTCATCGACCGCCTTGGGGATCACGTCGAAGAAAAGCCGCTTGGCCGTGCGCGGCTTCTGGAACATGAACAACGCCAGACTTTCCGGCGAGCCATAGGTCAGCCATTGCTCGATGGTGATGCCATTGCCCTTGGACTTGGAGATCTTCTCGCCCTTGTCGTCCAGGAACAGCTCGAACATGTACTGCTGCGGCGGTGTGCCGCCCGCGATTCTGCAGATCGCGTCATACAGCGTGGCGCTGGTGAGATGGTCTTTGCCGTACATCTCATAGTCCACGCCCAGCGCCGCCCAGCGCATGCCCATGTCAGGCTTCCATTGCAGCTTGCAGTGGCCGCCGGTGACCGGCACGGTTTCATGACTGCCGTCTTCCTCGACATAGGTGATGGTGCCCCTGGCCACGTCATGGGCAACCACCTTGGCCAGCAGCACTTTTCCTGAGCGCGGGCTGACCGGCAGGAAAGGCGAATAGGTCTGCTGCCGCTCCTCGCCTAGGGTGGGCAGCATCACCGCCATCACCTTGTCGTAGTTGGCCAGAATGCGCAGCAGCGCTTGGTCAAAGCGGCCCGCCTTGTAGGTCGCGGTCGAGGAATAGAATTCATAGCGAAAGCCAAAATGGTCCAGGAAGCTCCGCAGCCGCGCATTCATGTGAGCCCCAAAGCTTTCATGGCTGCCGAAAGGATCGGGGATCGAGGTCAGCGGCTTGCCCAGATTGGCGGCCAGCATCTCGCGCTGGGGCAGGTTTTCCGGCACTTTCCTCAACCCATCCATGTCGTCGGAAAAGGCGATCAGGTGGGTGGGAATGTCGCTGATGGTCTCAAACGCATGGCGCACCCAGCTGGTGCGGGCGACCTCGCCAAAGGTGCCGATATGGGGAAGGCCGGAGGGGCCATAACCGGTCTCAAACAGCACGCCTTTGATGGTCTGGCCGGCCTTCTGGCGGGCTTCCAGGCGGGCAAGCAGTTGCCTTGCCTCTTCAAAGGGCCAAGCTTTGGCGGCAAGCGCCTGTCGGGACAGCGGATTCACGGCAAAATTCACTCTTTGTTAGCCAAGACTTAAGCGTTTCGAAAGGGCGCGAAAGTTAAGCTGGGCCAAGGATTTGCGCAATGACCGAGGACATTTCGCCCGAAGACAAGGACGCGGCCTCGGTATTCGCCGGCCGCATCGATATCCTGTACGCGCTCGGCCGCCACTATCTCTCCCTGCCCTTCGCTGTCCTGTGCGTTCCCGCTACCGTGATCGCCGGCCATGCGCCGGGCGTTCTGATGCTGATGCCGCTGTTGATACAGATGGGCGTGGTGATTGCCGCCGAGCAGCTCACCACCGCCTACAAGAACCGCGAGCCCGGCAGCGACCCGCATTTCTGGGCGCGGCGCTACACTTTCGTCTCGGCGATTTCCGGCGCCAGCTGGGGCGTGGCCGCGCTGTTCTGGTTTGTGCCCAATTCCTTCCCCGCCCAGGCCTATCTGGCGCTGGCCTTCCTGGGCATGACCGCGACGGAATTCATCGCCCGCTCGGCGCACCGCCCCGCCTATCTGGCGCACACCCTCTTCTCGCTGACCCCGCTGGTCGCGCTTTTGCTTCTGCAGGGTGGACTTTACGCCGACTGCACCGCGGTTCTGATCGTGCTGTTTGCCGGCGTGCTGACCAGCTACTGCCATGGCATGGCGCGGCTGCTGGACGAGAGTGTTCATCTGCGCAACGAAAACGGCCAGCTGGTGATCCGGCTGCAGCGCGAAAAAGTCGAGGCCTTGTCGGCGCGCGACGAAGCGCAAACCAGCGCCATGGCCAAATCCGCCTTCATCGCCAATATCAGCCACGAGCTGCGCACGCCCCTGAACGCGCTGCTCGGCATGGCGCAGCTGCTGGAGCGCGCCGAATTGCCCAAGCAGCAGGCCGATCATGTCAAGGTGATGCTGCAGGCGGGTCGGGGCTTGCAGACTCTCATCGACGATGTGATCACCTTGACACGCGACGATACCGGCCAGCTGGAAGACGAGGATTGCGATCCGCTGCAGGCCGCCCGCGCCGTGGTGCGGCTGTGCCAGCCGCGCGCCTGGGAAAAGCGCCTGCACCTGACCTTGAGCGCGGCGTCGGGCCTGCCGTGGGTGGCGGCCGATCCGCGCAAAGTGCGCCAGGTGCTGCTCAAGCTCACTGACAATGCCCTGAAATTCACCGAGCATGGGCTGGTCGATATTCGCGTCGATGTCACCGAGGACGGCCAGTCGGCGCGCTTCACCGTCAGCGACACCGGCCATGGCGTGGCCCCGGAAGTGGCGCATATGCTGTTCAAGCCCTTTTCGCTGGGCGATTCCTCCTATGCGCGGCGCGAACAGGGCGCGGGCCTGGGCCTGGCGGTCGCCAAGCGGGTCATCGAACAGGCGGGCGGCACCATCGGCTTCACCAGCAGGCCCGGCGAGGGCGCGCAATTTTTCTTCACCGTGCCCGCGTCGGGCACGACCCAAAGCCAGGCTCAAGGCCGCGCCCAGCGCACCGAGATGGAAGGCGAACATCCCGCCCCGGCCGGACTGTCGCTGTTGATGGTCCTGCGCACGCCCGCAATCGGCGACACGCTGTGCGATATGCTGGAACCGTTCGGCAATCGCGTGATCCGGGCCGACAGCATGGCTGACGCGGTGGAACGCGCCGGCAGGGAGCATTTCGACGCCATCATTGCCTGCGCCAGCGATGCCGACATGCTGGCGGCCGCGCCCGGCGCCAAGGCGCCCTTGATCGCGGTGTTGTTGCGCGGCGACCGCGCGCCGGCCGCCACCGACAGCGTGCTGCGCTGGCCGGTGGAAGCCTCCCAGCTTTACCGCACCATCGAAGAGGTCCGCCTGCCGCGGGATGATGAAGGCGCATCCGGCGAACCGGAAATCACCGCGGCCATCGATCCGGTCGCCTTCAGCAGCTTGGAGAAATCCGTCGGCATCAAGACGCTGATGGAAATCCTGCAGTGCTACATCGTCACCGCCGAGCAGCTGACCAATGCGTTGGCGCAAGCCTGCGCAGAAGAAAAATGGGATGATGCCGCGCGCCTGGCCCAGGACATTGTCGGCGCGGCCGGCGGATTGGGCCTTGCCGCCATTACCCAGGCCGCGCGGCATTTCGCGCAGGCCGCGCGCGACGGCGAAGACCGCCACGAACTCAACAATGCCGCCCAGATGGTCGTGGGCGAACATATGCGGGCCCGGGCCGCGCTGATTCAGCTTTATCCGGATGTGGCTTAAAAATCCCTACGCTTTTTGATGCGCGCAGACCATGATCGCGCGCCCATGGAATCGCTTTCCCATCTGATAGCCCTGGTTCCCGCGCCGCCGGGCGCCGCAATCGCACGCGCCGATGGCCAGGCCGAACGCATTGGCCTGCACGACGCGCGTCCGTTGTTCGAAGGCGGCGATGTGCTGGTGGCGCATTCCGCCTTTGTCGGCGGACGGCTGGGCGTGCGCGCACCGGTCATGTTGTTCGATGTGCTGGAGCTGTTCGCCTTTGTGCGCCCGGGCATGCCCTTTGTGCCCAGCGCGCTGGGGCTGGCGCGCGCACTGGGACTTTCTGTGCCGCACACGCCGGAAGAATCCGCCCGCGCGCTTCACGCCATCGCGCGCACCTTGCTGGAAGAAGTGGCGAACTGGCCGGCCGATGTGCGCGCCCTCTTGCGCCACTGGTCGGCACGCTCGAACGATCGGGCTGGCGCTGGGCGCCGCTGTTGAAAGGCGATCGTGGGCGAGACGCCGCACGGCTCGCCCATCGCCGGGCTGGAAGCCTGGCGCGGCCTGCTGCAATGGGAAGACGAAGCCGCGGTTGGCCAGCCGGGCTCGCTGCCGGTGGAAACGGCGGAAGCCCGCGCGCGTCTGGCCGAGATGGTGGGGGTGCTGCGCCCCGAACAGGGGGCTTACGCCGACGCCGCCACCTACGCCTTTGGGCCGCGCGAACAGGCGGGCGCACCGCGCGTGGCGCTGGTGGAGGCGGGCACCGGCACCGGCAAGACGCTGGGGTATCTGGCGCCCGCCAGCATCTGGGCGCAGAAGAACGGGCCTGGTCTTTGGATCTCCACCTACACCCGCAACCTGCAGCGTCAGATCGTGCAGGAGATCGCGCATCTATGGCCCGATCCGGTCGAGCGCGCCGAAAAAGCGGTGGTGCGCAAGGGCCGCGAAAACTATCTCTGCCTGCTGAATTTCGAGGAAACCGCCAAACGTACCGCGCTGGCGCCCGGTCAGCGCGCCATTGCCTTGGGCCTGATCGCGCGCTGGATTTCTTCCCATACCGACGGCGATTTGTCGGGCGTGGGCTTTCCGGCCTTTCTGGCGGCGCACCTGCCGCTGTCCACCGTCACCGACCGGCGCGGCGAATGCATCTATGCCGCCTGCCCGCATTTTCGCATCTGTTTCATCGAGCGCGCCGTGCGCCGCGCCCGCCACGCCGATATCGTGGTGGCCAATCATGCGCTGGTGATCGCGCAAGCCGCCCAGGATCACGCGTCGCGCGACTGGCTGGGCGAGGACGAAACCACCGACACGCCCAGCGAACACCGTGTGCGCTATGTCTTTGATGAGGGCCATCACCTGTTCGACGCCGCCGACAGCGGCTTCTCCGCACTTCTGTCCGGCCGCGAGATGGCGGAGCTGCGCCGCTGGATCCGCGGGCCCGAAGGACGAGCCCGCAGCCGCGCCCGCGGGTTGGAAGAACGGCTGAAAGACCTGATCGCCGATGATGAAAAGGCCGGACGCCTGCTGGACGAAGCGGTGCAGGCCGCCAACGCCCTGGCCGGCGAAGGCTGGACCACGCGGCTCGGCACCGGCCCGCGCGGACCGGGGGAAGTCTTCCTCGCGGCTGCCTACAGCCACGTGCGCGCCCGCAGCCAGGACGCCGATGCCTTCTATTCGCTGGAAGCCGAACCGTATCCGATGGGCGAGGATTTGCTCGAAGCCGTGCGCGGGCTTTCGCGCGGGCTGAAGCGCATCGCCGATCCACTGAACGGGCTTGCGCGCCAGTTGCGCAAGACCATGAATGACAAGACCGCGACGCTTGAGCCTTTTACAAGGGCGCGGCTGGACGCGGCGGCGCGCGGGCTGGAGCGCCGCGCCAAGACCATCCTGCCGGCCTGGATCCAGATGCTGAACAGTCTGGAGAATGGCGAAATCGCCGACGAGTTTGTGGACTGGTTCGCCATCAGCCGCGAGGACGGACGCGATGCCGATGTCGGACTGGAGCGGCATTGGGTCGATCCCACCAAGCCGCTGGCGGTTGCGGTGCTGGAGCCGGCGCATGGCGTGCTGATCACCTCTGCCACCCTGCGCGACAGTGGCAGCGATGCCGACGATCATTGGGCAAGTGCGGAGGTGCGCACCGGCGCGGGCCATCTGGCCCAACCGGCGCGGCGCGCCCACTTCGGCTCGCCTTTCGCTTACGAAGATCAGGCGCGCATCTTTGTGGTCAAGGACATGCCCAGGCGCGATCCCGATGCGCTGGCGGCGGCGTACCGCGAACTGTTCCTGGCTTCGGGCGGGGGCGCACTGGGCCTGTTCACCGCCGTGCGCGCGCTGCGCGAAGTAGGAAGCCGCATCGCTGAACCGCTGGCGCAAGCCGGCCTTGCGCTCTACGCCCAGCATATCGACCGACTCGACACCGGTGCATTGGTCGATCTGTTCCGTGCCGAGGAAAATGCCTGCCTGCTCGGCACCGATGCTTTGAGGGACGGCGTCGACGTGCCAGGGCGCAGCTTGCGGCTGGTGGTGTTCGACAAGGTGCCCTGGCCCAAGCCGACCATCCTGCACAAGGCCAGGCGGGCCAAGTTCGGCAAGGGCTATGACGATCTGATCACCCGCTTTCGGCTGAAACAGGCTTTCGGGCGGCTGATCCGGGGACCGGAAGACAAAGGCTGCTTTGTCATCCTGGAAGGCGCCACCCCCAGCCGGTTGCTGGCGGCTTTTCCGGACAAAGCCCCGGTCAAACGCTGCGGCCTAGCCGAGGCGATTGGGGATATCCGCGCCTTTCTGGGCCCGGAAGCGGTGACCCACGCCGCCCACCCCCTTATAACCGGGTGATGGCCGCGACCCTGGAAACCCTGCATCCCGCCGAAGAAAGCTATGGCCGGTTTTCCACCGGCATCCTGCCCAGCCATGTGCTCAAGCGCCTGCTGGATCAGGGCCGCGAGGTCACGGCCAGCGAGCCTTTCGCCAAGGGCCAGATTCAGCCGGCCAGCATCGATCTCAGGCTGGGGCCGGTGGCCTACCGGGTGCGCGCCAGCTTCCTGCCGGGACCTGCCGCCACCGTCGAAGACAAGCTCAAGACCGTCTTCATGCATGAAATCGATCTCAGCGAAGGCGCGGTGCTGGAAGCAGGCTGCGTCTATATCGTGCCGCTGCTGGAGCGGGCGGAATTCTCGGCGCGCATTTCCGGCGGCGCCAACCCGAAAAGTTCTACCGGCCGCATCGACGTCTTTACCCGCCTGATCACCGATTACGCGCCATCCTTTGATCGGGTCGAAGCGGGCTATCGCGGGCCGCTATATGCCGAGATCTGTCCCCAGACCTTCCCGGTTCTGGTGCGCAAGGGCTCGCGGCTCAATCAGCTGCGCATCCGCCACGGCTCGCCCAGCTTCAGCGACACCCAGCTGCGCCGCCTGCACGAACAGGCGCCGCTGGTCGACGGCGAACCCAATATCGATGACGGACTGGCACTTTCCATCGACCTGAGAGGCAGCGCCGACTTTAGTCCCGGAAGTGCGGGCAGGCGCATCGGCTTCCGTGCGAAAAAGCACACTGGCCTGATCGATGTGGACCGGGTGGGTGCGCTGGACCCGGCCGACTATTGGGAGCCGATCGAGGCCAACGCCCGCGGCGACATGGTGCTGGACCCGGACGAATTCTACATCCTGGTCAGCCGCGAACGGGTGGCAATTCCACCCGACCATGCCGCGGAAATGGTGCCGTTCAACCCGCTGGTGGGGGAGTTCCGTGTTCACTATGCCGGCTTCTTCGATCCCGGCTTCGGGTACGAGCCGGGCGAGCCGCCATCGGCGCGGGGCGTGTTGGAAGTGCGCTCGCGCGAGGTTCCGTTCATCCTGGAACACGGCCAGATCATTGGCCGGCTGGTGTTCGAACGCCTGACTGATCCGCCCCCGGAAGGTTACGGCGAGGGCCTGGGTTCCAACTATCAGCGCCAGGGCCTGAAGCTGTCCAAGCACTTCCGCACGCCCTGATGCGGTAACTGATGTTGCGGAAAGTCCACATTGCTACCGCAAAGCATCTCAAAGCATCTCAAAACCGTTGCGCCCGCGCCCGTCTCCGGCACAGTTAGCGTCACTTGCGGATGGACGGTTTGGGGAAACCCCGCGAGCGTTTGGCACCGGTTGGGGTCCGGTCCAAAGGTCCTGTTTGAAGGGGGCAGTGAGAGGCGGTTACGGCGCGAAAGCAGCCGGCCGCCTCTCGGTTTTTCACCATGATCCTGAAAACGCAGCGGTTAACGCTAAAGCCGCAAGCCGAGGGCGACGCCCCCGCCCTGTTCGCTATCCTGAACGACGCCGACGCCATGCGCTTCTGGAGCCGGCCACCCATCGCAAGGCTGGCGGTGGTCGAGGAGATGGTCACCGAACAGCAGGCGGCGATGGCTGCCGGGCATTGCCGCTACTGGACGGTGCTGGAGGGGCTTGATGCCATCGGCAGCGTCGATCTGAGTCTGATCCAGGACGGCGCGGCCGAGCTGGGCTTTCTGTTCCGCCGTGACCGCTGGGGCTGTGGGCTTGCCAGCGAGGCGGTGTCGGCAGCGATCGCCCATGCCATGGGGCCCTTGGGCCTCAGACGGCTGGCGTCGGCGATACAGGCGGACAACCGGGCAGCAAGCCGGGTGCTGGAAAAGAACGGCTTTGTCCTGGTCGAGCAGCGCCAGGTGACCATCGCCAGCGGCCAGTCGCGCGACTGCGCCTTTTATCTTCTGGCCCGCGACCAGTCGGCCACGGCGAACGGCAAATAATAGATCAGCAGGGACAGAGTGCCGGCCGCCACCAGCTCGGGGATGTACCAGGGCCAGGGCGCCATGAACGACAACAGCGTGGTGCCGGGCGGCTTGGCGCGCAGGAAGCCATAATTGGTGCTCAAGGCCCAGTCGGCGACGCCGGCCACGCCGGCATAGAACAGGCTGGCGGCAGCGACGCGCGGCAGGCTGCGTGGCCTTGGCCGCAAGCCCGTGCCCAGGGTCAGGTACAGAAGTGCGGCGATGACGCCGCCATGTTCGATGAAAAAGAAGATGAACTGGGGATCGGGAAAGTCATACGCCACGTCGGGCGTGATCATGCCCTGTAGCGTGCCGCCCAGACCCCAGAAATAGCCCAGCTCATAGGCGAACTGATTGCGGGTCAGAAGTGCCGTGACCAGGGCCATCAGGGCCCAGTCGCAGAGATTGAGCGGCAGACCATTGCCGATGGTGAGCCAGCCGCGCTGGGCGAACAGGATCAACCAGCAAATCCAGCCGATGACAAGAAAAGCTGCAAGGCCAAAGCGCACCAGCCTGTCCACCGGCAGGCGCAGATGTCTGAATGCCACCGCCAGAAACAGCGGCAGCGCCACACTCGCGGCCAGCGCCGTCAGGTGCGGCGTGCCGAACAGAAGAAAGAGCGGTCTCACACCGCAAGTATAAGCGGGTGCCAACGGCTACCAAAACAGAACTGGCGCGAGGAATTTTGCGGCATGGGCAGGGTTGCCTAGCGACAGCGTAGGCAACGCGCGGGTAACGTATCCTATGGCCTCGGCCGCTCGCCCAAGCTCACAGCACGGCCGACGACCCCACGACGCAAAAGGACCGCGCCTTAGCCTCTCTCGCGACCGGCACGGCGCCAGCGGGCAACCAGTTCTTCCAGACCATTGCGATCCAGATTGGGCGCCTTCCAGGCCTTGGAGAAGGCCACATGCATGTTGCGCGGCACGCCGCGCTTGCCCAGTTCGTCAAAGCGCGCGCGCATGGGCATGGAGACGCCCTGGCCCAGGATGATGGCTTCGCGGTCGCCCAACAGCGGCAGGAAGTCCACCAGGTCGAGCATGCCTTCATAGGTCGAGCCGCGGATCACTTCCTGGTCGCGTTCGCTGGACAGGCGCAGGCACACCGCCGTGCCGCACTGGGAAAAGATAGTAGAATCCAGCTCGCATGGCCGCTGGGTCACCAGCGCCAGCGACAGGCCGTATTTGCGGCCCTCCTTGGCGATGCGCGACAAGGCCTGGCGGGTGGGCACGAATTTGGTGTCCACGGCGGGGGCGTAACGGTGCGCTTCCTCGCAGACCAGCAGCATGGGCAAGCCGCCCTTGCTCCACACCGCAAGGTCGAAGGCCAGACGCGAGATCACCGAGATCACCACGTCCAGAATTTCCGGCGGTACGGTGGAAAGGTCGATCACCGAGATGGGACGGCCCTCGCCCGGCACGCGGAACAGCCGCGCCAGCACATCACTCATGGTGTCCTGCACGGAGAGGCTGCCGAACATGAAGTTGTAGCGCTGGTCGGTGGCCAGAACTCTCGATGCGCGCCTTGAGCCGGCGATAGGGCAAGAGAAACTGGGTGCGCTCCAGCCGGCCCAGCTGTTCGTCCAGCCAGGCCATCACGTCCGACATGCGGAAGGGCGTGGGGGTGTCGACCGTGATCACCACATTGTGGCTGTCGGAGCGACGCAAGGTGCCGGATCGCACGGTGGCCAATTCGCTGTAGCGCTTCTTGGCGTGCACCACCGCGTCGGCGAGGATTTCCACTTCCGCGTCATAATGGGTATCGCGGCTGACCAGGGCCGCGACCATTTCGTTGAAATCCAGCATCCAGAACGGCAGGCTGAAATTTTCCAGATTGATCGGCTCGACCAGCCCGCCGAAGGCGGCGGAATATTCGTTGTGGATGTCCAGGATCAGCACATGGGCATGGGCGTGTTCGGACAAAAGCCGCTGCAGAATGCAGGTCACCGCCGAGGACTTGCCCGAACCGGTCGAGCCCACGACCAGGAAATGCTTGGCCAGGAGGTCGTCGACCAGCAGACGCGCCGGCACGCTGGCATCCTGGAACAAGCTGCCGATCTTGATGCTGGCGGCCTGCGGCGGGGCATAGACCCGGGTCAGGTCGTGCTTGTCGGCCAGAAGCACCGCATCGCCCAGGGTCGGCAGATTGGAAACCCCGCGCCGGAAAGTCAGACGGCGGGTACTGTCGGGCACCACTTCGCCCGCCAGATTGAGCTCGATGAGGCCCATGGGCTGGGGCTCGCCTTCGGCCGCGGGCATCGGCGCGCTGATGGCGCTGATCACCCCCATCACCGCCGAGGTCGGGGTCACGATCTTGATCAGGGCGCCGATCTGTACGCGCGCCTGATCGGCGATGGCATCCTGGCGCTCGATCACCGCAACCGCATGGCTGCCCGACACCGACACGATATGGGCCAGGCGAATGGGCGGCGCGGCCGGAAGGCCGCGGCGCTCGCGGAAAGGCGGCGCGGCCGGGCGCGTGGGCTTTTCGATGTGCAGGGTCATGCGACTTTTCCGATTGTTTTGGGATTGGTGGCCGATGCCGCCTGGGCGCGGAGCGTCACCACCGCGGTGGTGCCGGCGCCGGGCTGGCTGTCGAGAAACAGGCTGCCGCCATGCAGCTTGACGATGCCCATGGCGAGCGGCAGGCCGAGGCCCGCGCCTTCCTGGGTGCGGGAGAGATGGCCCTGCACCTGGGCGAAGGGCTTCAGCGCCATCACGATCTGTTCATGGGTCATGCCGACGCCGGTGTCGGCAATGGCTACTGTGACGCTGCCATCCTTGAGCGCACGCGCCATCACCAGGATGCGGCCCCTTTCGGCGGTGAATTTGCTGGCGTTGGAAAGCAGATTGACGAAGAGCTGGCGCAAGCGCTTGGCGTCGCCATCGACATCGGGAAGCCCCGGCTCCAGCCGCATATCCACAGGCTGCTGCTTGGCGTCGAACAGCGGCCTGGTGTCTTCCAGCGCGATTTCCAGGATTTCAGACAGCATCACCGGCTGGAGATCCAGCGCCAGCGAGCCCGATTCCAGCTTGGACATGTCCATCACATCCGAGACCACGCCCAGCAGCCGGCGCCCGGCATTGGCGATGTGGCTGGCATAGTCGGCCGCTTCGGCATTGCTGGTGGCGCCCGGCGTGCGGATCAGGTCGGAGAAACCGATGATGGCATTGAGCGGCGTGCGCAGCTCATGGCTCATGGTCGAAAGGAACGCCGACTTGGAGCGATGATTGAGTTCGGCTTCGGCGCGGGCGGCGCGGATGGCGCGCTCGGTATATTTGCGCAGCTGCATCTCGCCGAACGTGTCGCAGTAGCGGGCCAGCAGGCGGCTGGCCTTACGGGCACGCGAAATCTGGCCGGGCTTCGCCACGCTACGCACTCTCCCAATGGAGAATGCAACCCTAGGGGGAAAGCCCTTTTCCCCCGGTTAATGGCTTGGCAATCGCGTTCGCGCAGGCCGTAACCAGAAGTTGTATACTATATCTAGTACACGCTAACGTTTCAGCCCAAATGCCCAAAGGTGGCCGGCATGGTCCACCGCGAAAAGCTTGCCAAGCGCCACCACCGGCTGGGTGAAATGGACCGTGTTGCCGTCCATCGCCTTCTTGCTGGACCACAATTCCTTGCCGGTCACGGCATCGAAGGCAAACAGGGTCATGGTGGCGTGCGGGGTCACGATGCGGTTGATGGCATTCTCGTCGGGATTGAAACGGTTCCTGCTGCCATCGGCATTGAAGACCGACTTGGGCACCTGAACGGTGCTTTCGGCGGTCTGCAGCGCATAGACGACGCCGTTCGCCACCACCGGCGGCGAGGCCATGTTGAGATCGCGCGACATCCATTGCGGCTGCAAGCTGGGCTTGCCGTTGTCGTCCACCACGGTGAAGGCCATGACGCTGCCGTTGGTGACATCGCCATAGCTGTTGGGGAATTTCGGTCCGGCCTTGGCGGGGGCGCCCCACATCGGGGTGTAGAGCCAGCGCTGACTCTTGTCGTCGAGCGCCGTGGCCAGGCTTCCCCACACGCCCTGCGCCTGGAAGTCCTGGATGTCGTTGCCCCAGCGCGGCGACTGATAGAGCGCGGTCATATGATCGACGCCGCCCAGATTGTCGGCATCGAGCAGATAAACGACCAATTCCTTCGACGCGGTGGCGACGATGTTGCGCTTGCCGAAGGTAAAGAGCAGCGGGCCGCCTGAACCGAAGTCCAGATCGCGCGCATTGACATAGCGCCAATGGGTCGGCGTGAAGCTGTCGTTCAGGCCCCAGGCATGCGGACGCACTGCCAGCACCATATCGCCATAGATGCCGCTGCCCGGATTGTTGGGACCGTCGGCGGTGGTGACATAGGCGCCCTGCGGACCCCAGGCGACGCCGGTGGCGCCCCAGGGGCCGGCGGGACGGCCCTTGCCGGTATAGAAACGGGACAAGGCGGGATGGGCGGGATCGGAGACATCCACTGCCGCCACGGTGCCATATTCCATCGGCTGGGTGGCGCCGCCGCCGCAGCCGCGGCCCGCAGTGGTGTAGACCACATTGTCCACTACATTGAGGCTCCAGTTGCGGCTGAAGGGCTGCACCATGTCGGTGGGCGTCATCGCCTCGCTGCCGTCAGTGAGATGGGCCGCGCGCAACTTGCCGTCACTGGCGGTGAAGTAGATCACGCCACGCGCCTTGTCGATTGCGGGCGTCGCCTGCTCGGTGTTGGAGCAACTGATGGAGGGCGGGCGCAGCGGTTTCAGCGGATTGGGGAAGTTTTTCTGCCAGACGAGTTTGCCGGTGTTGGCGTCCACCGCCGACAGCACATCATCGATGCCAAAGCTGAACACCAGATCCTTGACGCCATCCGGCGTACCGACAGCGCCGGCCACCACCGGCGCGGTCAGGGTGGAAAGAATCAGGGCCTTTGAGGCCGTGGTGAGCTGGGTGTTCCACAACGGCTTCATCTTGCCCACAGTCTTGGGCGAAAGCTCGGTCTCGCCACGATTCCAGCCGGTGCGCTCGCGGTCATAGCTGTAGGACGCCCAGTCGGACACCGCCGGACCGGATCGATCAGCTTGATCGCCGCCGGAGGCTCGGGATGGGCGGGGGGCGGCGGCGCCAGCTGCGCCAAAGCGGGCGTGACGGCCAATCCAGCCAAGACAAACACAGGCGCAAGCTTCATTTCCGTCCCCTTCGCGATGGTCGAAAGCGCCATCTTGGTGGCAAGCGTCACCCCTCCGCTCCCGGCTGTCAACAAGCCCGGACGCGGCTAAACTGCCGAAAAACTCAGGACAAACCGCCGCTTCGGCTGCTGCGCCAGCGAAGAAATTGCCTAGGATTTCGGATAGTCCCGCCACAGCCATTCCAGCGCCGCCGGCAGGGTCTGGCGCACCACCGTATTATCGACATGGTGCGCGTTCAGCGCAAAGACATAGCGATAGTCATAGCCCTTCTTCTTCAGCGCCGCCGCCATGCGGTTGTTGGCCAGCGGCCAGTTGTGCCAGGTGTTTTCCGGGTCATCGAAGTGCAGATCCTTCTCGCCCACTTCCATCCAGATGCGGATCGGCTTCTTCGCCGTCCTGGGGACCAGGGTCTCGTGATACTCCCAGCCGCCGCGTGGCGTCTTGAGATCCTGCGGTGACGCCTGGTTCACAAAGGTGCCCGAATAGGACAACACCTTGTGATAGCGCTCGGGATGATACCGACCATGGTCCAGGCGCAGACCGCGCCCGACGAGCCGCCCATGGTGGCGCGGCCTTCCGGATCGGACGTGAACGTCACGCCGTAATTCTTTGTCACCGCCGGCAGCAGTTCCTGTTCCACCCAATTGGAATAGCGATCCGACAGCGTGTCGTATTCCAACCCGCGCTCGGAGCCCTGCGCGTCACTGCCGCCGGAATCCGGCGCGATGATGATCATGGCCGGCAGGCGATGCGCCGCGATCATGTTGTCCAGCACCGGCGCCAGCCGGTTGATGTAGCCATGGCCGTCCTGCACCACCATGAAGGGCGCGGGCGTGCCCGGCACATACTGCTTGGGAACATAGACATAGACATGGCGTTCATAGCGGCCGGGCTTGGAGACTTGCGCGTCCGGCGCGGGCAGGCGGTTACCATAGGCGTCGCGTTTGGCGCTGATGTCATTCTCGATGCGCACAATGCCCGGATAGATCTTGCTGTCTTCGGAGTACATGATGAAATCATGCACCGCGCCTTCCGGCACATTCGGATTGACGGTAAATTCGGGCGCATCGGCATAGTTGGGACCGATGATGCTGGTCTCGGCATTGGTCGCGGGCGCCGGGGTGGGAAATTTCGGCAGCGACGGATCTGATGCTGAGGAGGGCGCGGGCTGGGCCGCGGCCTGCAGCACCGCCAGCATGGAGCCGACCATAAGCGAAAGTGCCAGCCTGCGATTTTTCATTTTTCTCTCCCTGTCTTTGTCTTTGAAGTGCGGTGTTATCGGGGATAGTCGCGCCACAGCCATTCCAGCGCCGACGGCAGGGTCTGCATCACCACGCGATTGTCGACATGGCCGGCGCCCAGCGCAAAGACATAGCGATAGTCATAGCCCTTCTTCTTGAACACCGCCGCCATGCGGTTGTTGGCCAGCGGCCAGTTGTGCCAAGTCTCCTCGGGCACATCGAAGCGGTTGTCTTTTTCGCCCACTTCCATCCAGACGCGGATGGGTTTCTTCGCAGCCTGCGCGATCAGGTGATCGTGATATTCCCAGCCGCCGCGTGGCGTCTTGGGATCCGGCGGCCAGGCCTGGTTCACGAAGGTGCCCGAATAGGACAGCACCTTGTGATAGCGCTCGGGATGGAACCAGGCCATGGTGAAGGCGGCGACGCCGCCTGAGGAACCGCCCACGGCGGCGCGGCCTTCCGGATCGGACGTGAAGGTCACGCCGGTATTCTTGGTCACAGCCGGCAGCAGTTCGGATTCCACCCAGTTGGAATAGCGGTCCGAGATGGTGTCGTATTCCAGGCCGCGCTCGGAGCCCTGCGCGTCGCTGCCGCCGGAATCCGGAAAAACCACGACCATCGGCGGCAACCGTTTGGCGGCGATCATGTTGTCCAGGATGTTGGCCATGCGCTTCACATAGGAATGGCCGTCCTGCACCACCATGAAGGGCGTTTTGGGCGCGACCTGGCGGGGGATATAGACATAGACATGACGCTCATAGCGGCCGGGCGCGGACAAGCCGCTGGCGGGAACAACGTAATTGCCCCGCGCATCGCGCTGCATGTTGGCGACACGTACAATGCCGGGATAGATGGGGCTGTCTTCCGAATACATGATGAATTCGCGCAGATCGCCCTGGGGTACGTCGGGGTTGGCGGTGGCTTCCGGCGCGATCGTATAGTTCGGCCCGATGATGCCATTCTCGGCGCTGACCGGCGGCGGCGGGGTGGGAAATTTCGGCAGGTCGGCCGCGGGCGTTTGCGCCAGCGCGGGCGCCACACACAGCGCGGCGGCAAGCAGAGCAAGTTTTGTGCGGCGCATTCCCGTTGCCTTCTTTCTTCTTCTTATGACACCGTTTCGGGCGTGATCGATCGTACCGCTTCCTCCACCAGCTCGGCCGGCTTGTGGGCAATGTCCAGGATCACGGCATGTTCGTCTGGCGTTGGCTTTTCCAGGGTGGCGAACTGGCTGTCCAGCAGCGCGGGCGGCATGAAATGGCCCTTGCGCCGTTTCATGCGGTCGCTGATCAGCTGGCGCGAACCGTCGAGCAAAATAAAATGCATCTTGCCGTGGACCTCGCGGCGCAGGCAGTCGCGATAGATGCGCTTGAGCGCCGAACAGGCGACCACCACGCCATGACCGGTTGAACGCTCGACTTCCATACGCTCGCCAATCGCCCTGAGCCAGGGCCAGCGGTCTTCATCGGTGAGCGGCTGGCCGCTCGCCATTTTTTTTACATTGGCGGCGGGATGCAGCGAATCGCCCTCGACAAACGGCACGCCCAGCCTGTCGGCGAGATGGCTGGCCACTGTGGTCTTGCCCGAACCGGCAACACCCATCACCACGATCAGCGGCTTCTCATCGGTCTGCATCATGCCAAATCCGGACCGCCAGTGCGCGCGGCCCTCCCCTTCTTGCCCATGGTCTTTTCTTGGCGGCGGATACTATAGTGCCGGCGGCTCAAAGCCACAGCGAAAACAGAAAGAATCGGGGGAAAAATGAAGGCGACGGCGCACCTTGGCGGCTTGTTCCTGATGAGCCTGCTGGCGGGCACGGCTGAGGCCGGAACGATCAAAAGCGATGTCTATGGCGTAATGAAAAACGGCGCCACGGTCCATGTCTTCACCATGACCAACAACCACGGCATGAAGGCCCAGGTGCTGGATCTGGGCGGCGTCATCTGCGACGTGGAAGTGCCCGGCCGCGACGGCAAAATGGCCAATGTGATCCTGTGCCAGAAGGATCTGGCGGGGATCGAGGCCACCGGCCCGATGAGCGCGCTGACCGGCCGCTATGCCAACCGCATCGGTCATGGCTTCACGCTGGACGGCACCCATTACGACCTGGCGCAGGACAAAAACGGCGTCACCCTGCATGGTGGACGCCCCGGTTACAGCACCCGCATCCTTGCGGTGCAGAACACCTTCCAGCATGCCGGCGATGCCGGCGTCACCTTCCGCCTGGTCTCGCCCGACGGCGATCAGGGCTTTCCCGGCACGCTGACCATCGATCTGACCTATACCCTGACCGACAACAATGATTTCCGCATTGACTACAAGGCCACCACCGACAAGGACACGGTGATCAATCTGACCAACCACACCTATTACAATTTGGTGGGCAGCGGGTCGGGCAATGTCGAGAACCAGATCATGACCGTGATGTCGGACCAGATCACGCCCACCGATCCCTATCAGGTGCCGCTGGGAACGGTCGCAAACGTTGCGGGCACGCCCTTCGATTTCCGCACACCGATACCGATCGGCACGCATCTGCGCTCCAGCGATCCGCAGATGCTGATCGGCCGCGGCTTCGACCACAATTACATCCTGAAGAAGTCAAAGCCCGGCGCGCTGGAACTGGCCGCGCGGGTCACCGATCCGGTCAGCGGCCGCACGCTCGAGCTTTCCACCACTCAGCCGGGGGTTCAGGTTTACACATCGAACAACCTGAATGGCGGAGCGGTGAGCGCGATGGGCACGACGATGCGGGCGACGGACGGCATTGCGCTGGAGACCCAGCATTATCCGGATAGCCCCAACAAGCCGGATTTTCCCACGACCGAACTCAAGCCGGGCGAGACCTTCACCTCGACCACGCTGATGCATTTTACGGTGCAGTAGTTCTTCCTCTCCAGGCGATTGCGACGTTAGAGTAAAACTACGGCTCGGCCGGGCCACGCATCGGCTGGACGCTGAATGCGTGTGGTTTTTCCCCGCGCAACCAAATGTCCCACATGGTCGCGTAGGATGCTTCGATGTGCCGCCGGAAACGATCGGTATCGAACAGCGCGCAATCAAACCGGTTCTGCCGCAGCTTTTGTCTGCTTGCGCCGAGCCGCGTCGTATCGCGCGCCAGCGTAACTGCAAGACGCTCATAGTCGCCCGGCGTTTCCGTCACCAGTTCGGACAGGCCCGCGGCGCCCAACAGGCTGGCCGCGACCCGTCCCGGAAAGGCTGTGCCGCGGCAGGTCAGAAGCGGCAACCCGGCCCACAATGCATCGCTGGCGGTGGTATGGGCATTGTAGGGCAGGCTGTCGAGAAACAGATCGGCAAGCCTGAGGCGCGCGAGATGTTTTTCAACCGCGACGCGCGGTGCAAAAATCAGCCTGGTGCCCGCCACGTCACGGCGTTGTGCTGCGCGGCAAAGATTGTCGCGAAATTCCGGGATATCGTCCAGCAGCCAGAGGACGCTGTCCGGAACCTGCTTGAGAATCGCATCCATGATTCAAACATGGCGGGCGTGAATTTGTAGCTTTGATTGAAATTGCAGAAGATGAAGGCCTTTTCGGGAAGGCCGTTGCCGGCGCGCGTTGGAATATCTTCGGCGATCGGCCGCCTGAAATCATTGACCTGGTAACAATCGGGCAAATAGACCACCTGCTCGCAATAATGGCAGCGTTCCTCCTCGGGAATGACGACGCGGTCCGCCAGAATATAGTCCATATAGGGCGCGCCCAGTGTCGCCGGAAATCCCAGAAAATTGACCTGCACGGGCGCCGGCTTGCGGGCGAAGACCCCCATCCGGTGCGATCCGAAATAGCCGTTGAGATTGACCAGGATATCTATTTCTTCGGCGCGAATCCTGTCTGCGGCCACATGATCCGGCAGATGCGAGATAGCGACGATTTTGTCGAACGCCTTTTCCAGCCTCGCGCGGATCGCGCTGTCATCGCTGGCACCATTGTCGAAAGCGATGATCTCGAACGTCTGCCTGTCGTGCATCTCATAAAGACCCACGGTCAGATAGGCGGTCGCCTGTTCGCGAAAATCCGCCGAGAGATAACCGATGCGGATCTTGCCATGATTGCGGCTCCGGGGAATTGGGGGGCAAGGTACAGCCGGATAAAGTTTGGCAAAGCCGCGCGAACAGGCAGCCATATCCGCCGCAGAGTCGCTTATCGCCTGATAGACAAATGGCTGGATGACAAGATGACCTTCGCGAATGTCCCGGTCGATCTGCGCTTTTTCCTGCGGGAAATCGCGCCAGTCCGCGGCCTGCATCCTGATATGCAACAACTCGCCCCGCGCGTAAGCATGCCGGGGGTCCAAAGCGAGCGCGCGCTCCAGGTCTTTGGTGGCCTCATCGTAACGCCGCCCCATCCTGGACCATTGCAGGGAGCCACGATTGATCAGTGCATTGGCGTAATCGGGCTTCAAGGCAAGGGATTTGTCGTAGCTCGCCAGGGCGTCCTCAAGACGGTTCATCTCGCCCAGCAGCACGCCCCGCTCGTTCCAGGTTGCGGCATTGTCAGGATCGAGCGCGATGGCCCGGTCATAGCTCGTCAGGGCCTCGTCAAACCGCCTCAGGTTTCTCAAGACATCACCACGATTTCGGAAGGCGTCGATGAAGTTCGGCCGGAGCACGACCGCCCGTTCGAAAGCCTCCAGCGCTCTTTCAAACTGGACGAGTGCGTGTAGAACGACGCCACGGAGGTTCCAGACGGCTGCGTTTCCCGGCTCGATGGCGAGCATCTTGTCGTAGTTCGCCAGCGCCTCTTCGACGCGACCAAGGCTCAAGAGCGCCGCGCCGCGATTTTCCAGCGCTGGCGAAAGCTGCGGTTGTAATGCAAGCGCTCTGTCGTAACTTTCAATCGCCTCGTCGAAACGCCTAAGCTTGCCCAGTGCAATGCCCCGGTTGATCCAGGCAAATACGAAATCGGGTTGCCGCGAAATTGCAGTGTCATAACTGGCCAGCGCTGCCTCAAAACGATTGAGATTGGCCAGGGCAAGCCCGCGATTGTGCAGCCCTTGCGGGATGCCGGGCCGGATCGCGAGGGTCCTGTCGAATATCTCCAGCGCCTCTGCGAAGCGGCCCCCTGCCATCAGCAATGGGCCGTAAATTGACAAGGCCTCAAAATCATTGGGACAGATTTCCAGCGACTTGCTGACGAGCGAGATCGCTTCAGATATTCGTCCCTGCTGTGACCGCAAAGTACCCAGCAGCAAATAGGCACCAAAACAGACCGGGTCGGTCTGAAGAATCTGAAAATAGAATTTCTCGGCCATCGCCAGGTTACCCTGCCGGTGGAGTGCCTTTGCCTTATTGAGCTGAGTTGCCGTGTCCATCCAAAATTAAAAGCGTCTCCGCCGATACGATCGCTCGCTGCCTTGTTTTCGCCCGCAAGGGAAGAGGATATTTCGGCAAAGCGGTGATCACCAGCCTCAGGCCAGCGCGGTGCGCGCCCAGGCAAAGCAAGCCTTGTTGTTGCTCTCTTCCGCCTGCGCCTGCGCGTCCGGCGAAAGCGTGCTGAGGATCGGCAGCGGCTTCTTGGACGAATTGGCGTTCACCAGCCGGATGGTGTCGGCCAGAAATTTGCCGCCGCGGTCGGGCCAGGTGATCCAATATTTGTCCGTCAGGACCGGTACCTTCAGCGGATCGCGGGTGATCAGCTCATGCACTGGCCTGATCGCCGGATTGGCCTTCTTCAGCACCGCCCACATCGCCGGAATATCCATGAAGCCATCCTCGAACAGAACTTCCGACAGCAGGAAGCCATCGGCGTAATTCTGCACCGCCATGTTCTTCATGTGGGTGGTCTTGGCGTAAGGCGCCAGCTTGTTGATCACGTCCACCGGATCGTCGCACATGGCGATGTTGTTGCCGAAATCGACGGTGGCGCCCAGATGCTGGCTGGAATATTTCTGCAGCACCTCAACCTCTTCATCCACCGCGCGATCCTTGTGGTTCTCCATGGCGAGCGGGATGCCGACGCGCTCGGCAATCGGCAGGCAGGCATCGAGCGACTTGATCGCGGCGACGTGCCAGTCCTTGTAGTCCTGCAGGCTCTTGAAGGTCTCATAGCGGCGGCCGACAAAACAGACCACGCGCACGCAATCCGCGCCCAGCGCCTTGTAGTTCTTCAGCGCCTGCTCGAAAGCGGGCAGGTCGTCCATGTGACGGGTGAGAAGATCCAGGTCACCCTGGATGAACATGCGGTTCTTCTCAAGCCGCGCCCGGAGTGCCTTGAGGTCGGAATCCAGCGGCACGGTGAACTGCACGCCGCCGCCGCCTAATCCGTGGACATAATCGACCACTTCAATCGGATCGATCTTGCCGCCGCCCTTGGCGCGCAAGCCGCGGAGATAATGGCCCAGGGCCGTCTGGGAGGTGCCCAGCGGCGACGGAGCATCCGCGGCAAAAGCCGGCATCGTGGCGGACGCCGCAAGCGCGGCTCCGCCCAGCATCACATCACGCCGCGTCGTCATGGAAATCTCCGTTGTTCAGGCGGCGGTCCAGCCGCCATCGATGATGATATCGGTGCCGGTGATGAAGCCGGCCAGATCGCTGCACAGATAACAGGCCAAGCCGCCGATCTCTTCCACCTTGCCCCAGCGGCCCACCGGCAGCTTGGTGAGGAACAGCTTGTTGGCTTCCGGATCGTTGATCACCGGCAGGTTCATCTCGGTATGGAAGGGGCCGGGCGAAATCGCATTCACGGTGATGCCCTCGCCCGCCAGTTCCAGCGCCAGCGACTTGGTGAAGCCGAGCAGCCCAGCCTTGCCACCGGAATAGGCGGTGCGGTTGGGCAGCGAGACATGCGCCATCATCGACGACAGGTTGATGATGCGGCCATAGCCGGTGCCTTTCATGCCCGGCACGAAGGCGTTGCAGGCCAGGAATGTGGTGACCAGGCTGGAATTGACCACGCTCTGGAATTCCTTGAGCGTGAAATCGGTGACCGACTTCCTGATATTGATGCCGGCCGAATTGATCAGGATCTGCGGATTCTTGAACTTGGCGTTCACGTCCTTGGCCAGGCGCGCGACATCACTTTCGCTGACCATGTCGGCGCTGAACGTCTCAACCGCCCCGCCCTTGGCTTTAAGCTCGCCCGCCACCTTGTCCAGCTTGGCCTGGCTGCGGCCGACCAGCGCGATTTTCGCGCCCGCCTGCGAAAGGGTATGCGCCATGGCTTCGCCCAGGCCGCCCGAGCCGCCCACGATAACCGCCGCCTTGCCTGTCAGATCGATCTTCACGTGACTAACATCTCCTTGGCCTTTCTTCGAAAAAATTCAGCGCTGCGCGTCCGGCTCGAGGAAGAACCAGCAGCTGCCGGAAACAATCGCCGCGACCGCCATGGTGTACATCACGATGCTGTAGTTGGCGTGGGTATATTGCAGGATGAAACCGAACACCACCGGCGCGACAAAGCCCGCGAAGTTGCCCAGCATGTTCATGGTGGAGGAGACGGTCGCGGTATATTCCTTGCCGATCTCCACACAGGTGTTCCAGGAAATCGGCATGGTGAGGTCCGACGAGAAGCTCGCCACCGCCATCAACGCCATCGCCGCCGGCACACGCGACACGCCCGGAATGATGAAGATCAGGATCGCGGTGGTGAAAAAGCCGCCGATTGCCACCCACTTGCGCGGAATTGACAGCGGCAGAAAACCGGAAACGATGGAGCCCAGCCCGCCGGCCGCCAGCGGCCAGGTGGCATAGAGCCCGACCTGGGTCATGGAAAGCCCGCGCGCCTCATGCAGCCAGGTGGGCAGCCAGGTGACGTAGAAATACCAGGTGTAGGAGAAACCGAAATACTGCAGACCCAGGAAGAAAATGTCTTTCTGCAGCAGCAGGCGATACCAGGGAATACCGCGCTCATGCAGCACCAGTTCGCGCCCGCCTTCCAGCAGCGCCAGTTCGGCGGCATTGACCCCTTTATGCTGCGCCGGATCGTTGCGAAACCAGGGCAGGAACAACGCGACCCAGACCACGCCGAACATGGCCAGCGCCACAAAGCCCAGACGCCAGCCGAATATGGAGATGACGAAGATCGCCACCGGCGGCGCCAGCGCCCCGCCCCAGCGGCCAAAGGCCCACATCACGGCCTGGGCCTTCACCCGCTCCGACAGCGGCAGCCAGGCCGAGAGCATGCGGGTCAGGTTGGGAAAGCAGCCCGCCTCACCGGCGCCGAACAGAAAGCGGATCACCCATAGCGAGGACATGCTCCAGGCCGCACCGGTGAGTGCGGTAAATATCGACCACAGGAGCACCACCTGGGTCAGAACCCAGCGCACCCCGAGCTTGTCGCCCAAAAGGCCCATGGGAATTTCGAACAGCGCATAGGACAGGCCAAAGGCCCCCAGCACCACGCCAGTCTCAGCCTTGTTCAGATGCAGGTCGGCGGCGATGGGCACGATGGCGGCCGAAATCGCCACGCGCTGGATGTACATGATCATCGCCAGCGCCAGGGCGAACAGAACGACCCAGTAGCGCGTATGCGTCGGTTTCATGCCTGCGTTTCGCCCCTTGTTATCCTGTCCCGCACCTGGGGCATGGGAGACCGGCGCGGCCTTAAAGGCTTCACATCGGCTTGCAATTTGTATACTAAATTCACCTCACGGGAAGTCAATGCATCCGGCCTGTTTTGCGCACGCGCCGGTGTGAGATTAGCCGATAAAAAACAAGGGCTTTCACACGAACAGCCCACCCCGGACCACCTTGCGCGGAGCAGCGGAATTGACCAGCCCAGACATTCCCAAAACCTTCGATTTCGCCGGCCAGGTCGCGCTGGTGACGGGATCGGGGCGCGGCCTTGGGCGCATGATCGCACAGACCCTGCTGGCGAATGGCGCCGCTGTTGCGCTACACGACATCAATGAGGAAGCGCCCGCGGCTTTTGGCGAAAGCGCCAGCCTGACGGCGCTGGCGAACGAGCTGTCGAAGCCGGGCGGCGCGAAGGTGGTTGCTGTTACTGGCGACATCACCAAAGAAGATGACATTGCCGCGATGGTCAAAAAGATCGAAGCCGCTTTGGGCACGATCTCCATTCTGGTGAATTGCGCCGGCGGCGATATTGCGGCCAAGGGCGGCAAGCCCAATCCCAATGACGCACTCAACATCAGCCTGGAAGACGCAGCAGCGGTGATGAACCGCAACTTCTTCGGCACCATGCTGATGTGCCGCGCGGTGGTGCCGGGCATGGCTAAGCGCAACAAGGGTGCGGTGATCAATTTCGGCTCGCTCAACGGCCATGTCGGGGTCTCGCCCGAAGTCATCTATGGCTGCGCCAAGGCGGCGATCCTGCATTACACCCGTTCGCTGGCGCTGGAGATGCGCAAACACGGTGTGCGCGTCAATGCGGTGAGCCCAGGCCCCACCACCACGGCGCGGTTTCTCGCCACCCGCACCACCGATCCCGCCATGATGGATGGCGTGTCGCTGGACCGCTACGCCAAGCCCGCAGAAATCGCCAATGCCGTCGCCTTCCTGGCCAGCGACCAGGCAAGCTTCGTCCATGGCCAGGTGCTTCGGGTGGACGGCGGCATGACGCTGTTCGCCGGCTGATCCTTTTCAATTCTTCAGGAACAATCCCAGGAACAATCGATGTCAGATCAAAAGAAGTACGACGGCAAGACGCCCCAGACCCTGCGCAGCCGCGCATGGTTCGACAATCCTTCCAATCCCGACATGACGGCGCTGTACCTCGAGCGCTATCTGAATTTCGGGCTGACCCGCGAAGAGCTTCAGTCGGGCAAGCCGATCATCGGTATCGCCCAGACCGGCAGTGATCTCAGCCCCTGCAATCGCCATCACCTCGAACTGGCCAAGCGCATCCGCGAAGGCATCCGCGAAGCCGGCGGCATCGCCATGGAATTCCCGGTCCATCCCATTCAGGAAACCGGCAAGCGTCCGGGCGCAGCACTGGACCGCAATCTCGCCTATATGGGCCTGGTCGAGCTGCTCTATGGCTATCCGATCGACGGCGTTGTCTTGACCATCGGTTGCGACAAGACCACGCCCGCCTGCCTGATGGCGGCGGCGACCCTGGACATTCCGGCCATCGCCTTCTCGGTCGGCCCGATGCTGAACGGCTGGCACGAGGGCGAGCGCACCGGCTCGGGCACCATTGTGTGGAAGGCGCGCGAGATGATGGCGCGCGGCGAGCTCGACTATCGTGGCTTTATGGAATTGGTGGCGTCTTCGGCGCCGTCGGTAGGCTATTGCAACACCATGGGCACGGCTTCAACCATGAACAGCCTGGCGGAAGCGCTGGGCATGCAGCTGCCAGGTTCCGCCTCGATCCCCGCACCCTATCGCGAGCGCGGCCAGATGGCCTATGCCACCGGCCTTCGCATCGTCGACATGGTCAAGGAAGACCTGCGCCCGTCCAAGATTCTGACCAAGGAGGCCTTCCACAACGCCATCGTGGTCAACTCGGCCATCGGCGGCTCGACCAATGCGCCCATCCACATCACGGCCATCGCCCGTCACATGGGCGTGGATGTGCCGTTGCAGGAATGGCAGACCATCGGCCACAAGGTGCCGCTGCTGGTGAACCTGCAGCCGGCCGGTGAATATCTGAGCGAGGATTTCCATCATGCCGGCGGCGTGCCCGCCGTGGTCAACATCCTGATGCAACAGGGCCTGATCAAGGAAAAGGCGCTGACCGCCAATGGCAAGACCATGGGCGAGAACTGCAAGGGTAAAAAGGTTCATCTCGCAGAAGTGATCTGGCCTTTCGACAAGCCCATGAAGAAGGATGCCGGCTTCATCGTGCTGACCGGCAACCTGTTCGACAGCGCCATCATGAAGACCAGCGTGATCAGCGAGGAATTCCGCAAACGCTATCTGTCCAACCCCAAGGACCTCGAAGCCTTTGAAGGCCCGGTCGTGGTGTTCGACGGGCCGGAAGACTATCACGCCCGCATCGACGATCCCGCGCTGGGCGCCGACGAACACACCATTCTGATCATGCGCGGCGCCGGCCCGGTGGGTTATCCGGGTGCTGCCGAAGTGGTGAACATGCGGCCGCCCGCTTCGCTGCTGAAGGCCGGCATCAATGCGCTGCCGTGCGTCGGCGACGGCCGCCAGTCGGGCACTTCGGGGTCGCCCTCGATCCTGAACGCCTCGCCCGAAGCCGCCGTCGGCGGCGGGCTGGCGCTGCTCCAGACGGGCGACCGGGTGCGCATCGATTTGCGCAAGGGCACCGCCAATATGCTGATCGGCGATGAAGAGCTGGCCAGGCGCCGCAAGGAACTGGAAGCAGCGGGCGGCTACAAATATCCGGCTTCGCAGACGCCGTGGCAGGAAATCCAGCGCGAGCATGTCGGCCAGATGGGTACCGGCATGGTGCTGGAAGATGCGGTCAAGTATCAGAAGATCGACCAGACCATGGGCATCCCGCGCGACAATCACTAGCTCTTCGCACAAGGCAAAGAAAAAGGGCGCCGGAGAAATCCGGCGCCCTTTCTGTTTGGAGGCACCTTAGATTTTGGTGCGCTTCACGTTCTGTTTCTGGTCGCCCAGCTTGTCGATGCCCAAGGTGATGACATCACCCTCTTTCAGCCATATCTGCGGCTTCTTGCCCATGCCCACGCCCGGCGGGGTGCCGGTCGAGATCACATCACCAGGCTGCAGGCTCATGAACTGGCTGACGTAGGAGACCAAGGTCGGCACATCAAAGATCAGGCTGGCGGTCGAGCCGGTCTGCATGCGGGTGCCGTTCACATCCAGCCACAGGCCTAGATTGTTGAGATCGCCCACTTCATCCAAAGTCACCAGATAGGGACCGAAAGGACCGAAGGTGTCGCAGCCCTTGCCCTTGTCCCAGGTGCCCAGACGCTCGAGCTGGTATTCACGCTCGGAAAGGTCGTTCACCACACAGGCACCGGCGACATAGTCCAGCGCCTTCTCCTTGGAGACGTAGCGCGCTTCCTTGCCGATCACCACGCCCAGCTCCACTTCCCAGTCCGACTTCTTGGAGGTGGGCGGCAGATAGACGTCATCGAAGGGCCCGATGATGGCCGAGGTCGCCTTCATGAAGATGATGGGCTCGCTGGGTTCGGGCATGCCCGATTCCGCAGCGTGGTCGGAATAGTTGAGCCCGATGCAGAGGAACTTGCCGACATTGGCGACCGGTTGGGCCAGACGCACGCCGCCCGCCACCACCGGCAGGCTCTCGACCTTGGCGGCGCGGATTGCCGACAGATCGGCCAGCACGGCACCGTTGATGTCCTTCACGATCCCCGACAGATCGCGGATCTGGCCCTGGGCATCCAGCAGGCCCGGCTTTTCCTGCCCCTTGGGGCCATAGCGCAGCAATTTCATTGATCTTTGTCCTTATCAGAGGGCATGGGAAATCGACGGCACGCCTTGTAGCGCGCCGGGCGGCCTTGGGAAACGGGGGCCTTATTTCGCCGGGAAGCTGGCGGTCAGATACTTGGAGATGGTGTCGAAATCGGCATCGGAGGCTTGGGCGCCGTTGTTCGCCATCTGGTTGACCAGATCCTTCCAGCCCTGGGCATCCAGGTTCTGCTGGGCGGCGATCTCGGGCGAGTGGCACTGCGAGCACACCTTGACCATCACGTCACGGCCCTGTCCCGCCGGCAGGCTCTTGTAATCGTCGTCGGCCAGGGCCGGAGTGGCCAGGCCCGCAAGCAAAATAGCTACAGCAAAAGCACGCACGGTTCGTCTCTCTCTTTCCGCCCCAAACGGCCAAAAACTACTTCTTCGGCAACGCAAACGCGATGATCTCGTCATTACTGACCACCGACCCCGTCTGGGAGCCGCCGGTGTCCGACATCGCCACATACTGCCGCTTGTCCGAACCCAGATAGGTGGCAGGCGTGGCGGTGACAGACGCCTTTAACTTCACTTCCCACAATTTGTCACCTGTCGCGGTGGCAAAGGCGCGGAAACGGTAGTCATCGGTGGCGCCGACAAAGGTCAGGCCCGAGGCGGTCAGGATGGTACCGCCCAGGCCCGGCCTACCCGTATCTTGAAATTGCGGCGGAAAACTGTCGGTCACGCCCAAGGTCTTGCGGTAAACCACGTCGCCCGTATCCACATTTACCGCTACCAGCTGACCCCAGGGGGTCGGCCCGCAGGGGAGCTTCTTGTCGGGGTCCCAGAACCGCGTCACGCCATAATTGTTGACGTAGGTGCCGTCCGTCTTTTTGACCACGCGCATGGGCTGGAACAGGTTGTTCACATTGGCCACGAACAGATGCAGCTTAGGGTCATAGCTGCCGCCATAATAATTCACCCCGCCTTGCGTGCCGGGCGGCGCCACCGTGATTTCGTTGTAGCCCGGCGGCAGATAGGTCGATCCCAGCACCATGTGATTGATGTCGACCAGCTTCTCGCAATAGGCCTGATGCTCGGCATCGCCCTTGTAGAGATTGTCGCGGCTGACGCTGCCTTGCGACAGCTGCTCGGGCTTCACCGGGAAGGGCTGGGTGGGCGAGGTCTCTTCGCCCGGCACATTGCTCTTCGGCACGGCGCGTTCCTCGACGCCGAAGATCGGCTTGCCGGTGACGCGGTCCAAGATGAAGGCGAGCGCATTCTTGTTGACGGTCAGAAGTGCGGGAATGGTCTTGCCGTCCTTGTGCACATCCATCAGCACCGGCGGATCCTGGGTGTCATTGTCCCAGATATCGTGATGGGTGACCTGGAAGTGCCAGAGATATTTGCCGGTGTTGGCATCCACCGCGACAATGGAGGAACTGAAGAGATTGTTGCCCGGCCGGTCGACGCCGACGCGATCATTGTTGGGCGCGCCCAGCGGCATGTAGAGAATGCCGCGCTTCTGATCCACCGTGAAATAGCCCCAGACATTGACGCCGGAACGATGACGCGCGCTGTCGCCACCCCAGGTGTCAAAACCAAAGGTGCCCGGCAGCGGCACGGTGTGGAACGTCCAGGCCAGCTTGCCGGTCTTGGCATCCCAGGCACGGGTGTCGCCGGTCGCCCCCACATTGGGCGCGGCATCGGGCGTGCCGGCGCCGGTGATGATCAGGTTCTTATAGATGATCGGCACCGCAGGCTGACCATAGGGATAGGTCGGGGTGTTGCCCATGACCTCGGGCGTCTTGAGATTGACGATGCCGTGGTCGCCAAAGCTCTCGTCGGTTTGCCGGTCTTGGCGTCCACCGAATAAAGACGGCCCATGCGGCTGCCGAACACCACGGCGGCCTTGGCGCCCGGCCAATAGGCGACGCCGCGCTCGGTCGGCGTGTCGTTGTCGGGCAGATCGAACTTCCACTCTTCCGCACCGGTGGTGGCGTTCAGCGAAATGATCTCGCCATAGGGCGGAAGAGATATACATGTGGTTGCCCACCACGATCGGAATGACTTCGGCCAGGCGCGGCCGCCCGCTATAGCCGGCCGGCGTCAGGTGATAGCTCCAGGCGATCTGCAGGTTGGCGACGTTGGACTTGTTGATCTGGGTCAGCGGCGAATAACGCTGGCCGCCCAAATCGTGGCCGCTGGTTTCCCAGTCGGTGCCGGCCGCAACCGCCGCTGTCGCCATCAGCGCCAGCGCCGTGACGGCACACGTGCCTTTCAACACTGCTTTCATCGCCTGATCCTTTTATCGTGTCCGGCCTGACTGGAAGATGAACGCGGCCACCGCATCATCTGCGATGGCCGCGCGTTGGGATGCTATGCTTACTGCTCCGGCCGCATGGCGCGCGGCGGCGGCGGTACATAGTCGGTCAGTTCGGTGATGGGATGCTTGCCCGCCCAGGCGATGCCGCGCATCAGGACCTTGCGGATGGCGGGATCCTGCAGGCTGTCGACCATATGGCCCTGCATCCAGACAAAGGCGCGCGCGGGCTGGCCGCCCGGCAAGGTGTGCTCATAGGTCCACATCTGCGGCACGGTCTGGCCGACACCGCCGCCCCGGCGCGCGCTGGGGGTGTCGGGCATGGTGACGGACAGGATGGGGTGCACTTCCGGGGCGAAGTTCAGCTTGTAGAAAGCTTCGTCATAGATCTGGGCCGGCATGCCCTGGACGATCGGATTGTCCTTGTCGATGAAGTTGTAATCCAGGGTCGCGGTCCAGGTGTAGTTGACCTCGCCATGCTTCTTGCCGGCGCCCACCAGGGTTGCCATATCGGCCGGATCGGGACCGCACAGCGAGTCATGGAAGGTGACCAGACCGCCGCCGCGCTTCACATAGGCCTGCAGGCGCGCGCGCTGTTCCGGCGTCATGTAGCCGGCATCGCCCTTGTAGATGATCACGACATCGGAATGATCGAGCTGTTCCTGGCTGGGGAACGACAGCGCGCCATCCACCACCGCGCCATGCTCGGTCAAAAGCTTGGACCAGCTGTCCAGCCAATAGGGATAGTCATGCGCGCCCGGACCGTGGCTCTTGAGACCACCGAACAGGAAGATGTGCATGCCATTGACGTTCTGGCCCTGGGCGCGTGGCGCGGGCCACCCGGAATAGCGGGCATAGTCCTTGGCGGTCTGTGCCGAGGCAGGAACAAGAAAAGCCAGCGCCACCGCGCCGGACAGCAGAATGGATTTGATAGTCATGGCGATCGTCTTCCTCCAATGATCTTGCCTCAGGTGGAGGTTCGACGGCCCCATCTCTGTAGACAATATACCTTAGGTGTCAGGCGGCTTTTTTGCCAAGCGACAACAGGGCGCAGCGATACAATTCTCTTCGCAATCTGTCGCCATCCGGCGGCAGATTTCGCAGGTGCGAGATCACGAGCCGTCAAGTCAGGACGGCTTGCGGGCCAGGGTCGAGTAGCGCTCCGGCTCGGTATAGGACATACGCATGTGGGTCAGCAGCACTTCCTGCAGATCGTCATCGGAACGGCCCGCGACCGCATCCAGCATCATGCGGTGATGGCTGAGCCGCCAGCGGCGCACATCTTTTGTGACATGCTCCAGTGTCTTCTGCGCGAACAAAGGCACCATCAGCCCGTTCAGCGACCGCTCCAGATAGGGATTGCCCGCCGCCTTCCAAAGAATGCGGTGGAATTCCAGATCGAGGGCCGCGGCTTCCAGAAGCGTGCCGTTCCAGTTGTCCATCTGCAGCATCAGCTTTTCCAGCTGGTCCAGGATTTCCGGCGTCATATGCGTCTTCGCCAGGCGCAGCGCTTCGGTCTCAAGAATGATGCGCAGGGAAGAAATCTGCAGCACCTCTTCCGGGCCGATGTTGGTGACGAACATGCCGCGGCGCTCGCGGTTCTGCACCAGCCCCTGCTCCTGCAGCTGGGACAGCGCCTCGCGCACCGGGATGCGGCTGATGTTGAGCTCGCGCGCGATCTGGCTTTCGTTCAGCCGGTCGCCCGGCTTGTATTTGCCCGACAGAATTCCCGCCGACAGCATCTTGACGACATGGGCGCGCAAGGTGGGCGGCGCGACGCTGTGCGGCGCGGTCTCGGCCAGGTTCTGGTCCAATTGCTCCATCATCCCCTCATGGCAGCGCATAGGCGATGACATAATCGCCCTGGCGGTTCTGTAGCGCGGAGTGGCCACCCGCCGCCAGCACAACATACTGCTTGCCGTTGGCATCGAGCCGATAGGTCATGGGCATGGACTGGCCGGCCGCCGGCAGCGACACCCGCCACAATTCCTTGCCCGTGGCGGTCTCGAAGGCCCGGAAATAGCGGTCGGTGGTGGCGGCGATGAAGGTCAGGCCCGATGCGGTGGTGATCGCCCCGCCCTGGTTGGGCACCCCCAGATGAAACCATAGCGGCCAGGGCGCTTCGTCCCGGGTGGTGCCCAGCGGCACCTCCCAGATCTTCTTGCCGGTGGTCATGTTGATGCCGGTGAGCCGGCCCCAGGGCGGTGCATTACAGGGCGCGCCGAACATGGACATCATGTCGTCATAGACTTGGCGATAGGGCGTGCCGATCAGCGGTGAATAACCTTCGGAGCCCTTGTGCGGCGCCAGGTGATGGGCGCCCAGGATGTTGTTGGAATTCACCACCAGAATGTTGCGGCTGGGATCATAGGTGATCCCGCCCCAGTCCATGCCGCCCAGGCTGATGGGATAGTCCACGCTGGGCTTGGAATAGTAAGGCGTGAAGATGCCTTCATTGACCAGCGCATGGAAGCGCTTGAGGCAGTCCCAGCGATCAACCAGCGCAAAGCCGAAAATATCGGAGTCCTGGAATTTGGTGATCTGGACTTCGTGTTCCGGCAGTTCCGGAATTGGCTGGGTGGGCGAGAGACCCTTTTGCACGCCGCCGGTGGAGACGGGCGTTTCGTGAATCGGGAAAATCGGCTGGCCGGTCTCGCGATTGAAGACAAAGATATAGCCCATCTTGGTGGCCTGGGCGAGCGCGGGGATCACCTTGCCATCGGGCGCTTTGTAATCGAACAGCAGCGGCTGGGATGGGCTGTCGTAATCCCAGATATCCTTGTGCACCAGCTGGTAATGCCACACGACCTGGCCGGTGTCGGTGTTCAGCGCGATCACCGAGCTGCCGTAATAATCCCAGTCGGCCTTGCCGACATAGGAATCCACCTGCGGCGTGCCAGTGGGCAGAAAGATCAGCTTACGCTGGGTATCCACCGACATCGGCGCCCACACATTCGGCGCGCTGCGCGGATAGTGCTGGGCGTCGCCCTGCGGCTGATCTGGCGGCGCGGCGGTGAACGCCCATACCACCTTGCCGGTTCTGGCATCCAGCGCACGCACCACGCCGCCGGGCATGTCGGTGTTGTGGAAGTCGATGATCTTGGAGCCGGTGATCACCTTGTCGCCGACAATGGTGGGCGCCGATGAAATGCCCCACAGGCCGGGCTTTTCGATAAAGCCTAACCCTTCATGCAGATCGACCTTGCCGTGATCGCCAAAGCCGGTGCAGGGGCGGCCGGTGTCGGCGTCCAGCGCCCACATCTTGCCGTCGATGGTGCCGGCGAAGATGCGCCTGGAGCAGATGCCATTCGACTGGCTGTCTTGCCAATAGGACACGCCACGGCAGGTGATGACGGTAGCGCCATTGGTGTCGGGATGGGCGTCGAACATCCATTTCTCTTTGCCGGTCGTCGGGTCGATCGCGGCAATGCGGCTTCTGGGTGAGCAGAGATAAAGCGTGTTGTTGGCCAGGATGGACGTGGCCTCGAACGCCAGATCGGCATGCTTGCCGGGCACCGACAGATCGCCGGTGCGATAGGTCCAGGCGACCTTCAGGTCTTTGACATTGTCCGGCGTGATCTGGGTGTTGGCGCTGTAGCGCTGGCCCAAGGCGCCATGGCCCCACACCGGCCAGCCGTCCACCACGCCGCCTGCATAACTGTGACTGGCAGGCTTGTTGTCGCAACCCGCAAGCATCAGCCCAGCCAGTGCCAGGCCTGCGAGCCAAATCCCACGGGTCTTGGGCCCGCGATTTCCGGTTTTCAACATCCTGACTTATCCTCGCCTTGTGCTTCCGGAGGCGTTTTGTGCGGCCGCCTTATTCTGTATTTTATATACAGACATAGAGACGCGGGCTCGTCTATAGCTTTCGAAGGACCAGCGGGCAAACGCCTGCGAGCAGGCCAGACTTTAAATAACAACAAGAAGGGGCGCATGCGATGAAACTGTTTCCGCCGAAAATCTCCCGCCGCCAGCTGGTCGCGGGCGCCAGCGCCGGCGCACTGAGCGGCATTGGGGCCGCCCGCGCCGCCACAGGCGCGCGGCCACGCGCCCTGGCGCTGATCGGCGACCGCTATCACAACCCCGATTACATCCGGGTCAGCCTGGACAAGGTGTTCCACGATATGGACATCGCCATCGATTACACCATCGACTATGCCGGGCTGTCGGCGGCTTCGCTCAAGCCCTATCAGCTGCTGCTGATCCTGCGCGACGGCATGATCTGGCCGGCCGGCTATTCCGGGCCCGATGCCTATACCGATTATGAAATGAACCTGGAGAACGTCAGCGACTTCCCCGCCGCCAAGTCGGTGTTCTGGATGACCGAAGATCAGGGACTGGCGATCAAGAATTTCGTCTCCAATGGCTGCGGCTTTTATCCGCTGCACAATGCCAGCCACATTTCGCTGTCATCCAAGAATTACCGCGAGGTGATGGGGGGGGCCTATTTCGGCCATCCGCCGCTGCGCCCGTTCCAGGTGCATGCCACCACCAACGCCCATCCAATCACCGCGGGCATGAAGCCCTTCATCGTCAATGACGAGCAGCATTATGTCGATTACGACAAGGATCCGCGTTACGTGATCCTGGAATCGGAAAATCTGGACGGGCTGACCTATGAAGGGCGCGGCACCAAATCGCCGGCCGGCTGGGCCTATGACTATGGCAAAGGCCGGGTGGTATTCACCGCGGTGGGCCACACCATTCACGCCATGTGGAATCCGCAATATATCGAGTTGCAGAAGCGGTCCGTGCGCTGGCTGCTGCGGGACCTTTAAGTTCAGGCCACATGGACTTGCAGCAGCTATTCGAACAGGGCGTGGCGGCGCACCGCGCCGGCCGGCTGGATCAGGCTGAGAAACTCTATCGCCAGATCTTGCGCGCCGATGCCGCGAGCTTTCCGGCCTTGCACATGCTGGGCTTCCTCAAGGCGCAGCAGGGCCGGTTTGACGAGGCCATCCCCCTTCTGAACAAGGCGGTCAAGCAGAACCCCGCCGACGCGACAGCCCTGGCCCATTATGGCCATGCGCTGATGGCGGCGCAGCGTTCTGGCGAAGCGCTGGAGGCCTATGAGTGGCTGCTGAAGATGCAGCCCGGCCATTTCGAGGCCCATTACAATCGCGGCGTCATTCTTTCGCAAATGCTGAAGCATGGCGAGGCGCTGGCCGCATTGGACCAAGCGCTGGCGGTCGCGCCCGATGCGATCGGAGCGCATTTCAACCGCGGAGTGGTGCTGGGCGAGCTGCAGCGCCTTCGCGAGGCACAGGACAGCTACGACTGGGTACTGGCGCGCGAGCCGGGCTATACGCCGGCGCTGGCCAACCGCATCATGGTCATGTTGGCCCTGTGCGACTGGGACCGCATCGCGCAAATCCTGCCCGAGAATGCGGCGATGCTGGCGCCGCCGCTGAGCTTTCTGGGCTTCAGCGACGACAAGGCCTTGCAGCTGGCCTGCGCTTCCGCGGCCGCCGGCAGCCTGCCGCCAGTGCCGGCGCCATTGTGGACCGGCGAACACTACGCCCATGACCGCATCCGGCTGGCGTATATTTCCGCCGATTTCCGCGATCATGCCGTGGCGGCGCAACTCGCGCCCCTGATCGAGCGCCACGACCGCGAGCGCTTTCAGGTGATCGGCATCTCCACCGGGCCCTCCGACAGCAGCGAGATCCGCGCCCGCCTGGTCAAAGGCTTCGACCGCTTTCATGACTTCGCCGGACTGAACAGCGATGCGATCGCGCAGCGCCTGCGCGAGATGGAAATCGACATCGCCATCGATCTGGGCGGCCATACCGGCCTCTCCAGATTGCACATATTTTCCCACCGCTTTGCGCCGGTGCAGGCGAGCTGGCTGGGCTTTCCCGGCACCACCGGTGCGCCCTTCATCGATTATCTGGTCGCGGATCCTGTTGTGGCCCCACTGCAGGAGCAGCCCTTTTACAGCGAAACGCTGGTGCAGCTGCCCGACACCTATTTCCCAACCGATCCGGCGCGCATCATCGCAAACACGCCCGCGCGCGCCGCGGAAGGCCTGCCTGAAAAGAGTTTTGTCTTCTGCTCTTTCAACAATGCCTGGAAAATCACGCGGCCCGTCTTCGACATCTGGATGCGCCTTCTGGCGAAGATCCCCGGCAGCGTGCTGTGGCTGAAACAACCGGCCGCCGATACCAGGTCCAATCTGGAGAAGGAAGCGGGAGCGCGCGGGATCGATCCGGCCCGGCTGGTATTCGCCAGCAACGCGGCGCTGGATGTGCATCTGGCGCGTCACCGGCTGGCGGATCTGTTCCTGGATACCCTGCCCTACAATGCTCATGCCACCGCCTGCGACGCGCTATGGGCGGGGCTGCCGGTGTTGACCTGCAAGGGCGAGGCTTTTGCCGGCCGTGTCGCCGCAAGCCTGCTGAATGCGGTGGGCATGCCCGAACTGGTGACGGAAAATCTGAAAGATTACGAAGCACTGGCCCTGGCGCTGGCGCGTGATCCCGCCCGCCTGCAGGCGGTGAAAGAGAAGCTGGCGCGAAATCTTTCGACCACAGCTTTGTTCGACGCCGACCGTTTCCGGCAGGCCATCGAAGACGCCTATCTCAGGATGAGCGTTCGCTAGGCGAGAGCATGCGCCTGCCGATCACGCCTTTCCAGAAATCGCCATAGTCGCGCAGCAGGTCGGGCACCAGCCAAAAGCCGTGGCGATAGGCGGTGTCGACGCCAATCTCAACATTCGCATCGCAGCACTCGCTCCAGCCTCCGAAGAGATGATCCCAGACCGGCATCATGCCAAAGAAGCCGGTCGGCCGGCTCATGTCGAGCTTGTGATGCAGGCGATGATGCAGCGGCGACTGGACCAGCCAGCGCCCAATCCAGCCCCAGCCGGATTCGATGCGCGAATGAATCAGAAAGCCCAGCGCGATGACAATGACATTGACCCAGATCATCACGTCTGCCGTCGCCCCCAGAAGAGGCATGGGCACATTGATCAGAAAGAGGCCGATGAAGCCGGCGGGATGGCTGCGCGCGCCATTGACGACGCAGAAATCCTCCGCCGCATGATGATAGCGGTGCAGCGGCCAGAACAGACGGGTATGGCCCAGGCGATGCGCCCAATAATCGAAAAAGCAATAGGCCATGAAATAGACGATCACCTGCGGCGCCATCGGGAGCGCGGAAGGATCGATCGCAAAACCCGTGCGGGTCCAAAGCCAGTCGCGCAGGGCAACACCGGAAATGACCGACGCCCCCAGCATCATGACCCGGCCGAGCGCGCCCATCACATGCGCCTGATCGAGCAAAAGGAAGACGATGTCGGTCTTCATCGAGCCGGTGGGCGCGAGAAGCGCTCGCGCCGAACTGTCTTTCCAGCCGATGACCAGACATTCCAGCCACAGCGCCGACGGCAACAGCACCAGCATCAGCAAGGCGTTGCCCAGAACCTTGTCATGAACATGCTGCAGGGTGAGCGCATGACCCAGGGCGCGGAACACCAACTGATCAGGCACCAGGGTAGCAAGCGCCCACCAGGCCGTACCCAGAAGGGTCACATAGGCCAGAAAGGCGGCCACGACAGGGGCGCGCGCAAGAGCGGGCCTTGTCCCAAGATGAGCGCCCAGCTCCAGCGGCGCTGTATCAAAACGCGCTTCCAGGGCGTCCAGAACGAGGCTCATGCGCGAAAATCCGGGCTTTCGGCGTGAACCATTCACGCCGCGTGCCAGAGGGCCGGCGTTAACCGTTCGGCCCCAAGACCTTCGCGGGCATGCCCATATTGACAGGCAAAGCATCGGATTAAAATACGCTTACTGTTTGCCTCGCCGTGTCGATCTGAACCCCTCGCGAAGCGTTGCGACATTTGCAGGACAGCGCCGGCAAGCGCTCCCCGGGCGAAGCGCCTAGCTCTTGGCGACAATGTCGAGAGAAGAAGCTCACGCAGTTGCCGCCGCGGCGCCAGTCACCTGGCTGGCGTCCTATCCGCGTTCGGGCAACACGCTGCTGCGGCTGATCCTGAAACATTGTTTCGGCCTCTCCAGCCAGTCGCTTTATCAGGATCAGGATTTTGCCGATCCCGGTGTTCGCACCCTGGTCGGCCACGAGGATATTGGCAGCAATGCCCGCCAGTTTGTCGCCATGGCCCGCCGCACCGGCCGCAACCTGTACGTGAAAACCCATGAGCCGCCGGCAGCCGACCAGCATCCCGCCATCTATGTGGTGCGCGACGGCCGTTCCGCGGTGGTGTCGCACACCCATTATCTGCGCGAGGTTCTTCATCGCGACGTCAGCCTGGCAGACGTGATCACGGGGCAGGCGCGGCCAATCCTGGTCACAGCATGTCAGGGCCTGGGCGATGCCGCTGCGCGCCAACACGCTGGTGGTGCGCTACGAAAATCTGACCACCGCCAGCCCGGATGTGCTGGCGCAGATTGCCGCCTTTATCGGCCGCCCGCTGCAGCGCGGCTTCGATCTGTCATTTGACCATCTGCATGCCCTGCATCCGGCTTTTTTCCGGCGCGGCTGTGATGCGGCCAATATCGCGGAGATGGACAGCGCATCCGGCCGCCTGTTCGACCAGCATCACGGCGACATGCTGCGGGCGATGGGGTTCGGCGCGGCCGGACGAAATGGTCCGTCGCCAGCGCAGCGCGACGACCATTGCGAGCGTCGAACGCCGCGCGCTTGAGCGCTCAACCGCCAACGCAAATCGGCTAACTGCGGCAGATCAACCGAAGTGGCGATGCGATATTCAATCTTCATACGAGGCACCTGCTCTCACGCTCCGCCTCGGAAAACTTTGTGAACTCTGCCACAGGATTTGGAGAACAGAACGAAACCAGAAACGGAAAAACTCGGTGAAAAACCGTTCCGTACACTGAGCGAAAATCGCTACCAACCCCTTGAAGGAGAATGGAGCGGGTGATGGGAATCGAACCCACGTATGCAGCTTGGGAAGCTGCCGTTCTACCATTGAACTACACCCGCTACTAGCGCGCTTTGTGACATGCTACCGACGTGTTCGTCCAGCCTAGCCAGGGCCAAAATCGCCATCAGCCGCTTGATAGGAACAACTCCATGCCTGATCCTGAAACCGGCGTCACGGCGCGGCCGGTGAAGTATCCGGTGGGTTTCACGAATACGTTTTCGCCTGGCGATTTTTCGATCAATAGGTTGGGAGGATGCAGGCTCAATCCCCAATTGGCTCGATGCCTCGTGGATCGTATTGGTAAACTCAACTGGTTGCCGTCCACCCGCAAATATATCCAGCAGCTTCAGTGAGAGGGCATTGCCCAGTCGATGTATTATGGCTGGTCCAAGGAGTTTCTGCAGGGCGGCAAGAATGCTATCACCTTTTGCTGGAACGGAGATGTTCGTTATTGTACTGTGCCTATAAGCACTGTTGGTTCAATTATGTATCCAAGCTTTGCCTCCGAGAGTCCACAGCAGCTATACGAGCAAGCCATTGGATTTCACCAACGGGGGAACCTGGTGGAAGCTGAACGGCTTTATTTGCAAGCCCTTTGCGCTGATGCATCAAGCGTCATGCCGCGCCTTATGCTGGCAATTATTCGCCTTCAGCAGGGCCGTAACGCCGAGGCCCTCGAATTAACCGCTGCCGCTCTAAAACTACGGCCGAATTCCATCTTGGCCCTGGTGAACCATGGAATTATTCTGGCCGCGCTTGGCCGCTTCGAGGAAGCGCTTGCGAATTATAGCAAGGTTCTGGCAATGGAGCCGAACAATGCTCAGGCGCTCTACCTTCGTGGGAATGCATTGCAGAACCTGAAGCGCTTTGACGAAGCGCTCGCGAGCTACGACAGCACACTGATGCTCCAGCCGCACAATATCGACGCGCTGAACAATCGTTCAAATGCTTTACAGGCTCTGCAGCGTTTTGACGAAGCTCTATCGGGCTACGATAAGGCACTGACGCTCAAGCCAGACGACGCAGGGACATTGTATAACTGCGGGGTTGCCTTAATGGCGCTGCTGCGTTTTGACGAAGCTGTAGCGAGCTTCGATAGCGCACTGATGCTTCAGCCGGACAACGTTGACGCCATCAGCATGCGCGGTATTGCCCTACTGGAACTGACGCGCCTTGATGAAGCACTGGCCAACTTTGACAAGGCCCTGGCGATTAAACCGGACCATGTCGGGAACTTGAACAATCGTGGCAATACTCTACGGGAATTAGGCCGCTTTGAGGAGGCTCTAGGAAGTTACGACAGAGCATTAGCGCTCTACCCAGATTTTGTCGAGGCGCTATACAATCGTGGGCATACGCTCCATGAACAGGGAAAGCTGGACGAGGCCGAGGCGAGCTACCGACGAGCACTGCAGATTAATCCGTATTGCACCGATGCTCTTAACGATCTTGCCTTACTGATATTGCTGCGAGGCGATGCACTCATGGCGCTGAGTATAATCCAGCAATCCCTTCAAATTGGTGAGGCGGCAGGAACACAAAGAACTCTTTGTCGACGTCGTCAAACAATTGCGGTGGACGAAAGACGACAGCCAGATTCGCATTGCCCTGGTTCGTGCATTGACCGAGCCCTGGTGCCGGCCAAAAGAACTGGCGTGGGTCAGCGCCAATCTCATAAAACTCAACCCGGACATTGGTGATGCCGTGGCGCGAGCAAACCTCGCTTGGCCCACCCGGCTATCTTTACAAGAGTTATTTGATGGAAGGGGATTTTCGGCGTTGGCAGCGGATGCGTTGCTCTGCGGCCTTCTTAGTTCGACACCAAACGCCGACGTTGAGCTGGAGCGTTTTCTAACCATGGTGCGGCGTCTGATGCTCGAAGCCGCCACCAGGACAGTGGCTTCTGATGACGAAATTGACATGGCATTGAGTTTTTGCTGTGCGTTGGCGCGCCAGTGTTTCATCGACGAATATGTTTTTTGTTGTACCGATGATGAGTTTCAAGAAGCCAATCACTTGCGCGATTTGCTGGTCGCAGCACTGGAAGAAAAAATCGGAGTACCGCCCCTTTGGGTAATAGCGGTGGCGGCCTACTTTCCGCTTCATTCTCTCCCAAACGCCAGCCAACTGCTGAATACGCAATGGCCGGACCCGATTATGACCATCATAGTACAGCAAGTTCGAGAGCCCGAAGAGGAGGATCAATTACGCACAACCATACCTCGGTTGACCGGCATCGAAGATGAAGTATCGAAATTGGTTCAGAGCCAATACGAAGAAAATCCGTACCCGCGCTGGGTCAAAGTTGTGCCTACGGTAAAGTCAAATAATATTGTCGGATATTTGTTTCAGCAATTTCGATTTGCTTCGTTCCAACATCACCGCAAGGGCGGAATTATTGAGATCCTTGTCGCTGGTTGTGGCACCGGTCAGCATTCAATTGACACAGCGCAAAGATTTAATGGGGCGCAAGTGCTGGCCATCGATCTGAGCTTGAGTAGCCTTAGTTATGCCAAGCGCAAGACACGCGAGCTGAACTTGACCTCAATTGAGTATGCCCAAGCCGACTTGCTCGAACTCAAATCCCTTGGCCGTAGCTTCGATGTCATAGAGTTCTGGTGGTGTTTTGCATCATCTGCTCGAGCCACTTTCTGGATGGCGGGTACTTTTGTCTTTGCTTCGCCCGGGCGGGTTCATGCTGCTTGGACTTTATAGTGAAATAGCGAGACGAGAAATCGCAATGGCGAGGGAGTTCGTGGCGGAGCGGGGTTATGGGATGACCGCCGATGAGATTCTGGCGATGCCGCCAGACCTTGATGGAGCCGGACAACTGCGAAAAGTTCGGGAAAACGATAAATTCTTCCGATTTTTATACGATCAGTACCTGTCGTGATTTGCTTCTGCATTCCCAGGAACATCATTTTACACTGACCAGTATTGGTACGTTTCTCCGGGACAATGATCTGATGTTCCTAGGGTTTCAAATCGGTGCAGACGTAATACATGCCTATAGGCAGCGATTTCCCGATGATCCCGCCGCAGCCAACTTTGATAACTGGCAGACTTTTGAGAATGATAACCCAGACACATTCGCCGGATGTACAATTTTTGGATTCAGAAGGCAGGTTAAGTCGTCGTCCGTGAAGAACTCTGATTTCAGACGGATTTGAGTTCAGGTTCGATGGTCAGGGCGATCAGGATTTGGGACAACAAAAGCATTAGCCATCAGATGAGCAGGCGGAAGTTGTAGCCGGCGGCGGCGGCTTTGACGGCACCGTGGTGACTGGCGAGAGCTTGCTTTCTTCCGATCCCGCAATACCCCTGCCACTCAAACAAGGCTATGTTACCTTTGGCTGTGACAGTGGTCATCAAGGTACAATCCGGAACGCCGCCCTTGCTGCTGATCGCAAAGTCGCCCGGCGTGAAGGTGTGAGAGAGCGCGAGCTCCGAGACCTTCCTATCTACGACAGGACGAATTGGCTCCACCAGATCGTAAGCGAGCGGAATCGGATTTCATGAGCAGCGATGAGCAAATCCAATGGATGGATCGAAGGCCCGCCGTCACAATCTCCGTCCTGACCTGGCTAATCATGACCTTGCCCCCGTAATGCCCCCGTTTATGGGGAGAGTCTGTTCTGGTTATGCCCCTCAAGTGGGCGTGCCGCAAATTCCGTCGGTGTAAGTCCGTTTAGGCTCGTGTGCGGTCAGCGTCGCCGCATCCAGCGCCGTCTCCGCCAGCAGCTTCTTCAGATTGCGGTTCTCCTCTTCCAGCGCCTTTAGCTTCCTCGCGTCCGAGACTTCCATCCTGCCATACTTGGACCGCCACTTGTAAAATGTGGCATCACTGATCCCATGCTTGCGGCAAAGCTCCTTAGCCCCAAGCCCCGCCTGGTGCTGCTTCAATATCCCGATGATCTGTTCTTCGCTGTATCGGCTGCGCTTCATCGTCCGTCTCCTTCAAGGAACGGACTCTACCTCAAAATCGAGGGCACTTTCGGGGGCAAGGTCAATCAACATGGCTTATCCAACGAGAGAGGCAAGTCAGTTCTGGCTAACTCTGCATCGCATCGTTTCACGCGCGACAGATCGATCTGATCATTGCGAGCTGGGCGTTCACGCAAGGAGAAAGATCGGTGCTGAAATCAAGCAGCTGTTACTGGCCTAAGTGATTAGTAATGACCCAAATGTTCTTTGGGAAGCTGCCGTTCGTCCGGCCCTTCGCTTACGCTTCGGGCGTTCGGCGCTCGAAATGGTCCACTGGACCATTTCGTCCGGCTGCGCCGGACCCCGCCTCACCCATTGAACTACACCCGCATCTGATGACGCGTATAACATTAGCGCTGCCGTTCGTCCGGCCCTTCGCTTACGCTTCGGGCGTTCAGCGCTCGAAATGGTCGTCGCGCTACGCTAGCGCTAGCGACGGACCATTTCGTAAGGCGCGGCCGACCCATTGAACTACACTCGCAATTGGCGCGCTTTTTGGCATGCTGAGGGTATGTCCGTCCAGCGGCCAACTTGTTCTTTTCGGATATCTATGGTTTTTTGAAAACGAGGACTATTGAATTCGACCAGCAAAGAAACAGCGATGGCGACGACCACAACAAGGGTTGGCCGATTGGTGATCTCTGGCCGCAATCTTTTCATCTGCGACAACTTTATCGATCCGGAAATGGTCGCCGCCATCGGCGCCGACCTGCATACCATGCCGTTCATGCGCAAGGAAAAAAGCCGCGCCGGCGTGCCGGGTCTGGCCTCATCCGCCAATATCGATTCGGCGCTGCTGCCGAAGGACCCCTTCTTTCTGCGGCTGCGGGCCATCGCCGAAAAGATGTTTCCCGGCGAGGTGCTCCACGATATACGCGCCTACGTCAACAGCGCCATCAACAGCGACAGCTATTACATTCACCGCGACTGCCCCGAGAATAGAAACGATGTCACTGTGCTGTATTACGCCAACCTCAATTGGCAGCCCGATTGGGGCGGTGAGACCATTTTCTACAAAGACGATAACGACGCAGTCCTGGCGGTGTCGCCCCGTCCTGGCCGCCTGGTGGTCAGCCGTGGCGCGATTCTGCATCGCGGAACGGTGCCGACACAGGATTGCCATGAGGCGCGCCTGACCATCGCCTACAAGCTGGGTGCGGGCGCCCCGCCTTCCGGCGAATAACCGTCAAATATCGGAGCGGGTGATGGCGTCCGGCGCGACCAGCCTGAATTAGCATAAAGTGCCAACGGCCCAATGGAGCACCGTCATGTCCGATCCAAAACTTCAGATCTTTGACTCTGGCGCTATGCCCTGGGAGGACCGCTTTATTCCCGAGCTGGGCAAGACGCTGTTCGCCAAGCGCTTCCTCGAAGACCCCGAGACCGGCGTCACCGTACGGCTGGTGAAATATCCCGCCGGTTTCACCAACAGCTGGCACACCCACCCCTGCGCCCATGGCATGTATGTTCTGGAAGGCACGCTGGTCACCCATGACGGATCATTCGGACCCGGCAATTTTGTCTGGTTTCCCGAAGGCATGACCATGCAGCATGGCGCCACGCAGGACACCGACGTCACCGTGCTGTTCATCACCAACAAGAAATTCGAAATCCATTACGTGCAATAGCGCCGCGTCACAACCATCCGTATTCCGCCACCAGGCGTGACGGATATTCGCTCAAACTGGACTTAAAATGAGACTTTCCGGTTTTTAGTGATTGCCGCAAGGTTGGAGAAAATTCTGCCTTTTAGAATTCCCGCGAGTTTGAAACGGGGTCTATTATGTTTTTGCGGAAATTTTTGAAAGACGAATCCGGCGCCACCGCGATCGAATATGGCCTGATCGCCGCGTTGATCGCGGTCGTGATCATCACCGCTTTGACCACGGTGGGCACAAATCTTACCACCAGCTTCACCAGCGTCGCCACTGCCTTGCGCTGAGAGACGCCAGAAAACTACCGCGCGGCGGGCTCGGGATCGGGATAGAGCGGCGGCGGCGCAGCGGACAGTCTCTCTGCCAGCCAGTTGACCGATGCCGCTTCGATGTCCGAGCCCACCCGCACATGCGTGCCGGTGGACAGCGCATAGTAACTCGCGGGCGCGGCCGCGGCGATGTAGCGGTCAAAGAAGGCGGTGCAGTTCAGCACCACATTGCTGGGATCGAGCCCGCCGCAGATGATCAGCGCGGGCGGAGAATCCTTGTTGACATAATTCAGCGGATTGACCTGCTCGATGCGCGCGACATCCTTCCACCAGGGGCTCGCCGTATCGTGCTTGCGATAGGCCGCAACAATGGCCTTTGAATCGCTGTCATTGGTGCCCAGATAGTCGCCGAACATGGCGGCGGCCTTGTCGTCGCTGGACAGGAACATGTCGGTCAACGGCGATTCGACGACGGAAGCCTGAAGCAGGCTGGACTGGCCGGTATTGCCGCCGACATCGCCTTCAAGCGCCTTGACGTCACCGCTCACCGCCAACAGGGCGGCCAGATTGCCGCCGCGCGACACGCCCCAGATGCCAATGCGTTTGGCATCGATATGGTACTGCGCGGCATGGGCGCGGAAATAGCGGATATAGGCCTTGGTATCGAACAGCATCGCCGGCATGCGCCCGCTCCTACGATAATCGATGCGCGCCACCGCGACGCCTCTGGCCAACAGGGCATTCAGAACCCGGCGCACCACCTGGTCGCGCGGGTCGTTGTAGCTGCCGCCCTTGCCATGAATATAAAGAACAAGCGGCGCAGGACCGGCGCCGGCAGGCAGATAAAGATTGGCCTTGAGATCGAACGGCGTGCCGGAATCGTCGATATGGGCCACCGCGATATCGGCGACATCTGGCGCGCGGCCTGCTGGGGGCTGCGCCATCGCAGGTGCTGCGCCCAGAAAAAGACACGCCAGTCCGGCGAACAGCTTGCGCATGATCTTGCCTCTCAACTCCGTGCGTTATTGCGGTATGACGTCGAATGCGATGGTGGTGCGGGCAGAGCTTGCCCGAAGCGGAATGGTGCCGTGCCATGCATAGGAGGGAAACAGCACCAGCCGCCCCGGCACGGGCTGAACGGCGCGGCGGATCGGGTCCTTCAACGGCAGATCCAGTGACGGCTCGCCGAACTTGATCCAGCCATTGCGTGGCCCGGTGTCGCAGGCCTCCTCAGGCACAGTCACATAATAGGCGGAGCTGATCCAGCCTTCCGGATGCAGATGATTTTGTGATGGCCCTGTCCCCGCATCAGGCAGGACCAGGCGCCGGTGAAGCGGAAGCTGCCCGACCGGCGCATCAGGAAGGGATGGTGGTCGTTGGCGGGCAGATTGGCGATGTAATTGGTGATCGCCTCCTCAATCCGCAACCGCAGCTTTTCCACCAGCGCATGACCTGCGCCAAACAGCATGCCTTCGGTCTGCGTGCCGCCCAGCAGCGATTGCTCCAGATGAGCGTCGGTCCTGGGATGCAGCCGGTCGAGATAGGCGCCCAGCTCGGCGTTGAAACTTTCCATGCTGGAAAAGCCTTCCGGCGGCTTCAGGTCGTAGACCCGCACAAGGCTGCCATAACCGTTCAGGCCTTCATCGCGCTCATCGTCTTTCAGGCGCCAGGCCAACCCCAGCAGCGCCAGGCAGGTCTGATCGAACGGATCGATGCGCAACCCCGCAAGGCATAGCTGTTCGGCCTTCCCAGGATCGCCGATCATCAGCGCCGCGCCCGCGCCGGCGCTGAAGAAACCAGGGTCGGCGCCACGGCGACTGATGATGCTTTCGAAGATCGCCAGTGCTTCCTGATGCCGGCCCAGCGTCATCAGATTGCCGGCCCATCCCGCCAGCGCCGCGCCATCCAGCGGATCGCGCGTCAGAAGCGTGTTGTAGATTTCCTCCACCTCGAGGCTGCGTTTCTGCAACGACAGGAAATACGCCTTGCCGAGCAGGATCTCGCGGGTTTGCGGCGCGCGGTCGTAAGAGGCAAGGAATTCCTCCTTGCGGCCCATGCGATAGAGCAGACTGTTATAGCCGCGGTGCAGCGGCACGTCCGCGGGATTGCTGTCCAGAAGCTTGCGATACAGAACCAGACACTCTTCGTAGCGCCCCAGCTGGGAAAGCCTGTCGATGCGGCGCTGGTCCAGGCTGGGCAGGTTCGGCGCCAGGCTTTGGGTGCGGTCCAGGCTTTCCAGCGCTTCCTCATGCCGGCTCAACTGGCTCATCACGATCGCCAGATTGTTGTGGATGGAGGCCAGCAGCTTGGGGTCCTGGGTATGATGCAAGGCGCGGCGCAGCGGCGCCTCCGCTTCCGCGAACTGTCCGGTTTCCGCCAGCGCCGAGCCCAGCGCGATATAACCGTCCACATTGTTGGGCAGCACGCGCAGAAGCTTGCGATAGGTGTTGATGGCGTCCTGGGGTTGCCCCAGCTTTCGCTGCGCCTTGCCCAGCGCCAGATACGGATCGGCGAAATTCGGATCCTGCTTTATGGCGTCCTGCCAGGCGGACATTGCCGGTTCCAGCTGCTGCAAGCCCGAGAGCGCAGTGCCGTGCAGGAAAGCAAAGCGCGCATGGGCGGGATGAAGCGCGCGCGCCCGTTCGAACATCGGCGCGGCTTCGTCAAACCGTCCCTGCTGCAGACGGATCGCGCCCAGCAGCGGCACCAGATCGTCACTCAACCCGCGCGTCAAAAGCTGCTGCGCAACATCGTCTGCGGCCGCGAGATTGCCGATCTGCAGCAGCTGCCAGCCCAGGGCGACGGAGCTGTCAGACGTCATGATTTTTGGGCGAGGTGGCGCCCGCCCGGCACGGTGAAGCCTTTAGCTCCCGATCGCCCCGCTGTACCGCACTGGCCGGCATTGTTCCCTGTCCCTTACAAAAAACCGTCAGGAATCATCTTGGCCGGTATAAGTCAGCGCTGCCAGTAGGTTAGTAGTTGTATACAGTATACTTAAGTGGTGGCTTTCCCGCCACATCGCGCCCTGAAATAAAATATTACAATAAGTTTACCTTTGAAGAAAATATGACGGATCGGAAAATGCTGCACGGCGAAATCAGCGACCAAAAGTCTCGCCCTGAAAATTGCGCAAGTCGTTTGACAAGCACGCGGAATGTGTCCTGCCCGCAATCTTGTGCGCCGCCGAATTGGAGAAATTGTCAGACCAAAGCGAGCGGATCACGGCCGTGCACGAATTATACAGTGTACGGATGATCGTCACCCGTCATGGCCAAAATCTCTTGACGCAGCGGGCACATTGGCGGCCAGATTGCCGCAACATATAAAAAAAGTGTTCGGGAGAGCGTTCTTAATCAATCCAAACAAGCCAGGGGGCGTAAATGAATAATCTTAGCAAGAAACTCATGGTCGGCGGTTCGATGGCCGCCATTATGGCAGCGATGTCCTCCAGCGCATCGGCGCAGGATCAGGAGGCCCAGAACGTCGAAAACGTCACGGTTTCCGCATCCCGCATTAACATCCAGGGCTATGAGGCGACCACGCCGGTCACGGTGATCGGCGCCGAGACCCTGCAGCGCGACGCCAAGGTCGACATCGGCGACGCCATTCGCGAACTCCCCGCTGTCGGTCAGTCCGACTCCCCGACCAACGGCTCCCACGCGGGCAATGCCTCCCAGGGCGACGCCGGTATCGACACGGTCGACCTGCGCAGCCTGGGTGTGGTGCGTACCCTGGTTCTGTTCGACGGCCAGCGCGTCGTCACCTCCAACCCCAATGCCGGCGGCCCGCCCGCGATTGGCGGCGTCGACCTTTCGACCCTCCCCACCAGCATCATCCAGCGCGTCGATGTGGTGACCGGCGGTGCCTCCGCCGCCTGGGGCTCTGACGCCCTGGCCGGCGTGGTCAATCTGATCGTCGACAAGACCTATACCGGCTTCAAGGCCAACGCGACCTTCAGCAACAATTCTCACGACGATCAGAAGAAGTACAAGATGGAGGCGACCTGGGGCACCGACTTCCTGGGCGGCCGGGCGCACACCGAATTCGCGGCCAACTACACCATGAGCGCGGACGCGATGTATAACTTTAGCCGGCCCTGGTACGACGATACCAATCGCGCGCTCTATTCCTGCGCCGTAGTCAATGGCGGCAGCGCCACCGCACTGTGCCACACCCAGGCCGGCGTCTATACCAACTCCTTCACCAACGGCGGCCTGATCACCGCCAGCGCGGCCGCCGCCACTGGCGCGTCGCTCGCCGCCATCCAGGCGATCGGTGGACAGTTCGCCACCGCCGGCTCCGGCACCGCCGCCGCGGCCAATGCCTACAGGGGCATCCAGTTTGTCGGCCCGAACGCGGCCCAGGTGCCGTTCAATTTCGGCATTGCCAATATTACCCCCGTCAGCAATGCCCTCGGCAGCAACTGCTATCAATGTTCGGGCAATCCCAACACCGACGTGGCCAACCAAACGCCGACCGCGGTGCCGTATCACAGCTACAATCTGTTCAGCTATACCAGCTACAAGCTGACGCCTGATATCACCGCCTCGGTGATGCTGAACTATGGCTGGAATGCGGAAGAAAACATTGCCAATGACGGCCGCCAGAGCCAGCAGACCATCAAGGTCGACAATGCCTTCATCCCGTCGGCCCTGCAGTCGCAGCTGATTGCCGCTGGCGTTCCCAGCATCACGCTGGGCACCGCGGCCATCGAAAATCTGCAAGAATCTCAACCAGGTTTCGATCAAGGGTCTGAGCCAGTCGATCGCCCAGAACTTTGTCCAGAACTACCGCCAGCTGATGCGCGGCGTCTTCACCCTGAACGGCAACTACAAGCTGTTCGGCGAAGACTGGTCGTGGAACGCCTATGCCCAGAACAGTTCGGTGCGCGAGCGGCAGTGGGCGCGCTACAACACCATGAACACCAACTTCAACAATGCCGTGGACTCGGTGGTGGTTCAGGCGACAGGTCCGAGACTCGCTGGGCGGCGGCAATGCCGCCACCGCGGCGGCGGTCGAGAATGTGCTGACGGCGGCAGGCGTGCCGATCCCGGGCGTGGGCTCGATCGCCTGCCGTTCGACCCTGACCCAGACCCTGTATGGCGTCACCACCAATGCGACGTCCGGCTTCCAGGTGCTGCAGCCGGGCGGCCTGGCGCCGGGCTGCGTGCCGCTGGATCTGTTCGGCGACGGCACTGTCAGCCAGGCGGCGCTCAACTATATCGCCCCCGGCCGCACGAATGACGGTGTCGCCGACCAGGCGCTGTACCGTATCGGCCAGTCGGTGTTCTCGGTTTCGACCCAGGGTGTGCTGCCCTGGGGCCTGGCGGCCGGCAAGCCCGCTATCGAGTTCGGCTTTGAAGACCGCCTGGAGCAGCAGCGCAACAAGCGCGATCCGCTTGAACTGGGCGCATCGGGCGTGTTCGAATCCGGCAACTTCTCGGAATATGCCGGCGAGTACAATGTGCAGGAAGGCAACCTGGAACTCGACGTTCCGCTGCTGAAGGACAATATCGTCCAGGACCTGAGTTTCAACGCCGCGGGCCGCATCACCTCCTATTCCACCAGCGGGTTGGTGGAAACCTGGAAGCTGGGTCTGACCAGCCAGGTCAATGACGACATCAAGCTGCGTACCACCCTGTCGTCGGACATTCGTGCGCCGGGCATCGGCGAACTGTTCTCGCCCATCCTGGTCAGCACCCAGACAATCTCCTATCCGAATGGCGGCCCCAGCTACAACATACACGAGCTCCAGGCCGGTAATCCGCTCCTGGTTCCCGAACAGGCGACCACGGTTTCGGGCGGCATCGTGCTGACGCCACACTGGATCGAAAACCTGTCCATGTCGTTCGACTGGTATTCGATCACCCTGCACGGCGGTATCTTCTCGCCGTCCGAGTCGCAGATTGCCGCGCAGTGCACCGCGGGTAACAAGGCCTTCTGCCAGTTCATCTTCTTCGGCCAGAGCCCTTCTCGGGCGGTCTTGCGGGATCGGAACTTGACGCCAACGGCAATTCGCCAAGGGCCCTGATCGGTGGTTTGACCTTCGCCGCCGACGCCCCAGGGGACTTCAACGCCTACTACCAGGGACCGGTGAACGCCAACCGCGAAACCACCTCGGGCCTGGACTTCCAGATGGACTATCAACACGAGCTGTTCGACGGCACGATGAGCTGGCATGTGCTGGGCAACTATACGGACGAGAAGACCCGCACCTCGCTGGGCGTGACGGTGGACGGCGCCGGCGCGGTTAGTGGTGACGGTGGCCTCAATCCGCTGGCCGGCTTTACCGAGCCCAAGCTGCGCGCCACCATCGCCTCGACCTATACCGAAGGTCCGTGGTCGCTGACCGCCCAGGCCCGCATCATCGGCGCCGCGGTGCTCAGCAACAACATAACCCAGAGCCAATCGTCTATACCAGCATCGACAACAACGACGTGCCGGCGGTCATCTATGGCGACTTCCGCGCCTCCTATCGCTGGAACGACCATATCCAGCTCTATGGCGCGCTCGACAACACCTTCAACGCGCCGCCGCCCAACATTCCCACCGTCGGTGGTGGCGGCACGAGTTGCATCATCTATGACTGCATTGGCCGCACCTATCGTGTCGGTGTCAGATTCGACGACTAAGTCGGGACCTGCATGACCCGAGCGCAAGCGAAGGCCAGCACCAAATGCCAGCATCAAATGAAAGGCCGGGTGGCAAAACCACCCGGCCTTTTCATTTTGTAGCCGGCGAATCCGCCGTGGCCCAGGAGCGGACCGGTCAGGCAGTCAATGTCCCGTCCGATCACCGTACAGGAACGTGACATTGATGCGGCGGTTCAAATAGCCCTCTTTGAACCGGATGGCGTCGGTTTCGTGAAACAGGTCGGAATCGAAAATCACCGCGCGATTGCAGAGATAGGGAATGGTCACCGGTCTGGCGTTGGTGCGCTTGAGAAAATCGCGCGTGGCTGCCAAATCACCATTGTATTGGGAGTATTCCCAGTCCAGCGGCGCCGCCACGTCCCATACGACCAAACCGCCCCGTTGCGGATCGAGGTTGGCCTCGTCCGGCGTAATCCAGAAATTGACGTTCACCGCCGCATCGTCGGCGTGGATTCCGACCCCGTCCAGCGTGCTGTCGTACTTGAAGGCCCAGAGATATTTGAGGGCATGGTTGCCGCAAATATCGGCGTAGGCGGTGCGAAATTCGTAGGCGATCTGTGCCAGCAGCGGACTGGCGAAGCCGTGTTCAGGGACGGCGCCGAGATAGCCGCGCTCATAATTGGTGCGCCACACGGTCGAGCCCCAGCAAAAGCGGCGCAGCTCGGCCAACGCCTCGTCGCTGAGAAAATTGTCGATTACGACGATCTGCGGCCGCTTGGTACGCCATTGCTGGACGGCATTGGCGACATTTGCGGGATTAATCGCCGGACCCTTCAGCCGACCGCCGCCTTCTATCGCCAGCCCGGCGATTCCTGTCTTGCTGCCGATGGCGGCGAGATAGTCCTGTTGCTCGCGGTCGTGCCTGGCCTTGTGTGCTTCAGGCGCCTCGCCTTCCGCCGCAGCTGCCGCCGTGCCGGCTGTCAGTTCGGCAGATTTCATGAAATCGCAAAACGCTTCCGCGATCCGGTGACTTTGGCACAGTGCTTTGCCGCGATTGAAGTAAGCCGCGCTGAAATTGGGTTGTAGCTCCACAGTTCGGTCCAGCGCCGCCACCGCTTCCGTCAGCCGCCCAAGCTCCTTCAGCGCGTTGCCGCGATTGTTATGGACGATAAAATTGTCCGGCTGGATTGCCACCGCCGCGTCAAAGGCAGCCAGCGCCTCTTCCGGCCGCCCCATGCTCATAAGCGTATTGCCGCGATTGCTGTGCGCGGCCGCGTCGTGAGGCTGGATCGCCAAGATGCGATCATAGCCTTCCAGCGCCGCTTCGTGGTTTTGCAGGCCCTGCAAGGCATCGCTGCGCCCCAGCAGCAAACCAAGGTTTCCAGGCTCGCAACGCAAGCCCCGATCAAAGCTTGCCAGTGCTTCCGCATAACGGCCTAGATTGAGCAGCAGATTGCCATGGTTCCACAGTATCTCGGGCGAATCGGGGATTGCTGTCAGGACGCTCCCGATCAGATCCACCGCCTCCTGCAAGCGGCCCTGTTGCGCGCGCAGCATGCCCAGCGAATATTGCGCCGGCGTATTGCCAGGGTCGGCGGCGAGTATCCGCAAATAGGAACTTTCGGCTTCGGACAGCTTGCCCTGGCGGTGCGCTGCCATCGCGTGATCGTAGAGGGTCCGCAGATCCATCAGAGCGTGTGCTTTCAGGAGACTTTTTTTACTGGTGTGTTGGCGTGGATTTCCGCGCACCCGATGGAATTTTGACCTTTATGACCTTCTACACTAGACCGTTCTGACTTTGCACAGGGTTGCTTTTCATTTCTTGCCGCCGATTTCCCCGGCGCCCATCACCCGTGGCTGCCAGCCCGGGCCGTGCGGCGTCATCACGCGCTCCATCGCGATCCGGGCGTCAGGCCCGATCACGCCCAGATCGACCTCACGGTCGGGCAGGATGACGATGGTACGGCGGCGCTCGATCACCATGACGATGACACCCTTGGTCAAGCCTTGCGCCGACAGCCGCTTCAGGGCCGAGATGTAAGGCTCGGCACACCAGGGCCTAGAGACGGCGGGATCGACATGGGCGACAAACAGGCTCGGCCGGGAATCGACCACCATCTTGCAGACACTGGGTTTCCATTCCGGCCCCATGGTGGAATCGGTCAGCCAGCGGCAGGAAAAATTGCGGCAGGAGGGCGGGCGGTCCGCATAGATGCGGCAACCGGCGCCGGCCGCGAAATTGGGACACCAGCTGTCCTTGGGCTTGTCGAGTTCGGGAATGCCCAAAACCTTGCAGCACAGCGAACAGTCACCGCATTGTCTGTGGCTGTCCGTCACCGGGTGGCTCATGCCCGCTGCAGCACAACCAGCATGCCGGTCACCGGGTTGCCGTCCTGGTCATGCTCATGGACGGCCGTTTCCATCCCGGCCACGGAAAATCCGGTCTCCCGCGCCAGGCGCTCCACATAGGCGGCGCCATGCCCAAAACAGCCGCTGCGGGCCAGGGCGTGATTTGCGGCAACCCCATAGTCGCCCCTCGCATCCTCGTGCGGGAAGACCGTGAAAACGAACAGGCCGCGAGCGCGCAACGACCGGAAAACGGCCTGGAACAAGATCTCCAGATCGCCAAAATGGATCAGCGTCGCAGCGCCCACAACGGCGTCATAGCAATCCGCGCATCCCGCCAGGAAGGACATAAGATCGCCCTGGAACAGCCCGTCATAGACAGTCTTGGCCTTTGCTTTTTCCAGCATGGCGGGCGACAGGTCGACACCATCGAGCCGGCCCGCCAGATCGCGCAGCGCAGCACCCACCAGCCCGGTGCCGCAGCCTATGTCCAGGATATCCAGCCCGTCCCGCCCCGTATGCCGGCGCAAGCCGCCAGCCACCAGGTCGGCACCAAAATAGCGTTCGCCGTCCCAGAAGCGCGAGCGGACGTCATAGAGGCTCAACAGATGGGCAGGCGGGGTTTGTTGCGGAGCCACGCCCGCGCCCAGACGCGCCAGAAGCATCCGCACGCCGCGGGAATCGCCGGGATCGGTGTCCAGACAGGCCTTGAGGTGCGTCGCGGCCAGATCGGGTTCTGAGGCTTCTGCGGCCAGAACCCCCAGATTGTAATGAGCGTCGGCATAGCCGGGCCGCACGGCCAAAGCCTGCGCAAAGCTCGCCCGGGCATTGTCCCACTGGCCCAGCGCTTTCCAGACATTGCCCAGATTGTTGTGTGCCTCGACATAGTCGGGCTTGAGGTCGAGGGCGCGCTGATAGCTCGCGGCCGCGTCCTGGAGCCTGCCCAGCGCCTTGAGCGCAATGGCAAGATTGTAGTGAAAACTCGGCACCTGGCCGTTGAGGGCGACAGCCCGGGCGATCAGCTCAACCGCGCGGACATTGTCGCCGGCCCGAAAAGCCTCCACCCCCAGGGCGTGCAAATCCATCGGATCGGCGGCGGGGGGCGCCACCGGTGCTGCCGTCTTCGCGCTTGCGCGTCGCTGTTTGCGGTTCATCGGCGGGATTTGTCAGCCTGGGCGGGCGGAAAGACTATGGGATTGGCGTTGCCCGATCCAGACGCGACGCAGGCTGCTGTCAGCCGCCGGAGAAACCCATTTAGAAGCAGCTGTCCTGCAGGGTGTGGCAGGGGCCTTTCTGCAGGGTACGGTATTTTTCGGACGCCACCGTGCTCTTGCCGTCAGCGCTGATGTCCAGTCCCTGGGCATGCAGCGCGTCCCATTGCCGGTTGGTCTTGCACACCTGGGGGCCCGGCAGGCGGGAATCGGTCTGTCTCTGCGGCGGCCGGCAGTAGATAGCGTCGGGATCGTCGGGACTTTTTTCCAGGCTCGGCGTTGAAGGCGTTACCGTGGTCTGCACTTGGGCCAAGGCCGGCATCGCCAGCGCAAAAACGCAAACGGCGCCCCACAGAATGGAGCGCCGCAGCATGTGGCGTGGCGCCGGCATCAGATCGTGACGTTGCCGGTTTTGGCCGCCTTAACCAGATGATCGGCGCAGCGATAGGCCAGCGCCGAGATGGTCATGGTCGGGTGATTGCGGCCGCCGGTGACGAAGCTGGAGCCGTCGATCACGAACAGGTTGGGCACGTCATGGGCGCGGTGATACTTGTTCACCACCGATGACTTGGGATCATTGCCCATGCGCGCGGTGCCGCGGGCATGCGCGCCGCCCTTGGAGTTGTTGATCGTGTCGGCCCACACCTGGGTCGCGCCGGCCGCCTTGAGGATCTCCACCGAGCGGTCGATGAAGAACTGCATCCCCTTATAGTCATTCTCATGACTGGTGGTGGTGATGCGCATGGCGGGCAGGCCCCAGGCGTCCTTCACATCCGGATCGAGGTCCACCGTGTTGGTCTCCACCGGCAGCTGGGAGATGAAGTTCACCAGCGTCAGGCGGCGATTGGCCTGTTCGATCAGCGCCTTCTTGTAGCCGGCGCCCCAGCTGGGCGCGCCATGCGCACCGGCCAGGCCGTACTGGATCGGCGACATCTGGCCGCGCGCGGTCATACGTCCGCCGCCATAGAAACCGCGATTCTTCACGTCATTGGGAACGTAAGACAGAACCGCAGCCCCGGTGACGCAGCCCTTGTACTCGTTCAGCGGATCGGTGAAGAGGCCCGAAGCGCCGCCGCCATTGCCGGTCATCAGATACTTGCCGACGATGCCGCTGGAATTGGCCAGGCCCTGCTGGAAGCGGTTGGACTTGGACAGAAGCAGCAGGCGCGGGGTCTCGGTGCCGTTGGCCGACAGGACCACGCACTTGGCCTTCTGGAACAATTCCTGGTTGTTGTTGGCCTTGTCGAAATAGGTCACGCCGGTGGCGCGGCCCGACGCATCGACATTGATCTCGCGCACATAGGAATGGACGCGGATCTCGCAATTGCCGGTCGCCACGGCATAAGGCAGCAGCGCCACCGCCGAGGACGAACGCGCCTTTACCTGGCAGCCATAGCCCGAGCAGGCGCCGCAATTGATGCAGCCCGAACGCCCGTTATAGGGCTCGGTGATGATGGCCGCGACATTGGGCGTCACCGTCAGGTTGAGCTTTTCCGCCGCCTTCATCATCAGCGCGCCGGAGCTTTTCAGCGGCTGCGGCTTGACCGGATAGGACTTGGACATGGGCGCAATCAATGACCCTGCTTTCGTGCGGGTGTCGGCGCTGGGTCCGGAGATGCCGATCTCCCATTCGGCCTGGGTGTAATAAGGCTCGATCTCTTCATAGGAGACGGGCCAATCGGCGATGCCGGTGCCGGCCATGGTACCGAAGCGGCTGGCCTCGTCGAATTCATACGGCAGGTGCCGCCAGGATGACGCGCCATAGGTGACGGTGCCGCCGCCCACCACGCAGCCATAATCGTGGCTTCCGGTCACCGCCTTCTCGCTGGCATTGCGGCGGAAGGTATTACGCTGGGTCTTGGGGTCGGACAGGAGCCGGTCTTCCGGAGACGGGAAGCGGTTGATCAGCTCGTCCTTGTTGTAATCCTGCTCATGGCCATAAGCGCCCCAGGCGCCCTGTTCCATCACCACGACGGAGAAACCGGCCTGGGACAGCTGCTTGGCCATCACGCCGCCGGCGGCGCCGGAGCCGATCACCACAAAGTCGACTTCTTCAGAGGGACTGTATTTTTTCATCGCGTTTCTCCCTCAAGCCTTGTCATAGGCGCCGAACGGGGCGCGGAAATTGAGACTGTCGTCAAAGCCGATCTGCTGCCAGCCGACCTTGTGATAGTTGCCGCCATGCTGGGGCGCGGCGAACATGCCCATGATGGTGTGGTCGCGCACCGTGCGGAAGAACGGCGTCTTTTCCATCGACGTGAGCAGCGCAATCTGCTGGTCGGAGGAAAGCGAAGCGAACGCCTTGCCGCCGGTCTGGGCCGAAAGATCGGCCAGGCCCTTGGCGTAGATGTCCTGCTTGTCCTGGGCGAAGGTCACCAGCGCGGTGTCGATGAAATAGATCACCTGGGCCTCACGCGCGCCGGGCGTGTCGGTGGTGGGATAGATCTGCGCCGCCATGGCGTCGATATCGGCTGCCTGCGGCTTGGTGAAATAGGTGAAGGCGCCCATCGCCTGCGCCTTTTCGGCGGCTGCGACCTGGGCCGGCCAGTTGGCCGCCAGCCATGCCGCGCTCGATGCGCTGAAGGATTTCAGAAGGAAGTTTCGCCTGCTGTCGCTCATGACCGCTTCTCCTTTGAAGCTGACTGTTTGGGATACTGGGTGATGCCGTGTGGCGCGACGTTGACCGCGCCATACATGTTGCCATTGGGGGCGACGACCACGCCTTCGCCCGCCTGGTCGTCAGGGACAAAGGCGTCGGGCAGCGCCTTGGAAATGCTGCCGATCCACACGCCCTTCTTCCAGCCGGGATGAAGGACTTCGGTGGAATTGGCGTCGATGGCATAGAGCCGGTCGCCGGCGATGTAGAAGCCGCTCGGCCGGCCGAACTGCTTCCATTCATCCAGCAGCTTGCCGTCCTGGCTGAAGATCTGGATGCGATTGTTGGCGCGGTCGGCGACAAACAGCCGGCCGTTGCCGTCGAACGCCAGCGCATGGGGATTGTTGAACTCGCCCGGGCCGCTGCCGGCCTTGCCCCACTGCTTGATGAACTTGCCAGTCCGATCGAACTTCACCACCCGCATGTCCAGACCTGCCGGAATGATCGGCGCAATGGGGGCATGGCCGTCGGTGACGAAGATGTCGCCATTGGGCGCGGTGATCACATCGCTGGGCGACAGGAAATGGGTGCCGTCTTCGCCGCGCTGGCCGGCCGTGCCGAGCCGCATCAGCACCTTGCCGTCGGGCGACAGCTCGACCACCTGCAGGCCCTTGCTGCCGTCCTTGGAGATGGCGCCGTCGGTCACCCAGACATTGCCGCGGGCGTCGATATGCAGGCCATGGGGAAATACGAACAGACCCGCGCCGATGCTTTTGATCGCCTTGCCGGTCGCCATGTCCAGCTCGACGATCGGCGCCTTGTCGGAGCCGTCACAGCTGTTGGCGCCGCAGCGGTCGATGGCCCATATCTCACCATGGGGACCACGCTCGATCCCCGCGCTGGAGCCCCAGGGAGCGCCCGCAGGCGGCGTCGCCCATTGATGCTCGGGCGCACCATAGGGCTGGCTCAGGCCCTGCGCGAGTACGGCCATCGGTAAACAGACAAAGGCCAGCGCAATGGCGAATTTCACGCGTGTTCTTCCTTCCCCGGCGGGCCGATTCCAGCCCTGTATTCAGGCGACGCTATCCCCCGGCCAAGCCCCCGTCAAAGCGGCAAAAGCCCCGCCCGCATCTTATTTTACGTTGCGATGCAGCATGCCGCTTTGAACGGCAAATTCGCGCATGGTGCGGCCCGCGTTCCATGGCCTAAGGTCGCTTCTGTCACAAACAAAAGAGCATGAAATGAAGATTCTGGTCACCGGATCGGGCGGCATGATCGGCAGGAAGCTGGTCGAGCGGCTGGTCGCGGACAAGACCCTGGGCGGCAAGACCATCGCGGGCCTGACCCTGGTGGATGTGGTGGATTCCCCTATCCCCGCGGGGGCACCTGCGGACAGCAAGGCGATTGTGGCGGATTTTTCCGAGAAGGGCGTCGCCAGCACCCTGATCCAGGAGCGGCCCGATTGTGTCTTCCATCTGGCGGCAATCGTCTCGGGTGATGCCGAAGCCAATTTCGAAAAGGGCTACAAGATCAACTTCAACGGCAGCTGGGCGCTGTTCGAGGCCATTCGCCAGGAAAGCGAGAAATCGGCTTACAAGCCGCGCTTTGTTTTTGCGTCTTCGCTCGCGGTTTTCGGCCCGCCGTTCCCCGATTCCGTTCCCGATTCCTTCGCCACCACGCCGACTTCCAGCTACGGCACCCAGAAGGCGATGACCGAACTGCTGCTGGCCGATTACAGCCGCAAGGGTTTCCTGGATGGCGTGGGGGTGCGTCTTCCCACCATCTGCATTCGCCCGGGCAAGCCCAACAAGGCGGCATCGAGCTTCTTCTCGGGCATCCTGCGCGAACCGCTGGCGGGTCAGGAAGCGCCACTGCCGGTGGGTGACGAGGTGCGTCACTGGTTTGCGTCTCCCCGCGCCGCGGTCGGTTTCTTCATCACGGCCGCCACCATCGATACCTCTGCGCTGGGGCCGCGCCGTTCCATGACCATGCCCGGGGTTTCCGCCACGGTGGGCGAAGAGATCGCCGCCCTGCGCAAGGCGGCGGGTGACAAGGCTGTGGCGCTGATCAAGCGGGTGGAAGATCCGTTTGTCGCCAGGATCGTGCAGGGCTGGGCCGGGCGCTATGACGCCGATCTTGCAGGCAGTATGGGCTTTGCCGCCGAAAAGAATTTCGACGAGATCATCAAGGTTTATCAAGAAGACGAAATGGCGAAATGAGACTTTCGCGGCGGGGCAGTTTTGCGGCCATCACCGGCAGCGTGCTGGCAAGCAGCGCCACCGCCGATCCCAGCGATGACGATGATGACCCGCCCATGCCGCTCAAGCTGGTGGTGCTGGACATCGGCGGGACTTCTGATTGCCGATCATGGCGAGGTGCCCGACGCCATGCTGGGCGCGTTCGCCCGTCACGGCCTCACCGTGACACCGCAGGAGTTCAGCGAATGGCGCGGCGCCTCCAAGCGCACGATGGTGCGCCATTTCGTGGCGCGCGAGAAAAAGAGCGAGGCGCTGATCGAACCGATCTATGCGGATTTCACCCAGACCGTCACCAAGGCCTATGAGAAGGTGCAACCGATTGCGGGTGCGGAGCAGGCGCTGAAGGATTTGCAGGCCATGAACCTGATCCTGGCCACCACCACCGGCTTTGACGGCCCGCTCACCAAATCCATCCTGTCGCGATTGGGCTGGCAGCATTATTTCGCGGGCAGCATCACCAGCGATGACGTCAGCGATGGAAGACCGGCGCCCTATATGCTGTTTCGCGCCATGGAAGCCGCCCACGTCAATGAGACCGCGGTGGTGATGGCGGTCGGCGACACGCCGCTCGACCTTCAGGCCGCCAACAATGGCGGCATGGGGGCAGCCATCGGGGTCTATTCCGGCGCTGCGACAGAAGATCGCTTGCGGAAAGAGCGCAACAGCGGCGTCTTACCCAGCGTCGTCGAACTGCCCGATTTGATCCAGCGCGGCCTGCCGCTGTCGCATTGCCGCTCATAACAAGAACCGAGAGACCCCATGAAAAAGCTGATGATCGGCGCGATTGTCCTGTCTGCGCCGCTGGCCGCGCTGGCCGCACCGTCCGCCACCGACTGGGTGGCTTATGGCCATGACGCCAGCGGCGGACGCTTCTCGCCGCTGACCCAGATCACGCCGGACAATGTGGGCCAGCTTCAGCTCGCCTGGACCTATCACATGAATCCCACGCCGCAGACCAAGACCAGCGGCCGCCTGCCGACCTCCACCACGACGCCGCTGATGGTGAACAACACCATCTATCTGGGCACGCCCTATGGCCGGGTGGTGGCGCTGGATGCCGACACCGGCAAGGAGCTGTGGGCCTATCAACTGCCGGGCAGCGACCAGCCGCCGTTCCGCGGCCTGACCTACTGGTCCGGCGACGGTGCTCTTGCGCCGCGTATCATTTTCGGCAGCGCGCAAGGCCGGCTGATTGCGCTGGACGCCAAGACCGGCGCGCCGGCCAAGAGCTTTGGCAGCGATGGCGTGGTCGACACCAAGACGCCGGAGATCATGAACGGGCTGCCCAACGCATATTACGGCTATTCCTCGCCCGCCAACATCTACAAGAACCTCGCCATCATCGGCAGCCGCGTGCAGGAAGCCCCCGCCAAGGGCGCATCCGGCGATGTGCGCGCCTGGGATGTGAAGACCGGCAAGCTGGTGTGGACTTTCCATACCATTCCACGGCCGGGCGAGAAATTCCACGACACCTGGGAGGATGACGGCTGGAAGCAGCGTTCAGGCGTCAATATCTGGAACATGCTGACGATTGATGAGAAACGCGGCATCGCCTATCTGCCGATCGCGGCGCCGACCTTCGACCGCTATGGCGGCGACCATAAGGGCGCCAACCTGTTCAGCGACTCCGTTGTCGCGGTGGATGCCAATACCGGCAAATATCTCTGGCATTTCCAGGCCGTGCATCACGACATCTGGGACTATGACCTGGACACCCCGCCGGTGCTGCTGGAGGTGAACAAGGATGGCAAGCACATTCCCGCCATCGCGGTGATGAACAAGGATGCGCTGCTCTATATCCTGAACCGCGTCACCGGCGAGCCGATTTTCGGCGTCACCGAAACGCCGGTGCCGAAGTCACCCATCGCCGGCGAGACCGCCTGGCCGACCCAGCCGATCCCCAACAAGCCGCCGCAACTGGCGCGCTCCAGCTTCTCGCTGGATGAAGTGGCGGACCTGACGCCACAGCAACATGCGGCCTGCGAAGCGATGATCGAGAAGGACCATCTCACCGGCTCGCAGCGCTTTGAGCCCATCCCGCTGGACCACGGCATCATCCGCTTCCCCGGTGGCGAAGGCGGACCGGAATGGGCGGGCGGCGCGTTCGATCCCAAGCTTGGCCTCTTCATCGTCAACACCAACAATTTCGGCTACACCGAAAAGCTGGTGCCGCAGGCCAACGGCGAAATGGGCATGGTCTCGGGCCGCTTTATCGACCGCAAGAGCGGGCTTTATTGCCAGAACCCGCCCTGGGGCCAACTCACCGCCGTCAACGTCAACACCGGCGACATCGCCTGGCAGGTGCGGCTGGGCATTTCCGACCAGCTGCCCGAAGGCAAGAAAGACACCGGCCGGCCCAGCAATGGCGGGCCCATTGTCACCGCCAGCGGCGTGACTTTCATTGCCGGCACAGACGACCAGCGTTTCCGCGCCTTTGACTCAAGGACCGGCAAGGAGCTTTGGACTTACAAGGTCGACTATTCGGCCCACGCCACACCCATCACCTACAGGGGCAAGGACGGCCGGCAGTATGTGGCGGTGGTGGCGACCGGCGGTTCCTATCTCGCCAGTCCCGCCGGTGGCGACAGTTTGCTGGTGTTTGCGCTTCCGCAGAAGTGATTAGCGGTACGTCAGGTCGTCCACCCGGCCCAGATCGGTGTTGAGTACGCCCAAGGTGACAATACCGAAGGTCAGGATTTGCGTGCCCTTTTCCAGATGGCCGGAGACGGTGGTGCCCTTGTCGTCGCCCAACGCCAGGATGATATGGGCGTGAATGTTGCCGTTCACCACATAGCCGTTCATGCCGATGAAATCGGCGGGCTCATTGGGATTGCCGGCGTACATATCGGGCACGGGATAATCACGGCCGGCGACATTGTGGATGCGCCAGCCGCGCACCGAGCCGATGCCTGAGAGGATAACCGCGTTCTTGATGTGCTGTTCTTTCACCTGCTTTTCCATTTCGGCCAGCAGGTCGGTCTTGAATTTCGCCCGTATCACCACGACGCGGTCGAACTTGCCCACGATCGAATAGGAATCCGGCACCTTGGGATCATTGGGCCGCGCATCTTCGGGCGTGGCGGGATGGCGCTGGATCTGGGCTGTGGCCGGCAAGGTCAGCGCCAGCAATGCCAAGGCAAGGAATCGAAAAAGTTTCATGGGTCCCCTCCGTTTGCGCGAAGGCTAGACCAAAGGCCGGAGTTTTGGGATAGCGCTTAGGAGAAGAGCTGGATCACGCCATAGACGATCCCGAACAGGATCGCGAAAAAGCCGGCGACAATGACGACCGAGACCCAAAAGGGAAAGGCACCGCCGCCATTGGCCAGCTTGGTCTCTTCCTTGCCCTGTACATCCGCAGACATGGGAAATCTCCTTGGTGGCGGTCTTTTAAGCCCGGAGCCGGTTTTGTCAAATTTAAACGGCTATCGGCGCCTTGATCCCGGCATGGGCCTGGTAGTTTTCCAGGGTGAAATCCTCATGGCGGAAGCCGAAAATATCGGTCACCGACGGGTTCAGCTTCATGGTGGGCAGAGGATAGGGTTTGCGGGCCAGTTGGGCGTCGGCCTGCTCCAGATGGTTCAGATAAAGGTGCGCATCGCCGAAACTGTGCACGAAGTCGCCGGGCTGAAGCCCCGTCACCTGCGCCACCATCAGGGTGAGCAGCGCGTATGACGCGATGTTGAAGGGCACGCCCAGGAAGATATCGGCGGAGCGCTGATAGAGCTGGCACGACAGCCGCCCGTCGGCGACATAGAACTGGAACAGGCAGTGGCAGGGCGGCAGCGCCATCTTGGGCACATCCGCCGGATTCCAGGCGGTGACGATCAGCCGGCGGGAATCCGGATTGGCCTTGATGTCACGGGTCAGATTGGCGATCTGGTCGATGGTGCCATCGGTGCGCGTCGGCCAGCTGCGCCATTGATAGCCATAGACGGGCCCAAGCTCTCCGTTCGCATCGGCCCATTCGTCCCAGATGGTGACACCATGTTCCTGCAGCCAGTGGACATTGGTTTCGCCGCGCAGGAACCAGAGCAGCTCATAGATGATGGATTTCAGATGCACCTTCTTGGTGGTGACCAGCGGAAAACCGTCGGCCAGGTCGAAGCGCATCTGGTGGCCGAAGATGGAACGGGTACCCGTGCCGGTGCGGTCGCGTTTTTCCACACCGGTGTCGCGGACAAGCCTGAGCAGGTCGAGATATTGCTGCATCGTGAAATCCTAGTGGATTCGCAAGGCCACTTCACCCCTCAAAAGGGCAGGGCTTTCAGGTCCGGTTCCCGCCACTGCCGCCGGGCTTCGACCGACATCAACAGCTCGCGCGACCAGTATTCCAGCAGCCAGTTGGGATTGCCCATGCTCGACGCCATCAGCGCATTGACGATTCGAAAGATCGGCATGTCGGGCGGATTGGCATCCAGCACCCCGCGCAGGGCGCGCAGCGACGCCAGGGTTATGGTCTCGTGATAGCCGCCATTGTCGTCATTCACCCGGCCCACGGACCCGTTATAGGCGCGGATCAGGCGCGGCATCTCGTGGCTCGCATCCAGATCGGGCCGGGTGCGCATCAGCCACAAAGCGGCGGCAAAATGCGCGGCATGGTTCCATTCGCCGCGCGGCAGGGTTTGGGCGAAAAACCCTTCCCCGATGCGGAGTATCTCGGCTTCGCTGGCGTAAATTTCTCTCATTTCCCAAGACGTTGCCGATTGGCCTTCAAATCTTAAGAGCCAGTCCTTATATTCCAAGGGTTGGCTTGCCAACTATGGCGATAAACGACTGTGTAATAAGCGGCCCGGACCCGGGGGCGGTACCCGGCGCCTCCACCACAAGCTCTCCCTCAAAAGAGGGTTTCTGTGGGGGCGAAACAGGATCGACGGACGTGTAAAGACTGTTCTTTTGCCCGGTATGGTTCCGCCGTCATCGGACTATTGTTTAGGTGCCAACGATAATGAAATGGCCCTCGCTGCCTAACTTCGGTTAGCCAAGCGCGGCTCGGGGGGCGCCGGGCAACAGAAGCCCCCCACCTTATTCTATTGCGTAATCCGGATCGAAACATCGCCTCGGCGCGAGACGATCGCCACTTCGGTATTGGCGCCACGCCGGCGCAGGCGCAGAGTCACACGCGCGTCCGCCAGTTCCAGATCGTTGATCTGAAGCTCCTCCAGGAATTTCGGCAGCTGCGGATTGTGGAAGCGGATCTCGCGCTTGGCATGGCAGAGATCCAGCCCCAGGCAGGCCTGCAGCAACGCGAACGGCCCACACAGGCCCAAGCCTGGGGCGAGCAGGCCACCGGATAGAGCGTCGGCGCAACACCGCGCCGGCGGGGAAAACCGCAGAACAGTTCCGGAAAGCGCATCATCTCCATATGGATGGCGGCCTCGAACAGGCCTTCGAAAATCGCCGAGGCGACGCGCTTGAGACCATAATGCGCCAGCCCGAGCGCGATCAGGGCATTGTCGTGCGGCCATACCGAACCATTGTGATAGGACATGGGATTGAAGCGCGGCGCATCCGCGGCCAGCGTGCGCACGCCCCAGCCTGAAAACATTTCCGGTGTCATCAGATTGTGCGCAACGGCCTGGGCGCGTTCGGGTGCTGCGATGCCGCTGATCAGCACCTGACCGGCATTGGAGCTTCGCACCCGGCACGGCTTTTTCTCGCCATCCAGCGCCAGGGCATAGATGCCCATCTCCTCGATCCAGAAATCGGCTTCGAATTTGACGCGCAGCTTTTCCGCGGCCGCGGCAAGATCGGACGCCGCCTGATGCTCACCCAGCGCCGCCGCCATCTGGGCGGCGCCACGCTTGGCGGCATAGACATAGGCCTGCACTTCACAGAGCGCGATCGGCCCGGTCGCCAGGCTGCCATCTTCATGCATGATGGAATCGGAGGAATCCTTCCAGCCCTGGTTGGCCAGGCCGTTTTCGCTGAGCCGGTAATATTCGACAAAGCCGTCGCCATCGCGGTCGCCATATTTGTCGATCCAGGCCAGCGCCGCCTGAATATTGGGCCACAGCGTGCGGATGGTTTCTTCGTCACCGGTGCGCTCGAAGTAACGCGCCGCCAAAAGCACAAACAAGGGTGTGGAATCCACGCTGCCGTAATAATGGCCGAACGGCACCTCGCCCAGCCGCGCCATTTCGCAGGCGCGCGTCTCATGCAGGATCTTGCCGGGTTCCGCATCGGCGCGTTCGTCCACTGTGGTGGCCTGATGCGCGGCCAGATATTGCAGCACGCCCCGCGCCAGCGACGGGATCCAGCCACAGCATCTGGAGTGCGGTGATCAGCCCGTCGCGACCAAAGGGTGTGGAGAACCAGGGTGTGCCGGCATAGGGGTAAGGCCCCTGCGGGGTTTGCGTCGTCAGCATGGAAAGGTCCGCGCTGGCTCTGATCAGCATGCGGTTGGCCAGTTCACTGCTGGAGGTGACGGTGCCGCCCAGGCCGACGACGCGCGCCGCACCACGACGGGCGGCGCGATAAGGCTCGGAAAAAACCTCCATTTCGGGCGGACGCGGCAGGCTGGAATCGGTGCAGCGCACGGTCATGACAAGCGACATCTGCTCGCCGGGCTTCAGCTCCAGCGCATAAAGCGCCTGGACTCTTGGACAATTGCCGCGGCGGCGGATCGAAACAGATTTCGCTGCGCCGTTCGATCTTGTCCAGGCCGACATAGCGGAAGATGGTCTTGGCGCCGCCGATCACCGCACAGGTGATGTCGCCGCGCTTGGCCCGCTGAAGCCCTCGGATCTCGAACAGATCGGCGAAATCGGCGGCGAAATTGATGGTCAGCCAGCATTTCTGCGCCCGCATATCGAAATTGTGGATGGCGATGCGCTCATGACAGGTGCCCTGCCAGAGGAATTTGGAGCGGCGGATGTGCAGGATCTCGCGCGGCAGCGCGATCACGTTGCCCTGATAGATATCGGGATTGGAAAGATCCACGGTGAGGACGACATTGTCATTCTCCACCGCGCTGGACAGGAACAGCGGCCGCTGGCCGTCGATCAGGAGCTGCACCCCGGAGAGATAGCGCGTATCATTGTAAAAGATGCCGCCAGGCGTCAGCCCCGGTTCCACACAATCGCCCAGCGCGTCAAACAGGCCGAACATGTCGCCCTGTTTGAGCGTGCGCGGCCAGCGCTGCTGGATGGATTCTGTCGCCTGAATATAAAAGCTCGAAATATCGTCAGGCAATTCCAGGAGGGTCTTGGCCTCCATATGGTCCTCGTCAAATCACTCCGCCGCCACAGCCACGGCTTCGTCCGTATTGGCCAGCTTCCGGTAAATCCGCACATATTCCAGCGCCATGGCACGGGCACTGAAGCGTTCCTCGAAGCGCGAGCGTATGGAGGGCCGAAACAGCCGGTCGAGTTTGCCGACCGCCGCCACGGCGCCCGCGACATCGTGCACCACAAATCCGGTGAGGCCGTCTTCCATGATTTCCGGCACCGAACCGCTATCGAAGGCGATAACCGGCGTGCCGCAGGCCATGCTTTCGATCATCACCAGGCCGAAGGGTTCCGGCCAGGAGATGGGAAACAGCAGCGCTTTGGCCTTGCCCAGGAATTCGGATTTCTGGCCATCCCCGATCTCGCCAATGAATTCCACATGCGGGCTCGCCGCCAGGACCGGGCGCACCTGCTGCTCGAAATATTGCTGGTCCGCCGGGTCAACCTTGGCCGCCACTTTCAGCGGCAGACCCGCGGCCCTGGCGATTTCGATTGCCGGCAGAATGCCCTTGTCGGCGCAAATACGGCCCAAGAAAGCCAGATAGCCGCCCTCGCCGCTCCCTTCCGCGAGCATGCCTTGCGGCAGGCCGTGATAGACCGTGCCGCGCCAGTTCACCGGCGGCACCGGCTTGCGCTGATGGCCGGAGATGGAGACCAGCGGCATGTGCGGAAAGGCGCGGTAGATGTCAGGCATCTCCGGCAGGTCCTGGCGGCCATGCAAGGTGGTCAGGGTTTTGTGCGCCAGCCGGCGAAACAGGGGATAGTGGAAAAAATCGATGTGGAAGTGCAGCACATCGAATTCCGTCTGCCGGGACGCCACCCGGTCCAGCATGATGATGTTATAGGGCGTGGAATTGTGAATGCCCGCCAATCTGAGAGAACAGGGTACGACCGGCTCCAAGGCGGCCTCTGTGACAGAGTCGCCTGAGGCAAACAGCGTAACTTCATGGCCCAAGGCGACCAGTTCCTCGGTCAGCCAGGACACAACCCGTTCGGTGCCACCGTAAAGGATGGGTGGCACGCTTTCCACCAGGGGAGCGATCTGCGCGATTCTCATGACGGAAGCCGTGGGGGATGCATGGAGGACATGGCTTATTCACAACGAGAATTGCGTGATTTGGGTTCCGTTTTTCTTCGCAATTGCGCCAAAATAGGCCGCTGCGGGCGGGGGAAAGGAGCCGTGCGCAATTGACTCCCAAAGCGCCACGCTTAGTCTCGGACCCCTTATGGCAAAAGACTTTATCGGTTATCAGGCTTTGACGGACTCCGCCCTGCGCGGCGTCGTGCGCGACGCATTGCGGCGCATCGAAAAGTCCGGCCTGATCGGCGCGCATCATTTCTATCTGACCTTCAAGACCCATGCCGACGGCGTGGACATTCCCGATTTCCTGAAGGAGCAGTATCCCGACGAAATGACCATCATCATCCAGCACCAATATTGGGCGCTGAAGGTGAAGGAGGACTATTTCGAGGTGACGCTGACCTTCAAGAAACTGCCCGCGCCGCTGCACATTCCCTTCAATGCCCTGACCGCCTTTTTCGACCCCGGCGTGCAGTTCGGGCTTCAGTTCCGCAGCGAGGGCGAGGCGCCAAGCCCGCCCGCCCCGGTCGCGGTGCCCACATCCGCCGGAAGACCAGCCAGGCCCCGGAACCGGTGGCGGCCAAACCCGCGCCGGCCGGCGAAAAGCCCGCCCGGCGAAGTGGTCAGCCTCGATTCTTTCCGCAAAAAATAGATAAGCCGCAAGAAATAATCCATTTCGAAAGACGAGACTTCCATGACCAAGACCCGCACCGAAACCGACACTTTCGGGCCCATCGAAGTTGATGACAGCCGCTATTGGGGTGCGCAGGCCCAGCGATCCTTAGGCAATTTCAAGATCGGCTGGGAAAAGCAGCCCTTGCCGGTGGTCCGCGCGCTGGGCATCGTCAAGCGCGCCGCGGCTGAAACCAATATGGCGCTGGGCGGGCTGGACAAGAAGATCGGCGAAACCATCGTCGCCGCCGCCCAGGAAGTGATCGACGGCAAGCTGGACGATCATTTCCCGCTGGTGGTGTGGCAGACCGGTTCGGGCACCCAGTCCAACATGAACGCCAATGAAGTGATCTCCAACCGCGCCATCGAGATGATGGGCGGGGTGATAGGCTCCAAGAAGCCGGTTCATCCCAATGATCACGTCAATATGAGCCAGTCGTCCAACGACACCTATCCCGACGGCCATGCATATCGCCTGCGCCGAGGAAATCCAGCACCGGCTGCTGCCCGCGCTGAAGCACCTGCACACTGCGCTGGCCGCCAAGGTCGTTGCCTGGAAAGACATCATCAAGATCGGCCGCACCCATACCCAGGATGCCACGCCGATCACCTTGGGCCAGGAATTCTCCGGCTATGCCACGCAGGTCGCCAATGGCATCGACCCGCATCGAACAGATCCATGCCCAAGCTGATGGAACTGGCCCAGGGCGGCACCGCCGTGGGCACCGGCCTGAACGCGCCCATCGGCTTCGACAAGATGGTGGCCGAGCGCATCGCCGAGCATCACCGGCATGGCCTTCACCACCGCCCCCAACAAGTTCGAGGCGCTGGCCGCCCATGACGCCATGGTGTTCAGCCACGGCGCCATCAATACGGTGGCCGCCAGCCTGTTCAAGATCGCCAATGACATTCGCCTGCTGGGTTCGGGCCCGCGGTCGGGCCTGGGCGAGCTGGCGCTGCCGGAAAACGAGCCGGGCTCCTCGATCATGCCGGGCAAGGTCAATCCCACCCAGTGCGAGGCCATGACCCAGGTCTGCGTGCAGATCTTCGGCAACAATGCGGCGCTGACCTTTGCCGACAGCCAGGGCCATTTCGAGCTCAACGTCTACAATCCGGTGATGGCCTATAACTTCCTGCAGAGTGTCAGGCTGATGGCCGATGCCGCGGTCAGCTTCACTGACAATTGCGTCGTCGGGATCGAGCCGCGCCGCGACAATATCAAGGCCGGACTGAAAGATCGCTGATGCTGGTGACGGCGCTGGCGCCCAAGATCGGCTATGACAATGCCGCCAAGATCGCCAAGACCGCGCACAAGAACGGCACCACCCTGAAGCGAGGAAGCGGTCGGCGGCGGCTATGTCACGGCGGAGGAATTCGACGCCGTGGTCCGGCCTGAGGACATGATCTCTCCGAAATGAATGGCTCCCGGCCGGCTGTCTTGCGCTGAACCTTTTTGATGGCCACCAGCCGCATCATCCCCGCGCCGGGCCATTACATCATCCGCGATGATGCGACCGGCAAGGTCAGCTATTGGCAGGGCGAATATCACCAGAGCGCCGCCGACCGGACCGGCGTCAGTCCACCGCCGACTATATCCACGCCATGTATTTCTTCCTGACGCAGGCGCACGTGCGACGATGTGCTGATGATCGGCTGCGGCGGCGGCACCTTGGCCACCATGCTGACGCGCGAAGTAGCGTCGCAGTGACGGTGGTGGACCTGCACAAGTTCAGCTTCGATATCGCGCGCAAATATTTCCAGCTGCCTGAAGACTGTGGCCTGCCATGTCGCCGATGGCATCCGGTATCTGCAAAGACAACCGCCGCCGCCATGACGCGATCGTGCTGGACGCCTTCGGCGAAGGCGGCATGCCGGCCCCCTTCATGGAACCAGCCTTTTTCAAGCTGGCGCACAGCCGGCTGAAAGCGCGCAACTCGCTGTTCCTGATGAATGTGATTGTGGAGGATGACGACGACCGCACCCCCGACATTCTGGTGCGGGCAATGCGGGCCCAGTGGGGCCGGGTGCGCCTGCTGGATACCGACGGCTGGACCGACCGCAATGCCGTGATCGCGGCCGGCGCCGTCACAAATCTGAAAAAGCCCAAAGTCCTGATGCCACCGCGCCCCGGTGGTGCCAAACTGGAGCGGCAGTTGGACATATTGGACTTGGAGGCAGACCGCTGAGCTGAAAAAGCGATCTTTCTCCCTGTCCGGACATCGCACCAGTGTTGCGCTGGAAGCAGAGTTCTGGGCCGTGATCGACGGATGCAGCCCAAAAGGAACGGCAAATCGCTGGCCGCTTTGGTGGCCCAGATTGACGCATGACGCGCTGAGCGCCCGCTGGCCAGCGCGCTCAGGCTTTACGCGCTGGCGGCGAAGCGCACCAACGTCTAGCCTTCAGCGTCATGATCACGCTCTATCACCATCCCCGCACCCGCTCGTCGCGCTTCATCTTCCTGCTGGAAGAATTGGGCGTGCCCTATGACATTCACCGTATCGCCAATCTGCGCCGCCCGGACGGCACCGGCGGCGTGGATCCGGAAAATCCCCATCCCCATGGCAAGTCGCCGGCGCTGAAGGATGGCGACACACTGGTGTGGGAATCCACGGCCATCGCGCTCTATCTCACCGACCGCTTTCCCCAGAACGGGCTTGGCCCGGTGGTGGGCGATGCCAAGCGCGGCGCCTATGTCAGCTGGCTGTCCTATTATGCCGGGGTGATGGAGCCGGCCTGGATGAGCGCCTATATGAAATGGGATGTGCCGCGCGGCACCGCGGGCTGGGTCAAGACCGATGAGGTGATGGCCTTCATCAACGCCACCCTGGAAAAAGGCCCCTATATCCTGGGCGAGAAATTCAGCGCCGTGGACATTCTGGTCGGCACCACGTTCAAGATGTTCATGGGCAGCCCGATGCTGGAAAAAACCGATCTGCTGGAGGCCTATGTCAAGCGCGTCCACAGACCGGCCGGCTTATGCCCGCGGCCCAGGCCGCAGGAAAATGGCTGAGATCATCAATCTCAAGCCGCGCCCGCAAGGCCCGGCCAAGGCGGACAAGGAAAAGAGCGCCGAGGCCAATCGCGTGCTGCATGGCACGCCCAAGGCGGTGCGCAACCTGGCCGAGGCCCGCAAAAACAAGGCGGACGAGGCCCTTTCCGGCCACAGGCTGGAAAAAGACGAAGACCAGAAATAAGTGGGCTTTTCGCACCCCGCGTTCTAAAATCGTTCTCATGCCTTCAGATTCCGTGTGCGCGCCATGAGCGACTATGGCGACCGCTATTCCGACCCCCTTGATGCCGCGTTCAGCGAAGAGCCGCCAGACCGCACCGGTTCCTCGCGAACCCGCCTATCTGGGCGGGCCTGAACAAGCGAACAACGCGAGGCGGTGGAAGCCGCCGACGGCCCGGTGCTGGTGCTGGCCGGCGCGGGCACCGGCAAGACCCGGGTGCTGACCACGCGGCTGGCGCACATTCTGGCCACCCGCCGCGCCTGGCCGGGCCAGATCCTGTGCGTCACCTTCACCAACAAGGCGGCGCGCGAAATGAAAGAGCGCATCGGCGCCCTGATCGGCGGCGTGGTCGAAGGCATGCAATGGCTGGGCACTTTCCATGCCATCGGCGCCAAGATGCTGCGCCGGCATGCCGAACTGGCGGGGCTGAAATCCAATTTCACCATTCTGGACACCGACGATCAGTTGCGCCTGATCAAGCAGCTGATCGACGCCGAAGGCATTGACGAGAAACGCTGGCCGGCACGGACCCTGGCGGCGATGATTGATGCCTGGAAGAACCGCGGCCTGCGCCCCGATGAGGTGTCGGACGGCGAATCCCAGGGCTATTCCTTCGGCAAGGGCAAGCCGCTCTATCGCGCCTATCAGGAGCGGTTGAAATCGCTGAACGCGGTGGATTTCGGCGACCTGTTGCTGGAGACCTTGCACATCCTGAAAACCCAACCCGACATATTGGCCGACTATCGCGACCGCTTCCGCTACATGCTGGTGGACGAGTATCAGGATACCAACGTCGTCCAGTATCTGTGGCTGAAGATTCTGGCGCGCCATGAAGACGGGCAGCCCAGCAATATCTGCGTCGTGGGCGACGACGACCAGAGCATCTATGGCTGGCGCGGCGCCGAGGTGGAAAACATCCTGCGCTTTGAGCGCGATTTTCCCGGCGCCAAGGTCGTCCGGCTGGAGCGCAATTACCGCTCCACGCCCGCGATATTGGGCGCGGCGAGCGGGCTGATCGCCGCCAACAAGGGCCGGCTGGGCAAGACCTTGTGGACCGAAGGCGACGCGGGCGAAAAGATCCGCGTCATGGGCGTGTGGGACGCGGAAGAGGAAGCGCGCAATGTCGCCTCCGACGCCGAGGACCTGCATCGCCAGAACCATCCCTGGGCGCAGATGGCGGTGCTGGTGCGCGCCTCGTTCCAGATGCGCGAATTTGAAGACCGGTTTATCGGCCTCGGCCTGCCTTATCGCGTGATCGGCGGCCCGCGTTTCTATGAGCGGCAGGAAGTCCGCGACGCCATGGCGTATTTGCGGCTGATCGCGCAGGGCGATGACGATCTGGCGTTCGAGCGCATCGTCAACAAGCCCAAGCGCGGCATCGGCGATGCCAGCGTGGCGACCTTGCACGCCTTTGCCCGCGCCCGCAGCCTGCCGCTTTTGACCGCGACGCGCGAGATCATCGAGACTGACGAATTGCCGCCCAAGGCGCGCAAGGCGCTGGCCGAGCTGGCCGGCAATTTCGCGCGCTGGACCGAAACGGCGAAGGTTCTGCCGCATACCGAACTGGCCGAAATGGTGCTGGACGAAAGCGGCTATACCGATATGCTGAAGGCCGACAAGTCGGCGGAAGCGCCCGGCCGGCTGGACAACCTCAAGGAATTCGTCCGTTCGATGGAGTCGTTCGAGACTCTGTATGCGTTCCTGGAGCATGTGTCGCTGGTCATGGAGATCGCCCAGGATGAATCCGGCGACCGCATCAATCTGATGACGCTTCACGCCGCCAAGGGGCTGGAGTTCGACACCGTCTTCCTGCCCGGCTGGGAGGAAGGCCTGTTTCCCAGCCAGCGCACCATGGACGAGAACGGCCTTGCGGGTCTGGAGGAAGAACGGCGGCTGGCCTATGTGGGCCTGACGCGCGCGCGCCGGCGTATTCGCATTTCTTTCGCCGCCAATCGCCGGGTGCACGGCACCTGGCAGGCGGGACTGCCCTCACGCTTCGTCAAGGAAATCCCGGAAACGCATATCGATGCGGTGGTGGATGAAGGTTTCTATGGCGGCTATGCGGGTTTCCGCGACAATGGCCAGGCGGCGGAATTCGGCTCGAGTTACGATTCGCCGGGCTGGAAACGGGCGCAGGCAAACCGCGCCGCTGCCGGCGCGGTGCGGTCGCGCCCGCCGCTGATCGAGGCGCAATCCTGGAGCGCGCAGACCTCAGACCCGACCGCGTCGGCCTATGCGCGCGGTGACCGCGTCTTCCATCAGAAATTCGGCTATGGCCGCGTCACCTTCGTCGAAGGCAACAAGCTGACGGTCGATTTCGACAAGGCCGGCGAAAAGCGCGTCATAGATCAATTTGTCAGTCGCGCTTGAGCTAATTAAAGGTTCGGAAATTCGTAGATGAATTTCAGTAGCATCTCCAAAAAATCAGTATTTCTTTGGAATCTGCGTTACTTTTCAAAACAATCTCGTGAGTTGCCTCATTGCCGTGCGCTCTGATGCGATCGACCCACACTTTGCTGTTCGGTGGCGCGAAATGATTGTCGACCAGATAGTCGACATAATTGAGAAATGTTTTTCCCTGCTCCGCACCTTGCGAAACAGCAATGTGCATGAGAAGTGTTCTGCCAGCTAGAACTGCTGCAGTATGCGCGCCCACACCAGTACACGTTCTTATTTCGGACCAGAGCGCTCCAACGTTCTCCGGCAAATTTTTAACTTGGCCACCCAAAACGACGCCGGGAATTTGCACATTTGCCGCGGGCTCGATAAATGTCGGCTGTTTGCAGCTAGGGCAAATGTAAATGTCCGCTGGAATTTGTCCTCCACCGGTGACGTAGTACCATCCACGATCAGAACTGACGGTATGGCCCACAATTGGCGTGACCGCACACGTAAGTTTTAGGGGCAATGCTATTTACACTCTGCCAAGCACCATTGGGCGCGATCATAATTTCGACCTTTTAGCGTCTCACTAGGTTGCTAAAATTCCAATCCTGATACTTGTATCGATAACAGCTCACTGCCCCGCCGCCATCGGCATGTGCAGGGTAACCATCGCCAGTTCGCCCTGAATGTCGCTGTACTGGTGCGGCGTGTTGGGCGGCACCATGATGTAATCGCCCTTGGCGACCTTGCGCGAGGACCCGCCTGTGATGCCTGTGCCGCTCATATTGGCGCCATTGTCCTTGGGGTCCACCAGCGTTCCGCCGGTGATCAGGGTGCAGCCGCCGGCTATGATATAGATGAACTCGGCCTGGGCCTTGTGCACGCTGGCGCTGGGTGGGGCGCCGGGGATGCGATATTCCAGCTGCGCCGGATAGGGACCGACCGAAACCAGAACCGTGACAGTGTTGCCGGGCTTGTGCTCGGCACGGGACTTGGCCAGCGCGGCATCAGCCTCGGCGGCGGGGACGAACAACTTGGCGGGATGGGCGGCCTCCTGCGCATGGGCAAGGGCGGGAACGGCAAGCGTGAACGCGGCGGCAATCAGCAAAGACCTCATGATTTCCTCTCCCATGGTTGACCGCCCCACCCGGGCGCGGCATTACCAGCCGGTTTCTTGCCAGCCTGTTTGTTGAAAGTTAGCCTATGACGTCCCCACCGCTGTGGAAAGCCAGTGTCGCCCTGACCAAGGCACAAGCCGCCGACACCGCAGCCGCACTGGAGCTGGACGGAAGCGCCCAGGCGGTGCTGATCGTGGAAGAACCCTTTGCCGATGGGGCGGTGGTTGAGGCGCTCTATACCGACGCGCCCGATGCCCAATATCTGTCGCGCATCGCCGGCCGCACCATCACGGTCGAGCCCCTGCCCGACCAGGACTGGATCAAGCTGAGCCAGGAGGGTCTGCCGCCGGTGCGCGCCGGGCGCTTCTTTGTTTACGGCGCCCATGACGCAGGCCAGGTGCCGCATGGCGTGATCCCGATCAGGATCGAGGCGGGGCTGGCTTTTGGCACCGGGCATCATGAAACAACGGCTTTGTGTCTTTCGGTGCTGAGCGATCTGGCGCGCAAGCGCCGCTTTCACAACGTGCTGGATCTGGGCACCGGCACCGGCTTGCTGGCGATCGGCGCGGCGAAATTGTGGAAGCGGCCTGTGCTGGCGTCCGACATTGATCCGGTCGCGGTGGAAGTCGCGCGCGACAATGCCACCGCCAATGATGCGGGTCCGCTGGTACGCGCGGTGGTGGCCGACGGCTTGGCCAATCCCGTCCTGTCACGGACCGCGCCTATACGACCTTCTGATTGCCAACATTCTGGCCAGTCCGCTGACCCAGTTGGCGCCGTCCATCCAGCGCGCGCTGGCGCCGGGCGCCATGCTGGTGCTGTCGGGCCTGCTGACCAACCAGGAAAAGCTGGTGACCAGCTTTTATCGCGATCTCAGGTTCCTTTATGTCCGCCGCATGGGGCCGTGGAGCGCGCTGGTGCTGGAAAAAGCCGCGCGCTAAGCTTCAGGGCATGGACAAGCCCTTTCAGACCTACGACGACACTTCCAATCCCGCCACCTGCGCGCCGCGGCTGGCGGCGTTGCGCGCAGAACTGGACAAGCGCGCGCTGGACGGTTTTGTCGTGCCGCACAGCGACCAGCATATGGGCGAATATCTGCCGGCCTATGCAGAGCGGCTGGCCTGGCTGACCGCCTTCACCGGGTCGGCCGGCGCGGCGGTGGTGCTGAACGACAAGGCTGCCGTCTTTGTCGATGGCCGCTACACGCTTCAGGTCCGCGCCCAGACCGACACATCGCTGTTCGAGCCGCGCGATCTGGTGGCGGAAGGCCCGCAGGGGTGGATTCCCGGCAATCTGCCTAAGGCTGCGAAGCTTGGCTATGACCCGTGGCTGCATACCCAGCATGGCGTGGCGCATCTGAAAGCGGCCACCGAAAAAGCCGGCGGCATACTGGTCGCGGTCGAGAGCAATCCGATCGACGCAGTGTGGACCGACCAGCCCGCCCCGCCCCAGACCCCGGCCAAGCCGCATGCCTTCAATCTGTCGGGCGAACAGAGCCAGGCCAAGCGCCTGCGCCTGGGCGAAGGGCTGAAGAAAGCCGGCGCGGAAGCAGCCGTGATCACCTTGGCGGATTCCGTCTGCTGGTTACTCAACATTCGCGGGGCTGACGTGCCGCACACGCCCTTTACCTTGGCCTTCGCCATTCTGCATGACGATGGCGGCGCCGATCTGTTCCTGGACCCGGCCAAGCGCACACCCGAACTGATGGCGCATCTGGGCAATGCGGTGCAGGTGCACGATCCGGCCCAGTTCGCGAGCGCGCTGGATGCGATGAAGGACCAAAGCGTGCTGGTGGACCCGTCCACCGCCGCAGCCGCCATCTTCGACCGGCTGGCCAAGGCCGGCGCGAAAATCCGCTCAAGTTCCGACCCCTGCCAGCTGCTCAAGGCCTGCAAGAACAGCCTGGAAATCGAAGGCATGCGCAAGGCGCACATCCGCGACGGCGCGGCGCTGGCGCGGTTTCTGTCGTGGTTCGAAAGCAATGCCGCGGGCGGCGAACTGACCGAGATTCAGGTGGCCGAAACCCTGGAAGGCTATCGCCGCGCCACCGGCTGTTTGAGCGATGTGTCGTTCGACACCATTTCGGGGGCGGGCAGCAACGGCGCCATTGTGCACTATCGGGTGACACGCTCGACCAACCGCGCCGTCCATCCCGGCGACATGTTCCTGCTGGATTCCGGCGCGCAATATCCCGACGGCACCACCGACGTCACCCGCACCATCATGGTGGGCGAATCCACACCGGAAATGCGCGACCGTTTTACCCGTGTGTTGAAAGGCCATATCGCGCTGGCGACTGCGCGCTTTCCCGAAGGCACCATCGGCATGCAGCTGGACAGCTTTGCCCGCCGGCCGCTGTGGGAGGCGGGACTGGATTACGACCATGGCACCGGCCATGGCGTGGGAAGCTATCTGTCCGTGCATGAGGGACCGCAGAACATTTCCAAAAAGCCGGTGCTGCAGCCCTTGAAGCCCGGCATGGTCTGTTCCAATGAGCCCGGCTTTTACAAGGCCGGCGCCTTTGGCATTCGCATCGAGAATCTGGTGGTGGTGACGGAACCTGAGGATATCGGCGGTGACCGGCCGATGATGGGTTTCGAAACCATTACGCTGGTGCCAATCGACCTGAACCTGGTCGAGCCGTCGCTGCTGACGGACACCGAAAAAGGCTGGCTCAACATCTATCACGCGCGGGTGCGCGAGGTGATCGGGCCGCTGGTGGATGACGAGACACGCACCTGGCTGGACCGGGCGACGCGCAGCATCTAATTTCTTGTCATGCCCGCGAAAGCGGGCATCCAACGTCGTTTGCGCGCCGATAGCGAGATGGATTCCCGCTTACGCGGGAATGACAATTAAGAAATAAGCTTCAGCCACGCATCTTCGTCCAGCACCTGGACATTGTGCTTCTGCGCCTCTTTCAGCTTTGAGCCCGCGCCCGGACCGGCCACCACGATATCGGTCTTGGCCGAGACCGAGCCCGAAACCTTCGCGCCCAGCGCCTCCGCGCGCGCCTTGGCCTCCTGACGGGTCATCTTTTCCAGGGTGCCGGTGAACACCACCGTCTTGCCCGAGACGACTGAGGATTTCGCCGGCGCGGCCATGTCGGTCACGTCCAGCCATTCCAGCAAGCGCTTCACCGCCTTCACATTGTGCGGCTCGTCAAAGAAGTCATGAATGGCTTCTGCCACTACCCCGCCAATGCCTTCCAGGCTTTCCAGTTCTTCTTTGGCGTTGTCGGACTTCATGCCCCCCAGGAAGGCATCGATGGAACGGTAATGCCGCGCCAAGAGCCGCGCCGTGGTCTCACCCACATGACGGATGCCAAGGGCATTGATAAAGCGATCCAGCCCGATGGTCTGCCTCCGCTCGATTGCCGCCATCAGGTTTTCGACCACCTTGTCTTCGCGGTCTTCCTTTTTGGCCTTGGACTTGACCGGTTCCTTGCCTTCGGCGGAGCGGCGCTCTTCCGACAGTGCGGCGCGATGTTCGGCCAGAATCTTGCTGACCTTTTCCGGTTTCTCGGTCAGGGCGAAGATGTCGGCGGGCTCTTTCAGCAGGCCTTTTTCATGGAACAGCTCGATCATGGTGCCGCCCAGGCCCTCGATGTCGAACTGATCACGGCCGACGAAATATTTCAGCCGCTCCACGGTCTGGGCGTCGCAGATCAGCCCGCCGGTGCAGCGCCGGTCGACGTCCACCTTGCCGGTCTTCTCATCGACCTCACGCACCGCATGGCTGCCACAGACCGGGCAGGTGTGGGGAAACTTGTAAGGCTTGGCGCTCTTCGGCCGCTTTTCCGGAATGACGCGCAAGATTTGTGGGATCACGTCGCCGGCACGCTGGATCACCACCGTATCGCCGATGCGCGCATCCAGCCGCGCGATCTCGTCTTGATTATGCAAGGTGGCGTTCTGCACCACCACGCCGCCGACCGTGACAGGCTTCAGCCGCGCCACCGGCGCGAGTTTCCCGGTGCGCCCGACCTGGATCTCGATATCTTCCAGCACCGTCTCGGCCTGTTCGGCGGGGAATTTGTGGGCGGTCGCCCAGCGCGGCGAACGCGAGACAAAACCCAGCCGTTCCTGCAAATCCAGCCGGTCCACCTTGTAGACCACACCGTCAATGTCATAGCCCAGCCGGGCGCGCTTGGCTTCGATGTCGCGATAGAATTCGAGAATCTCTTCCAGCGTCTCGCAGCGCTTCACCAGCGGATTGACGACAAAGCCGTATTCTTTAAATTTTTCCAGCATGCCGCTCTGGGTCTTGGCCGGCATGTCGGAAATCTCGCCCCAGGTATAGGCGAAGAAATTCAGCGCCCGGCTGGCAGTGATGGAAGGATCAAGCTGGCGCACCGAACCAGCGGCGGAATTGCGCGGATTGGCATAGGTCGGCTTGCCGTCCTTTTCCTGGCGCCTGTTCAGCGCCTCAAACGCCTTGTGGGTCATATAGACTTCGCCGCGCACTTCCAGCACGGCGGGCGGCTTGCCCTTGAGCCGCAGCGGAATGTCGGAAATGGTGCGCAGGTTGGCGGTGATATCCTCACCTTCCTGGCCATCGCCGCGGGTGGCACCCTGCACCAGCACGCCTTTCTCATAGCGCAAGGACGCCGAAAGCCCGTCGATCTTGGGCTCGGCCATTACCACGACGTCTTCGCCGTCTTTCAGGCCCAGGAAGCGGCGCACCCGGCCCAGAAACTCCGCCACGTCTTCATCGCTGAAGGCATTGTCCAGCGACAGCATGGGCACGCGGTGGGTGAGTTTGGCGAATTTCGCCGATGCTTTTGCGCCGACCCGGTGACTGGGGCTGTCGGCGCGCACCAGCAAGGGAAAGCGCGCCTCGATCTCGGCATTGCGGCGGCGCAGCGCGTCATAATCGGCGTCGGAGATGTCGGGCGCATCCTCGCCATGATATTTGCGGTCGGCCTCGGCGATCTGCTTCGCCAGCCGGTCGAGTTCCTTCTCGGCTTCCGCCGAGGTCAGCTTGTCGACAGATTTCATGCCCGCTTCCGGCTCTTCTTCGCAGGCGTTGACGCTTCCGCCATCAGCCGCTTGGCGGCGGCGCGCGCTTCATCGGTGACGGCGGCGCCCGACAGCATGCGGGCGATTTCTTCCAGCCGTTCGCTATCATCCAGCAATTCGATTTTGGTCTTGTCTTTGGCCCGCGAGATACGAAAATGCCGCGCCGCCCGGGCCGCGACCTGGGGTGAATGGGTGACCAGCAGCACTTGCGTGGTTTCAGCCAGCCGCTGCAGCCGTTCGCCCACCGCATCGGCCACCGCACCGCCCACGCCCCTGTCCACTTCATCGAACACCATGGCAGCGGGCGAAGATACCTGCGCCAGCGCCACCTTCAGCGCCAGGGAAAACCGCGCCAGCTCGCCGCCGGACGCGATTTTGGCCAGGCTGCCGAAGGCTGCGCCTTCAACCGTCGCCACTTCAAAGGCAATACGCTCCAGCCCGCTGGCCGCGCCCTTGTCGTCCTCAAGCGCCTCCAGCGCGGCGCGGAATTTGGCATGACCCAGCTTCAATGGCGCCAGTTCGGCCGCCACGGCGCTTTCCAGCTTCTTGGCCGCGCCGGCGCGCGCCTTGGACAGTTTGCGTGCCGCGGCCAGATAGGCGTCATGGGCGGCGGCGACTTTGGCTTGCGCCTTCTTGATCTGGTCGCCGCCCGACGTCAGCGCTTCCCGTTTGGCAACGTATTCGTCGCGGATTGCGGGCAGCTGGTCCGGCGTCACGCCATATTTGCGCGCCAGCGCCCGCAGCGCGAACAGCCGTTCTTCCTTGCGCTCCAGGCTGCCGGTGTCGGTATCCAGCCGTGACAATAAGCTGTCCAGCTCGCGCCGGGCTTCTTCCGCCAGAGCATAGGCCTGTTCCAGCGCGGCCTCGGCGGGACGCACGACCTTGCGCGCCTGTTCATTCATCCGCGACAGTTTTTTGAGCGCCTGAGCAAGTCCGGTTTCGGCGCCGCGTTCGCCCGACAGCGATTCCAGCGCCGAGGACACATCCTCGCCAATGCGGGCGGCATTCATCAGCAGCGCGCGTTCGCCCGCCAGCTTTTCCTCTTCGCCTTCTTCCGGCGCAAAATCCGACAGTTCATTGGCCGCGGCGCGCACAAAATCGGCTTCGGCGCGGGCACGATCCGCCAGCGCCTTCAAATCCTCAAGGGCCGTGCGTGCCGCCGACCATTCGCCATGCAACGCCGCCACAGTCTGGGCATCGCCATTCAGCCCGCCAAAACCGTCCAGCAGGGCACGATGGGTGTTGGTGTCGAACAAGCCGCGGTCATCCTGCTGGCCATGCACTTCCAGGAGCAGGCTGCCCAGATCCTTCAGCAGGCCCACGCCCACCGCCTCGTCATTGATGAAGGCGCGGCTCTTGCCATCGGACGACAAGGTCCGGCGCAGCACAATCTCCCCATTGTTGTTTTCTGGACCTGTTTCCATCGCCTGTTCGCGCAACATCGCCCAGGCGGCATGGGACTTTTGCGGTTCGAACACCGCGGTGGCCGATCCTTGGGCCGCGCCGGCCCGCACACTGGCACGGCCGCGGCCTCCCGCCGCCAGCCCCAGCGAATCCAGCAATATGGATTTGCCCGCCCCGGTTTCGCCGGTCAGCACGTTCAGGCCCGGCGCGAATTCCAGCGCCGCCTGCTCGATCAGAACAATGTCACGGATGGTCAGCGCCGCAAGCACGGCTTGGCCCCGAATCTCTAGAAGACAGTCTGGACAGCTTTACTGATCCAGGAGCGCTTGTCTTCCATCGGCTGAAGGTTGCGCCCTTTCAGGATGTTATAAGCGTCCTTGTACCAGGCGGAACCCGGATAGTTGCGCCCCAGCACGGCGGCCGCGGTCTGGGCCTCGCTGTCCAGGCCCAGGCTGTAATAGGCCTCGGTCAGCCGCTCCAGCGCTTCGGCGATCTGGGGCGTGGTCTGGTACTGGTCCACCACGGTGCGGAAGCGGTTGATCGCACCGATATAATCGCCGCGGGTCATGTAATAGCGGCCGACCGCCATTTCCTTGCCCGCCAGATGGTCGTTGGTCAGGTCGATCTTCAAGGTGGCGTCGCGGGCATATTCGGTATCGGGGAAGCGCTGCACCACGTCCTGCAGCGCCACCAGCGCGCCTTCGGTGTTGGACTGGTCGCGGCTGATGTCCACGATCTGCTCATACAGCGAAATCGCCTTCAGATAGAAGGCATAGGCCACTTCCTGGCTGCCGGGATGCAGCGAGATATACTGGTCAGCGGTGGCGATGGCGGCGGTATAATCGTTGGACTGATAGGAACAGAAGGCGCTGATCAGCATCGCGCGGCGGGCCCAGACCGAATAGGGATGCTGGCGGTCCACTTCGTTGAACTGGGCGGCGCAGATATCCCAGGCGCCGGCGTTGATTGCCCGCCAGCCATCGGCATAGATCTGCTCGACACTGCGCTCGCGGTAATTGGCGGCGTCCTTGTTGGCGTCGTTGGTGGCGTCGTCCTTGCCCCCGAAAATGTCGCAACCGGCCAGCAGGCTCAGGCTTGCGCCCAGCAGGACAATGCGCAGAACAGGCTTCAGGCGGACGGTGACGGCCATTTGCTTCCTTGTCGCGCGTAAAAAGCGAGCATATTCAAATGCTTACTCAAGAGGCCCCGGGCCCGCTCGCGCATCTCGCGCTTTATATACAGTGCCGCTACCGCTTCAGGAAAGTGTCACTTTCCTAAGCTGCCCCTCCGGCCCGGCCATCGCACCTGGCGGTGCTCGGCGTTCGGTTGGCTGGGCGCCAACCTCACCCTTCGCTGACCCCAGGGCCAGCTCCGTTCGGCCTGCTTGAGCGCAGGCCTCACCCTCCCCGTTCGAGGCGCTTTCGCGCCGCCGGGGAGGGCTAAAGTTCTCGTAGTTCATAATTCCTGGAATCAGCAAAAAGGGCCCGCAGCAGGGCATTGTTGGTGGCGTGGCCGGATTTCTTGCCCTCGAACCGGGCGATCAGGGGTGCCCCCGCGAGCGCCATGTCGCCAATGGCGTCCAGGATCTTGTGGCGAACGAATTCATCGGCAAAGCGCTGATGCTCGCGGTTCACCACACCGGAATCGTCCAGCGCCAGGGTGTTGGCCAGGGACGCGCCCTTGGCCAGGTTCATCTTGTTCAAGGCATCCAGCTCGTTGAGAAAGCCAAAGGTGCGCGCCGGCGCGATCTCGGCCTTGAAGCCGGCCCGGCTGAAGGCAAAGGCGTAATACTGCTCCCCGATCACGGGAAAGCTGAGCTCATAGGAAAAAGACAGGCTGTCGTCGGGCAGGAGCGAGGCCCTGGCATCGCCGCTTTCCACCGTCACGGGCCTGAGCACCTTGACCGCCGTGCGCGGCTCCGTCTGCTCCACGGCACCACCGCTTTCCAGCAGCGAGAGATAGGACAAGGCATCGCCGTCCAGGATCGGCGGCTCGGGGCCATCCAGGGTCACCAGCAGGTCGTCGATCTCCGCCCCCGCCGCCGCGGCCATCAGATGTTCCACCACACCCACCTTGGCTTCGCCCGAACCGATCACCGTGCCCAGCCGCGTCTCGCTCACCTGGTCGAAGCGGGCGGGAATGTCGGCGCCGATGTCGGCACGGCGAAAAACAATGCCATGGCCCGATGGCGCAGGTGAAAGCCGCATGGTCACCGGCACGCCGGAATGCAGCGCGATCCCGGTTGCGCTGACGTCATGGGCGATGGTGCGGCGCATGGTCATGGGGCCACCTTAACCCGGGCGCGCGTGCTGCCGAAAGCCGTTGCAGGCACAGGGCCGCCGGCATTTACTCGTTGATGTCTGACTGGGAGGTGGCGATGCGCGGCATTTGCGCACTTCTGGGATTGCTGATCCTGATGGTTCCCGCGTCGGCGACCCCGCCGGCCGAGCAGCCTTACCGCATCGCCGACTATGGACGGCTGGTCACCAACGTCACCATCAATGGCCAGGGCCCCTTCTCCTTCCTGATCGACACCGCCTCCAGCACCTCGCTGATGTTCGAGCATGTGCGCAAGAAATTGAATCTGGGCCAGTCGCAGCCGGGCAATCTGCTGGTCTATGGCATCAATGACGTGAGTGAAGCCATGCCGGTCAGGCCCCATTCGCTCAGCATCGCGGGCGAAGAGATCAGGGATCTGACCATCGGCGTCTTGCCGGGAAGCGGCACCGACGAGCCCGACGGCGTGCTGGGCCTGGATGTGCTGGCGCGCTATTTCGTGGTGCTGGACCGCGACATGATGCAGCTGAAACTTCTGCCCCCGGACCCGGCCAGCGCCAAGCCCTATGAAGACTGGGCGCAGGCAAAGCTGACCCCGCGCCTGTTGCGGAAATTTCCCATCCGTTTCTGGTATCTCAGCGCCGAGTTCAACAAGCACCGCTTTACCACCCTGTTCGATCTGGGCGCGGGCACCACCATGATGAACTGGGACGCGGCCGAGGCGCTGGGCGTACACAAGCGGGACTTCGACCGCTATGGGCCACCGCCGGAGGATTTGCAGGACGTGCTCGGCAAATCCTCGCCCGCGGTCAGGGTAACGAATCTGGGTGTGGAATTGCGGGGCAAGGCCTGGGACGGGCAGCTCGCCATCGTCTCGGATGCGCCGGTGTTCGGCTATTTCGATCTGGAGGAGCGGCCCGCAGTCGTCATGGGCCCGGGATTGCTGCGCAATACCTCGCTCGCCATCGATTTTGCCGCCGGCAGGCTTTACCTGGGCCCGTCACACGACGCGCGCTGACCAAAAAGAAAGGGCGGCTCGCGCCGCCCTTTTCGATCTGCTGTTGTCGCCGCTTAATTCGACTGCCTGCGCAGAAATGCCGGAATCTCAAACTGCTCATCCCGCTTGTGATCGGGGAACAGGTCGTCGGCATTGTTGCGCTGCGGCTCCGGCTGGGGCATGGGCGGCATCGGCTGGGCCGTGGCGCGGGGTGCAGGCGCGGCAGCCCGCGGTTCCGGCCCCCTGGACTCAGACAAAGGTTCGGCGCGCATATCGGCCGGCGCCTTCTTGCGGCCGAAGATGCTCCAGCCCGCCTTTTTTTCCGGTTCGGCACGCGGGGCCAGCGGCTGCTGGTTCAGCGGACGATAGGTTTCCGTCGCCGCATATTTGGCGGTGCCCGCAACCGATTCGGACGTCACTTCCGGCGCATCTTCACCGCCCAGGATATAATCCTCGGCCGGGCTCTTTTCCGCGCCGATCTGGTCAGCCAGCGCGTCCATGGTGGTATGCACCGGATTGGGCTGCGGCATGGGCGCGGCCCTCACCGGCTCGGGCATGCGCGCCGGCTGGCGCACATTGAGGTGGGGGTGCAGGGTGCGGACCTTTTCCGGCAGCGGCATCTTGACGAGCTCGGCATCAATGCCGGTCGCCACCACGCTGACCCGGATGCGGCCTTCCATGTCTTCCAGAATGGTATTGCCGAAGATGATGTTGGCGTCGGGATCGACTTCCGCGCGGATGCGGTTGGCGGCCTGTTCCACCTCGAACAGCATCAGGTCGGGACCGCCAGTGATGTTGATCAGAACGCCCTTGGCGCCCTTCATGGTGACATCGTCCAGCAGCGGATTAGAGATCGCCATGTCGGCGGCGCGCATGGCGCGGTCTTCGCCTTCCGCCTCGCCGGTGCCCATCATCGCCTTGCCCATCTCGCTGATCACCGACTTGATGTCGGCAAAGTCGAGGTTGATCAGGCCCGGCATCACGATCAGGTCGGTGACGCCGCGCACACCGGCATGCAGCACCTCATCGGCCATGGCAAACGCCTGGGCCATGGTGGTGCGGTCATTGGCGACGCGGAACAGGTTCTGGTTGGGAATGACGATCAGGGTATGAACGAACTGCTGCAGCTCGGTGATGCCACGCTCGGCCACCCGCATGCGGCGGTCGCCTTCCAGCGCGAAGGGCTTGGTGACGACGCCGACAGTCAGGATGCCCGCCTCGCGCACCGCGCGTGCGATGACCGGGGCAGCACCGGTGCCGGTGCCGCCGCCCATGCCGGCGGCGATGAACACCATGTGTGCGCCCGAAAGCTGTTCCATGATCTCGGTCATCGACTCTTCCGCGCCGGCGCGGCCGACATCGGGCTGGGCGCCCGCGCCAAGGCCTTCGGTGGTGGTGACGCCAAGCTGGATGCGCCGCGTCGCCTTGGATTGGGCCAGCGCCTGGGCATCGGTATTGGCGACGACAAAGTCGACGCCTTCCAGACCCGCCTCGATCATGTTGTTGACGGCATTGCCGCCGGCGCCACCCACGCCCAGCACGGTGATCCGGGGACGCAATTCCTTTGACTCGGGGGCTTTTAGGTTGATCGCCATTTCGATTCTCCTCATGTTGGCCGCTCCGGCTCCCGCCGACGCTCCTGACTGGTTTCGATCACCTTGCGGCACGCCAGAATTCCCAACTGATTCGCTGTTGTATTGTTGAATCATTAGAGCCATCTGCGCGTCAACCGGCTGAGCCAGCTTTCCGCCTTGGAAGAGGCTGTGCCCATGGTGATATCGGGGTTCAAAAGCTCGGGCGGCATGGTGGCGCCGGCCATCAGAAGACCGATAGCGGTGGCATAGTCGGGACCGGCCGAAGCCGCCGCCAGGCCAGGAAAGACGCCAGGGCGGCCGATGCGGACCTGCTTGTTCAGGATGCGCGCCGCCAGCTCGCGGGTGCCCGCCAGCTGGCAGGCGCCGCCGGTCAATACGGCGCGGCGGCCGGCCGCCACATCGAAGCCCGAAGCCCTGAGCCGGGTCTGGACCTCGCCAAAGATCTCCTCCAGCCGGGCCTGGATGATGCGGGTCAGCATGGAGCGCGGCAGGCGCAGGGCGGAATCGTCGCCCTCCTCGCCCATCTGCGCCACCGAGACCACATCGGCGCCGCCGTCCATCTCGCCCATCGCCGCGCCATACAGCGTCTTGGTGCGTTCGGCCGCAGCCAGGGGCGCGGCGAGCATGCGGGCGATGTCGCTGGTGACGGCAAAGCCGCCCACCGGGACAACATCGGCATGGACCAGATGGCCTTCCAGGAACACGGCGATGGAGGTGGTGCCGCCGCCCATGTCGATCACGGTGGCCCCGATCTGCTTTTCGTCTTCGGTCAGGGTGGCCAGACCGGAGGCATAGGCGCCGAACAGGTTGCCCACCACATTGAGATGGCAGCGCTCCACCGCCAGCTTGAGATTCTGCAAGGGGCTTGGCTTCACGGCCACGGCATGCATGGCCACACCGATGCGCTGGCAGAACATGCCCAGCGGATTCTTCACCCCGCGCGCTTCGTCCACCACATAGGTCGTGGGCGCGGACTGAATGACCTCATGGCCTTCCAGCTTGGCGCGGGCGCGCCCGTCATTCAGCAGCGCGCGCAGATGTTCGTCGGAAATCAGCGCGCCCTCCAGTGCCATCACCGCCCGGCTGGTCACCGACACCGGCTGGCCGCAATTGACGTTGATCAGCACATTCTGGATGCGCGAATCCGCCATGTTCTCGGCCGCGGCCACGCAATCGCGAATGGATTCTTCCGCCAGTTCCAGGCTGGTCACGGTGCCGGCCCTGAGGCCTGCGGATTCGCGCAATGCGCTGCCCAGGATCTTGAGCGAGCCCGCTTCGGCCTGGCCGATGACACAGACGATCTTGGAGGTGCCGACATCCAGCGCCGACACAAGGCCGGTGCGGTAGGCGGGAATTTCGTTGTTCACGCGCAAGCGGACCGCCTGGTTCATGTCTCTTTCCCTCGTTCCACGTCCTTCTTCTCGCCGCTCTTGAGCAGGAAGAAGTAATGCGTCGGCGAGCGCAAATCGATTTCGGTCACATCGCGCTCCAGGATACCATTGTCGATAATCAGATGGTCGAGCGAATCCAGTTCCTTCTGCCAGCCGCTTTCCGGCAGTTCCACCGTCACGCCGTCATCCAGGATCAGGTTCCAGCGACGCTCCGACACCCGCGAATAGGCGGCGATGCGCGCAGCGATGGCGCGATGGGCCTGGACCGCGTCGACCAGATCGGCCGCGGCCAAGGGCGCGCCGGCGCCCACCAGCTTGGGCAGGTGGCGGAACTTCTCCACGTCGCGGCTGGTGATGACCCGGCCATTACGTTCCACCACGACAATCGGCGCATCGCCTTGCGCATTGGCCGGCGGCTGCCACAGGGCAAAGGGGCGCTTTTCCACCAAAGTCACGAAAATCGCGTCAGGATAGCGGCGATGGATTTCGGCGCTCGCGATCCAGTCCAGCGACGCCAGGCGCCTCTGCGCGCTCCACAGATCGGCGGCAAAGATGCTCTGGCCCGGCTGCATCCCCAGAACTTCCAGAATCTGGCCATAGGGCGTGCGGCGGTTGCCGGTGATATGGATTTCCGAAATACCGAAGCCGGCGTCGGCGGTGACGGCATCGACGCCCCGGCCAATGGCGTGGAAGCTGCGGCCGACGATGCCGCTGGCCAACAGCGCGCCAATCAGCACCAGAACCAGTACGGCGCCGCAGAGCGCGAACATGGGACGCCTGAAGAACGGCGCCAGACTTGCACCAAGACTGGCCGCCGCATTGGCGAATGCACCCCGCTCCTTGCCCTGCCGCGCGGAGCCCGGCTGCACGTCCGGCAATTCGCGCTTGGCTCGCGCGGAAGGCCGCACCGTTTGGCCACGGGCGGGTTTGCGGGGCTTACGTTCCACGTTCACCGATCGCATGATGCATCCTCCACGATCCAGCGGCACAATTTGGCGTAAGACATGCCGAGATAAGCAGCCTGTTCGGGCACCAGCGAGGTCGGCGTCATGCCCGGCTGGGTATTGGTCTCCAGCAGGATCATGCGCGGCTTGGAACCCGTATCGTCATAACGGAAATCGGTGCGGGTGACGCCGCGGCAGCCCAGCGCCTTGTGGGCGGCAATCGCCAGCTCCATCGCTTCTTCCGCCGCCTGGAAGGGAATCTGCGCCGGCAGAATGTGCTTGGAGCCGCCCGGCGCGTATTTGGCTTCATAATCATAGAAGGCAAGTTCGGTCGTGATTTCGGTCACACCCAGAGCGCGATCACCCATCACCGCGACGGTGAGTTCGCGGCCCGGCACGAATTCCTCCACCATCATTTCATTCGACAGCGTCCAGGTGTCGCTGCCCAGCTCCGCCGGCGGCCGGTTGTCGCCCTTGCGGATGATGAAGATGCCGACCGAGGAACCCTCGTTCACCGGCTTGACCACATAAGGCGGCTCCATCAGATGCGCGCCCGCAGCCTCGCGCCGGTCTACCACAATGGAGCGAACCACCGGCAGGCCTGCGGCGCGATAGATATCCTTGGTGCGCTCCTTGTGCATGGCGATCGCCGAGGACAGCACGCCGGAGTGGGTATAGGGAATGCGCATCAGTTCCAGCAGACCCTGTATCGTGCCGTCCTCGCCAAAGCGGCCATGCAGCGCGTTGAACACCGCATCCGGTTTTGCTTCGAACAGTTGCTGGCCGGGATTGTCGCCGGGGTCCACCGGATGAACCTCAAAACCTTCCTCCTGCAGCGCCGCGACCACGCCGCGGCCGGACGACAGCGAAACTTCGCGTTCGGCGGAACGCCCGCCCATCAGCACGGCGATTTTGCGGAATTGCCTGTTTATCATGGGGCCGCTCCGCGGCCGGGGGCCACGCCCACCCGCTTGATTTCCCATTCCAGCGTAATGCCGGACTTTTCCTTCACCCGCCGACGGACTTCCTCGCCCAGCGCTTCCAGCTCGGCGGCGCTGGCGTCGCCCGTATTGATCAGGAAGTTGGTGTGCTTTTCGCTGACTTGGGCCGCGCCCATCATCAAGCCGCGGCAGCCAGCCTCGTCGATCAGCTGCCAGGCCTTGTGGCCGGGCGGATTCTGGAAGGTCGAACCGCCGGTTTTGGACTTGATCGGCTGGCTGGCCTCGCGGTTGGCCGACAGTTCGTCCATGCGGGCGCGGATCGCGGCAGGCTCGTCGCGCGTGCCTTCGAACACGGCTTCGACAAAAATCAGGTCTTCGCCGGCGGCCGCGCGCGCTTTGCGATATTCAAAGCCCATGTCGGCGCCGGAAAGCCTGATTTTATTGCCTTTTGCGTCGATCGCGACAGCCTCGACAAAGACGTCTTTCACCTCGCGGCCATAACAGCCGGCGTTCATGCGCAGCGCCCCGCCGATGGTGCCGGGCACGCCACGCAGAAACTCAAGACCGGCGATTCCGGCATCGGCCGCCGCACGCGCCACTGCGCCATCCAGGGCGGCCGCGCCCACGCTCACACGCAGGCCATCTGTTTCGATTTTGCCGAAGGCCGAAGACAGGCGCACCACCACACCGGGGATGCCGCCATCGCGCACCAGAAGATTGGAGCCAACGCCAATGACCGAAATGCGCATATCCGCCGGACGCGCGGCGATGAAAGACGCAAGATCATCGACGTCGGCGGGGCGAAACAGAACTTCGGCCGGACCACCCGCGCGAAACCACACCAGATCCTTGAGCGGCGCATGATGGGCAAGCGTGCCACGCACCGGGGGAAGCATGTCGCAGGGACGCGTCATCATCACAGAAGCGCCTCCAGCTTTTTGGGCAGATTGTTCATCCAGCCGGTGATCGAGCCGGCGCCAGTGCCGATAATGGCGGCGCCGGGCTTGACGTAGGGCGCGACGGCAGCAGCGAGATCATCCTCGCCGTCGATGGTGATGACATTGCGGTGGCCATGGGCGCGCAGCGCCTCGGCATAGGTGTCGCGGTTGATGCCTTCGATCGGGGGTTCGCCCGCGGCATAGACCGGGGCGATCACTGCCACATCGGCATCGTTCAGACAGGTGGCGAACTGCTCGAAGGTATCGCGCAACCTTGTATAGCGATGCGGCTGCACCACTGCCACAATCGGGCCCTTATAGGCCTGGCGCGCGGCGCGCACCGCGGCCGCGATCTTGAAGGGATTGTGGGCATAATCGTCGATGATGGCGGCGCCGCCGACCTCACCCACCTTGGTGAAGCGGCGGCCGACGCCGCGGAATTCGCCAAGGCCCTTCTTGATTACGTCGTCTTTCACGCCCAGCTCGCGCGCCACCACGATTGCCGCCATGGCGTTCTGGACGTTGTGCTCGCCCGGCATGGGCAGCTTCATGCCTTCCAGACGAAGCTCCGTGCCTTTGCGGCGGTCGGTGAAGACGCAGTCGAAATGCGAGGCGCCTTCCGAGAAACTCACATTGACGGCGCGTGCGTCTGCCTGGGGTGAAAGACCATAAGTGATGATGCGCCGGTCGGTGATGCGGCCCACCATCGCCTGCACTTCCGGATGGTCGATGCACAACACCGCAAAGCCGTAAAACGGCACATTCTCGACAAAGCGCTGAAAGGCGTCGCGCATGTTCTCGAACGTGCCGTAGAAATCCAGATGATCGGGGTCGGCATTGGTCACCACCGCAACAGTCGCGGGCAGACGCAGGAAGGTGCCGTCGCTTTCATCGGCTTCCACCACCACCCATTCACCGGCGCCCAGCCGGGCATTGGTGCCATAGGCATTGATAATGCCGCCATTGACCACGGTCGGGTCCAGGTTGCCTGCATCCAGCAGCGAGGCGACCAGGGTCGTGGTCGTGGTCTTGCCATTGGTGCCGGCGATGGCAATACAGGAGCGCAGCCGCATGATCTCGGCCAGCATTTCGGCGCGGCGCACCAGCGGCAGCGACAGAGCGCGCGCGGCATCGAATTCGACATTGCCCGGCTTAACCGCAGAGGAATAGACCACGGCATGGGCATCTTTCAGATTGTCGGCATTGTGGCCGACATGGACCGTGATACCCATGGCGCGCAGGCGCTTGACGTTGGCGTTCTCGGCCGCATCGCTGCCCTGAACCTTGTAGCCCAGATTGTGCATGATCTCGGCAATGCCGCTCATGCCGATGCCGCCGATGCCGATGAAATGGATGGCGCCAATGTCGAGCGGGACGCGGGTGGTGACGGGCGTGGCCATCAGGCAGCCCTTCTTTGATCGGAAGAAAGGGCAAGATCGTCTACCATGTCGGCCAATTTGCCCGCAGCATTCGGTACCGCCAGAGCATGGGCGCGTGACGCGCGCTGCGCCAGGGCCAGCGGATCGGCAAAAATTGCGCCCAGCATCTGGGCCAGACTGTCAGGCGTCAGCGTGCGTTGCGGCGCGCACCAGCCGGCATCGGCCTTGGACAAAATCTCGGCATTGGGGGTCTGGTTGTCGTCCAGCGCGCCCGGCAGCGGCACCAGGATGGCGGGCCGGCCGATGGCCATCAGTTCCGCAATCGTGCCGGCGCCGGAACGGGCGATCACCAGCTGGGCTTCCACCATGCGCTGCGGCAGGTCAGAGAAGAACGTCTCAAGCTGGCAGCGGATCTCGGCATTGCGATAGATCTCACGCACCTGCTCGATGTCTTCGGCGCGGCACTGCTGCACCACCGACAGGCGCATCTTCATGTCATGCGGCAGGCGGGTCAGCGCGCCGGGCACGATTTCGCTCAAGGCGTGCGCGCCCTGGCTGCCGCCGAACACCAGCAGCCGGATGGGGCCGCCCGTCTGGGGCACATTATAATGTGCACCCCACAGCGCCTCGACCTCAGGCCGCAGGGGATTGCCGGTCAGGACGACCTTGGAGATGTCGGCGGGCGCAAAACGGGCGATAGGGAACGCCGCAGCCACTTTGCGTACCTTGTTCATCACCAGCCGGTTGGCGCGGCCGACCACCGCATTCTGCTCGATGATACCGGTGGGCAGGCCGGCGAAATTGGCCGCCAGCATCACCGGCACCGACGGATAGCCGCCAAAGCCGATCACTGCGGCGGGCTTGAGCTTCAAAAGCTTGGCCAGCGCCACCACAAAACCCGCCGCGATCTTGAACGGCGCCGTCACGGCATTGAAGGGCGAGGACGGCACCGTCTCGATCTTCGCATTGGGAAACGCCGTCGCGTAGTTGGCGAAACGGGTGTCGGTCATCACCACGATATCGCGGCCGCGCCGGACCAGCTCGCCGGCCAGCGCCTGGGCCGGGAACAGATGCCCGCCCGTGCCGCCCGCGCTGAGCACAATGATATTGGAAGTGGGGACACTCATGCCCGCACCATAAAGAAATTCGGATCATCGCGGGTGGTCAGCCGAACCTGCGGCCGCTGGCGCGTCACCGCAAGGGCAAAGCCCATGGTCAGGGCCACCGCGAACAGCGAAGACCCGCCATACGAGATGAACGGCAGGGTCATGCCCTTGGCCGGCAGCAGCGACACCGCCACGCCCATATTGATGAAGGCCTGCACCGCCGTGACCACAGCCAACCCCGCACCCGCCAGCTGGGAGAAAGGCTCGCGGCTGGCGGCGGAACGAAGCAACAGCCGCACGGTCAGAACGCAGAACAGAAGCGCGATCAGGCCGCACAGCAGGAAACCGAACTCCTCGCCCGCCACTGCAAAGATGAAGTCGGAATGGGCGTCGGGAATGCGGTATTTGATGGTGCCCGCGCCCGGACCGACGCCGGCCAGGCCGCCATGCGCGAAAGCCTTGAGCGCCAGGCCGGCCTGATAGCCGGTCTCGGAATTACTGAGAAATTGCTCCACGCGGTGATGCACATGCGGGAAGATTTCATAGGCCGCAAAGCCCAGCACCGCCAGTATGCCGACGCCGATACCGACCCAGAGGAAGTTCACGCCCCAGAAGAACAGCATCGCGCCCCACAGGCACAGCAACAGCCCGGTCTGGCCCACATCCGGCTGCCTGATCAGGATTGCGAGTGCGGGGACGATCAGAAGAAACGTCACGACCGGCTTGGGGATCGCCAGCGGCTGGCGGTCGGCCAGCACCGCGGCGGCCAGGATGGCGAAGCTGGGTTTCAGGAATTCCGACGGCTGCAGGGCAAATGGCCCCAGATCCAGCTCGCGGCGCGCGCCCAATACGTCGGCGCCCACAAACAGCACCAGGAACGACCCGATCAGGGCGCAGGCAAAGGTCACGGCCGCCAGAATGCGGATCTGGCGCGGCGGTAACAGCGACACGCCGCACAGAATGCCCACGGCGATGGCGGCAAACACCACCTGACGGATGGTGTAGCGAAAATCGCCCGCCGTCAGAGGTCCGCCGGTGATGGCGGGACTGGCGGCAAAAGCCAGCATCAACCCGATGCCGGTCAGGGCCAGCATGCAGAACAGGGCGACCCGGTCCACCGTGAACCACCAGTTGGCGAAGCTGCTGTTGTCGGACCGGTTCAAGATGCGGCCCTCACATGCTTGGGCAGCTTGGCGACCAGATTGCGGAAGGCATCGCCTCGTTGTTCGAAATCCTTGAACTGGTCGTAGGACGCGCAGGCCGGCGACAGCAGCACCACAGGCACTTCCGCGGCGGATGCGGCCGCATCGGCAGCGGCGCTGGCCACCGCCGCGTCGATGGTACCCGACATTTCATACGGCGCCTTGCCGTCCAAGGTGCGGGCGAACTGGTTGGCGGCTTCGCCGATCAAATAGGCCTTGCGGACGCGCGGAAAGAACGAGGCCAGCGGCGCGATGCCACCTTCCTTGGGCTTGCCGCCCGCGATCCAGAAAATGTCGGGATAGACCGCCAGAGCGCGCGCCGTCGCGTCGGCATTGGTGGCCTTGGAGTCGTTGATGAAGACGGTTTTGCCGATATGGCCGACATCTTCCATGCGATGGGCCAGACCCGGGAAGCTCGCAATCGCGCCCGCGATCTTTTTGCTGTCGGAGACAAAGGGGCGCACCGCGCCATACGCAAGCGCCGCATTCTGCCAGTTGTGCGCGCCCGGCAGATGGGTGGCGGCAGCCATGTCCATCACCTTGAACGGCCGCCCGCCCAACGCATCATACAGCGCACCATCGACGACAAAGATGCCGCGGCCCAGCACCTTGCCCACCGAGAGGGGATGGGCCTGGGCGCGGCCGCCCGCCGAAGCTTGTGTGAAGATGGCGGAGGAATACGCATCATCCACGCCAATTACGACCTGGCCGTCTTTCGCGGTCTGACGCATCAGCCGCGCCTTGATGGCAGCATAATTCTCCATGCTGCCGTGGCGGTCGATATGATCCGGCGACAGGTTGGACAACAGCGCCACATCCGGCACCAGGCCGGGCGCCAGATCGATCTGGAAGCTGGACATTTCCAGCACATAGATGGTCTTGGCCGAGGGCGGCGACAGCTCCAGCACCGACTTGCCGATATTGCCGCCGATCTGGGCGTCGAAGCCGCATTGAGTCAGAATATGTCCCACCAGCGCGGTGGTGGTGGATTTTCCATTGGTTCCGGTGATGGCGATCACCGGCGACTTGCCAGGCAGATCGGGATTCGGGCGTATCTCGCGCGAGAAAAGTTCCACATCGCCGATCACCGGCACGTGCGCGCTGTTGGCATGTTCAACCACGCCATGGGGCCTGGGATGGGTCAGCGGCACGCCCGGCGACAGCACCAGAGCTGTGATTTTCTCCCACGGCCATTCGCGCCAGGGCATGATCTCAGCGCCTTCCTGGCCGCCCAGATCGCGCGCGGTGCTGGAATCGTCCCATGCAATCACCGTCGTGCCGCCGGCCACAAGCGAACGCACCGCGCCCAGGCCCGTGCGGGCCAGACCGAATACGGCGACAGTCTTGTTGGCAAAGGCTTTGGCGGCGATCATCCGTTCAACGCAGTTTCAAGGTGGCAAGGCCGAGCAGGGCCAGCACCACCGCCACGATCCAGAAACGGATCACGATGGTGGGTTCGGTCCAGCCCAGTTGTTCATAATGGTGATGGATGGGCGCCATCTTGAAGACGCGCTTGCCCGTGAGCTTGAAGGAAACCACCTGCACCACGACAGACACGGTTTCCAGAACGAACAGGCCGCCGACCAGGCCCAGCACGATCTCATGCTTGACCGCGACGGCGACCACGCCCAGTGCGCCACCCAAAGGCAGTGAACCGGTATCGCCCATGAAGATGGCGGCCGGCGGAGCGTTGTACCAAAGGAAACCCAGGCCAGCGCCCACAAGCGCTGCCAGGAAGATCGCCAGCTCGCCGGAATATTCGATGTAGGGCAGTTGCAGATAGGCCGAGAATTTTTCGTTGCCGACCAGATAGACGATCAGGGTGAAGGTGGTGGCCGCGATCATCACGGGCACAATGGCCAGCCCATCCAGCCCGTCGGTGAAATTCACCGCATTGGCCGCGCCAGCGATGACAAAGACGCCGACGACCAGGAAGAACAGTCCCAGCGGAATCATCGCCGTCTTAAGGAAGGGCACCGCCAGCACGCCGGACAAGGTCGAAATTTCCGACTGCATGATCAGCCATGTGGCGAAGGCGGCGACGCCAAATTCGATCAAAAGGCGCGCGCGCCCCGACAGTCCGTCGGAGGTGCGCTTGGTCACCTTATAATAGTCATCCAGGAAACCCAGCAGGCCGTAAGCCGCAGTCACGAACAGCGCGATCCAGACATAGCGGTTGGAGAGAGAGGCCCACAAGAACGTCGAACCCACCCAGGGGATCAGGATCAGCAACCCACCCATGGTCGGCGTGCCGGCTTTTTCCAGAATGTGCCGCTGGGGACCGTCGGCGCGGATGGGCTGACCCTTGCCCTGCTTCAGCTTCAGCCAGCGGATCAGCATCGGATTGATCAGGAAGGCGATCAAAAGTGCGGTCACAATCGCCGCGACCGAACGGAAGGTCAGGTATTTGAACAGGCGGAAGAAGGCGAGCTGGTCGGTATGGGTGAGAAGCGACAGATAATAGAGCATCAGGCCCCCTTCTCTTTGAGAGCTTCTATGATGACTGACATTTTGGCGCCATTTGAGCCCTTCACCAGCACGGTGTCGCCGGGCTTGAGCGCGGCCAGCACCTGCGGCAGCAAAACAGAAGAGGTTTCGGCATAGGCGCCGCGGGATTTGGCCGGCAGCGCGTCCCACAGCGCTTTCATCTGCGCGCCGCTGGCGAATATCAGATCGACATTGTTGGCGGCGATGGGCTGCGCCAGACCGGCGTGATGGGAGATGCCGCCCTCGCCCATTTCCAGCATGTCGCCCAGGACCGCGATCTTGCGGCCACCTTGCCTGGATGTGGGCGCGCTGCCCAACAGCGCCAGCGCTGCCACCATGGAGGCCGGATTGGCGTTATAGCTTTCATCAATCACGGCGATGCCGTTTGCCGTAAAGCGGGCGCCACGGCCCTTGAGCGCGGTGAAATTCTTCAGTGCCGCGGCAGCGTTCAGCACATCGCCTTCCAGCAGCGCCACCGCCGTCAGCGCGCCCACCACATTCTGGGCGATATGGGCGCCCGGCGCGCCGACGAAGCAATCCACCGCACGGCCCAATATGTCGCACTTGATCCGCATGCCCTCGCCATCCGGCGTAAAGGACAGGAGTTTGGATTCGCCAGTGATGCCGAAGCCGATGATGGTGGAGACCTGCGCCTGGCGGGCGCGCGCTTTCAGGCGCTCGGCATAGGGGCTGTCGGCCGGGATCAGGGCCGCGCCACCGGGCAACAGGCCTTCGAAGATTTCCGACTTGGCGTCGGCGATGGACTCGCAGTTGCCAAAGAATTCCAGATGCGCCGGCGCGATGGTGGTGATCAGCGCCACATGCGGCCGCACGAAGGAGACCAGATTGCGCAGCTCGCCGAAATGATTCATCCCGACTTCGAAAATGCCGAATTCGGCATCGCGCGGCAGCGACGCCAGCGAAAGCGGCACGCCCCAGTGATTGTTGTAGCTGGCGGCGCTGGCATGGGTGCGGCCCAACGCATTGCAGGCTACCGCCAAGATTTCCTTGGTGGTGGTCTTTCCGGCGCTGCCGGTGACGGCCAAAATCTTCGCATTGCTGCGCGCCCGCGCCGCGCGTGCCAGATCCTCTAGCCCGCGCTGGGTATGGCCGACCGTGAGCAGCGGTCCGGTGACGCCATCGGGGGTGTGAGTGACCAGCGCCGCACCCGCCTTGGCGTCAAAGGCCGCGCGCACAAAATCATGCCCGTCGCGATTATCGCCCTTCAGCGCCACGAACAAATCGCCTTCCTTTATCGTGCGGGTGTCGATGGAAAGCCCGTTGACGCTGAAAGCCTGGCTGGCTTTGCCCAAAGTCGCGGTTTCGGCTTCGCTGTGGGTCCACAGGTTCATGCCGCGTGCCCTCCCGCTGCCACTGCGGCGGCAATCGCCTGTTCGCGGTCGGAGAAGGGATGCACTTCGCCGTTGATATATTGACCTGTCTCATGGCCCTTGCCGGCCAGAACCAGCACATCGCCCGTGTTCAATCCGGCGACAGCGGTGCGAATGGCCTCAGCCCGGTCGCCGATCTCGCGCGCGCCAGGCGCCGCCGCCAGGATCTCGCGGCGGATGGTGGCGGCATCCTCGGTGCGGGGATTGTCGTCGGTGACGATCACAGCATCGGCCAGCTCGACCGCGATGGCGCCCATCAGGGGCGCTTGCCCTTGTCGCGGTCGCCGCCGCAGCCGAATACCACATGCAACTTGCCAGCGGTGTGCGGACGCAGCGCCTCCAGCACCTTTTCCAGCGAATCCGGGGTGTGGGCATAATCGACATAGACCGGCGCGCCGTTGCCGGCGAAGGCGACCTTCTCCATCCGGCCCGGCGCACCTTTCAGATGTTCCAGCGCCTTAAAGACCTTGCCGGCATCCCCGCCCAGCCCGATCGCAAGACCCGCGGCGACCAATGCGTTGGAGGCCTGGAATTCCCCGGCCTGCGGCAGCTCGACGTAAAAAATGCGGCCCTGATAACGCAGGGTCAGCGCTTGGGCGCCGCCGCGTCCTCACGGCGGTCAAGGTGGATGGTGTCCCCTTTGCGCCCGACGGTGATCAGCTGCAAGCCCCGCGCTTTGGCGGCATCCATGAAGCGATCGGCATGTTCGGCATCGGCATTGACCACCGCGACACCGCCATCCTTCACCACTTGAGTGAACAGCCGCAATTTGGCCGCGAGGTAATCCTCGAAGGTGGGATGATAGTCCATATGGTCGCGGGTGATGTTGGTGAACCCGCAGCCGGAAATCTTCACCCCGTCCAATCGGTGCTGATCCAGGCCATGGCTGGAGGCCTCGATTGCCAGATGATCGACGCCGTCCTGTTTCAGCCGCGCCAGCAGTTCGTGAATCTCGATCGGGTCCGGCGTGGTGTGGGCCAGGGGAATCTCGCCCTCGGGTCCGATCACACCCACCGTGCCCAGGCTTGCCGCCGGCTTGCCCAGCGCTGTCCAGATCTCGCGCAGGAAAGCCACGATGGAAGACTTGCCCTTGGTGCCGGTGACGGCGGCGACGATTTCCGGCTGGCCGGTAAAAAAAGGCTGGCCAGATGGGCGAGGCCCGCACGGGGATTTTCATCGGCGATGAAGCGCACGCCCAGGGCCGCCACGTCGTCGGCCAGCGCAGGCGCGCCCAGCACGGCAACGGCGCCACGCGCCACCGCATCCTTCACAAAGCGTGCGCCATCGGTCTTGGTGCCCGCGAGCGCCGCGAACAGATAGCCCGGCTTGACCTTGCGGCTGTCGCTGGCGAGGCCCGCCAGTCCCGAAATATCCTTGATACCCAACATACCGGCAGTTCTTGTTTTATGGCCCATTATCGGCCCGGAATGTGGCGTCATTACGGGGCACCCGAAGCCAGCTTGGTGGGCGGGGCAGTATTGGGCACGCCCAGAAGCGGCGCGATGCGCTGGATCACCCGGCCCACCGCCGGCGCGGCGGTCCAGCCGGCCAGGGCGAAACCGGCGGTTTCCTTGGTGCCATGCGGCTGGTCGAGCAGGATGAAAACCAGATAGCGCGGATTGTGTACCGGGAAGACGCCGCAGAAGCTGGTGCGCAGGGCATGGGGAATGTAGCGGCCATGCGGGCCAGGCACCTGGGCTGAGCCGGTCTTGCCCCCCACGTCATAGCCCGCGACGTCGGCGCGCTTGCCCGAACCGTTGGTCACCACATAGCGCAGCAGGTCGCGCATCTGCAGCGAGGTTTCCGGCTTGATGATCTGTTCGCCGCGCAGATCGCTGGAGGACTGTTTCAGGAAGGTGGGCGTGATGCGGCGGCCGCCATTGACCACCTCGGCGGCGGCGGTGACGAAAGACATCGGCGCCACCGAAATGCCCTGGCCGAAGCCGATGGTGGCGGTGGCGATCTCGCCCCAGTCATTGGCAGGATAAAGCGGACGCGCGCTTTCGGGCAGTTCGGTCTTCCGCGGCTTCAGCAATCCCAGACCGTCAAGGAATTGCCGCTGGCGCGTGGGGCCGGAGCGCAGCGCGATCTGCAGGGTGCCGATGTTGGAGGACTGGGCCAGGATATCGCGCGCCGCCAAGGTCGCGGGCATATGTTCGGCTTCATGGATGGGGAATTTGCCCAGATGATAGACCTGACCGATCTGGAACACCTCATCCAGGCTCTTGAGCGTGTGATCTTCCAGCGCCAGCGCGAAACTGAAGATCTTGAACACCGAGCCCAGCTCGTAAACGTCCTGGGCCATGATGTTGCGGGTGGAGTCGCCTTCCGAAGTCATGACGCTCGTTCGGATCGAAATCGGGCGCCGACACCATCGCCAGCACTTCGCCGGTGTTGACGTCCATCACGATGCCGCCGGCGGCGTGCGCGGTGAAGGTCTGGCGCGCCGTCTCGACTTCATGCGCCAGGATGTACTGCACCCGCATGTCGATGGAGGTTTCGACCTTGCCGCCGGCCGCGGTACGAATCTGGTTTTCCAGACCCAATTCCAGGCCCGAGACGCCGTTGTTGTCGGGATCGGTGACGCCGACGACCTGCGCCGCCATGCGGCCATCGGGATAGTAGCGCTTGCCGCCGGGCTCGAATTCCAGCCCCGGCAGGCCCAGATGCATCACCTTGGCCTCGGTGTCGGGCGTGATCTGGCGGGCTATCAGCACATAGGGATGCTTGCTGTTGTCGAAGGCGGTGAGCAGGCGGCGGGCGTCACCGCCCGTTGCCTGGGCCAGATCCTGCGCGGCTTGCGGCTTGTCCCAGAACACCTGCGGGCGGGCATAAAGATCCTGAACCGGCAAATCGCGCGCCAGAAGTTCGCCATTCCTGTCGGTGAGATCGGCGCGGGTGGCGGTTTGCACCGGCGCATGGCCCGCATCCCAGGACTTCATCAGGGTCACATGGACGAGGCGGATTCCCACCAGCGCGAAAGCGGCCGCACACAGAACCGCTCCGATAATTATGCGCCGCTGGAAGACCGTGGGTGCCTCGCTCATATCCTCACATGCCGGAATCGGGGGCGCGCGGCGGGCGCGGCGGGCACTTCGACGCTGGCGTTATGCACGGGCGTGTTGTTCAGCGGCACCGGGTCAGCGCCGCGGCGCGGCAGCTGGTCGAAAGAGGAAAGCTGCACCGACGCGCTGTCGGCCATGTTCAGCCGCGACTGCGCCAGCTGCTGGATGCGCTCGGGCGAGGCGACGTGCTGCCACTCGGTTTCCAGCACGCCGATGGCGCCATGTTCCTGGGCGATCTGGGCATTGACCTGGTTCAGCTGCATGTGCGCCACGCGGGTCTTTTCCGACACGTGATAGAGCGCCAGGATCGAAAGCCCCATCAGCGCCACGCAGAAAAAATTCAGGATCCGGACCATGGTCGTTACTCCTATGCCGCCAGTTTCAGGCCGGCGCGCAGCTTGGCGGACCGGGCTCTTGGGTTGGACGCAAGTTTCGCCTCTGACGGGGTCAGGGGACGGGTGGTGAGAAGCTGGAACGCCGCTTTGTGCGCGGGCGTCGAGACCGGCGCGTGACGTGACGCGCGCGGCGCCGAGGTCGAACGCTGCGACAGAAAATGCTTGACCATGCGGTCTTCCAGGCTGTGGAACGACACCACAACCAGCCGGCCTTGGGGCTCGAGGATATTCAGCGCCGCATCCAGGCCGCGTTCCAGCTCGCCCAGCTCGTCATTCACGTGAATGCGCAGGGCCTGGAAGGTGCGGGTGGCGGGATGAATGGCCAGACGCAGCGCTGCGGGGCCCTGCGCCTCGGAGACGATGGCCGCCAGCTGTGCGGTGCCGGTGACGGGCCGCACTTCGCGGGCGGCGATGATGGCGCGGGCAATGCGGCGGGCGTTCTTTTCCTCGCCATAGCGGGCGATGATCTGGGTGAGCGTGCGTTCATCGGCGGTGTTGACCACATCGGCAGCGCTCTCGCCCGAAAGGCTCATGCGCATGTCCAGCGGACCGTCTTCGCGGAACGAGAAACCGCGCGCCGGCTGGTCGAACTGGAAGGACGAGACGCCCAGATCCAGCACCACGCCGTCACTTGATTGTGTGAACTCATCCATGCGGGAGAATTCGCCCTGCACCAGGGTCAGCCGGCCGCCGAAACGTTCGACCAATGCCTGGCCGCGCGCGATGGCGTCGGGGTCGCGGTCGATGCCCAGAACCTGACAATCGGCCGCTTCCAGAATGGCGCTGGCATAACCGCCGCCGCCGAAAGTGCCATCGACATAGCGCGCGCCGTCGCGGGGGCTCAACATTTCCAGCACTTCGTTCAACATGACCGGGATATGGCCGCTCATCACGCCTCCCCGCTGCGGGCGCGTTCCATGCGCGCCTTCAGCCGCGCGATGGCTTCCGCTTCAATGGGCGCATAACGATCGGCATCCCAGATTTGGAATTTCTGCGCCTTGCCGACAAAGACGATTTTGTCCTTCAGGCCCGCATGTTCGATCATCGCGTCGGGCAGGCGCACGCGGCCATTCTCGTCGATCGGCAGCGACTGGGTGCGCGCGATCAGGGCGGTGGCTTCGTCATCGAAGCTGGCGGAGAAGAACGGATCCTGTGCCGCCAGCCGGGCATTGACCGCATCCAGCAGCGACTGACCGAACGCTTCCAGCGCCGGATCGATGAAACTGGGGCAGACAAAAACGCCGGTGGTGTTCTGGGCCACCAGCAGATGACGGTGGGTCGCGGGAATGCAGACCCGCCCCTTGCTGTCGAGCGAACCAGGCACCGTCGAAATGAACGGCTGGACCAACCCGGTCATCTGCTCTGCTACCCCCTGGCCCCGGTGGCCTGGGCCGGCCGGAAAGTCGGCCGTCAGTCAGGCGGGCCCATAAGGCCCCTTGGGACAGTATGGGATAACATGGGACAAGATGGGCAGTCAAACCAAAAACCCAAAGATTTGAGGGGCTTGGCTGGTATTCCGGGTTCCGAACGCCCCTAGGGCTGGAGTCCAGCGGAACAATTAACGAACACGGTAAGGATGTGGTGAGACCCGTAAACAAGGCGTTAACGAGTTGTAGACGGACGCAACCGATGGTTGTTCCTGTGCCTGCCTGTTCAGGGACTATCCCGGCCACAACCGCAAGGTGATTTCGACAGGCTGGACATAACGTCCCCGCGCCGCTTCTCTCGCGGCGGCAAATGCCAGCACAAAATGGAGACGGCATGAAAATCGGATTTATCGGCCTGGGCCGCATGGGCGGTCACGTCGCGGCGAACCTGCTGAAGGCGGGGCACCAGGTGACGGTGTGGAATCGTTCGCAGGAGCCGGTACAGGCGCTGGCCGCCAAGGGCGCGGTTACCGCCAAGACGCCGCAAGAGGCGCTGCAGGGCGACGCGGTTTTCTCGATGCTGTCGAACGATCAGGTGATGCGCGAGTTGGGGCTTGCCGGTCCGCTGCTGGAAAAGGCCGCGAAAGGCCTGATCCATGTGAATCTGGCGACCATCTCGGTCGCGTTCGCCAAAGAACTGGCGCAAGCGCACAAGAAGGCCGGTCTTGCCTACATCTCATCGCCCGTGTTCGGACGTCCTGAAATGGCGGAATCGGCCGCGCTGGTGCTGGTGGCCGGCGGCGATGCGGCCGCGCTTGCAACCATGCAACCGGTGTTCGACAAGATTGGCGCGCGCACCGTGCCGATGGACGCAGCTGAAAAAGCCAATCTGTTCAAGATCGCCGGTAATTTCATGATCGCCAGCGAGCTGGAATCCATCGGCGAGGCCTTTGCCCTGCTGCGCAAGGGCGGCGTCGATCCCAGCCTGTTTCATGATGTGCTGAGCGGGCGGCTGTTCACCGGCGCGGTGTTCAAGGCTTATGGCACCATGATCCTGAACCGCGTCTATGAGCCGGCAGGCTTTGTCCTGAGCTTGGGCCTGAAGGACGTGAACCTCGCGCGTTCGGCCGCGGAGGGCCTGGGTGTCACCATGCCGACCGCAGACCTGCTGAAAAAGCATTATGACGAGGCCATCGCCTGGGGCTGGCAGGACAAGGACTGGGCGGCGATCGGCGAAGTGCCGGCCAAGAAGGCGGGCGTGTGAGGCTCGACCGCTTCATCGAAGCGCAGGCGCCGGTCTATGCCCAGGCATTGGGAGAATTGCGCGCTGGCCAGAAACAGAGCCACTGGATGTGGTTCATTTTTCCGCAGATCGCGGGGCTGGGGCAAAGTGCTGTGGCGCGCGCCTATGCCATCCAGTCACTGGCGGAAGCGCGCGCCTATCTCGCCCATCCGGTGCTGGGCGCGCGGTTGCGCGAATGCTGCCAGGCGGTGATGAATCTGCGCGGCAAAAGCGCTGAAGACATTTTCGGCGCAATTGACGCGATGAAATTCCGCTCCTGCCTGACACTGTTCACCGAGGTCGATCACGATGAGGTGCTGTTCTTCAATCTACTGGAGACACATTTCGACGGCGACGCGGACGAGGCGACGCTGGAACTGCTAGCCGACGAGGAATAAACCACCATTCAATTTCTTTGTAGATCGAAGACGTCCAGCTGGCATTAGCGCTTAAATTAGGAGTCGATATGCCACCCTCGAATCCGATGTCACAAGCCGACGCAGCGGCTGTTCTTCAACACGCGAAGCAACTACTCGGTGAAGCGGCTACATTTACTGACAAGCTTTTCGATAAATCACAGGCATATAACAACGCGATTATTCTCGCCGGTTTTGGTGGCCTTTTTTGCATTGCTCGCTGCTACCGCGCCAATACTCACCAAGCCGATGCTAGCGGTCACCGCCATATTACTCGGTGCCTCTCTTATGACTTATGTGGGGTACGTCATCTATAACATGTTCATTATGAGCTTGATGATGTTCGGGACTACGAAGAAGCAGCTACAGAACTCCAAAAGTCTTCAGGAAAAGACCGGCGTGGATACCAGTGACATTGACCGCGCGCTTTCCGTTTTGAAAACGAATATAAAAATCTGGACTGTGGTATGAATTGTTTCAGTCGCGACAGGATTAAGTGCGGGCGGACTGATGCTGATCTTTTATTTCGGTGCGATAATTCAAGCGAAATAAAGTGTCAGATGGCCTGTAAGCCGGGTTCTGTCCTTCTTGCGAAGGGGTGACCATTCCTCTGGGACGCCCGTTACCGAACGCCTCACGCGACCGACCCGGACGGCGATGCGAAAAACATCACGTGCCGTCCCTATTTGGTCTTGCTCCCGGTGGGGCTTGCCTTGCCACTCCTGTTGCCAGGAACGCGGTGCGCTCTTACCGCACCATTTCAACCTTGCCGCGGCTTTAGGCCGGTAGGCGGTGTCATTTCTGTGGCGCTATCCCTGGGGTCGCCCCCGCCGGACGTTATCCGGCACCGTCTTTCCGTGGAGCCCGGACTTTCCTCGACACATTGCTGTGCCGCGGTCACCCGGCCATCTGACGGGCGGGTTATACTGCTTTCCGGCAGGCCGGCAAACTACTCCGTGGCCTGCGCGAGCTTGAAGGTCGTGCCGGGGGTACCACGCACCAGGATATGACAGTCGCTCCAATCTTTGGGCACATGCCATTCGGCCGTGGCGGTGATCTTGGATTCGACGGCCTGTTGCTTGCAGCTCAGGACAAACCCGTCCAAAGTTCCGGTTATGTTGGTAAAGGCAAAATTGCGGCGGTAGAGTCCCAGATAAATTCCTTCGGCCTCGCTTTCAGGAATTTTTGCTGTCGTGCCGAACACGGGCATGCCGTCTGCCTTTGTTTTGGCGTCATTCACCATTTTCATGATGGGTGAATCCTGGTCCAATCCGCCGCCCGCCTTCAGCCGATCCACGGAAACTAGCGCATCGACCATGTCGCCCGGCGCAAGCGAGGCTTTAATGCGGGTCTGCAGAAGGTTCTCAGCCGCCGGACGGGGCAACTCATCAAGACCATGATCGGTCGCGAGTTTGGCCTGGTTCTGAGCGGTCAGATAATCACCCTTCTGCAGCGCGATGAGGCTCGTCAGGTTGGCGACCATGCCGCGTTCGTAAAAGTTCAGCTTGGGCATCGCGGCCGCCTCGTTCAACGTGGCCATCGCATCGTCGGGCTTTGAATCCTTGAGTTGCGTGACAGCATCCCTGTAGGCACGGACCAGTTCCGGTCGGCCGCCCACCGAAGCCGTGCGAACGCGAAACGTCGTCATCAAGGTTCGGCACGTCGCCACAGCTTTGCCATTCAAGGTGGCCGGTTTGTAAGTCCAGCTCTTTACCGTTTCCTGCGTGCTGTCGGCGAAGTTCTTAGGGCCTACCAGTTCAAGCTGGGCGATGTTATCCACATGCCCGTCCGGTTCGATGGTGTAGTGCAGCAGCACATAGCCTTCGACGTAGACGCCATACCAACCGAGATCGTCTTGGGGAAAAGACGGCAGCGGATGAAAATCCGGAACAGGGCCCGTGGAATTTGCGCAGACCGTGGCGCAGGTGACGGTGTGAACGGTCGGTAAATTCTCGTCTTCAGCGCTCGCCGTACAGCAGATAGCCACCAAAGACACCAATGCCGAACTGACAAAGCCTTTCAGCCGCATGAGCCCTGTTCCCCGCTCCGACGCGGGTCATTTAACCTTTCGCTATTGAAATGTTCAACCTTGCCAAGCGGGTGTCGAGAAAGCGCAGTCATGGGTCGAAACCGGGAGCTCAGACGCCGGGTGCGGTTAACAGCCAAGCCAATAGCCGTCCGCACTCCGCATCCCAAACGCCATCCAGCTTTCCGGGCCGGAAATGGCGCTGGAAGGCCGTGACCAGCCTTTCAGTGCCGGCGCCGAGGTCATAGCCGAAACGGCCCAGTGCTTCGGGGCCCAGATTGGCATCGCGCGATGCCGGCCACAGCCCGATGCCGGCACGCGCCAACCGCTCCCAGGGGAAACGCTCGCCCGGATCTTCCTTGCGCGCAGGCGCCACGTCGCTGTGACCCAGCACGCGCGCGGAAGGAATTGGATGGCGCAGCAGAATGCCATGGCACAGCGTAATCAGCGCCGCGATCTGCGCATCGGGAAAATCGCGATAGCCATAGTCATGGCCGGGATTGACCAGCTCGATGCCGATGGAGCGGGAATTGACGTCGGTCTCGCCCGCCCAGAAGGAAATGCCGGCATGCCAGGCGCGACGGGCTTCGGGCACATGGGCATAGACCGTGCCGTCTTCATCGACAGTATAGTGGGCCGAGACCTTCGAGCCCGGGTCGCACAGCCGCTCCAGCGCGGCCTGGGCCGTCTTCATGCCGGTATAATGCAGCACCAGCATGTCGATCACGGCACCGCCGCGATCGTCATGGTTTGGTGACGGCATGTCGATCCGGCGCATCAGACGAAGATCTTGTACTGCACGGTTTCGCCGTCGGCGCGCTTGAGCGAGATTTCAGAGCCTTTTTCATGCTCTTCCACCAGCGCTTCATAAAGGCGCAGCGCATTGCGGATCACTTCCGCGTAGGACGCGGCTTCGGCGCGGTCTTTCAGTTTCTGCAGCCGCTCCATGGCCTGGGGCGGCATTTCCAGCTGCACGCGGGTGGTGGTGCGGTCGCCGGCCTCGGCTTCGCCTTCGGGACGCGGCCCGCGAAAATGACCGCGATGATGATGTCCCCTCATTGCGACGCCTGCTGTCCGTGACGGCGGTGATGGCGCCAATGCACTGCGAACATTAACGCGACGGCCGTCAGTCCCAGCGCAATCATGCCGTAAGCGGCTTCGGCCGGCAGTTTGTGCTCCACAATCAGGGCGGCGACGCGGCGATCACCAGCAGGGCGGCAAAACGGCCGAGGGTGTGCGGATGATGGTGATGATGGCCGCCATGCACGGGATGGTGATGGCCGTGACGGCCATGACGCCCCCGGCGCTCGGGGCTGCTTTCGTCGAGCGGAAATTCGTCACCCACGCCGATATCAAGTTTGCTCATAGGTCTCCTTTGGTTTTGCATGGCCTCGATGGGCCGCCAGGGAGAATATCATCATCTAATCATCAAAAGTCAATCATATTCATCAAATAGTCATCATTCTGGCCTAAGCCCTCGTTCCCGCTGGATTTTTTCATAGGCTGTGTTGATCGCGGCCAGCTTATCGGTGGCCAATTTGATGAATTCAGCCGGCACACCGCGGGCGATCAGGCTGTCGGGATGGTTCTCGCGCACCAGCCGGCGATAGGTCTGGCGGATCTCCACATCGTCGGCGGCGTAAGACACGCCCAGGATCACATAGGGGTCGGTCAGCTCCGGCGCGAAATGGGTGGCGCGGATGCGGCGATATTCGTTGGGCGCGAAACCGAAGATGTCGGCCACCTTTTCCAGGAACTGGGCCTCGCAGGGATGCAGCACGCCATCGGCCTTGGCGATTTCGAACAGCGTGTCCAGCACGTCTTCCAGCACCGCCGGATTGTCGCGAAACAGCTGCGCGATCTGGCCGGCATAATGTTCGAAGCCGGCGATATCCTGGCGCGCCAGATTGAAAACGCGCCGCACATTGGCTTCTTCCTGCACCGGCACGCCGAAGATGCGGCGGAAGACCTCGAACTCCTGCTCGGTGGCGACGCCATCGGCCTTGGCCATCTTGCCGGCCAGCGCGACCACCGCGATGGTGAAGGTGACGCCGGGATCTTCGTCGCGGTCGAGAAAGAAATGCCCGGCCACCGCTCCGACAAGCGCGCCCACGGGGCCGCCGACAAACAGGCCCGCGGCGGCGCCGCTGACTTTTCCCCAGATGGACATGCACTCAATCTATCGTGTCAGAACGTGATTGCGAACCCCGCGTGAGACGCCTGAGCAGAAACGTCGCGGCCAATCCCAGCGCCAGCATCAGGCAAGCGATGAGCCACTGGCCGCCGCTGAGGATAGCGCTGCCGGACGCGCCGATATCGACCTGCGCGATGGTCATGGGCAACATGCCGGCGAAGGAACCGATCAGATAATCGCGCCAGGACAGATTGGTCATGGCGAGCAGCGTATTGGCCACGCTGTGCGGCACCGGCATCAAGCGCAGGATCGCAACCGCGCGCCAGCCGCCGGCTTCCGCTTTCTTCACCATCTGGCCCACGCCCGGCGATGCATCCAGCACGCCGCTGACGCCGAACCAGCGCACCAGTGCAAATCCCGCTGCCGCACCGGCGACCGCGCCGCAAACCGCCCACAGCAGGCCCCAATAAAAGCCGAACAGCAGCCCGGCCGCGATGCCCATTACCAGGCGCGGCACGAACAACAGGCTGGCGAGAATCTGCAGTGCGATGAAAATGGCCGGCGCCATCCGATTGGCGGCAATCGCGTTACGGACCGCGACGGGATCGATGTCGTGACGATAGACAAAGGCCAGCACGATGCCGGCGACGACCAGCAGCAAGGCAATGATGCGGGCGATTCTCACTTAAGCCGCATCCACGGCGCGAGGATTATAGTTCAACAGCGGCGCCAGCCAGCGTTCGGCTTCTTGGCGGCTCCAACCCTTGCGGCGGGCATAATCCTCCACCTGGTCGCGCTCGATCTTGCCGACACCGAAATAGCGGCTTTCGGGATGGGCATAATAGAAGCCCGAAACGGATGAGCCCGGCCACATGGCATAGCTTTCGGTCAGCTGCACGCCGATCTTGGCGGTGGCATCCAGCAATTTGAACAGCGTGGCTTTTTCAGAATGTTCCGGCTGGGCGGGATAGCCCGGCGCCGGACGGATGCCGCGATATTCTTCCTTGATCAGCGCTTCATTGCTGAGCTTTTCTTCCGCCGCATAGCCCCAGTAATTCTGCCGCACCATCTCGTGCATGCGTTCGGCAAAGGCTTCCGCCAGACGATCGGCCAGGGCGCGCAGCAGGATGGCGGAGTAATCATCCTTGGCCGCCTCGAACTTCTTGATGTGCTTGTCTTCGCCAAGACCGGCGGTCACCACAAAGCCGCCGATATAATCCTCCACGCCGACCGGCGCGATGAAGTCAGACAGCGCCAGATTGGGACGGCCCTGCTCGCGCGCCATCTGCTGGCGCAAGGTGTGCAACGTCGCAATCGGAAACTTCCGTGCCTTGTCGCCATAGATCACAATGTCATCGACATTGTCGGACGACTGGTTGGCGGGCCAGAAACCGATCACGGCGCTGGCCTGCAACCATTTGCCCTCGATGATCTTCGCCAGCATCTTCTGGGCATCATTGAACAGATCCGTGGCTGCCTTGCCTACTTTGTCATCGGTTAGGATCGCGGGATAGGGCCCCGCCAGTTCCCAGGTCTGGAAGAAGGGCGTCCAGTCGATGTACCGGGCCAGCTCGGCCAGATCGTAATTGGTGTATTTGCGCGTTCCCAAGAAACCGGGCGCGGGTGGGGCATAGTTCGAAAAATCCGGCCGGGCGCGGTTGGCGCGCGCCTGGTCCAGGGTCAGCCGTTTGCCGCCACTTCTCTGGTTGGCATGGCCATGGGCGATCTTCTCATATTCGGCGCGGATGTCGGCGGCATAGCTGGCGCCATTGTCCTTGCTGAGCAGGCTGGAGACCACGCCCACCGCACGGCTGGCGTCGGTGACATAGACGGTCTGGCCGCGGCGATAGGATGGATCGATCTTCACCGCCGTGTGCACGCGCGAGGTGGTCGCCCCGCCGATCAACAGCGGAATGTCGAAGCCCTGGCGCTCCATCTCGCTCGCCACCGTCACCATCTCATCCAGCGACGGGGTGATCAGCCCTGATAGACCGATGATGTTGGCCTTGTGCTCGCGCGCGGCGTCCAGGATCTTCTGGGTCGGCGTCATCACCCCCAGGTCGATCACCTCATAGCCGTTGCATTGCAGGACCACGCCGACGATGTTCTTGCCGATGTCATGTACGTCGCCCTTGACCGTGGCCATGATGATGCGCCCCGCCGGTTCCTTCACTTGGCTTTTGTCCGCATCCATGAACGGCAAGAGATAGGCCACCGCCTTTTTCATCACGCGGGCGGATTTGACCACCTGCGGCAGGAACATCTTGCCCGACCCGAACAAATCGCCCACCACATTCATGCCCGCCATCAGCGGGCCTTCGATCACGTCCAGCGGCCGGGTCGCGGCCTCGCGCGCCTCCTCGGTATCCTCGACAATGAAGGCATCGATGCCATGCACCATGGCGTGGGTGATGCGCTCGATCACCGGCAGGGCGCGCCAGGCGGCATTTTCCACTTCGGCTACGGCGCCATCGCCGCGATATTCCTGCGCCAGGGTCAGCAGCCGTTCGGTCGCGTCGGTGCGGCGATTGAACAGAACGTCTTCGATCCCTTCGCGCAAGGGCGTGGGAATGTCCTGATAGACGGTCAGCTGGCCGGCATTGACGATGCCCATGTCCATCCCAGCCTTGATGGCGTGGAACAGGAACACCGAATGCATCGCCTCGCGCACCTTCTCGTTGCCGCGGAAGGAGAAGGAAAAGTTGGAGACGCCGCCCGAAATGTGGCAATGCGGATTCTGTTCCCGGATCACCTGCGCCGCCTCGACAAAGGCCTTGCCATATTCGTTATGCTCTTCCAGGCCGGTGGCGACCGCGAAGATATTGGGATCGAAGATGATGTCTTCCGGCGGGAAACCGACTTTGGTGACCAGAATGTCATAGGCGCGCTTGCAGATCTCAATCTTGCGTTGACGGGTGTCGGCCTGGCCTACCTCGTCGAACGCCATCACCACCACCGCGGCGCCGAAGCGCATGCATTCCCGGGCGCGTTCAATGAATTGCGCCTCGCCTTCCTTCATGCTGATGGAATTGACGATCGGCTTGCCCTGGCAGCACTTCAGGCCGGCCTGGATCACGCTCCATTTGGAACTGTCGATCATCAGCGGCACTTTTGAGATGTCCGGTTCGCCGGCAATCATGTTGACATAGCGGGTCATCGCCGCCTCAGAGTCGATCAGCCCCTCGTCCATGTTGATGTCGATGATCTGGGCGCCGTTCTCGACCTGCTGGCGCGCAACATCCAGCGCCGCCTCATAGTCATTGGCGGCAATCAGCTTGCGGAACTTGGCCGAGCCGGTGATGTTGGTGCGCTCACCCACATTGATGAAGTTCAGGTCGGGCGTCAGCGTGAACGGCTCCAGCCCCGACAGGCGCATGTATTTGAGCTTCTCAGGGATCTGGCGCGGCGGCACATCCTTGATGGCCGCACCAAAGGCCGCAATATGTTCGGGCTTGGTGCCGCAGCAGCCGCCCACGATATTGACCAGGCCGGAGCGGGCGAACTCGCCGATCATTTCGGACATGGTTTCCGGCAATTCGTCATAGCCGCCGAATTCATTTGGGAGACCGGCATTGGGATGCGCCGACACCAGCGTGTCGCAGGCGCTGGAAAGTTCGGCGATATAAGGGCGCAATTCTTTCGCACCCAACGCGCAGTTCAGCCCGATGGCGAAGGGATCGGCATGGCGCACCGAATGCCAGAAAGCTTCCGGCGTCTGCCCCGTGAGCGTGCGGCCCGACAAGTCGGTGATGGTGCCGGAAATCCACACCGGCAGGCGCAGCCCCGTTTCTTCGAACACTTCCTCGATGGCGAAGATTGCAGCCTTGCAGTTCAGAGTATCGAACACCGTCTCGATCATCAGCACATCGGCGCCGCCCTTGATCAGGCCGCGCGTGCCCTCCCGGTAGGTTTCGCGCAGCTGATCGAAGGTGATGTTGCGGAAGGCCGGATCATTCACATCGGGCGAGATGGTGGCGGTGCGGTTGGCGGGCCCGAGTACGCCCGCCACCAGGCGCGGGCGCTCTGCCGTGGAATATTCATCGCACAGATCGCGCGCCAGCCGGGCGCCGGCCTCGTTCAGCTCGCCCACCAGATGGCCCAGGCCATAATCTTCCTGACTGGTGAAGTTGGAATTGAAGGTGTTGGTCTCAATGAAATCGACCCCGGCTTCCAGATACTGGCGGCCGATGTTCTGGATGATCTCCGGCTTGGTCAGAGTGAGAAGGTCGTTGTTGCCCTTCAGTTCCGACGGATGATTGCCGAAGCGTAGCCCGCGGAAATCGTCTTCCTGCAGCTTGAACCCCTGGATCATCACGCCCCAGGAGCCATCCAACAGCAGCAGGCGCTTTTTCGCCTCCTGCTTCATCCACCGAATGCGGGCTTCACGCGTGCTCATGACAAATCCATAGACTTAAGGTGAGGAGGACGAATACCGAGAATGCGGCAGGCCGCATAGGTCAGGTTGGCCTGATTGAGGGTGTAGAAGTGAAACTGCCCGAAACCACGGGCGCGCAATTGCTGGACCTGGTCGGCCAGCACCGCGGCGGCGACAATGCGGCGGGTTTCCACGTCGTCCTCCAGCCCGTCATAGGCTTTTGCAAGCCAGGCGGGAATCCCGGCGCCGGCCTTGGCTGCCATGCGCGCCACACCCTTGAAGTTGGTGGTGGGCATGACACCGGGCACGATGGGAATGGTAATGCCGGCGCGCGCCGCATCGTCGCGAAAGCGCGCGGTCACGTCATTGTCGAAACAGAACTGTCCCAAGGCGCGGCTGGCGCCCGCATCCATCTTGGCCTTGAGAAGTTCGATGTCATGGCCATGGCTGGGCGAGTCCGGATGGCGTTCGGGATAAAAAGATACGCTGATCTCGAAGGGCGCGATTTTGCGGATACCCGCGATCAATTCCGGCGTGGATTTGTAGCCATCGGGATGCGGGCAATAGGCCCCGTCCATGCCGGGCATGTCACCGCGCAGCGCCACGATGTGGCGGATGCCGGCATCCCAATAGCCCTGCACGATTTCGTCGATTTCGGCCTTGGACGCCGCCACGCAGGTCAGATGCGCGGCCGGCTTGAGGCTGGTTTCCTCGACGATGCGCTTGACGGTGGCGTGGGTGCGCTCGCGCGTGGAACCGCCCGCGCCATAGGTCACAGACACAAAAGCGGGCGCCAGCGGCTCAAGCCGGCGGATCGCCAGCCACAGCGAAGCTTCCGCCTCGTCCGTCCTGGGCGGCGAAAATTCAAACGAGACCCGAAGCGGGCTCGGATCGGTAATGAGGTTGGCGAGGCTCATGCTGTTTCTTTTTTGGCGCGGGTTTTCGCTGTGGCCAGCCACAGTTTGACGGTCAGTTTTTCACCGGCTGCGCGCGGCGCGATGGTTTCATTGCCGGCGCTGGAAAGGCCGGCCGCCGAAAACCAGCCTTCCACTTCGCGGTCCGAGAAACCCAGGCGGCGGTGGGCAAACTCCTCGCGCAGGAATTCTTCCTTGTGCGGCGTGAAATCGGCGATCAGCAGGCGCGCGCCCGGCGCCATCACACGGGCAGCTTCACCAACAGCGGCGCCCGGATCGTCCAGGTAGTGCAGCACCTGGTGGAACAGCACCACATCGAAACCCGCACCCGCGCTGCCATTGGGGAACGGCAGGCGATAGGTGTCGGCCAGCCGCACCTGGGCGTTGTGAATGTTGGCGCGCGACAACCGGTCGCGCGCGATGCCCAGCATGTCGGGGCTGACGTCGATGCCCACGGCGCGGCTCGCATGGGGTGCGATCAATTCCAGCATCCGGCCCGTGCCGGTGCCGGCATCCAGGAAATTTTCGATCCGGTGCGCAGTCAGATGACGTGCGATCGCCGTCTCCACATCCTTCTCGGGCGCATGCAGCGCGCGGATGCGCTCCCATTGCGCGGCATTGGCCTTGAAGTAGGCGGCCGCCGCGCCCGCGCGGGTCTCGCGCACATGCGCAAGCCGGGCCTTGTCGGCTTCCTGCAGATGCGGATCGGCAAGCGCGGCGATAGCGGCGCCGAGTTCAGCGCCGATGCCGCGATCGGCGGCGCGGCAGAACACCCAGCTTCCTTCCTTGAAGCGCTCCACCAGCCCCGCCTCGCCCAGAAGCTTGAGATGGCGGGAGACCCGCGGCTGGGACTGGCCCACAATCTCGATCAGTTCGCTGACCGTCAGCTCGGCCTGGCGCAGCAGCAGAAGCAGGCGCAACCGTGTGGGGTCGCCGGCGGCGCGCAGCATGGAAACCAGTCTGTCCAAAGCCTCATCTCACATATAAACATATCTTTATATGCTCTAGAGCCCAGCAATCGCAAGGGGCTGGACTCTGGCACCCAAAAACCTGCAAAAACCCGGCAAAATCGCAGGGCAGCAAGGGTTTATGCGCGGATTTCGGGGGCTGTTTTGGGGAATTGCCGGCCTGGTCCTGTGCCAGGCCCTGGCCGGGTGCGCCACCACGCCACCCTCGGCCGAGGCCCTGGCCAACAACGACCCCTATGAACAGACCAACCGCGACACGCTGAAGCTCAACGGCAAGATCGACAAATATTTCGTCATCCCCACGGTCGGCGTCTATTTCCTGCTGGTGCCTGAGCCAGGTCGTCGCGGGGTGCACAACTTCCTTGGAAATGTGTCTTTGCCCACCATCTTTGTGAACGACATGCTGCAGGGGGAAGTCAGCCGCGCCGGCAAATCCATGTGGCGGCTGGTGATCAATTCCACCCTGGGATTGGGGGGCTTTCTGGATCCGGCGAGCAAAATGGGCATTCCCGGCCATGGCGAGGATTTCGGCCAGACCCTGGCGGTATGGGGCGTGGACGAAGGCCCCTATCTGATCTTGCCGTTCCTAGGCCCGTCCAACCCGCGCGACGCCACGGGGCTGGCGGTGGATGTGGCCATGGACCCCACCAACCAGATTCATTTCAAGCAGCACATCTGGTGGGATGGCGGGCGGATTTATTTCACCCTGCTGGATTTGCGGGGTCAGACCTATCAGACCATCCAGGGCATCCAGCGCAGTTCCGTGGATTATTATTCATCCCTGCGCAGCCTGTACCGCCAGATGCGCGCCCAGGAAATCCGCAATGGCCGCGCACCGGGCCGGGATCTCCCTGATTTTTGAAGTAAAACCCGCCGTCACACCGCCTTGAACTTGCCATGGCAAACCGCGACATTTACACGGATGCAGGAAAGAAGACCGATGCGCCTTTTGAAGCCCCTGATGCGCCGCACCTTTCTGATGGCGGCGGCCGCGAGCCCCTTGCTGATGGCCGCGCCGGCGCTCGCCGTTCCCACGGTGGCGGAAAGTTTCGTGGACGAGAACATCCACAAGGGCCTCGACATCCTGAAGGACAAGCGGCTCAACAGCGTACAGCGCCGCGACCAGTTCGAGGGCCTGCTGCTGTCGCTGGTGGATGTGCGCCGCATCGCGCTGTTCACCTTGGGCCAGTATCGCCGCAGCGCCTCGCCCGATGATGTCGAAGCCTTTGTCGCGGCGTTCAAGAATTACGCGACGGCCGAGTATCAGTCCTACTTCTCGAAATACACCAACCAGTCCCTGAAGGTGATGGGCTCGACCGAGGTCAAGCCCACCGACTTCATTGTCCAGACCCAGCTGATGGATCCGTCGAGCAACCAACCGCCGGCAGAAGTCGATTTCCGGGTGCGCACCGACACGGGCAAGCCGGTGCTGGTGGATGTGGCCTATCAGGGCATCTGGCTGTCGCTGGAACAGCGCGACCAGTTCGTCTCATTCCTGGGACAGAACAATGGCAATGTCCGCAGCCTGGTGGCGCATTTGAGCGATCTGGCCGTCAATATGGGAAAACCCACGCAATAACGCTTGTCTTTTGCGTCGTGAGTTCATCGCGCGTACTCACGTACGCTTGGTACGCTCCGTGCGTCGCCTACGCTGGCGCTAGGCAACCCTGCTCGCGCCGCAAAATCCGGCACGCTTAAATTTGCGTCTCAGTTTCCGGCAAAACCGCTAACGGTCGTCTGAGATCGCCAGGCAAAAAAGCATCAGAACAATTGCGGGGCCTGTCTTGACCAGCGCGCCCAGCGGCTCTGCCCACAAATCTGGCGTTACGAGGGCCGCGCCAGTCATATAGCCGAGCGACACGAGGACGCCGGCAACCAATCCGGCGCGGCAGGTACGGCGGAACGCGATAGCCAGTCCCACCGAAATATCGACCAAGCTGCTGATGATGGTTATCCCTTGCGCCTGGTCGAGGCCAAAGCCGTGATTGAGCAGAATCTGCCGCGCCGCCGGGAATGCGACCGTCAGCGCGACAATCCCGGAAACGCACCAGAAGATCACCAGCACCAGCAGAGCCAGGGCCTTCAGCAGATAAAGCCGGGCGAACCATGCTTCCTGTACCGTAGCAGGCAAGGCCTGGACGGCTGCGGGCAGCGCCAACGGGGTGATACCGGTCGCCGCCATCCAGCTTGAAGGATTTCCTTCAACGCCGCGGCGCATTTCCGCCAGCGCCGTACTGCGGATCGGCGGCCGCCACCCCAAAACGGATACAAGATCGCCCGCGATGGCCCCAAGGCCCAAAAGCCAGCCGGGCAATGTCATTACAGGAGCCGGGCCGCTATGCTGGTTGCGAAATTCCGTCACGACGCCGGCAACGGTTTGCGGGCTTTCTTCCATCACATCCCAGACGGCACACCATTGCGTTTCGCCATGCCGCCAGCCAGCGGCAACACGGGCGACGGTCTCGCACAGATCGGAAATCGCCGTGGCCGCAAAGGATGCCGCGCCCTCACGGCGCCGCAAGTCAACCGGCAACGCAGCGAGCGCGCGGATCAAGGCGCTGCCGCCATAGGCGGCGGGCGCAATGACAAAACCAGGCCGCAGAATGACGAAGGGCGTACCGCTCGCAGCAATCGCAGCTTCGCCCTCCCGCTTGGTTTGACTGAATGCGGTGCGATCATCCCGCGCATCACCAGGCACCGAGACATGCACCAGCAGCTTTTGCGGTGCTCTGGCGCATATGGCAACCAATCGAGCGACAAAAGCATGATGTACTTGGTCCGTATCGGGCCCTTGCAATATGCCAATCGCGTTGACAACGATATCGGCGTCATTCAGCAATCCCATCAGCTGATCATCGGACAGGGACACCACCGACGCCTGGACAGCTGCATCGCCCAACGCGGCGCGCTGGGCTTTTGTAAAATGCCGCGCAAGGCCGCGGACGACAAAGCCGCGGCGGCGAAGATCGGTTGCAAGCGCGTGACCAATCAGGCCATTGGCACCCAATATCGCGATCACCGGCATCAGAAAAGCACCGGCTTTGCGATCATGAGGTAAAGGATGGCCAGCACCGCCCCGAACCCCGGAATGCCGAACAGGAACCATATCTGGAAAAAGCGATGATACTCAGCCGGCAATACCGCGCCCGACGCGGCAGAAGCCAGCGCCAGGTCGCGCATGCGAGTCTGGAGCCAAATGACAGGAAGCCAGAAGACGCCGGCGACAAGATATAGGACCAGCGACATCTCTATCCAGCCGTCGCCAAAGGTAGCGCCTGTCTCGCGCATCAGCAGCCAACCTGTGACCGGCTGTAGGGCAACAGCAGCGGCCGTGAATACCATATCCGCAATCACCACCACGCGGGCGGTACGACCGATGAATGCCGCATCGCCACTTAAATGCGCCATCAACATGAAAAAAGCGATGCCGCTGCCGGTGCCGAAAATGACGGTGGCCCCGACGACATGCGCCAGTTTCAGGAGGATATAGGTCAGGCTCGAGCAAACCTTTTGTATTTGATCTTATGCGGCTGGTCGGCATCAACGCCCAGGCGGCGCTTCTTGTCTGCCTCATAATCCTGATAGTTGCCCTCGAACCATTCGACGTGGCTGTCGCCTTCAAAGGCCAGCATGTGGGTGGCGATGCGGTCCAGGAACCAGCGGTCATGGCTGATGATCATGGCGCAGCCGGCAAACTCCTCCAGCGCCGATTCCAGCGCGCGCAACGTGTCCACGTCCAGATCATTGGTCGGTTCGTCCAGCAGCAGCAGGTTGGCGCCCGAGCGCAGCATCTTGGCCAGATGCACGCGGTTGCGTTCGCCGCCCGACAGCTGCCCCACCTTCTTCTGCTGGTCGCCGCCCTTGAAGGCGAAATGACCGCAATAGGCGCGCGCATTGATCTTGGTCTTGCCGAATTCGATGATGTCGGTGCCGCCGGAAATTTCCTGATACACCGTCTTGTTGGGATCCAGTGCATCGCGCGATTGATCGACATAGCCAAGCTGCACCGTGGACCCGATCTTCAGGGTGCCGGCATCGGGCTTTTCCTGGCCGGTCAGCATGCGGAACAGCGTGGTCTTGCCCGCGCCGTTGGCGCCGATGACGCCGACAATGCCGCCGGGCGGCAGCTTGAAGTTCACGCCCTCATACAGCAGCCGGTCGCCATAGCCCTTGGCCAGATTTTCGGCGTCGATAACCAGATCGCCCAACCGTTCGGCAACCGGGATCATGATGGTCGCGGTGCCCTGGCGCTGCTCCTGGCTCTTGGCCACCAGCTCTTCATAGGAATTGATGCGCGCCTTGGACTTGGCCTGCCGCGCCTTGGGCGACTGTTTGATCCATTCCCGCTCGCGCGCAATGGTGCGTTGCTGTGCGGCTTCTTCGTTGGATTCCTGCTTCAGGCGCTTTTCCTGGATTTCCAGGAAGGAGGAATAATTGCCTTCATGCGGAATGCCCTTGCCGCGGTCCAGTTCCAGGATCCAGCTGGTGACATTGTCCAGGAAGTAGCGGTCATGGGTCACCAGGATCACGCAGCCGGTATAGTCGCGCAGCGTGTGTTCCAGCCACTCCACCGATTCCGCATCCAGATGGTTGGTGGGTTCGTCCAGCAGAAGAATATCGGGCGCGTCCAGCAGCAGCTTGCACAGCGCGACGCGGCGGCGCTCGCCACCTGAAAGCGTCTCGATCTGCGCATCGCCATCGGGGCAGCGCAGCGCATCCATCGCCTGGTCCACCTTGCTGTCCAGATCCCACAGGCCCTGTGCTTCGATCTCATCCTGGAGCTTGGCCATCTCGTCGGCGGTTTCATCGGTATAGTTCGCCGCGATCTCGTTGTAGCGGTCCACCAGCGCCTGCTTCTTGGCGACGCCTTCCATCACATTGCCGCGCACATCTTTGCTGGCATCGAGTTGCGGTTCCTGGGACAGATAGCCCATGCGCACGCCGTCGGCCGCCCAGGCGTCGCCGGTGAAATCCTTGTCCATCCCCGCCATGATCTTCATCAGGGTGGATTTGCCGGCGCCGTTGACGCCGACGATGCCGATCTTGGCGCCGGGATAGAAGGACAGCCAGATGTCCTTCAGCACCTCCTTGCCGCCGGGATAGGTCTTGGACAGACCTTTCATCACATAAACGAATTGCGGCCCGGCCATCTAGTTGATTTCCTTACGTTATTTGACGCCAAAAATGCCCGTGTACTTTTCGTGTAGGTTATTTTTGGGTCTGTGATCTTCTTAGCGCACTTGTAGGCCATCCAGGCAGGGGATTTCTACCACCGCGGAAAATCAGGGCGGGCGCCATACAGGCGTTGCTCTCAGGGCATGCCGATGCGAGTGCCATCCAATAATTCCAGCGCTTCGGTCAATTTTTTCCGCACCTGCCTAGTGTTGCCGTTCGAATCAATACGCCCTGATAACTGTTCGAAAGCGGTCATTACGGCTCGTGAATGCCTGGCAAGTATCACCAGATGCTCGCCGCTTGGACCATTTGTCCCCGCAATCCAGTTTTTCACGGTTCGCTCATTGCTACCGGTCCATCGCATCACGGTCTTGATCGCTCTGTGGGTCTCGCCCAACTCGCTTCGCAGCGCCTCTGACACCGCAGTGGCATAAGTGGCTCTATTAACAGCACTGCCATTCATTAGCGGAAAAGAATTACCCATTTTCGGAAACAAATTTCCTCCTATCCATAGTTACACTGGACCTCGAAGCCAGCGCCCTAAGCGAGGTTTCTTATGGATTTAAGACCGCCGTATGCCTTTACAGCGAGTGAGGGCGGTGAGGATTGCAGAGTTGTCACACATGCGTTCCAGCTGGACCCGTACTGACGGAACCTCTGCGGTTGTCCGAGCGGCCCAGTATGTGCGGATGTCCACCGAACATCAAAAATATTCAACCGAAAACCAATCCGATGCCATTCGCGAATACGCAGAAAAACGCAACATACAAATTGTGCGGACCTATGCGGATGAAGGCAAAAGCGGATTACGCCTCGACGGCAGGGATGCCCTTGAGCCACGTTCCCGCTATTCTGCGCGGAAAGATGACGCCAATTCGGCAAATTGAGGCGGCGGAGCTAATGTCCGCAATGAATCAATTCACACCACCTATGCCACGTCCCTTCTGGCGGCCACCGCAAGGAAGCCAGCTTGTCTGCTCCGATAAGGGCAAAACCGTTAAAGGCATTACGACGGAACAAATGGAAATGATGGAACGGGAAATCGACCAATCTGGAAAGGGAATTCGAATTGGGCTCAGCCCTATGGCGAAGACCATTTGGATTTTGTGCTGGCAAAGGGATATCTGTCTCAAATGATTGGGTAATGCCCGAATTGGAGAAGATCCTCGCCCAACACCATCAGGAATTTCTTGCCGAATTCCAAAAGGCTGTAGATGTAAAAGAGGCTGGCGTGATCGCTGGGGTGATGGTTGTGTTCACCGCGAACCTCCAGGTCGATCGAGGCAGATCAACCGCTTGCCTTCTTCAAGCCGCTTGATGACCTCTTCGGCGGGCTTGCGAGTGATGACGTTGCCGAGCGGCTGCAATTCTGATGATGCGGGGAAGAGGCCAGTTTCTGAAGCCACTCCGAACCAAAACAGGACGGTTGCCCGTGTAATGCGCTCACGCGCCGTCCCCGGCGCCATTAGGTCGCGGATTTTGGACCGGTAGTTGTTGACGGTCTGTTCGACGTCGCCCCCCGCCATCTGAGCGACCGCAGCGCCGATGGCGTTCTGAATTCCTGCACGTGAAGGGCCGCCCATTCCCACGAACGAAAGAGCAGAAAGGAATTCCTTGAGTGCAGCGCCCTTAAGGCCTGCCGCTTTCTCAATTTTATCGCAATCGGCGTCCTTCGGCTTTGCTGTCGTGATTTTTGCTATGGCCGACAATACTTTTTCAGAAATCGGCTGATTGCTTTCCAGCTTGATCGTTAGTTTGGCGGTTGCGGCCTTTGCCGCTTTAGCAGCGGTAAATGACTGCGCCATCCCACGCAGGACGGAGTTGTCCTTCGTCTTCGCCTCAGAATGAGTAAGCCTGGCAATAGACCACTTCTCGTCTGGTTTGGCGGTCGAATATTTCAGTTGAACTAGCTCAATGGTGCTGGCTTTTTCTAGCGTCGCCTCCCCGTAGAACAGTCCGCAATCCACTGCCGCATATTGGTCGTCGCTACTAGGAGGCGCAGCGACCCCTTCAACGGTCACTGCCTTCAGATCGGTTTTAGGAGTGAGAAGCTGAAGCGCGGCGCGCAGCGCCCAGAGCTCATGATAAATATCACCTGCGGTTGACCCGCGAGCGCCTGTGAGGGAGCTTGTAGTAGCCGCCTTCTTCTTCGAAGTCATATAACCCCGCCCGGCGTTATAATAGTGGAAGGCAATCTTTCACTTCAGCGCAGTAAGTCAACTAAGTTCGTACTATGCGTGTAGCAATAGCCTCAACTAAACATCCGGCGACATGTCGCAGCACGTTCGGTCAGCGCTTCTGCCAATCTATCAATCAATTGATGTTTCAACCCCTCTTCGCGCGCCGCTACGCGCGCGCGCTGCACCTCATCCGGTAAACGGTCCGCCATCGTACGGATTTGGTCGAGCAGTTCATCCGCATTGATGCAAATCTCGGCAGAGAGCTTCTGCCATTGACGAAGAGAAATTTGACGAATTTCATACTCCCCACCAATTTTCATGGACAGCTTTAGCTTGGGGAAGTCGAATTCCTTGTAGGGAAGTACGCTTGCGATGTCGTAAAGAGGCGCCAGACGAACTCTTGGCCCAGTTGCAATCAATAGCGAATAATTCTTGGCGTGAGCGTCCGTGCCGGCGATTAGCCAATTGAATGCAACAGAGTTGACGAAGGTCTTTACGTCAGCTTCCCGATCGCTCGATTGGGTTCGCAAGAGTTCAACAATGGTAGCAACGCTCGGCCCGCCTTCGTTCTGATATTTTTGGGTCGGCATAATGCCCAACGCCTGGCAGATATCCTCTTGATGAACACGTATAATCCTGTTCCCGGATTGTTGGCGGTCATAGCGCTCGACAACTACTGCCACTTCTTTATCAAAGTGCATGACCTTGGAAGATGCGGCCGGCAGGCCTAGCGCACGGGCTAGCGAAAGACAGATATGCTCGTTTTCGGCATGACCGTCGAACTGACCAGTCGGCGGCTTCAGAATATGAGTGGTCGGGATGCGCCCATGCGGTATGCCCCAATGGCCATTTTCTAATAGGAGTGCCGTCTTGGGCTGGGCACCCGCAAGGCTAAACTGGCCGGTGTCACGGAGGTAGTCTCCAAGCAGCGTGATCTTCGCGCAGCGTTCGCATGCGTTCGGCGATTGCCGCGTCATCTAGACCATTCTACGGAATCCGACTCCCACTTTCGATCGCTTCCAATCTATCTGGCAGGACAAATTGCACAGCGCCGGCGCAGTCTTCTCCGACGTTTGAGATCAGAGCAAAAGCATTGCGGGCGGAAATTTGGAATTTTGCGGCCCACCGCCCTAGAACGGCTTCATTGTCAGGAAGAAGACCCCATAGAAAAGCTTCGACGACGGCGGGACCATGTTCTTGTGCCGCGAGCGGCATGGATAGAGACAGGGGATAGGATTCCTGTGCTCTCCCTCCAGGCTTGGTTATAGACAAAAGTTACCCTGCCCCGCGCGCCTTTACGCAGATGACCGACCTTCTTGCCATCGAGCAATGCGATGAGTTCGTCTGTCATTTAGAGCCCTTCTTGGCAGCAGCTACGATGGCGTCAATATCGGGGCCAGCGGCTGTCTCTTGGTCGAGGATTGGGGAGATAGGCTTGGAGCTGTAGCCCAAGCGCATCGACTGCTGGCAGCACAGAGCCCCAACTCTCCGCGCGCGCGCCCGCACTCTACTCCGATTACCCATTGGCGGCTTACGCCGATGCGCTGGCGAGTTCAGCTTCGTCCAGTCCGAGAAATGTTTTCGATGCTCGCGGATGACCACGCCTAGGTCTGCAGGAGTACGGATAGCCATGATGCCCTCATATGTCAGCGAACGATAACAATGTACCAATGTTGTCGTTCGTTGACAATGATAAATGTTATTGAAAGCTGACATCGCAGTATGTCATCATTCGATGACTTATTACTTGAATAAACCTGGGAAAAAGCTAGTTTTCAACGGAAGCCGGGTACGCCTCGGCGTAAATATCGACACCCAACTCGTTCGCAAAGAACTCCGCCATCGAGTTGTTGGAAAAATCGAGCACATAGCCCCGGTTATCGGCCGGTTCAAAGAGCGACTTCACCAAGATCATGTCTATCGTGCTGATCCGGGTCATGGCGCTACCTCAGCCAGCGAATAGCTCGTGCTTCGCCCGCCGCCCTCGTCCCGAACAAGAATGTTGAGATCAACCAATCCGGTGATGTCGCGCAGTGCTGTATCCGGTGAGGTCTTTGCGAGTGTCGCCCATTTCGAGCTGGTGAGCTTGCCTTCAAAGCCATCTAACAGGCGGTTGAGGACGAGCCGCTGGCGATCATTCAGCGACGTCTCGCGATGGCGCTCCCAGAAGTTTGCCTTGGTCAGGACGGTGGAGAGGATAGTCTCCGCCCGGTCGAATGCCCTATCGAGGCAGTTCAAGAACCAATCCAACCAAGGCGTGATATCGAGGTCACCTTTCTGGGTGGCTTCCAGAATATTGTAATAGGCCTTCCGCTCGTGGCGGATCTGGGCCGACATGCTGTAGAAGCGCTGGGCGCTGCTTTCCGAGCGCGCCAGCATGAGGTCCGCGATAGCACGGGCGATGCGACCATTACCGTCCTCGAAGGGGTGGATGGTCACGAACCAGAGATGGGCGATAGCCGCTTTCAGGACAAGGTCGGTCGGTTCGGGTCCATTGAACCACGTTAGAAAGACAGCCATCTCGGCTGGGAGCCGTTCCGCCGTAGGGGCCTCGTAGTGGACGTGCTCATGCCCCATCGGCCCGGATACGACCTGCATCGGGCCGGCTTCGGCGGGCCGCCATGCGGCGACCGTGATCTTGGAGATGCCACTGTGGCCGGTCGGGAAGAGCGCTGCGTGCCACCCGAACAAGCGTTGTTCGGTGACCAGGTTGGTCCAGCCTTGGGTGGCGTCGAGCATCATTTCGACCACTCCCTCCACGTTACGGTCGGCGGGGGTAAGGGCGCCGATATCCATGCCGAGGCGACGGGCGATAGAGGATCGGACTTGGTCCTTGTCGAGGATTTCGCCTTCGATCTCGCTGGACTTGATGACCTCTTCCGTGAGGGTCTCGAGGGCGGCTTCGGCGCGTAGCTTGAATCCGAGGGTTTCCATCCTGCCGATGAGCCGCCCCTGTCTGTGCCGAACGAACGCAAGCTTCTCCGCAAGCTGGTTTTGATCCCAGCGGAAGGTCGGCCAAGCCTCTAATTCGTGGATATAAGGTCCCATATTCTCCGCACTTTATGCGGAGAATATGGTGTATATTCGCCGCAAAGGCAAGGACAATCTCCGCATAATATGCGGAGATTAACTGACCTATTCACCGCAAAAGGCAGATTTACGTGTAAAATCGCTTGCAATAATGACCCCCTGAGGGGGCATTTTCGCGTCCAATTCCGACCCCCTGTGAGCTGTTGTGCCAGCGTTCTTCCTTTTGGCCTTGATCGGCCTGGAAGGGCTGGCGGGGATGATTGGCGTGGACAAGATCGGCGACATACGGCGGGCCTATTTTGAGCAGCACCGCCCGATCAAGGAGATCGTTCGCACACTGTCTGTGTCGCGCGCGACGGTGCGCAAGGTCATTCGCAGCCATAAGACCGATCATAAATACGAGCGTGGCATCCAGCCGACGCCCAAGCTTGGTGATTGGCTAGAGGTTCTGACGGCGATCCTGGAGAAGGAAGACGGCCTGCCCCGGCGGGAGCGCCGCTCGACGCAGCGTCTGTTCGAAGAGCTGCGCGGACACGGCTATGACGGCGCCCACGACAGCGTGCATCGGTTTGTCAAAGCTTGGCGCGACGAACGCGCCCGGGTTCCGGCCCATGCCTTTGTGCCGATGAGCTTTGCGCCCGGGGAAGCGTACCAGTTCGACTGGAGCCACGAGACGATCACGCTCCAGGGGCTGCCACTGACGGTCAAGGCGGCGCACATGAAGCTGTCGCACAGCCGCATGCCGTTCGTGCGGGTCTACTTCCGCGAGACCCAGGAACTGGTGTTCGACGCCCACGACAAGGCGTTCCAGTTCTATGGCGGGGTGTGCCGGCGCGGTATTTACGACAACATGAAGACGGCGGTGGAAGCGATCTTCGTCGGCAAGGCACGCCGGTACAATCGCCGCTTCCTGCAGATGTGCTCGCATCATCTGATCGAGCCGGTGGCTTGCACACCCGCCTCGGGATGGGAGAAGGGCCAGGTCGAGAACCAGGTCGGCAATCTGCGTGACCAATTCTTCCGGCCCAAGCCGCGCGTGAAGAGCCTCACCGAACTCAATGCGTGGTTGGAAGACCAGTGTATCGCCTATGCCCAGCGCATCAAGCATCCGGAGTTCAAGGAGCGGACGATCTGGGAGGTGTTCCAGGAAGAACGCGCCAGCCTGGTAGAGCTGCGCGGTCCTTTCGACGGGTTCGTCGAGAAGGCGGTGCGAGCCACCACCACATGCCTGATCATGGCCGATCACAATCGCTATAGCGTCGATGCGCGCGCCGCCGGGCGGATGGTGTTGGTGCGCTCCCATGCCGAACGCATCGTCGTGCTACTGGGCGATGAGGTGGTCGCTGATCACCCACGCCATTTCCGGCGCGACCAGATTATCTACGATCCCTGGCATTATCTGCCGGTTCTGATGAAGAAGCCCGGCGCCTTGCGCAACGGCGCGCCGTTCAAAGACTGGGCTCTGCCGCCCGCGCTGACCCAGGTCCGCGCCAAGCTGAAGAGCCATGCCGATGGGGACCGTCAGTTCGTCAAGGTCTTGGGCGCGGTGCTCGATCACGGCCTGGGGGCCGTTGATGCCGCTTGCGCCGAAGCGCTGGCGGCAGGCATCGCCAGCGGCGATGTGATCCTGACCGTGCTGGCGCGCCGGCGCCAACCCGTCGCACCGCTCAGCATCACCACGCCCGACGCGCTTCGCCTGAAGATCGAACCCCTGGCCGATTGTGGCCGCTACGACAGCATAAGGAAGATTGCCTGATGGAACGTCACGAGATTCTGGAAGCCATGAGCGAACTGAAGCTCTACGGCATGCGCGCAAACTTCGATGAAGTTGCCGGCAAGGGCCTTGCCCGGCGTGACGAGATTTATCCACTCGTCGCCAGCCTGATCCGGGCCGAACGCACCCACCGCCAGGCCCGCTCGATCGGCTATCGCATCGCCGGCGCCAAGTTCCCCGTTCTCAAAGATCTGGATGCGTTCGCCTTTACCGACACAGCCGTCGATGAGGGATTGGTTCGCGAACTCGCCACCGGCTCCTTCCTGGACGCCAAGCGCAACGCCATTTTCATCGGCGGCACCGGCACAGGCAAAACCCATCTGTGTATTGCCGTGGCCTCAGCGGTCATCCGGGCGCGCGCCAGAGGCCGCTTCTTCAACCTGGTCGATCTGGTCAATCAGCTGGAGCAGGAGAAGGCTGCCGGCCGCAGTGGCCGGCTGGCGGAGAAACTATTGCGCCACGACCTCATCGTCATCGACGAGTTGGGCTATTTGCCGTTCAGCCAGTCGGGCGGACAGCTCCTGTTTCATCTGATCAGCAAGCTTTACGAGAACACGTCCCTGCTCATCACCACAAACCTCGCCTTCGCCGATTGGCCCCAGGTGTTCGGCGACGCCAAAATGACCACCGCCATGCTCGATCGCCTCACTCACCACTGCGACATCATCGAGACCGGAAACGAAAGCTGGCGCTTCAAGAACCGCGCCTAAAAATCGTCCCGACCCAGCAGTCCACAGCAACCCCCGCGCGCTTCGCTGCGCTACGCCAAGGGGGGCTCCGCTTCGCGCGCGGGTCCCTCTGTGGACTGCTAAGCGCCCACCTGGAGGGGGTCGGAATTGGACGCGAAAGGGGGGTCACAGTTGGACGCAATTTGACATTGATATGACCGTAGTGGGTTTCGATCATCTGAACGGACGTGCCCATCTGTTTGGCCAAGAAATAGATGTCCACGCCTTCCATCAGCCGGAACGTTGCGTAGGTATGCCGGAAGCAATAGACGCTTCGCCGCTTGCCCGTCGAACTCGTGAGCAAGTCAGCGTCTGTAAGTAGTGTTACCAGCAGATCGTAATATAGCGATTTCGTGGGTTCGCCATGCCAGTTGGTGAACACGCGGTCGTCCGGCTTGGTGGCCTTGCTGACCTGCCGGATGCGTTCGAGATATTCGCCAACACTGTCCGCAGCCACCAGGCTGCGGAATTTCTTCTTACCGCTGACGTTGAGAACGACAAACTTTTGCCCATCGCGATGGGTTTTGTATTCGATGTCGCGCCACTTGAGATTGCGGGCCTCGGAAGGCCGCATCCCTGTGTTGCACATGATCAGGATGAAATTATAGAGGACCGTCCGGTAATAGCTGTATTGGGGCTTGATAGCCTCGTTCACCCAGGGACGCGCAAAGGTGTGGAGCGTGCGATATTCCGCCGGCGTGAATTCTTCGCGCCTCTCCCTGGAGAGGGGCAGCCTGCCCTTCGGGATCTGGCTATCCCTGATGTACCGCTTGGCGGCCGCATAGACCATGATGGCCCGGAAGGTGGCCAGTTCGTCTCGAATGGTGCCGAGGCTGACACGGCCACCCGAACGGCCCTTGCCATTGGCCTGGCGCCAGATCGGATATTCACTCCATTTGGTGGGCTCGATGAGACTGATCTGGGTCGATCCCACGTAACGGTTTAGCTGGGTGCGAACGTGGGATTCGATCACCCTCCAGCGGTGCTTTGTGATCTCGCCGGCCTCCCACCGCTGGCGGGTGAGTTCGACGAAATCATTTGCGATTTGACTAAAGGGGCGGCTGAAGACCGGAACGTCATGCTTCACACGAAACCGAAGCTCTGAATCCTGATCGAATGCCCGGTCCCTGGCGGCATCGACGTCGCTGGTTTTGAGGGAGACCGTCTTATAGCGGCCTGAAGCCGGCAGTCGCACGCGGCAGTACCAGTTTTTATGCTGCACGTCGGCGCGCCGGAAAATCAGCAATCCGGACTTCAATTTTCGCTTGTCGGTTAGGAAAGACATCGCCACGCCGTCAATATTTGCTGTGCAGAATTTGTGTAATGGCGGCAGCAAAAACGCGGCTAATTCCGAGCTGTGTACCACCTGTGTAGCGGATTCTGGCGCAAATAACGGCGTTGAATCAACCACTTAAGGCCTCCCTTTCATCACATAAACGAATTGCGGCCCGGCCATGCTGGGTTCCTTCGGCAAGTGTTAGAGAGACGGGGGTTTTAGCCCATCACACGACAAATCAGAACTTGATTTTCGCGCGGCTGAGCAGCGACACCGAGGTGGCGCCCGGCTGGCCCTGGAAGTTGGTCTGATAGGCGGCGTTGGTCTGAAGCGCGACCGCCCCATCCAGGAAGTTGGTGACATAGCCCAGCTGGAAGTCGGTCTCGGTGGCGCGGCCGCCGCTCAGCCCCTGCGCCACCACCAGCGGCGCCAGATCGCCCGAAGCGGTCAGGCCGGCAGCAAAGGTATTGGCCATGCTGGGCGCGGGCCGCGAGAAGGAAAGGCCCAGCGCGTCATCGCCGAACAGGCCATGCTTGGCGATGGCGAAGGAATAGGACTGCTCATGCAGCGCGCCGGGTGTTTCGCGCTGGTCCAGCTGTGTGAGGCTGTCGCTGAACGACGCGGTGGTGACCCAGCCCTGGCCGATGTCCATATGCGCGTCCACGCTCAGGGCCTGGGTCGACGCCTTGGGCGCGATGGCGGTGTCATTGCCGAAGCCCAGCGGGACGCCCGAACGCTCAGAGCTGACGCCCGTGACATCCAGACCCAGCGCATTGGTCACATCCCAGGAAAGCCCGCCCAGAAGCAACTCGCTCTGGCTGGCATCATAAGTCAGCCCCAGCGGGCCGCTCGGCAAAGCAGAACCGAAACTGAACTGATCCAGCCTTTCGCTGGATACCGAAACACCGGCGCGCAAGCGCAAATTATCCGCCGGCATGAAAGTCAAACCGGTGTAGCGGCCGCCATTGGCCAGCGACAGATAGGGTGAGGATGCCGCCGACAGGAAGGGTGAGCCGCCATAGCCGAGGAAGCGTGCGCCGATATCCAGGCCGCGGCCGGAGTCCAGCGTCAGGTTCGATGACAGCAGCGTGCTGGACGCAAAGACGGAATTGCCGCTGAAGCCGAAGCTGTTTTCGAGCCCGCCATTGGTCATGCCCGGCGCGGACAGCTCATAAGCCGACACCGCCTTCGCCGTGCCAAAGGATTGCAGGCTGGGTGATGGCTCGCCGGCCAACGCGGCGCGCGCCAGCAGGGGCATGGCCACCGCAGACACGGCAGCTAACCCCGCGGCGAAGACCGCAGCGCGCGTGAACCTGTTCATCTTCGAACCCCTTGACGGGGGCCCCTCTGATACTGGCAAGAAAATACCAGACGGGTGGTTCCAAATCCAAGGGAAACCGCGGATTTCTGAGGCTTTCGAGCCACAGATCAGCTCTGCAAGATTGCCAAGGTTACCGTCCGGCAAAGGTTGATTGTAATAATATTTCAAAATCTTGGGGGGCCAGCGTGCCATTCACCGAAATCGGGGGCCATCCCTTCTTTTATGAGCGCCAGGGCACAGGCGCTCCCCTGCTCCTGATCGGAGGCACCGGCGGAGACCTTCGCCGGCCGGAAACCCGGTTTGGCGGCCCTCTGCCGCAACATTTCGACGTCCTGACTTATGACCAACGCGGCCTGGGCCAGAGCTGGAAGGGCGCTTGTCCCTTCACCATGGCCGACTATGCCGACGATGCCGCCCGGCTGATGGAACAGCTCGGCTGGGCGGATGCGCATGTGGTGGGCATCTCCTTTGGCGGCATGGTCGCGCAAGAACTGGTGCTGCGGCATCCCAAGAAGGTGCGCCGCCTGATCCTGTGCTGCACGGCATCGGGCGGTGCGGGCGGGGCATCCTTCGCCTATCACGAACTTCCGAAAATGGACGCGCGCGCGCTTGCGGCGCTGAAAGTGAAAATCTCGGATCTGCGCCGCGATGACACCTGGATCCGCGACAATGCCGGAACCTGGCAGATGCTGCTCGCCATGGCGCTGGCCGATCCGTTCGGCGACGAGCCCGGTCATGCCGAAGGTGCGGCCCGCCAGATTGCCGCCCGCGCCACCCATGACACCTGGGATCGCCTGCCGACCATTGCCTGTCCGGTGATGGTGACGGGCGGGCGTTATGACGGCATCGCCAGGCCGGACGTGGTACGCGCGCTGGCAGGCCGCATCCCGGGCGCAGGCTTGCGCTTTTTCGACGGCGGCCATCTCTTCATGCTGGAAGACCACGGCGCCTGGCCGGCAATGGTGGAATTCCTGGCCACTTAAGCGGCGCTGATTTTCTTTTCGCCCAGGCTCGGCGTGGTCTCCTGGAGAATGCGCCGGAGGTCTTCGGGCTGGAACGGCTTCTGCAGCACCGGCCGGCCGCGATGGTGTTCGGGGATGCCGCGTTCGCCATAACCGGTGGCAAAGACAAACGGGATATCGCGCGACGCCAGCATGTCCGCGAAATCAAAGACACTGCGGCCGTTTATATGCACGTCCAGCAGCGCGATGTCATAGTCGGGCTCGCGCGCCATCGCCTCATCCAGATGATTGACCACGCCCGCCACCTCATAGCCGAAATCCGCCAGCACATCTTCCAGAAACAGGGCGACGACGATCTCGTCTTCCACGATCAATATGCGCTGTTTCGTGTTCATCCCGCTCCACTCATGTCAGTTTCATGTCCCACTGGCAGACAAATCCTTCGGGGCGGAAATCCAGCATCACCGGGCCGCAAATTTCCCGCTCCATCCCATGTTCGATCAGTCTCAGGCCGAAGCCGCGGCACCCGGGCGCCGTCACGGGCGGACCGCCACGTTCTTCCCAGCGGAAATTCAGGCTCTTGTCATCCGGCGAAATCGACCAATGCACATGCACCGCGCCTGTCGCATTGGACAGCGCGCCATATTTGGCGGCGTTGGTGGCCAGTTCATGCAGCGCCATGCCCAGCGCCAGCGCGCGCTTGGGATTGAGATGGACGGCGGGGCCCTGGACATGGAAGCGCACATGCTCGTCCTCGCGCCAGGGCCTGAGCGCACGGCGCACCACACCTTCCAGCGAGGCCCCCTCCCAATTGTCGAGGGTCAGAAGATCATGCTGGCTGGACAGCGCGAACAGCCGCGCCAGAAAGGTGTCGCGCGCACCCAAGTCCACACCCTTGATGGTCTGGACCGCCATCGCCTGCACGGTCGCAAGCGTGTTCTTCACCCGATGATTGAGTTCATCCAGCAGCAGGTTCTGGTGCCGCTCGATGCGGCGGCGATGCTCGATCTCAAGCGTCAGGCTGTCGGCCGATTTGGCGCGCTCGCGCTCGGCTTCGAAGGACTCGATATTGACAATGGCCGAGGCGATCTGGCGCGCCACCAGGGCCGCGAAATTCTCGAAACTGTCCTCGCCGCGGCGGCGATAGGGATTGGCCGCCAGGATCAGCACACCGCGCGGCGCGGTGTCGGCGCTGATGGACAGGGGCAAAAGCAGCGCTTCGTCGGGTGCGTCGTCCCACGGCCCGCTGGGCAGGGGGCCGAATTTTTCCGCCAGCCGCGTTACCTGCCGCCGGGTCCCGCCGCGCATCACCTCGCTCACCGGCCAGGGCGTATTACCCTCCAGGGTGATGCTATCGGGCGCCGCGGCGTGGCCGGCGCTGATGCCGGTCGTGCCCCTCAAAGTGGCGCGCGCGCCGTCTTCCTCAAAACGGTAGATCAGAGCAAACGGCACGTCACGCGGATCGGTGGCTAACGCCCGCGCCGAAAGCGCATAAACCTCGCCCACCGTATCGGCATCCCAGGTGCGCGAGGCCAGTTCGCGCAGCAACGCCAGACGCCGGGCCCCGATCACGCGGTCAGTGTCGTCGGTACTGGCGCAGACCAGGCCGCCAATGCTGCCATCCTCGTCCGGCACCGGCGAGAAGGAGAAGGTGTAATAGGTCTCTTCCTGATAGCCGTGGCGATGCATGAGCAGCATCTCGGCTTCCGAATAGCTGGATTCCCCCGCCATCGCGGCATGGATACGGTCCTGGATCTGGTCCCAGATCTCCGACCACACCAGCCGGGCCGGCTGGCCGAGTGCGCTGGGATGCTTGCCGCCGATGATGGGCAGATAGGCATCGTTATAGAAATTGATCAGATCGGGTCCCCACCACGCCCACATGGGCTGGCGCGAGGCCAGCATGATGCGCAGACAGGTCCGCAGCGTGCGGGGCCAGCTTTCCGGCCGCCCCAGCGGGGTGGTGTCCCAGTTGAAAGCCCGCATCGCCGCGCCCATCTCTCCACCACCGGCCAGAAAATCCGGCGTGGTTCTGGGTGTGGCGCGAGCTTGGGGAGATTTGACCTGGATGACATTCATATCCGGCAACTGCCTGCAACATTCCGACCCAACCATCAGCCTGAACGCTTGCGCCCGAAGCGGGTTCCCAATTGCTGGAATTCAGAGGAATAATGGGGCCTTGACCCGGGAACCCGGGCCGGGCCCCGCGGTTATCCTCGAGGGCGTCGCAATTGTGGGACCTGGGCGGCGTAGCTTTCCTGTCAGACTGTCGAAGGGAGCGTTATGAAAGCCCGCGCCTTGCAGCCGACCACCAGCCTGGCCCAGGCCTATGCGCAGGTGCGTGCCTACAGCGAGGCGCTGGCCCGGCCGCTGTCGCCGGAAGACTGTCTTTTGCAGTCCATGCCCGATGCCAGTCCCGTGAAGTGGCACCTGGCCCACACCAGCTGGTTCTTCGAGACCGTCATTCTGGCCCAACGCCCGGGCTACAAGCCGTTCGATCCGCGGCTCTCGTATCTGTTCAATTCCTATTATGAGGCGCTGGGGCCGCGTCATCCCAGGCCCCGCCGCGGGCATCTCTCCCGTCCCTCGCTGGATGAGGTGTATGCCTACCGGGCCCATGTCGATGCGGCGATGGCCGAGGCCTGCGCCGATGAAGCGCTGCACGCGCCGATCACCCTGGGCCTCAATCACGAGCAGCAGCATCAGGAATTGATCCTCACCGACATCAAGCACGCCTTCTTCTCCAATCCGCTGCTGCCGGCCTACCGCAGTCATGCGCGCGAGCCCCGCGCCGCCCAGCCGCTGGACACGCTTTCAATTCCCGGCGGCGTGTCGCTGATCGGCCATGACGGTTGGGGCTTTGCCTTCGACAATGAAAACCCGCGCCATCAGGTGTTGCTCAGGCCTTTCCGCATCGCCTCGCGCCCCGTCAGCAATGGCGACTATCAAGCCTTCATCGCCGATGGCGGTTACCGCCGCCCGGAGTTCTGGCTATCGGATGGTTGGGCCAAAGTGCAGGAAGAAGGCTGGGAAGCACCGCTCTACTGGCTCAAGGATGACGACGGCAGCGAAAGCATATTTACGCTGTCAGGCGTGCAGCCGCTCGACCCAAGCGCGCTGGTCGAGCATGTGAGCTTTTACGAGGCCGCCGCCTATGCCACCTGGGCGGACGCGCGCCTGCCCACCGAATTCGAGTGGGAAGTGGCCGCACCGCTGTTCGCGCATGGCGAGGTGTGGGAATGGACCCGCTCGTCCTATGACCCCTATCCCGGCTTTCAGGCCTTTGAAGGCGTGGCCGCGGAATACAACGGCAAGTTCATGATCGGCCAGATGGTGCTGCGCGGCGGATCAAGCGCCACGCCGCCCGGGCCATATTCGCGCCACCTATCGCAATTTTTTCCCGCCGCAGGCGCGCTGGCAATTCAGCGGCATTCGGCTGGCAGAGGATATTTGATGGATACCTCGCTCGCCCGCATCCAGCCCTGTACCGCCGTTTCGGATGAAAGCTTTGCCGGGAACCTGCTCACGGGCCTCGCCAAGACACCCAAGGAAATCGCCTGCAAATATTTCTATGACGCGGCGGGCTCGCATCTGTTCGAGCAGATCTGTGAACTGCCGGAATATTACCAGACCCGCACCGAGATGGCGCTGCTGGGCCGCCATGCCGGCGAGATCGCCGCGCCTGATGGGCGAGAGCGTGGAGATTGTGGAATTCGGCGCCGGCTCCCTGCGCAAGGTGCGCATCCTGCTGGACGCGGCCCAGACCCCGTACGCCTACACGCCGCTGGATATTTCCGGCGATTATCTGCAGGAGGTGGTGCGCGCCCTGGCGGCGGAATATCCTGCCCTGGTGCTGCGGCCGGTGGTAGGCGATTTCACCTGCCCGCTGGAGATTCCCGACCTGCCGGGCCGGAACTCAAAAATCTCCCGCCGCGCCGGCTTTTTCCCGGGTTCGACAATCGGCAATTTCAAGCCCGATGCCGCCATGGCCTTGCTGCGCCAGATGCGCGCCAGCCTGAATGGCGGCGGGCTCCTGATCGGCGTGGACCTGGTGAAGGATCCGGTGCGCCTGCACGCCGCCTATAACGATGCGGCCGGCGTCACCGGCCTGTTCAACAAGAATCTGATGGTGCGGGCCAATCGCGAGCTGGGTGCGGATTTCGACACCGACGCCTTTGCTCATTACGCGCCCTATAATGCGCGGCGCCATCGCATCGAAATGTATCTGGTCAGCCTGAAACGCCAGAGCGTGACCATCGGCGGCGGGCGGTTCGATTTCGCCGCGGGCGAAGCCGGTGCATACCGAAGACAGCCACAAATACACCATCGAAAGTTTCCGCGAGATGGCGGCACGCGCCGGTTTCAATCCCCGCGCGGTATGGACCGACGAGGAACGGCTGTTCTCGGTGCACTGGCTGGAGTCGCGCTAACCTCCCCCATGCACGCGCGCAAGCGCGTTTGCGAATGGGGGTGAGCTCGGCGGCCAAGCCGAGCGAACGCCGCAGCTGGCGTGAGGCCGAAATGCGAAAGGTCCAGTGGACCTTTCGCCGGCCGAACGAGCCAGCTACGGCCGGAGGGGTTCAAGTCGCCAGCATCAGAATTGGCGCATGCCAGTCCTGCAGCACCGCCGACGCGGTAAAGCCGAAGAACAGTTCCTCGCCGGGCCGGGCGGCCACGCCCATCACGATCATGGTGGCGTCGCGGTTGACCTCCTTGAGAATGGCCTCGGCGGCGGCCGAACGCGCCGAGATGCGGGTGGTCACCGCCACGCCATAGCGCTCACCCAGTTCGGTGATGTCCTTGAGCACACGCTCCTCGCGCAGACGGGTACGCGAATGCCCGTCGGTCTGTGAAACAAACAGGGCATGCACCCGGGCGCCCGTGGCGCGCGCCAGCGCCAGCGCGATCTCGGCAGCGCGGCGCGACTGCGGACTGCCATTGACGGGCACCAGGATACGGCTTTTGCGCCCCAGCGCCTCCCGGCCATTGGCGAAAACAATCAGAGGGCCTTCAAAGCCGGCCGCAACCTCCGTCAGACCCGGCGTGAAGCCGCCATCTTCCACACTGTCCTCAAGGCCGACGAACATAAGGTCATAGCCCTTGCGCGCCTCATCCTTGACCACGTCCGCGGGCGGATCGACAGGCACCCGCGCCGTCAGATGTACTTTTTCCGGACCGGGCTCGGCCTCATCGTCTTTGACCCGCGCGGCACTTCTCTTGGCCCCCACCTTTACTTCATGCGCCACCGGATCGGCCTTGAGATCGGTCGCGCTCTCCACCCGCGATTGCGCACCCACCATGTCGCGCTGCCGCGTGCCGGCTTCGTCGGGCTGTTCGGCGTGACTGACGGCTTCCTGTTCTTGCGCCGGCTTTTTTGCCGGCCTGGCCTGACGCAGATCGGCATTCAGCTTCAGGATGGTCACCGGCATGCCCTGGGCGCCGGCCAGAAGGCCGGCGAAGCGCGCGGCGGTGCGGCCGACCGGACTGTCGTCCACCGCCAGCAAGAGCCGCTCCACCCGGGGCAGAAAGCCGCGCTGGTCGATGGCCTCGCGCGCGATGCGGGTTTCTTCCTCCTTGCTGAGGGGCAGATCGCGTAAGGCGCCCCGCAGCATCGGCGGCATCGCCATGGTGGTGATTACCGCCATGGTGACGATCATGGTGTAGAGATTCTGGCTGAGCGCGCCCATCGAAAGCCCGATGGAAGCGACGATCACTTCGGTGGATCCGCGCGCATTCATGGCGCAGCCCAGTGCGATGCCCTCGCGCCAGGAAAGCCGTCCCAGCATGGCGCCGGCAAAGGCGCCCGAGAATTTTCCCACCGAGGCGATCACGACCAGAAGCACGGTCAGGCCCAACAAAGTGCCGCTTTTCAGAATCGTGAGATCGGACGCCAGGCCCGACAGGCCGAAGAAGATCGGCATGAAGAAGGCGGTGATCATGCCGCGCAACTGGCTCTGGATATGATCGGTGAGAATGGGCGATTCCCCGATCAGCACCCCGGCCATGAAAGCGCCCAGCACGGTGCGAACGCCCAGAAGCTGGGTGACTTCGGCGAGCAGCCCCATGATCACCAGGATGGCGGTGACCACGGCGAAGTCGCTGCGGAAATTGTCGTTGACCCAGCGGATGATGGTGAAGATCAGCCAGCGTCCGGCGGTGAAACAGAAGATCAGGAACAGCACCACGCCAGTCACGGTCTTGGCGAGGCCCGGCCAGTCTATCCCTTCCGGACCCGAACCGTTGCCGCCCGAGCCCGCGATGCCGAAGGTGATGGCGATGATCACCCAGCCGCAGGTGTCTTCCATGATGGCGGTGGCGACGATGATCTGGCCCAGATTGCGGCGCATGAAATTCATTTCGCGCACCACCATGGCGACGATCTTGATGGAGGAAATGGAAAGTGCGGTGCCCAGAAACAGCGACGGCACCAGCCGGCTGCCATGGCCCACGCCTTCAAACAGCAGGCCGGGGCCGAATTGTCCCAACAGATAACCGCAAACAAAAGGAAAGGCGATGCCGCATAACGCGATGGCGATCGCAGCAGCACCGGATTTCCTGACCAGCTTAAGATCGGTTTCCATGCCGGTCAGCAACAGCAGCATCAGGATGCCGATCTGCGACAACCCGTCGATCATGCCCTTCTGGGCTTCATCTTTGGGAAAGATAAAGTGCTGTGCCGACGGCCACAGCCAGCCGAACAGCGATGGTCCCAGGATGATGCCGGCCAGCAAGGTGCCCATCAGCGCGGGCTGGCCGATGCGCTGCATGCCCTCGCCCAGCACGCGGCCTACCACCAGAAGCAGCAGCACCTGCGCCACCAGCAAGGCTTCGGACTTGCCGCTGCTGCTCGAACCATTGCCGGCGCTGTGGCCGTGCAAGGCAGCCGCGGCATGGGCCGGCGAAACGCCCAGCCCCAGATGGACCGCAGCGCAGCAGAGGATGAACCCAAGCGCCAAAATGGCGGGCCGGGGTAGCCGGGAAATAAAGCGCATGAAAATCGGCTCAGTCGGTATCAGGCATCAAACGCGCGAACGCGCTTTTGCGTTCTGGCCGGCTTGCAAGCTTTGACCCAAACCGCCAAGCTGCCGGCCGTTTTTGGGAGAAAATCCATGAAGAAGATACTGATTACCGGCCTGGTCGCCTTGGCTTCGACCGCAGCCTTCGCCCAGTCGGGCGGCCAGATGGCGGTGCCGGCTGGTCCCGACAAGCAGGTCTATGACATACCGGCCGGCAGCAAGGATCAGGAGGTCATCATCCAGACCCGCGACCTGAAGGACGGGGAGAGCGTGAGCCCGCATATCCATCATGGCGTGGAAATGACCCAGGTCGTTACCGGGACGTTTGAATGTTATGTGAAGGGCGAGCCCATGAAGCTGATCCATGCCGGCCAAAGCTTCATGATCCCGCGCGAGAAGCCGCATGATTGCCGCCCGCAGCCCGGCAGCCCGCCAGTGCATCTAGCTGTGACGTTGGTGATCGACAAGGGCACCGCGCCGCGCACGCCGGTCAACGACGTGCTGATTCCCAAGAATTAGCAGCGGGCTCGGCCCACCTCCCCTTCGCGCGCATGCGAAGGGGAGGGTGAGGCCGGCGGCCAGTCCGGCCGAACTTAGCATCGCTTGCGATGCGCAGGCCGGAGGGGGTCATCAACTATGTGGTTAGCCTATGCCTTCTCCGGGCCGATTTTGTGGGCCATCTCGACCCACATCGACAAATTCCTGGTCGATAAATATTTTCACGACAGCGACACCACCGTCCTGATGGTATTCACCGCCTTTCTGGGCGTGACAGCACTTCCCGTCATCTGGTTCTTCGAACCGAAAGTTCTGGCGCTGCCCTGGCTCGCCACCGTGGTCATGACGGTGTCGGGCATTCTCTATATGGGCGCGATGCTTTTTTACCTGCGCGCCATCCAGACGGAAGAAGCCTCCGTCATCGCGCCCCTGTTCCAGGCCAACACGCTGTTCACATTCCTGCTGGGCCTTTTGCTGCTGCATGAGCTGCCGGGCGGACTGCAGCTCTTGGGTGCTGGTATGGTGGTGATGGGCGCGATCGGTCTGTCGCTGGACAAGAGCCTGCACTTCGGCAGCTTCAAGCCGCAGCTGGTGTGCCTGATGCTGTCAGCCACCTTCGTGCTGGCGCTGTCCAGTGTGGTATTCAAATTTTTTGCCGTGCATGACGAGTTCTGGGCCACCACCTTCTGGACCTTTGTCGGCGAAGGCCTGTTCGGCGGCGCCATCCTGGCGGTGCCCGGCTATCGCCGGCAATTCGTGCGCCTGTTACGCAAAAACCCGGGCGCGGTGATCGGGGTCAATGCCGCCAATGAGCTGATCAATCTGGGCGGCGGACTGGGGGTGCGCTATGCCTCGCTCTTGGCGCCGGTCGCCCTGGTGTCGGCCATTTCCGCGACCAGTACCTTTTTCGTGTTTCTGTTCGCCATCCTGCTCACCCTGTTTTTCCCCAGGCTTGGAAGGGAGGATTTGTCCGTCCGAAACGTCTTTCAGAAGGCGGTGGGTGGGCTTTTGATCATGGCCGGTGTGGCCCTGATCGAGCTTCAGGGCGGCGGCTCGACGCACTGAAACCTCTTGCCCGCACGCGTCAGACATGTGTCACTGCCCCCGATAAGAAAAAGCCTGGGGAGACGTATGCGGAAATTCGGAATTATCCTTGCTGTGTCTGGACTTACCATAGGTATTGTGGCGCTGGGGTCTGCCACCTGGGCGGCCGGGGAAGGCGTGCCCATCTGGGCCTATCCGGTGCCGCAGACAATGACTGCCCCTTCCAAGCCGGATGACACGGTCCAGAAGAAGGTGCCGGGTTCCAAGGCCCACTTTACCGAGGCTGGCGTCAATGACCGCTTCAATGTGCCGGACTGGTTCCCCAAGGACCACCCCCCGCTGCCGGAGGTGGTGGCCCATGGCAAGCCGCCCAAGGTCTTTGCCTGCGGCTATTGCCATCTGCCCAACGGCCAGGGCCGGCCAGAGAATGCCCCGCTGGCCGGCCAGCCCGTCCAGTACATCATTGAGCAGGTGACGGAGATGAAGGAGGGCCGCCGCAAGACCTCCCAGCCGACCATGGGCTCAATCAAGAGCATGTATGCAATTGCGGCTGCGGTCTCGCCCGAAGACCTCAAGATTGCGGCCGATTATTTCTCCAAGCTGAAATACAAGAAATGGATCCGGGTGGTGGAAAGCGACACCGTCCCCAAGTTCGAGATTTCCAGCCACAACATGCTGGTGAAGTCCGCGGGCGGCGGCACCGAGCCGCTGGGCAACCGCATCGTCGAGATTCCGGAAAATCTGGATCTGGTGGAACTGCGCGATCCCAATTCCGGCTTTGTCGCCTATGTGCCCAAGGGCGCGATCGCGCGGGGCAAGAAGCTGGTGCAGAGCGGCAATGGCGCCTTTCCCTGCGCCTCCTGCCATGGCGCAACCCTCAAGGGCGACGGCAATGTGCCGGCGCTGGCCGGGCGTTCGCCGTCAGGCCTCGTGCGGCAGCTTTATGACATAAAGCATGGCACACGCGGCGGTCCCGCCGTCGATCCGATGAAGCCGGAAGTTGCCAACATGACAGACACGAACAGGGTCGACATTGCCGCCTATCTGGCATCGCTGAAACCGTGATGCCAGAGCCACGATATCAGGCGGGCATCAATCCATAGCGGAAACGGATTGGTGACGGCGGACGGGCGGACTCTAAGATCGAGAAAATAACAGGAGAAACGTCCATGCATACCACCCGCCGATCATTCCTGATGGCGTCAGCCGCGGCGATGGCATTGCCTTCGATGAAGGCCTTTGCCACTGAGGCTGCCGTCACCATCGGCACGCCGATGGACCCGCCGGAATGGGCGCTCTTGGAGCGTGAGCTGCTGCACGCCCACACCGCAGCCTGTGTGAAGTTCTTCCAGCGCTATTTCGATCCCGCCAATGGCCGGCTCGAGGCCACGGTGCGTTATGGCGGCGATGACGGCCCCGATGACGCCATCGAGAATGTCAACGACTGGCCGCATGTCTATGCGCTGGGCGGCGATGACGTGCTCAAGCCGATGTACGAAAAGGCCTATGAAGGCCATGTCCAGCAGTACAGCGCGGCCAAGACCACCGACGTGCCGATCGCCAAGAACGGCATGTACTACAAGGAATTTCCCAGCCAGTTCGACTGGCAGCACAATGGCGAAGGCCTGACCGTCTTCAACCTGATGCCGCTGGGCAATCCCTACAGCAGCCGCTATCGCGACCGCGTGAAACGCTTCTCCGGCTTTTACATGGATGAGGACCCGGGCGCGCCGAACTACGATCCCAAGCTGAAGCTGATCAAGAGCCTGATGAATGGCAGCCGCGGCCCGATGCTGCGCAAGGCCACCGCGCTGGACTGGACCGGCGATCCCATCGATGTGAAGGACCGCTTCCCGTCGCTGGGGCACGGCGAAGACGACTACAAGATGATGCTCTCCCACTTTGAGGGCTATACCGATGTGGTGGGCGACCATCCGCTGAACCTGGTGGCCACCACCCTGCCATCGAACGCCTACATGCTGACGCATGAGCAGAAATACAAAGACTGGGTGCTGGGTTATTGCGATGCCTGGCTCCAGCGCACCAAAGACAATGACGGCATCGTCCCGTCCAATATCGGGCTGGACGGCAAGATCGGCGGCGAAACCGACGGCAAGTGGTGGGGCGGCTGTTACGGCTGGGGCTTCTCGCCGGTCGTGCCCATGACCGGCAAGCGCGACGACCGCAACCGGGTGCCGCGCGCCTTTGTCGGCTTCATGAACGCCTATCTGCTGTCGAAGGGCGACGACAAATACATGCAAGCCTGGCGCACCACCGCCGACAAGATCGACGCCCAGGCCAAGACCGTGGGCGGCAAGGTCTCCACGCCGACCATGCGCGGCGACCAAGGCTGGTACGGCTACAAGCCGGGCAAGTACCGCTACAACTTCCTGGAGATGTATCATCTGACCATGAAGCCGTCGGACCGCGCGCGCTGCGAGGAAACCGGCTGGTACGACTTCCTGGAAGGCAAAAACCCCGATTATCCGGTGAAGGCGCTGAAGGCTGGTCTGGCGCGCATCCGCAAGCAAATGGAAATCGTCGATGACGACAACACCTCGGCCGACATGCGGCTGGCGGACTCCGCGCTGGACTACAACCCCGCCACGGTGACGCCGCTGACCCAGCTGATCGAGGCTGGTCTTTACATCCAGCATCCCGGCTGGGCCAAGACCACGCCGGGCCAGGGCGGCTCGCTGCTGTTCTGCCGCCTGCGCTATTTCGATCCGGTGCGTCGGCGCGCGGGCCTGCCCCAGGATGTGGCGGCGCTGGTCGACGGCTGGGGGCCCGACAGCCTGACCGTCACCCTGGTCAATGTCAGCCCCAGTGTGTCGCGCAGTGTGATCGTGCAGGGCGGCGCCTATGGCGAGCACCAGATCGACACCGTCAGCGACGGCACCACCACAACCCGGGTGAACGGCACGACCTTCCCGGTGCGGCTGGCGCCGGGCTGCGGCGCCAAGCTGACCATCAAGATGAAACGCTTCGCCAATGATCCCACCCTGTCGATGCCCTGGGAATCGACTGTGCCGGATCTGGGCAACCCGCCCGAGATCGCCAAATACGTGCACAAAAGCAGTGGAATGCCGTGAGAATTGGGCCGCTTGCCAAGCGGCCCAATCCGGCGTTTGCTCCCCCAATAAAGACAAGAATATGGGGAAACATGCGTCCTTGCCTGCTGATTGCCGCGCTGTGCGGGCTCGCCATCGCACCCGCCCTTTTGATTGCGGCTCAGGCTCCCGCCTACGCCGCGGCGGCTGAAATCCGGGTGATCAGCCCGGGCGTGATCTCCAATTCCGGCCTCACCGATGTGGCAGCCGCCTTCGAGAAGAAGACCGGCGTGAAAGTGACCATCCAGGTGGACGGGATGGGCACCATCATGAACGATACCCGCACCGGGACGCCGACCGCCGATATCATGATGCTGCCCATGGACCTGATGGCGGCCATGGCGCTGTCGGGCGCGCTGAAGCCGGAAAGCTTCACGCCGCTGGGCCGGGTCGAGATCGGGCTGTTCGTCAAGCCGGGTTTCAACAGCCATCCCGATATCTCCACCGTGCCGGCGCTGGTCGCGGCGATGAAGACGGCGTCCGCCGTGTTCTATTCCGATCCCGTGTCAGGCAGCATGCAGGCCAGCATGAGTGACCGGCTGCTCAAGCGTCCCGATTTCGCCGGCGTGCATGGTGTGCCGGTCAAGGGTGATGCCGAGCCCGCGCTGAAACGCGGCGATGGTGATGACCATGCCATGGGGCTGGGCCTGATCCATGGCACCCATTCCCCTGCCAATGCGCCGACCGAAAATCCCTATCTGATCGGCATGCTGCCGGCCGAATTGGCCATGCATATGGACATGGCGACCGCCATTTCCGCGCGCAGCACCGATACAAAAGACGCCGCCGCCTTCATCCAGTTCGCCATCTCGCCGCAAATGCGCGGCGTATGGAAGGCCAAGGGCGTGGACCGTTACTGAACATCATCACCAAAAACAAAGGGGAGAATGACATGAAAAAAATGCTTTTGGCTTCGGCGCTGGCGGTCGCGTTCGTGGGACCCGCGACGGCGCAATATGCCGCGCTGCCGCCGCAACCCGAACCGCCCGGCCCGGTGAAGATTCCGGACGCACCGCAGCTGCCCTATCATTTTGGCGCGCGCCCGGTGGCGCCGCTGGGCGAGAAATTCGGCAATGTCGCGGCCATCACCTTACTGCCGAATGGCGACCTTCTGGTCTACAACCGCAATCCCGACATCATGATGGTGGAATATGACCCCAGCGGCACCACCGTGAAACGGGTGTTCAATCCCAACATGGCGATGAACCCGCATGGCTTGCGCGTCGACCGCCATGGCAATATCTGGGCGATCAATTCCTTCCTCAACGTCATCTACAAGATGAACGGCAAGGGCGACGTGCTGAAAGTGTTCGGCGTGCGCGGCGAGAACGCGCCCTGGGACGACAGCAAGTGGAACGGCATGTTCAACCAGCCGCTCGACATCGCTTTCGACAAGGACGACAATTTCTATGTGGTGCAGAGCCATGGCGGCACCTCGCCGCCCGCCGACTGCACCTTCTGCGCAACTTACGACAGCCCGCAGACCCACAACGCCAAGGGCCATGCGGCCTACGTCACCCATCCGCCGGCGATTCCCGGCTCCGATCCCCGGGTGATGAAGTTCGACAAGGACGGCAACCTGCTGGCCTCCGCCAGCCTGGCCCATCCCGATGGCAAGCTGCCCACCATCCACACCGTAATCGTATCGCCGACCGGCGAAGTCTGGGTCGGCGACCGCGCCTCGCAGAAAATCCTGATCTTCGACAAGGATCTGAAGGCCCATCACGACATCCAGGAACAGAACCTGACTTGCGGCTTCTATGAGGACGCCAAGGGCCAGCTGTGGATGTCAACCGGCCGCGACGGGTTGGTGCTGAAGATGGGCTGGGACGGCAAGGTCCAGGGTTGGTACGGCAAGCACGGCGATAACACCAACTCCAACGACATTGGTGAAGGCCATTACATGGCGGTTTCGGCCGACGAGAAGACTATCTATGTCGCCGACACAGTGCTGGCGCATGTTTTGAAACTCGAGCACAACTAGCTCCAGCTTCGGATAAAAAGAAAAGGGCGGCATTTCCTGATGCCGCCCTTTTTCGTTGGAGGGGCTCCTAGAGCGCCGCGCCCACGGTCACAAAGACCATGCGCGGCGGGATCGGATAGCCCTGGAAGCCGCCGTTGGCGCCGGTCACAACGGCTGTGGAGATGCCCTTTACATCGGCCAGATTGGTGATGTTGCCGCTGATCCGCAGCTTCTTCACCCAGTCGCCGTCACCCACATTAAAGCTGTAGCCGGCTTCCAGGCTGGTGATGAAGGATGCACCCACGCGCCAGTCATCGGTGTAGGTGGCATAGCGGCGGCCGACGAAGTCACCGGAGAACTGGGCGTCAAACCCGCCCCAGTTGGTGGAGATGATAAAACGGTTCAGCCAGTTGGGCACAAGCGGCACCTGCTTGCCGGCGATCGGGACCACGGTGGAGACCCCACCGGTAACCGTGGAGTAATTGTCGTTATAGTGTGACTGGTTCCAGGAGACCGCGTCATAGAACTGGAAGTGTTCGCCGAAATGCAGGGTGCTGGCGAGGTCCACACCGTCGTCCGTCACCCCGCCCACATTGACCAGGATCGCAGGGTTTGGGTTGATGAAGTTGAAGGTCGCGACATTGAACAGGCGGTTGTAGAAATCCACATGATAATAGTTGATCTGGCCATCGACGCCGGTGATCGGGCCCAGATCCACCTGCCGGCTGGTGCGCACGCCGGCTTCATAGGTCCATGACCGTTCCGGATGGGCCGTCTGCTTGAAGGTGTCGAAGGCGAGCTGGCTGCCCAGGCTCCAAGGCGATGAGCCATAGAAATTGCTGCCCGCGGCATAGGGCACGAACTGACGGACATTTTCCTGAATATTGGCGAACACCTGCTCGCTGTCGGTGGCGTCCCAGATCGCGCCGACCTGCGGCAGGAACCACACATTCGTGGTGATGGTGCCGGTCGGGAAGGCGACCTGCGGGCTGGTCGCCGGAAGACCAAAGGCATTGCCGGCCTGCAAGTTCTGCTGCTGGGTCAGCACATCGTTGCCCGCCGTCTGCAGGCTCGACTTCACACCGGCCTGCAGCAGCAGGTCGGGGGTGATGCGCCACTGGTCCTGGGCATGCAGCTGGATGTCGTCGGTGCGCAGCGACACGTCATACTGGGTGAAGTTGGGGTTGCGCGGGGTGGTATAGGGCGTCAGGTCATTGTTGGCGGCCGAGAAGGAATACCAGCGGCGGCCGGTGGATGAGGCATTGCGCTCATACCAGGCGCCGACCTCGATATTGTGGTCGCCGAGCTGCCAGTTGAAGGTGGACAGTTCGCCGAAGCGGTTGATGCGGTATTCGGTGGTGCGTACCTCATAGCCGGTGCCGCCGAACAGATTGACGATGTTGGTCAGCGTACCCGCAGAGGACGTCGAGCCACCCACCACCAGCTGCGGATAGTAGATCGCGAACAGGCCCGGCAGACCAGCCTGGTTGATCGGGCCCGCGACGATACCGCGGCCGTCATTGTGATGGAAATAGAGCTGGTTCGACCAGGTCATGTCACTGCCGAGGTGCCAGTCATACTTGGCGTAAGTCAGCACGTCCTGACGCTGGGCGGCGCTGTGATAGTCGGTGAAATTGTTGCCCTGTGCCACAGGCGGGGTACCATTGGTCAGCGAGGCGATGGCGGCCGGCAGGTTGGGGAAGAACAGCGAGCGGGTGTAGGGGAAAAAGGTGGATGCAGCCGCGGTCTGCTGGTTGCCGAAGTTGGTGGCGTCTTCGTTGGGCTCGACCTTGGAGCTCCAGTCGGCAAAGAAGGTCAGCCGGCCGGTATCGTCTTCATGGACGAATTTCAGATTGGCCTGGTCGCCGCGCTGATGGGCGCCAAAGTCCCAGGCGCGCTGGTCTTGGTGCAGGAAGGACGCGTACATCGCATTACCGTCGCCCATGTCGCCGGAATCCACGCGCACAAAGGTACGGGTGGTGTCATAGCTGCCCAGGGTCTCGCGGCCATCGACGGTGAAAGCCGAAAGCGGATCGCTGGAGAAGGTCTCGATAGCGCCACCCAGATTGGATGTGGAGGCCACGCCCAGCGAGCCGGTGCCCGATTCCAAGGTGACGCGGCGGATATTCTCCGAGGTGATGGCGCGGGTAGGCGACAGGCCGTTGTAGTTGCCATACTGCTGGTCGCCCAGCGGCACGCCGTCCATGGTGTAGCCCAGCTGCTGGGTGGTGAAGCCATGCACGACCAGCGATTCATTCTGTTCGTTGTTGCCCCAGGGGTCGGCGGTCTCATAGACCACGCCCGGCAGAGTTTCGATCGCCTTCAGCGGGCTGACGCCGGGAATGATCTTCTGCGCCTGCACATTGTTCATCGACTCCGCCGACTGCGTGGCTTCACGATCGGCGCTCACGATCACGGTTTCCACATCGCCGCCGGTATCGGCGGGCGCGATTGTCTGGGCCTGGGCTGTCAGGGACAGCGCACCAAGCGCGGTGGTGACAAAAAGAACGCTCTTGAATTTGTGACGCAACGGCATATGAGACCCCCTTTTGTGATTGGCGCAAAGAACGCGCGCTCCGGGGGGTTGGTAGGTGCGCTGCAATGCGGAAAGGCCAAGCTTGCGCGACAGATTTGTGAAATGCACAAGCAACTGAATCGCGACAACACGGCCAATTGTCATCTGCCTGTCAGGCAGGCCGACTAGTGATCAGATTTCAGGCGGACGGGAGTATTTGATGACAGTTTTGCGCGTAACATTTTTCGCCATCGGCCTTCTGGCTTTGCCCACAATTGCGCAAGCCGCGCCAGTTCTGATGATCTCGATTGATGGCCTCAGACCCGGCGATGTTCTGGACGCCGATACGCGCGGCTTCAAGGCGCCGTTCCTGAAGGCGCTGGTTGCGGATGGGGTTTATGCAAGCGGCGTGAAGAATGCGCTGCCCACCGTCACCTATCCCAACCACATCACGCTGATCACGGGTGTGTGGCCCGCCAGGCATGGCATCGCCAACAATCCCACCTTCGATCCGCTGCAGAAGAACATGGGCGGCTGGTACTGGTACACACAGGACATCAAGGTCGGCACCCTATGGGATGCCGTCCACAAAAGCGGCGGCAAGGTCGCCAGCCTGTCGTGGCCCGTCAGCGTGGGCGCCCGCTCGATTGACTTCAACCTTCCGGAATACTGGCGCGCCAATATTCCGGAAGACCTGAAAGTGATCCGCGCCTTGTCCACGCCGGGAATCATTCCCCTGCTGGAAAAGCAAACCGGGCTGGATTTCGCACAGACCGATGGCGAGGAAGTCGAAAAGGATGTCGGCCGCGCCCGCTTCGCTGCGGCCCTGATCGCGGCAAAGCATCCCATGTTCACCACCGTGCATCTGCGCGGACTGGACAATACCGAACACAGCTATGGTCCCGGCTCGGCGCAAGCCAAGGACGCGCTGCAAAGTCTGGACAAGGCGGTAGGCGAACTGGTGGCGGATGCGCGCAAGGCCGAACCCGGCCTGGTGGTCGCCATCGTCTCCGACCATGGCTTTGCGGCCGTCGAGCACAGCGTCAACCTGATCGCGCCCTTCATCAACGCCGGCCTGATCACCCTGGACAAGAACAGCAAGGTCAGCGCCTGGCAGGCCGAACCCTGGGGCGGCGCCTCCGCCGCCGTGGTGCTGGCCAACCCCAATGACGCGGCGCTGAAGGCCAAGGTGTCGTCGCTGTTGAAAGATCTGGCGGGCAAGCCCGAACTAGGCATCGATCATGTTGCAGACAGCGGCGAAGTGGCAAAGCTGGGCGGCACGCCGATGGCGTCCTTCTCGGTGGATTCAAGCCCGGCTATATGATGGGCACCGATCCGGCCGCGCCGCCGGTCGGCCCCGCATCCGTCAAGGGCACGCACGGCTATTTCCCAACCCATCCGGAAATGCGCGCCACCTTCATCCTGGCGGGTCCGGGGATTGGCAAACATGGCTCGCTGGGTGAGATCGACATGCGCGACATCGCCCCTACCTTGGCCAAGGTGATGAAGGTGCAGCTGCCGGACGCGGACGGAAAGCCGCTGTTCTAGGGCCTGGGGGCCTTCTTGCCCTTGTAGCCGCCGGGCTTGCCGAATTTCTTGCCGCCGAATTTCTTCTTGTTGAAGCCCGGCTTGTGCGGCGGCGCGTCACCCGGCTGATCGCCCTGCGCCACTTTTTCCGCGGCCGCGCCGTGGATTGACCGGTCTGATCCAGGGCGGGCGAAATGCGCACCCCGCCCTTCTTGCGCTCGCTGACCAGAATGGTGAATTTCGGCGCTGCTTCCGGCGCGATCTGGAACAAGGTTTCCACTTCAGCCACCCGAATGGCGCCGACATCCTTTTTGGTCACTTCGCCCTGGCGGCAGATTTCCGGCAGCAGCCATTTGGGATCGGCGTTGCGCTCACGCCCCACATTCAGCCGGAACCAGACGCCATTCGCCATTTCGCCCGGCGCGGCACCGCGTTCGTGGGTGGGCGCGTGCTGGCGCTCACCGGTCTTGTGAGGCCGCTCCCTTTGTTCACTTGACCTGGGCTCACGCGGCCTGTGCTCGCGCTGTTGGTGGTCTTCACGCGGCTTGCGGGCCTGATGCTCGCGCGGCGCCTTATGGCCTTGCTGGTACGAGGCTTCATCCTCGATCTCTTCCGGCGCGGGCAGTCCGGCGCGGTACATTTTTACGAACGCCGCCGCCAACTGGCGCGGTCCATGGGTCTTCAGCAATTCATCGGCCGTGGCCAGATCGTCGTCGCCGGCCGGTTCGATCAGCAGCGGATTGTCCCGCAACCGTTCCTGATCCACCTTGCGGATATCGTCGGCCGACGGCGCGTTGCCCCAGGCCGCGTTGACGCGGGCGCGGCCCAGCATTTCCTCGGCGCGGCGGCGGCGCGACGGCGGCACCAGCAACACGCTGATGCCTTTCTTGCCGGCGCGTCCGGTGCGCCCGCTGCGATGCTGCAGCACCTGGGCGTCATTGGGCAGCTCAGCATGGATGACAAGATTCAGATTCGGCAAATCGATACCACGCGCCGCGACATCGGTAGCGACACAAACCCGGGCGCGCCCGTCGCGCAAGGCCTGCAGGGCATGGTTGCGTTCGCTCTGGGACAGTTCGCCCGACAGAGCGACGGTGGCGAACCCCCGCTCGGTCAGCTGCGCTTCCATGTGGCGCACGGCGTTGCGGGTGTTGCAGAAGACCAGCGCACTGGGTGGATCCAGGAAGCGCAGCAGATTGACCACGGCGCGTTCGATCTTGTTGCCGGCGATGCGAATGGCACGATATTCGATGTCGGCGTGACCGGAGGTTTCGCCGCGCGTGGCGATGCGCAACGCATCCTTTTGGTAATGCGTAGCCAGGGTGACGATGGCCTTGGGCAGGGTGGCGGAGAACAGCAGGGTGCGGCGGTCCGCCGGCGTGGTTTCCAGGATAAACTGCAGATCTTCGCGAAAGCCCATATCGAGCATTTCGTCAGCTTCATCCAACACCACCGCCTTCAGCGCCGAGACTTTCAAGGCGCGGCGTTCCAGATGATCGCGTAACCGCCCGGGCGTTCCCACCACGATATGGGCGCCGCGCACCAGTTCCCGGCGCTCCTGTCCGGGATCCATGCCGCCGACACACGAGACAATGCGCGCGCCCGCATAATGATACAGCCAGGCCAGTTCGCGTTGCACCTGAAGCGCCAGCTCGCGCGTCGGCGCGATGATCAGCGCCAGCGGATCGGCCGCCGGGCCCATCGCCTGGGCGCCTTCCAGCAGGGTATCGGCCAGCGCCAGGCCGAAGGCGATGGTCTTGCCCGAACCGGTCTGGGCGGAGACCAGCAGATCGCGCGCCAGCGCCTCCTCGGCCAGAACCGCCACCTGCACCGGGGTCGCGTCCTGATAGCCGCGCTCGACAAGGGCGCGGGAAAGCGCGGGATGGGTGGCAGGAAAGGTCACGGGGGGCCTGGGGCTTGCAAATTTCGCCCCCTCTTTATCCCTCCGGCCCGCAAAAGATAGAGAAACCCGCGATTCAGGGCTTCATACCGCCCATGCGCGCCAACATCTGCCGGTCTTTATTGTCACGCATCAGCGATGTGAGCCCTGAAATGGTAGCGAACCCCAGCCCCCCGGGCATGCCGGTCTCCGGATCGGGCTCGATCTTGGAGTAGCTCTCGCCAGACACTTTCTCCCACTTCCCGGCGGGCTTCTTGATTTCGACACTGGCGACGGTGGCCTTCAGCACCAGCCGGACAATGGCGGGATAGGGCGCCTTGGGTTTGGTCAGGCAGGGCGCGCCATCGATCATCTGCCAGCCATTGGCCAGCGCCCAGCTTGTGATCTCGTCCTTGGTCATGGCTTGGCCGCCTTTACAAAGTCAGCCACATCCTCGGCCGCCAGGGTTTCCACGCCCGGCTTGTTGAAGAACCCCAGATCGCGCATCCAGTGGACGTAGCGATCGGGCCAGGTGCCTTCGCCGGTGAAATCGCGATAGCCGATGCCGCCGCCATGCTTGCCGCGGGCATAGATGTGGATCTCCACATTGGGGATGCCGGCATGCAGCATGGCGGAGAAATATTCATCCGCCCACACGGCATGGATCTGGTCCTGGAAGCCCGCGCCCGCGATGAAGGACGGCGGGGCGTCTTTGGGGATCGGCGGTGTGCCGTTCTTCGTCGTCCAGGCCGGCGTGAACAGCGACGGCCCCGGATAGATCGCCGCCACGAAATCGGGCCGCGAGGTCACGCCCGCCAGCGGATCGCCCGCGGCGTTATTCTTGCTGTCGAAGTCCGGATACTGGATCGCCGTCGCCATGACGAGTTCGGCGCCGGCGGAAAAGCCCATCACGCCGATCTTGTGCGGATCGATATGCCACTCGGCGGCATGGGCGCGAACGGTGCGGATCGCCTGCTGGATATCATAGACCTCATCGGTCTTGGGATTGTAGCCGTCGCGCTTGAGACGATTGCGCAGGATGATGGTGTTGATGCCGTACTGGTAGAAATAGGGTACCTGGTCGGCGCCCTCCAGCCCGATCACCAGTGTGTTGTGTCCGCCACCCGGCGCAATGATGATGGCGGTGCCGGTGTTCATGCTCGCGTTCGCCAGATGCACCTCGATGGAGGGATTGTGGACATTGACGATGTTGGCGACACGGCCGTTCACCACCGGATCCATGGTGTAGACCTCGGCCTCGCTTACCCGCTTGGCATTGAGATAGGGCGATCCCGCCGGCCACAGCGGCATCACAATGCCGCCCGGGAGCAGCGCTTGCGGCTGATAGGGACCCTTGGTCACCGGTCCGGCCTTGGGCACGGCCTGCGGCGCGGGCACCGGCGGCAATGTCTGTGCCAAAACAGGCGTGGCCAGCATCAGCAAGGCGATGGTCAGTTTGCGCATCAAAACTCCCGTGAAAATTTTGTGTTGGTTGTTCCATATTCGTCGGGCAGCGCGAAGGCGCACTTGGTCAGTATGGCAAACTGTGCCCCTTGTTCTTATTGCGGCTTATCCCCGCCGGCAGCTTAGGACATTATCGGCCCGCTTTGCATTGTGATTTCGGCTTTGTTGCGGCGCGGCAAGGCGGATATTTTCGTTCAGCGGTTTCAGGCTTTCGCAAGAATTCGCAAGAAGGAGACGCTTATGCTGGCCCGCATGAGTTCGCTCTGGCGCAGCGATGGCGTGTCGCCATGCCTGCAACGGCGAGACCTTGAGGATCGCAACATTGCCTTCGCCGGCGGTGCCGCGAGCAAGGGTGTAACCCGGATCGACTGGCCCGCGGTGGAGGCGACACCGGACGCTTTTCGGCGTGCCGACACTTGCGAAGCCGCAACGACGCAAAAAAATGGCGCGGTGACGCGCCGCGATTGGGTTTGCGCCGATGGCCGCGCCATTGCCCTGATCACCATCGCCGACGCCGGCCATCAATGGCCCGGTGTGGCCGCGCGCCATCCCCTGATCGAGCGGCTGCTGCGGCTTGACCCGCCATCCACCGCATTGAACGCAACGGAGGCGCTTTGGCGCTTTTTTGAAAGCCATGCCGCGCATTGAGCAGTTTGCGTGTCCGATCTTTGGGCATGTTGATCAGATGATGAGCACCGCGTTGGAATCGCGCCTTCATCATTAAATTGCAAGTAACGTGGCGCGTGCGAAGAGCTGTCGTAAAAGGATTATCGCAATTCTGCCGGGAGCGGGGGCTCATGACAGCAGACAATGTGCTGGCGAAATCGATGATCCGTCTCTACGGCCGCGAGGCGCTGCAGCGGGCCAATGAATATGCCCATGCCAGCGAACGCATCGGCCACCCCGAAAATCAGCGCCTGTGGCTGCGTGTTGCGCAGGTCATCGGCGAACGCGATCTCCATCACGCGTCCTGACCTTCAGCGTCCTGCGGCGACAGGCGTCATGGAGACAATTGCGCCCTCATCCGTTCTAGCTCCCGAAGAGGCAGCGATCTGGAGCCCGGCCGGGTTCCCTGGAGGAACATATGAAACTTCTCACCACGATTTGCATTCCGGCACTTCTGCTCGGCGCCGCCGCTTTGTCCACGCCCGCCTTCGCCCAGGCGGATGCCAGCGCGTCCGCCAACGCGGCTGCGGCCACGCCCGCGCAACCCGCGCAGGATGCCAACAGCGCCGCGGTGCCGGCGCAGACGGCGAGCAGCCAGGCAGCAACCGACACCAGCGCGAATGCATCCGCGCCGGCTTCGGCCAACACCCAGCTGGCGATGAACACCACCGGTAACGCCGGCGATCTGTCGTCCGTCCCCGACAATCAGCACAAGTACAGCCGCGCCAAGAAGGCATCGCAGGACCGCTCCGAGGATCAGACCACCAAGGATCTGAATCAGAAGGAATCCAGCCTGAACGGCGCTACCGCGCAGTAACCATCGCTTCCAAAAGACGACAGCCGGGCGCGCACGCCGCGCCCGGCTGTTTGCTGTCTGCCATTCAAGTCAGTGCGCGTCCCGGTAGATCTGCCGGCTGACGCCATTCTCGTCCTGGTTCAGCCCGCGCTGGTCGGCGCGGGTGATGTGGCCGCGATCAAGGCGCGCATCAAAGCGCTCCTGATGACGCACCATCCGGTCCTCGGCATACAGGTAATGCGCTTGGCGCGCCGAGATGCGGCCATCGCGATAGTCGTGGTTGATCCGCAGGTCCTGCCGCGCCAGGCGGTGGTTCACTTCCGCGCGGCGCGGATGATGCCAATCCCAGGGATTGGCCGAAGCGGCGGTGACAGTGGCAGCTGCGCCGGCTATGCCGAACAGCGCGATCAGAAGGGCTCGTTTGAATTGCATGGTCGTCTCCTGCTTTTCCATCCCCCCGGTATTGGGGAGTGTGAGCAGCCTAGGAGCGCGGGCTTGAACCGGTTCTGAGTCCGGCGTTCATGCGCCATTTAGTTTGGAACAAAGCTTAACCAAAAAAGCCCCACCGGGTATCACCAGTGGGGCCGAAGTTAGCAACTGAAAGATCTAGGGGGAAATTCAGATGCGGGCCGGACCATATGGTCCTGGACCAAAGCCGTCGAGTGCGCCGGACGATCCGCGCGTTATATCTGTGTAACTGTGGAAGATTGCGCCCGTGCTTACTGTATACCGTTGCATAGTGCAGCTTGAACCACGGGCGCGCGCATGGACGACAAGGGCGAAGCGCGCGACATCGTCCACGGCATAGCGGCGCAAGCGTAGAAGGCGAAGTATCAGAAAGAGGCCTCGCCCGAGCAGCTCGCGGCGTTTGCGGCGAGCCAGAAGCACGGCTGAATTTGTGCAGGTGTTCTACCGGGCTCGGCGTTATCGCTTGGGGTCATTGCCGCGCGGCCACACTACGCTGGCGTTAGTGGCCGCTTGGCATTCATAGCGGCGCGGAACGCGCCGCTATGAATGGTGGGCGGTATAGGGATCGAACCTATGGCCCCTACCATGTCAAGGTAGTGCTCTCCCGCTGAGCTAACCGCCCCACTGTTCGCAAGGCGGCCTCTATAACCTCGGGCTATGGCCGGGGGCAAGCAAAAGCCTTTGGCCGCCCAAACCCCTGCTTCGCCCGGAACCTGCCCCCCGCCGGTCCCGGGCAAATGGCGGCTTTCAGCGCTGGTCCGAGAGGCTGAACGTCACCGTGGCCAGGACCTGGCTCGCCACCGCAACCCCATTTTCCACAGCCGGCTTGTAGGCCCAGTGCGCCAGGATCCAGACTTGCGCGGTCTGGTCCAGCTCATCACGGCCGCTGGACGCCAGAACCTCCGCCCGGGTGACCCGGCCCTCGGGCGACACGATCAGGCGGAAAGTGACCTTGCCCTCCGCTCCGATGCGCCGGGCGATGGGCGGATAGGGCGGCACGGTGTGGGTGGCGGCAATGCCGACAGCGGCACGGATGACGGGCTGCTGCGGCTTAGCAGAACCGGTGTCACCTGTCGGCGGTGTCGGCGTCCCCGCGATGCTTCCACCATCAGGTTTTTCCTGCAGAGTCCGTTTTGAAATCCTGCGGAATGACGTCGATGACCGGCAGCTTTTTGGTGATGTCCGGCTCCGGCGGCTTCACCGGCGGCAATTGCTTTTCGGGTGTATCGACAAATACGAAATCGTGAATGATGGCGGGCAAATGGGCCGTCAGCCCGTGGGTGAACAGCCAAAAGCCCGCGAGCTGAATACTGATCGCCATGGCAAAGAATGGCGCACGGCGGGGCCATGAGAGATTTCTGTCGAATGTGATGTGTGAAGGACGCTCCATACTTCCTCCTTTTTGCGCCGGCGCAGATGCCGACATGTAAAATGTTACGCTTGTTTTTGCCTGATTTATATGGATAAGATGCATCCATGGCCGCTGTGAAAACAGCGTCGCGCCGCGAGTGATGATTTTGCGCTCAGCCGGCTTGAGCGCGCGCAGGCATGTGCCTGCTGCTGCATTTCACGAAGAAGTTTGTTTGCGCGAGTGACTGTGTGCCGGAAGGCTCAGGCAGCCTTCAGCATGCGGTCCACTTCCGACACGATCTCGCGCAGGTGGAACGGCTTGGACAGAACCTTGGCCTGCTTGGGCGCTCCCGACGCCGGATGCAGCGCCACCGCGGCAAAACCGGTGATGAACATGATCTTGAGCGCGGCATTGCGTTCGGCGGCCCGCTTGGCCAGTTCGATCCCATCCATGCCCGGCATCACGATGTCGGTCAGCAGAAGATCAAAGGTGAAACCCTGGATGCATTCCCAGGCTTCGTCGCCGTCGCCGAAATCGGTCACGATATGGCCGGCCTTGACCAGCGCCGCCGCAAGGAACTTGCGCAGGGATTCGTCGTCTTCCGCCAAAAGGATATGCGCCATGCCTGCCTGCCCGCCCGGTCCTTTATAAAAGCCTATACAGGGCAAAGCTGTAAACCGTGGTTAACGGGAAAGCTTGCCAGCCCCCCTTGGCGGTGCAACCTTTGGCTTGGCAACGAGTCTTGACCCTGATGGCAGCGCAATCCGCCCCCGGACCTTTCCGCCTGGACCGCCCGGCGCGTCAGACCGTGCCTTTTCTGTTCGCCTCGCCCCATTCCGGGCGCAGCTACCCCGCCAGCCTGCTGGAAAATACGCGGCTGGACGCCATCACCCTGCGCCGGTCCGAGGACGCTTTTGTCGATGAGCTGTTCGCCGGTGTGGTGCAGCTGGGCGCCCCGCTGCTCGCGGCCCAATTCCCCCGCGCCTTTCTGGACGTCAACCGCAGCAGCGCCGAGCTGGACGCTGCCATGTTCGACGCGCCGCTTGGCGTGCCGGTGGATACGCCAAGCCCGCGGGTAACGGCCGGCCTTGGCGTGATCCCGCGCATCGTGCGTGACGGGGCGGAGATTTATCGCGGCAAGCTCGACACCAGTGAAGCCGAAGCACGCATCGACCAGCTCTACCAGCCCTATCATCAGGCGCTGGCGGCGCTGATGCAGGAGACCCACGCCCGCTTTGGTGTCGCGGTGCTGATCGACTGCCATTCCATGCCGTCGGCGCTTTCGGTGCCCGACATTGTGCTGGGCGACCGGTATGGCGCCAGCGCCGCGCCCGCCTTGACCGCGCGCGCGGAAACCGCACTTGTGCGTGAAGGCTTTTCGGTGGCGCGCAACACACCTTACGCCGGCGGCCATACCACGGTGCTGCATGGCCGGGTGACGCTGGGCTGCCATGCGTTGCAGATCGAAGTGAACCGGGCGCTGTATCTGGACGAAGAGAAAATCGTCAAAAAAGCCGCGTTTGAAACGGTGCGCCAGCGCCTGACGCGCGCCCTGCGCAGCGTGGTGGCGATGCCCGCAGCCCAACTGGGCCGCCCCGGTTCCCTGCCGCAAGCGGCGGAATAGTGAATTTTCCGCATCCCTGAAACCGCACCGTATAGGCCCGCGTTTTTTACTTCGGGTCATCAGGTGGAGGTTCCGGCATGTCCAGGTTCCGGGCCGTTTTTGTATGCAGTTTTTTCCTTGCGCCAGTCTTTGCGCCAATCGGGGCCAGCGCCGAGGATTTGGCGCCGGTTGCGCTCAACAGTCTGTCAGCACCGCCGGCCAATATCGCCTCGCTGCAGGTGATGGATCAGAAAGGCCAAGTCATCGGTCAGGCCGAGCGTATCCAGACCGACCAGGACGGCAGACCGGCGGCGCTGTCTTTCCGCGCCAATAATGGCACGACCGTTGTGATCGGCGCCGCAGCCACCAGCTATGACGGCAAATCGCTGGTCACCAGCAACGACCAGCCGCAGATCGCCGCGCTGTCTGGCACACGCACCGCCGCGAACTGAGACATCTTCTTCGAACGCGCCTTTGCGCGAGGGATTTTGTGGCCTGAGCAGGAGCGCGGGAGCGAAGTGGGCTAAGACGTCCATGAGCGACCGCGCGACGCCCTCAGGACGCAAAAGCCCCGCGCAAAAAAATGGCCGCTCCGAAGAGCGGCCAAGTTCAGGGAGGAAACGCCCAGGAAGGGCGGCGGCCTCGCAATTAAGGATCGCGATACCGCGCTGCAACAATATGCCGAAGTCGCGGCCCGTCTGCAAGGAACAAAGTATAACAATTCTAGACAAAACGCCGCAGAAACACTGGGAAAATATGTCACAATTGCCTGATTTTTCCTCATTTGCTGCCTCCTTCATCACCGCCGCAATGCAGCATTGCGCCAAGAGGTTAACGCGGCAGATTCATCACACCGTCGCAACCGCGCAACAAAAGATTCGCGCGGGTCAGTTATCCCCCGGGGCAGTAAAGGCTGGAGACACCCGATGGCCGAAGTTGCTTGGTTCGAAAATGTGTTGGGAAGTTTCAATCCGCCCTGCGTTTCGGCACCACCAACCCTCGCGACAGACACCGCAAGATTCGCACGCCATCGCACCATCTTCGTCTCCGACACACATCTGGGCACGCGCGGCTGCAAAGCCGAAGCGCTGGCCGATTTCCTCGCGCACAATCAGTGCGACACGCTGTTTCTGGTGGGTGACATAGTCGATGGCTGGCAACTGAAGCGCCGCTGGTACTGGACGGACGCGCAGAGCCAGGTGGTGAGTGAGATCCTGCGTAAGGTGGATGCCGGCACGCGCGTGATCTTCGTCCCCGGCAATCATGACGAGTTCGCGCGCGATTATGCGGGCCGGCTGTTTGCGGGCGTGGAGATCACCAATGAGGCGATCCACGAAACCGCCGACGGCAAGCGGCTGTGGGTGCTGCATGGCGACCGCTTCGACGGCGTGATCGCCTATGCCAAGTGGCTGGCCCATGCCGGTGACTGGGCTTACGGCATGGCGCTGCGGCTCAATGACACGCTGTTCGCCGTGCGCAAGCAACTGGGCCTGCCCTACTGGTCGCTGTCGGCCTTCCTGAAACACAAGGTGAAGAACGCGGTCGAATACATCTCCCGCTTCGAGGAGATCGTGGCGCGCGAAGCCGAAAAGCGCGGGGTCGACGGGGTTGTGTGCGGCCATATCCACCACGCCGAAATCCGCCGCATCGGCGGCGTCCTCTACCTGAATGACGGAGATTGGGTTGAAAGCTGCAGCGCCCTTGTCGAAGATGCCCAGGGGCATATGGAGATTTTTCGCTGGGCAGACCCTCAACAGAGACACGCCCCCAGACATGCCGGCGGCACTCCGGTTGTGGCTGCCGCAGACCTCCGCGGCCGCGCCTGTACCCGCGTAAATTCAGGCGGCTGGAGCCGGGACCGCTCCCCGGCGTGGCGGCGCATTTGAAAGTGCTGATCGTCACCGACGCCTGGACGCCTCAGGTGAATGGCGTGGTGCGCACCTTGGAGACGCTGGGCAAGGATCTGGCGAGCCTCGGCCATACCGTGCGCTACATCACTCCGCTTGGCCGGCGTACCTTTCCGCTGCCTACCTATCCGGAAATCCGGCTGGCCCTGTTCCAGCGCAACGCGCTGACGCGCGAGATCAAGGAATTCGCGCCCGATGCGGTGCATATCGCCACCGAAGGTTCGCTGGGGCTGACAGCGCGGCGCATCTGCCTCAAGCATGGCATCGCCTTCACCACCGCCTTCCACACCCGCTTTGCCGAATATGTCCATGCGCGTTTCCGCATGGTGCCGGAACGGGTGATCTGGCGCTGGCTGCGCTGGTTTCACCATCCCGCCACCGCGGTGATGGTGGCGACCCAGACCTTGAAGCGCGAACTGGCCGATGCACGGCTTCAAGCATTTGCGCATCTGGTCGCGCGGCGTCGATATCGAGAAATTCCGTCCGATCCCTGGCGAGCGCCTGCCTATGAAGGCCCGATCTGGATTTATGTCGGGCGGGTGGCGGTCGAGAAGAATATCGAGGCCTTCGTGGCGCTCGATCTGCCGGGCACCAAGGTGGTGGTGGGCGACGGCCCGGCCAAGGGTGCGCTGTCGGAAGCGAAAGTATCCCGAGGTGAAATTCCTGGGCGCCCTGTCGGGCGAGGCGCTGACAAGGGCCTATGCTGGCAGCGATGTTTTCGTCTTCCCCAGCCGCACCGACACTTTCGGCCTGGTGACGCTGGAGGCGCTCGCCTGCGGGCTCACCGTCGCGGCCTATCCGGTGGAGGGCCCCCGCGACGTGGTAGGCCCGGACGTACCCGGCGGCCCGGAGGTGGCGGTGCTGGACGAGGACCTGCGCACGGCCTGCCTGGGGGCGCTGGAGCTGGCCCTCACCCGAGGAGCTCACCCCCCGGGCTTTTGCCGAGAACCACTCCTGGCGGGCCTGCACGCTCCAGTTCCTGGGCAATATCGCGGTCGAGCCCGACCTGGACCACCCCGGCCACAACAAGGGTTAATCCGCCGCCGGACGGCTTTGTCGGAGCCGCATCGCTGGGCAGAAGGAGCCCGCAAGCCCCGGTATCCAGCTCCTCCCATGACCGCGCCCAACGCCCGCCTGACGGCCCGCGAATATGCGTTTTTCGGACTGGCGCTGCTGTTCTGGGCCGGGTTCGTCATCCTGCTGGGCAAGGACACCAGCTGGGACTTCCGCAATTACCATTGGTACGCGCCCTATGCCCTGTTTCAATCATCGCATGGCGATCGACGTGGCGGTGGCGCATCAGGCCAGCTACTACAACCCCTATCTCGACATGCCCTTCTACTGGCTTGCCACCCACACCCATTCCTGGGTCGCGTTGGGCATGCTGGGCGCGGTGCAGGGCGCCAACCTGATCCCGCTCTATCTGATCGCACGCTCCGCGCTTGGTCAGGCAAGCCCCTCGGACCGCAAGATCATGCGCAGGGGCGCTGGCGCTGCTGGGGCTGGTGGGCGCGCTCACCCTGACCGAATTCGGCACCACCTATTACGACAATGTGATGAGCGTGCTGGTGTTCGCGGGCGTCGCCATCCTGGTGCTCAACCGCGATATGCTGCGCGCGGGGCCTTTGGGGAGGACGGCGGGCTTGTCGGCGGTGGCGGGCTTGGTCACCGGAATGGCGATGGGCCTGAAATTGCCGGAGATGCCATTCTGTGTCGGCTTTGCGGCAGCACTTCTGGCACTGGGCGGCAATTGGAAGCATCAGGGCGTGCGGCTGGTGGCCGGCGGCCTTGCGGGGGTTGCGGGCTTTGCGATCTTCAGCGGTCCGTGGATGCTCTACATGTACCACCTCACGGGCAATCCGCTGTTCCCCTACTTCAATGAATATTGGCGCTCGCCGTTGGCGTTGGCCGCGCCCTATCGTGACCTGCGTTTTGTGCCCACGACATTTCTGGCGCGAGCTTTTTTTTCCCATCCTGTTCACTTTTGACTGGCATGTCGCCGACGATCTGGGCTTCCAGGACATCCGTGTGTGTGTCGCATATGTGCTGGTGATCGCGGCGGCATTCGTGTGGCTCGTGCCGGCGCGAAAGCCGAGATCCGTTGCTGGACAAGCGCGTCACGGCCGTGCTGTTCGCCTTTTCGGCGCTGCGCCTATTTCGAATGGCTGAGAACCTTCGCCATCTACCGTTACATCATCGTGTTCGAGATGCTCAGCCCGCTTCTGATCATCGGCTGCGGTGGGTCTTTTGCCCATGCGCGCGCAAAAGCCGATATCTGACCTGGGTGCCATCGCCGCTTGCTGTCTGCTGTCGGCCCGCAGCGACTTTCTGGAGCGGGCGCCTGTGGAAGACCCTACGTCCAGGCCGCGCTGCCGCCCATTCCCCGGCCCGACCATACCATGGTGCTGATGACGGGCGACGCGCCCATGGGCTTCATCGCCACCACCTTGCCGCCGCAGATCCCGGTGCTGCGGATCGATGGCTGGATGGTGCAGCCCCGCGACGGCACCGTCATCACCAAGCGACATGATGCGCCGGGTCGCCGGCGCAGCTGTCAGGACGGCGGCGACCTCTATCTGATCGCCGACGCCGGCGACATGACCCGCGCCCATGACGCCCTGGCCGACTATCACCTGGCCATCCGCTGGCCGGAGTGCCAGCAATTCGATACAAACCTGATCGGCACCTACCAATGGTGTCCGCTGGCGAAAAAGAGTTGAGGGCGGAAGTTCGTGAAAATCGCAGTGCTGGTGCCCTGCTACAACGAGGAAGCGGCCATCGCCACGGTGGTGCGCGATTTCCGCGCGGCCCTGCCCAACGCCGCCATCTATGTCTATGACAACAATTCCAAGGGACCAAACGGCGGCGCGCGCCGCCGACGCAGGCGCGGTGGTGCGCACCGAAATGCGCCAGGGCAAGGGCAATGTGGTGCGCCGCATGTTCGCCGACATCGAGGCCGACATCTACGTGCTGGTGGATGGCGACGATACCTATGACGCGGGCGCCAGCCCCCGCATGATCGCCCGCATGATCGCGGAAGGCGCCGATATTCTGACCGCGCGGCGCATTCACACCGACGCGGCCGCTTACCGGCCGGGCCATGTGCTGGGCAACCGGATGCTGACCGGGCTGACGGCGATGCTGTTCAATGTGCATCTGTCGGACATGCTGAGCGGCTATCGCGTGTTCTCGCGCCGCTTTGTGAAATCCTTCCCTTTCACCGCCGAAGGCTTCGCCATCGAGACCGAGCTGACCGTCCATGCGGTGCGGCTGATGATGCCGATGTCGGAGATGGACACGCGCTACAAGGAACGCCCGGCGGGATCGGTAGCAAGCTGAACACCTACCGCGACGGTTTCCGCATCCTGGGCACCATCGGCTATCTGGTGCGCGAGGAGCGCCCGCTGGTCTTCTTCTCCACCATCTCGGCCCTGTTCGTGGCGAGCGCCATCCTGATCGGTGGTCCGGTGGTGTCGGAATATTTCCAGACCGGACTGGTGCCGCGCCTGCCCACGGCGGTGCTGGCCACCGGGCTGATGGTGATTGCCGTCCTGTCGCTGACCTGCGGGTTGATCCTGGATACGGTGACCCGCGGCCGCTGGGAGGCCAAGCGCATGGCCTATCTCGCCATCCCCGGCCCGCAAGACCACCCGTGAGCGATCTCAAAACCCTTGCGCAGTATCTACTACGACATTCCTTCATCCGTTTCGGGATCATCGGGGCCTGCGGTTATGTCGTGGGCGCAACGGTTCTGGCACTGACCACGGGGCCACTGAAGCTGGATTTCGCCGCCGGCAATGCGCTGGCGATTTTCATCGCCATGACGTTCACCTGGCAGGGCAACCGCCATTTCACCTTTAGCGACCGCCGCGCCAGGAGCCTTTCCGGCATCCTGCAGGAAGGCCTGAAATTCGCCGGCGCCAATTCGGTCGGCGCGCTGGCCAATTATCTGGCCGCGCTCGCGCTGGTCCATTATGCCAGCGCCCCTTTTAGCAACAAGTTCGTCGCCCAGGCCATCGGCGTGCTGGTGGGCCTGATCTTCAATTTCACCTTGTCGAAGACCCTGGTGTTCCGGAGCGCGGCATGACGGTTGTCGCCATCACCGGCGGCGGCGCGGGCATCGGCCGCGGCATTGCCTGGCATTTTGCCCGTGCCGGTCATGCCGTCTCGATCACCGATTGCGATCGCCAGGCCGGCAGGGAATCGCTTGAAGTGATGCGCGAGGCCGGGGTGAAGGCGATCTTTGTGGCGGGCGATGTCAAGCGCTGGCCGGACGAGACCAAAGCCAAGCTGGGCTGCCCCGATGTGCTGATCAATAATGCCGGCACCGAGATCCGCAAGGACGTGCTGGCGCTGTCGGTCGCGGAGTTCGATCACGTCATCGCCACCAACTTGCGCGGCACCTTCATCTGCTCGCAAGGCGTGGCGAAAATGATGATCAAAAGCCGCAAGCGCGGCGTGATCATCAACATCGCCTCCACCCGGGCCTTCATGTCGGAAGCCGGCACCGAGGGCTATACCGCATCCAAGGGCGGCATCGTCGCCTTGACCCACGGCATGGCGGTCAGCCTGGCAAGGCATCATATCCGGGTGAACTGCATCAGCCCCGGCTGGATCGAAACCGCCGACTGGCAGAAGGCCGGCAAGGCGAAGACGCCACATCATTCCAAAGCCGACCGGGAGCAACACCCGGCGGGCCGGGTCGGCGTGCCCGAAGATGTCGCCAAGGCCTGCCGGTTCATCGCCGAAGATGCGGGCTTCATGACCGGCCAGAACCTGATCCTGGACGGCGGTATGACGATCAAGATGATCTATGTCTAAAGGGCTGTGGCTGGCGCTGCTGCTTCTGGCGCCAGGCACCGCCCTCGCGGATGTTGTCCGCATCCGCGCCGATCACTGGACACAAGCCGACGAGCGCGGCTATGGCGAATTCATTACCGCCATCGGCCAAAGCGGCTGCCGCACGGTGGACGATTGCCTGCATGACGGCGCCAATCCGTTTCGCGCCAGCGACCCCGTGGGCGCGACGTTCCGTTCCGACTGCGCCGACCTGCCCTATTTCCTGCGCTTCTATTACGCCTGGAAGCGCGGCCTGCCCTTTTCCTATGTCCGCGACGTGTCGCCGGTCGATGGCGCGCGCGACGCGCGCTACAGCCCAAGCGGCAACCAGGTCGAGGAACGCCGCGACATCGTGAGCGGCCTGGCCGCCTTTGGCGTGCTGGAAGCCATTCGTGACGATATCTCCACGGCCACCTACCGCATCCATCCCGAGCGCGAAAACCCCCAGAACGATCTCTATTCCCCCGCCCTCAGCGCGAGCGCGATCCGGCCCGGCACCGTGATCTATGATCCCAATGGCCATCTCGCCATTGTCTGGCGGATCGAGGCGGACGGCCGCATCCGCTATATCGACGCCCATCCCGACAACAGCCTGACGCGCGGCACCTATGACCAGCGGTTTGTGCGCGCCTCACCGGGCATGGGCGCGGGCTTCAAGAATTGGCGGCCGCTCAGGCTGGTGGGCGCGCGCGAGGCCCGCGACGGCACACTGGTGGGTGGCCATATGGTTCTGGCGCACAATGCGGATATTCCCGATTTCGCCCTGACCCAGTTCTTCGGCACCGCAAGAGACAATGACGGCTGGCGCGAGGCGCGCTTTGTACTGAACGGCCAGCCGATGGACTATTACGACTTCGTCCGTGCCTCTCTCGGCGGCGGCCGGTTGCGCTTTGATCCTCTGCGCGAAGTGGCGGAGATGGTTTCCTCCAACTGCGCTGACTTGGGTTATCGCGCCGATGCGGTGACCCTGGCATTGCAGACCGGACTTCAAGACCAGCCCGAGCCGGAGCGACTGCCGCCCAACATCTATGGCACCAACGGCGACTGGGAGACCTATTCCACGCCGTCTCGCGACGCCCGGCTCAAGACCGCCTTCGTGCAGCTCCGCGCCAATGCCGGGCGCTTCCTGGCGCTATGGCAGGCCCATGATCCGCGGCTGGTCTATGGCGGCCGGGATCTGGCGGGCGACATGCTGGCGGCTTATGACCGCGCGGCCCAGGCCTGCCGCATCGGCTATCTACGCAGCGACGGATCGCAGGTCACCTTCGGTTATGAGGAGGCGCGGCAGCGGCTGTTTCGGATGTCTTTCGACCCTTATGATTGCGTGGAGCGGCGCTGGGGCGCCAGTGGGGCGGAATTGGCCAGCTGTCCGGATGGCCAGATCAAGCGGCGCTGGTACGCCGCCGAACAGGGCCTGCGCAACCAGACCCTGCGCACCTACGAGGCGCGGATGGATTTCTCGCTGGGTGAACTGGAAGCGGGCGTGCCGGGCAGCGGGCCGGCCCAACCGCCCGATATCGATACGCGGGGATTTCTGCTGGCCCAATTGCGGCCCGGCGCGCGCTTCTGACAAAAAAGGCGCCGGCTTTGGCCGGCGCCTTTGTTCTGTTGCGGCAAGATGGACTAGGCTGAATCGACATTCATCGCATCCATAGCATTGCGCTGGCGAGGTGGATGAAGGCGAGGAAGTGAATCGCGCGACGGTCGTAGCGCGTGGCGAAGCGTCTGAAGTGCTTGAGCTTGTTGAAACAGCGCTCGATGCGGTTTCTCAGCCGGTAGATGTTGCGGTCGTAGTCATATGGCTGCTTACGCCTTGGATGGGACGGGATGACAGCGGTTGCGCCCATGGCGGCGATCGTCTCGCGCAAGGAATTGGCGTCGTATGCACGGTCGCCAAGAACATAGTCAGCGCTCTCGCCATCCAGCAATTTCGCGGCTTCTGTGATGTCGTGTGCCTGTCCCGGTGACAGGGCAAAGCGCAATGGTCGGCCCAGACTGTCAACCAACATATGTATCTTGGTGGTCAATCCACCTCGGAGCGCCCCAAAGCCTGATTTTGGTCCCCCCTTTTCCGGTGGCGGCCTGCTGATGGGCGCGCACCAGCGTGCTGTCGAGCATCAGGTACTCGTTCTTGCGATCTGCCGTCAGCACTTTGAAGACACGTTCCCAGACCCCCGCCTTGGCCCAGCGTGCGAAGCGCTGGTGCAGCGTCTTCCACTTGCCGTAGCGCTCGGGAAGATCGTGCCAATGGGCGCCCGACCGCAGCACCCACAAACACCCGTTCACGAACAGCCGATTGTCCCGTCCCGTGCGGCCAGGGTCGCTCTCTTTCCCCGGCAAAAGCTCGCATATCCGCGCCCATTGCGCATCCGACAGCTCATATCGCTTGACCATCCAACAGCTCCGAATCACATGATCCGGAACAAAATGAATTAGTCCCGCTCAGATTTGTGAATCCTGAATGTCGATTGGCCCTAGTGGTGCGCGGCCAGAGCCCAGAGATGGGCGACCATCGCGTCCTTGTCCGGGGTCTTGACCTTGTTGAAGGCGGCTTCGGCGTCACCCTTCTGGCCGGCGGCGAGATAGGCCTGGCCCAGCCGCATCTGGGCGTTGGCCGCATCCTTGATCGGCTTCTTCATGCCGTTCTGGATCACGCCGATGGCGTCCTTGGCCTTGCCTTCGCCGATCATGTTCTCGCCGATATCGACAAGATCGACAAAATTACTGCCACTGTCACCCTGGGGTGCCGCATTCGCGGCGGCCAGGTCTTTGGCCTCGCTGGCGGCCCGGGCGGCAGCCATCTGCTTGGCGGCCGACAACAGGCGCAAGGAACGGTCATCGTTCACAACCTTGGCGGCGACGCCCTTCTCCAGGGCGGCCTGAGCTTCGGCGCCCAAATGGAATTCCATGGCGAACTGGGCCAGGGCGACATAGTCATCCTTGGTCTGCATGCTGCCGGTCAGCAGGCGAATGCGGCTGATGTCGAGCGAATTGTGGTCGTTAAGCCCCCGGGCGCGCTCACCCAGCTTGAGCAGATCCGACCAGTATTCCGGCTTGGGGCTGCGGATGACCAACTGCTCCAGCGCCGCCCGCTGGGTGACTTCATCGCCGGTCTCATAGGCACAGCGCGCCTGCAATTGCAGCGCGACATCGTTGCCGCTGAGGGCCTTGGCGTAGCGCACGCAGCCGGCATAGTCGCCAGCCTTGTAATAGGCTTGGCCGACGATGAGCTGCGACTTGCCGTCCAGCGCGCCGTTCTTTCTCAGGATTTCGGCGTCGGCGATCGCGTCCTTGAACTTGCCGGAATTATAGTCGTTGGCGAACTTGGCCTTGGCCGCGGCCGCGCCGCCCAGCGCGACGTCACCCGTCTTTACGCCGATAGCCTGCTTCATGGAATTGATGACGGCGGTGTCGTCGGGCGTCGACTTGACGGCCTCGGCTTCCCGCAGCTTGGCTAGGGCGCCGCTATAGTTGCCGGACGCGTACAGGGACTTGGCCTCGTTGAGCAACGGACCGACCTTGGCGCTGACGGTCAGGGCCTGTGCCGGGACGGACAGGGCCAGGATAGCGCCGGCCGTGGCGGTGCCCAGAAAGATCGCCGTCAGAGCGGCACGCAGTTTACGGACAGGCATAACAAGACCTCGTTTCGCGTTCATCACAAAAAGGGAAAGCGTGCGGGGCTGCCGCACGCTTTATCACCCACGGCCGTGACCCTCACAGCCTAATTATACTGATCAATCCCGGAAAACCCAATATGGGTCGCACCCAGGCGCTGGGCATCGGCCAACACCTTGGCAACGGCGTCATATTTGGCCAGCCGGTTCGCATTGACGTGGATTTCGGGCTGCGGGTTCTTGCGGGCCGCATCCTCGAAATAGGAGTCCATGGTTCCACGGTCCACGGCGGTCCCATTCCAGGTGACGGTGCCGTCAAAGTCCACGCCCAGATCCACCGTCTCCGGCTCGACCGTCGGCGGGGTGGTGTTGGGGGCCGGCATGTCCAGCTTCACCGCGTGGGTCTGGATCGGCAGGGTGACGATCAGAAGCACGAGAAGAACGAGCATCACGTCGATCAGCGGCGTGGTGTTCATTTCCACCATGACTTCGCCGTCAGCAGTACCAGTACTCATTGCCATGACGGGTTACCTCAAAAACTGTTTGCTTCCAGCGAGTGGGGTTCGGTGATGAAACCCACTTTCTGGATACCGGCTTTCTGACAGGCCAGGATGACGCGGCCGATCGCCTCGAAACGCACATTCTTGTCGCCGCGAATGTGAACTTCAGGGAGGGACTTGCCCGACGCCACCGCCCCCTTCAGGGCGTTGACGAAGTTGCGTTCCATCGTGGCCGGATCAACCGGCACATTGTTGTAGTACATCTGCTCATCAGTGGTGACCGCGATCACAATATTCTCAGGCTTCGTCTGGGTGACGATATTGCGATAGGTCGGCAACTGAACGTTCACCGTTTTGAGCACCACCGGAATGGTAACCAGGAAGATGATGAGCATCACCAGCATCACGTCCACCAACGGGGTGGTATTGATCGTGACGTTCAGGTCCTGTTCGTCATCTTCGACGGCGTGTTGGACGTCGACTGACATAAGACTAACTCCGTAAGGGCCTGTCTCTTACTTCTTGCTGATGAGATAGGCCTGCAGGTCGCCAGCGAAAGCGCGCAGCTTTTCGGTGATCACCTTGTTGCGGCGGACGAGGTAGTTGTATAGCAGCACCGCGGGCACCGCGACGAACAGACCGATGGCGGTCATCTGCAGTGCCTCACCGACCGGGCCGGCGACCTTGTCGATGGACATCTGGCCGGCAACACCGATGCCGATCAGCGCGTTCAGAATGCCGATAACGGTGCCGAGCAGACCGACAAACGGAGAGACCGAGCCGACCGAACCCAGAAACGCGATGCCGCCCTGCAGACGGGCGTTGGCGTCTTCCAGCTGACGGGTCAGGGTCATGCCGATCCAGTCGGACAGGCCCACCAGGGTGGTGCCGCCGGCGGAAGCCTTGAGGCCGGCTTCGGCAATGCCGCGGAACACGGAGTTCTTGGGCAGCTTGTCGACGCCTTCATTCAGGGTGGCGGAGGTCCAGAACTTCTTCTCGACCTGGGACGCCTGCCCCATGATGCGCTGCTGTTCGATCCACTTGGTGAAGAAGATGTACCAGGTGCCGGCCGACATGACCACCAGCGTGATAAGGATGGAGCGCGAGATCCAGCCGCCATTTTCCCACATGTGCTGCAGGCCGTAGGGCGTGGACTGGTCGGCGGCGTTCACCTTGGCGGCGGCGTCGCCAGCCGGAGCGGCCGGAGCGGCGGCGTCGGGCGCGGGTGCGGCCGGAGCAGCGGCAGGCGCAGCCGGAGCGGCGGCCTGGGCGAGTACCGGAGCAACGGCGCTCAGGCTGGTCATGGCGACGATGGCAGCTGCGATCGTCAGTTTTTTGAAGTTCATTTGTTTACTCCGTGGATAACCGAAAAGAAGGAACGAAATGGGACTGCTTACTTGGCGTCTTTCAGATTCCAAGTGTATTGGATTTGGGCCTTGGCTGCGGTGGGCGCACCGTTCAGCGTCGGCGGCTGCCAGCGCCAGTGGCCCTTGACCCAATCGCAGGCGGCGGTGTCGAGACGATCAGAGCCGCTGCTCTTGGCGACGGTGCATTCGGTGACAACGCCTTCCGTGCTGATGTTCACATCGATGAGCGTCGTACCCTGCTCGCCCAGACGCACCGAGATGGCCGGATAGGGCGGCGAGGTGTGCGTGCGCATGATCGGGCGCAACGGATCGTTGCTGATGGCGTGCGTCGGCGGAGCCGGCGGCGGCGGCGGCTTGGGCGCTTCGGTATGAACCGGCGGCGGCGGCGCGGTCGCCACCTGGAAGTCGGGAACAATGGCGACCGGCGGCGGCGGCTTGACCAGATCCGGCGGCGGCGGCGGCGGCGCCTTGGGCGGGATCTTTTGCGTATCGACCGACGCCTTGATTTCCTGCAGCTGCTTCATCAACGCGCCTTGCGCCAAAGCGGCGACAAGACCGGCGATGCCCGCGATATGGATTGCGATAACAATCGCAACACTCGTCGCCTTGCTGGCGGTGCTCTTCTCTTGGACCTTCAGATGATTTGGACGTTCCATGCGCTCTCACTCAAGACAGAAAAACCGGCACTCACGAGCCCGGTCCAACAGATTGTTCGAGACCAAAGTCTACCCAACGCGACGTCCTATGACTGACGTCTTAGCCGGGAGCTTTTAAAGCAATCGCTTATCCTCTTTGCAAGGGGTATCGCTGTTCGCCGGGCTGTTGGAAAAGCGGCCTTCATGGCCATCAACGGCGGGCCTACGGATTGGGCAGAGTTCGGCAACCCCGCCATCGATGGATATTTCGCACATGCAGCATTTCACTATTCAGCCTGTAAGCCTCGGTGCAACCGATAGAAATTGCCTCGCAGACTTATGTTACACAGCTATCGCACATAAAGGCGAAGGCCGGGGCGCGCGGCCGAAAGCGGGCCCCAGGTTCCATTGCGACATCTTTGCTTTTTCTGATCGCGCAAAATTCGCGAAGATGGCGGCCAACGATCAGCCCGAACGTAAGGATCACGTAAAATGCGATATCTCCACACCATGGTGCGCGTCTCCGACCTGGACGCATCGCTGGATTTCTACTGCAACAAGCTTGGTCTTGTGGAAATCCGGCGAATGGAGAATGAGAAAGGCCGTTTCACGCTGGTTTTCCTGGCAACGCCGGAGGATGCGGGGCGCGTGTCCGATGGCCAGGCGGAAAGCCCGGTGGTCGAGCTCACCTACAACTGGGACGAAAAAGGTTATGCCGGCGGGCGGAATTTTGGCCATTTGGCCTACCGCGTGGGCGATATCTATGGCCTTTGCGAGAAGCTGATCGCGGCCGGCGTCACCATCAACCGCCCGCCACGCGACGGGCATATGGCCTTCATCCGCTCACCTGATGGAATCTCCATCGAGCTTTTGCAGGACGGCCAGCTGGAGCCCAGGGAACCCTGGGTTTCGATGCCCAACACCGGTAGCTGGTGAACTAGCTTAAGCGCCTGTCGCCGCCGCTCGCCCAAGCTCGCGGCGCTCGCCGCTCTCGCAGGTCCACTGGACCTGCTCGTCCGCGTCTACGCGCGGACCGCGGCTCTCAGATTCTGCCCAGTACGGTGAGAATACCAACCTGGGTCGTCGAGCCGTTGTTGCCGCGAATCCAGTCGTAATTCACGCCCAGTTCCCAGGTGTCGGTGTGGGCGCCAAGCGTCAGACCGGCGATGGCATTGCCCGTATCCGGATCGGGCCCGATGAAGGTCAGAGTGTTACCCGCGGTGGAGCGGCCGCCTGTGGCCTCAAACGCCGCCTTGATCTTCACCGCGTCCTGCACGAAGTCGTAGCGATAGCCGAGGCGCGCTTCCGGCGACAGGTCGAAGCCCCACAGGGAGATATTGCCCTTCACATCGGCACCTAGCGCGCCGCGCAGCGAATTGGCGAAATAAGGCGCCACATCCAGGTCCATGCCCGGACCGCCATTGGCTTCCTGATAGCCTTCCTCGCGCAAGGTCAAGCCGTCCAGGCTGACATGCGGATCCACTTCGATGCCGGCATAATTCAGGGTCACGCCGGTATTGGCGCCCACGGCCAGCATGGCGGCCGGCCGCTTGCTGGTGGCCTCGCGCGTCAGGCCGCCGACATTGAGCACACGGATTTCGTCGAAGTCGCCATAGGACGCACTGATCTGGGTATCCAGGAACGCATGCTTGCCGTGCCAGTCGGTATAGCCGCTGAGCATGTACCATTGGGTATTGGTGCGGGTGTCACGCGGCAGATCCTGGCTGACGTCACCGGTATAGAAAGTGAAGGCGCCGCCATACCAGCCGTTGCGCGGGCTGCCGCCGTCCAGGCCCAAGCTGAAGCCGAAGCCGTGATCCTTATAGGCGGTAAGCGTGCCATCGCCGGAGACGCGGCCCTTGTTGTTGATCTGGCCGGTGAATTCCTCGCCCCAAAGCGTGGCGTCGCCGGGCTCGTCGGAGAAGCTGCGCAACAGGCGCTGGCGCGCCGCTACCGGACCCGTCGCCTGGTCGGTCAGCATGATGGCGATCTCGCGCGTGCCGCCGGAAACGTCGGGCGCAAACTGCGAGAAGACTTGCTGGGACTGTTGCTGGGACGCCGCCACATTGATCCCGCTCGATGGCACGCCGGGCGTGTTGTAAACGGTGAGGCTGGTGGCAACAGCCGCGCCCAGCTCGTTGTCGGTGGCCAGCGCCGAGGCGGTGAACGGGAATTCGTTCTTGGCGTCGCCCGACAGGTTGAGGCCCGGCGAACCGTCGGCATTCTTGGCGCCAGTGGAACGCGGCAGCAGATGCAGCTGCAGAACCTGCTGGCCGGTCGAGGTGTCGGTGCTCGAGGTCAGGGGCGTGATGCCGCTCTCGGTGGGTGTTTCGAACAGGAAGGGCGTATTGAGGCCCAGCGCGGCATTCTGGGTGGCCAGCGATGAGGCGGTGTCGGTGATCACCGGCGCGCGGATCAGGGTGATGGTCTGGGTGACGGGCGCGGCGGTCGAGGCGGCGGTAAAGCCGGAGGAAATATAAGTGCCGAACTGCACTGCCAGATTGGCGTTCGTCAGTGTCGCGCTGTTGGCCTGGACCACCGGGGTCAGGCTGTTGAGATTGGTCTGGGAAATGGCCAAGCCCAGGGTGCCGTTGGCCGCCACATTGAAGGTCGAGGCCTGCAAGGCCGTGGTGGTGTTGGCGACAAAGAGCTGGCCGTTGGGATCGACCTGCACGGCGAGCCCGCCCACCGCCGAGGTGATCACCGCATTGACATAGCCATAGCCGCCGACATGCAGCAGGTTGCCGGTGCCCGCGCCGAAGCTGATGGTGGTGGCATCCGTAACCGGCCAGACCCACCGAGTTCGATATGATGTCCTGCGCCACGATGGCGTAGTTCGAAGGCGAGTTGACGACGTTGAGGGCGTTGGCGGCCGCCGTGCTGCCGCCGGTGTTAAGGACAACGCCGGTGTTGCCGACATTGAGCGTATTGCCGTTGCCGGCGCCGCTGCCGAACAGGATGTTGCCCAGGATATGGCCGTTGTTGTTGATGGCGACGCCGCCGGTCGTATTGGCTGACACGTCAATCGCCGTCTCGATGGAGCTGGTCACCGCGCCGGTATCGGGCGTCAGCGTGGTGTTGGTGGCCTGGATGGTGCCCGCGTTGTTGACGGTCTCCAGGCTGCCGCCCTGATCGACGATGGCTTCCGACACCAGGCTGAACGGCGAAGTGGCGCTGGCAATGCTGGCGGTGGGCGAAACCGTGCTGGTGACGACGGCGGCGACGATGCTGGCATTCTTGCCCACGGTGATCTCGGGCACCTGGGAATTGATGCCCAGGATCACGCCAAAGGCGCTGCCCTGGCCCAGGCCCGACACCTCGGCGCTGATGCTGCCCGGCGTGTTGGCGGAGGAGTTCTCGGCCTCGGATATGACGTCCAGGCGCGGCACGCTGGCGAACGCAGCCGATATAGAGCGCGGTGGCGCTGGTGATGCCGTTGGTCGTGACGGTCTGCGAGCCGGTGACGGCGTTGGCCGAAATCGTGCCGGTGTTGAGCAGGCCGCCGACATTGGTCACCAGCTGGGTGGTGGTGGTGGGCGTGCTGTTGATGGTGGTGGTGACGTTCTCAGACACGGTGTTGGGCGCGGTGAAGCAGGTGGTCTGCGAGACCTGGGTGCCAAGGCAGGTGAAATAGGTCGAGGACGCGCCCTGGATGATCATCGCGGCCGAGCTGAGATCGGTGTCGATCGTCTGGCCGTGAATGGAACCACGGTTGGTGAAAGAATAGCCCGGATCGATCGGGTCGATGTCGGCGGTGACCGGGCCGATGATGATCGGGCCGCGAGGCGTGGTCGCCGAGCTGGTAATGGATTTGGTCGGATCGATGATCACGACCGGCGCGGAAGACCCCGAAACGACCAGGCCCGAGGACGAGATGATGGACGCCCCGGCGGTGGACGACGTGCCCGGACCGGCATTGAGGAAGCCGCCGTCGATGTTGCCGCCGATGATGACGGCCGAACCGGCTTCCGGGTTGCCGCCGCGGCTGTTGGGGGTCGCGGTGCCAATCAGCGAGATGCTGCCGGCATTGACAAAGGAACCGCCGGACGAGGTCGGGCAAACGAAGCCGGACGGCGCGCCGGTATCGCTGGCGCAGGAATGGATGCCGCCCAGGGTCTGCACACCGGTCATGCCGGCGCCCACGCCGGACAAGGCCGAGGAAATGTAGAAATTGCCGTTCAACGTGCCGTTCAGGTCGACCATGGCGGAGTTGGAGGCGGTCGAATTGACGCTGGAGTCCTGAACGATGCCACCGCCGCCCAGAAGGATATTGCTGGTGATCTTGGTGCCCTGCACCAGCTCGAAGGCGGCGGACGAGTCGCCCTGGACGATGAGGGACGAAGTCGAGGCGGCCGTGGTGCTGCCGGTCAGGGTGTTGAGCGCGGTCAGGGTGGTGAGGGTGACGGGACCGTAAAAGGTGTTGCCGCCCTGGAAGATGATGCCGAGCTTGCCGGTGCCATTGCCGCCCAGGTTGATGCTGCCGGTGGAGCTGAAGCCCGCGGTGCCAGCATTGATGTTGCCGCCGCTGGTGTCGATCGAGACGCCGATGCCGTTGTCGACATTGGTGTTGGCAATGCTGCCGTTGTTGGTCAGCGCATTGTTAGAATTGATGGTGACGGCGGGGGTGCCGCTGGTCTGGATGCCCACGCTGCCGGTGGCGTCAATGGTGATGCTACCGCTGGTGGAGGTGGAAAGCGCGGTGGAGGTTGCGGTGGAGATTTCGGTATCGGCGCGCGCGGCGGCTGCCAGGGCCGCCGCCAGCAGGGCAGCCGCAGCGGCGGAAAGCATCAAACGGTGCTTGATCAACACGAGCCTCTTTAAAATGTCGCCGGGCGGGGCACCGCCAATCTCGGCATCTCTCTCCACAAGGCCCGCTCCCGGACCTCGGCCAATCCCCGCGTCCTCCGCGGGAATGTGCACCCTTTTACCCTGCGCCAGACTCCCCGCCCGCCCCGAAGGGCCCGCCGAGCGGTCTGACAGGCGCCTTTGTACCCGGCTATCGTCCCGGTTCAACAGCAATTTTTGGCCTTGGGGGGTGGGAAGTGGCCAAATCCGGCCCTCTTAATCGGGCGTTAGCGCCCTTCTGCGCAAAATCCGCGCGTGAAAAAGGCTTAACCAGCGAAAATTGCGCCCATGACCAAGGCCCGGCACACCGGTTTCGCCAGGCTCACCCAGAAGGATGTGAGCGCCGCAGTCGCGCGCCATGAGATGCTCTATTCGGGGCGTTTGGGTGGGGCGCGCGCGGTTTTCGCCTTCTGCGACCTGTCCGGGCTGGATCTGTCGGGCCGCAATCTGGCCGACGCCGATTTCACCGGCGCCATCATGGAAGAAACCAATTTCGTGGGCGCCAAGCTGGATTCCGCCAGCTTTTTTGGCGCCGACTTGCGCCGTTCCAACATGTCGGGCGCTTCCATGCGCCGGACCGACATGCGCGGCGCCTCGATGCGGGGCGCCAACCTGATCGGCACCGACCTGTTTGAAGCCGATCTGCGCGAAGGCACCATCGCGGAGAAGGACAAGTACGGCAATCTGCGCGTGTTGCAGCATGATCTGGGGCCGTCGGAACTGCCGGCCGCCATGATGAACTCCGCCAATCTGGAGCGCGCCAAGATGACAGGTGCCATCGCGATACAGGCCGACTTTACCGACGCGGTGATGAAAGGCTGCCGGCTGACGCGCGCCAATCTGCGCCAGGCCCGGCTCACCGGCGCCAATCTGGAGAATGCCGATCTGTCGGGCTGCAATCTGACCGGCGCGGACCTGGCCGGCTGCATCCTGATCGGCGCCAAGATGGATTTCGCCACCACCCATGGCGCCGATATGACCAAGATCCTTGAAGGAAGCGGCGATTGCCGATCCTGAAGCCGTGGCGACAATCGAAAAGCTGTTGGAAGAACATTCGCTGTGGGCCGAGACCGACGGCCGCCAGGGCAAGCCCGCCGATCTGACGGCCAAGGACCTGCGCCAGATCCCCAAGCTGTCGCAATACCGCTTGACCGCCCTGATCGCGCCGCAGGCGCTGTTTTATGGCGTCAGCCTGGAAGGCGCATCGCTGCAGGGCTGCCAATCTCGCGGGCTGCGACCTGCGCTCGGCCAAGCTGGGCGGCGCGGACCTGCGCGGCGTCAATTTCTCCGGCGCGCTGCTCAATCATGCCGATCTGCGCGACACAAAACTCGGCCCGCTGATGATTGGCGGCGCCAGGCTTTTGCCGTCGCGCCTGGACAATGCCCAGGTGCGCTATGCCGATCTGCGCGGCGCCGATCTGCGCCGGGCGCGCCTGTCGGGATGCGATCTGTCCTATGCCAATCTGGGTGACGCCGACATGCGCGACACCGAAGCCCAGGGCGCGGATTTCTCCGGTGCGAAGCTGCCAGGGCGCTTCGCAGAGGCGCTGGCCGCCTCCGCCTGACCTCGATCTATGAAAGCACAAGCCTGCCTTCCCCTTTGCGCGAAGCGCACCAAGGGGAAGGTGGTTTCAGCGTTTCCGGCAAGCGTAGCGCGCCGGAAGTAAGCTGAAACCGGATGGGGTCATTAAACTAAGCAGCCAGCGCCGAGCTTTTGGCGCGGATGAACTGCGCCAGGCGCGACAAAGACACCTTCGCCTCGCTGCGACCCGCATCCAGCTGAAACAGGTGGCCCATGCCGTCATAGATTTCCACGCTCACCGATACCTGAGCCTCGGCGGCGCGGTCGCCGAGCTTGGAGGCATCGTCGCGCAAAATCTCATTGGCGCCGGCATGAACCATCAACGGCGGGAAATCGTGAAAGCCGGCATAGGCGGGCGAGGCATAGCCATCGCAGGGATTGGATTTGCGCAAAAATGCCGGGCGCAAAGAAACAGCGTTTCCCAGTCCAGCATCGTGTCGCTTTTGCGATTGCCCAGAACCGAGAGGCCGGAGAGTGAAAGATCGGCCCAGGGCGAAAGCGCCACGATCCCGCCGGGCATTTCCAGGCCGGCATTGCGCACCGCCAGCGCCACGGCAAAAGCAAGCCCGCCGCCGGCCTCGTCGCCTGCCAGAATGATGGACGACCCGCTGACGCCCTTGGCCAGCAGCGCGCGATAGGCGTCGATGCCGTCACGCACCGCGGCCGGAAAAAAACATTCCGGCGCCAGACGGTATTTGACACTGAAGGCGCCCACGCCGCTGGCTTCCACCAGCTTGCCGACCAGCGGGCGATGGGTTTCCGGGCAGCCGGCGACAAAGCCGCCGCCATGGAAATACAGCAGCGTGGCCCAGGTCCGTTGCCCGCTGCCCCCACCCATTCGCCATGGATCGGGCCAAGCTGGCCGGGGCTGAAATCCATCGCGGCAGGGGCTGCGCCAAAGCGGGCAAACAAGGTGCCATAGCGCGCGCGCACCTCCTCGATGCCGGGAGGATTTTTGCCTTGCGCCAAGTTTTGCGGCCAGAACGCCATTTTGAGCCGAAGCAGTGTGCGGGGCAAACTTTACCAAAAAACGGGGGCCCCCAAAAGGAAAGGCCCCCGTTCTCGTTAAGCATGAAGCAGGCTTATGCCGTCTTTTAACGCGCGCGGCCTTTAGGCCGCTTTTGAACCCTCGATGGTGGCCCCGATGGTGGTGAGCGCGGGCGCATTGATCGCGATACGGCGCGGCTTCTTCTCTTCCGGCACGATGCGCTCCAGATCGACATGGAGCAGGCCGTTCTCGAGCCGGGCGGCCTTGACCTCGACATGCTCGGCAAGCTGGAAGCTGCGCTCGAAAGCGCGGCCGGCGATGCCCTGATGAGCAGCGAGGCTGGCTTTCGGCCGCCTCGCCTCGCGCTTGCCGGTGACGGTCAGCACGCGGTCCTTGACGTCCACCGACAGGTCCTTTTCGGCAAAGCCGGCGACCGCCAGGGTGACGCGGTAATTATTCTCGTCGTTGCGTTCGATATTGTAGGGCGGATAGCCCTGGCTCGGACGCGGACTCCAGCAGGCCGATCAGGCGATCAAAGCCGACGGTGGAACGGAAAAAGGGGGAATAGTCGATACGCATGGGAACAACCTCTCTAAAGCGTTGCTGACGTCCCGCCGCACCATTCGCGCGGGATCAAGACACCGGCCCCTCTCGGCGGCCGGAAGCCTCATATTTGGGTGCGAAAAAGCCGCCTTCAAGCCCTTTGCGGGGGCTTGAAAATCGGGCTTAAGTGCCTATGGAAGCGCCTTCAACCCGCCAAAAAATGATCCCCGCCGCCACGCTGTTCGAACCCCTGCCCATCAAGGCCGTCGGGCGCGCGATCTGCGCGCCGCCCGCTTTGCCGCTGCCCCCGATGTGCCCGCGCGGGGAATCTTGCGTGCTGCTCAACGGCCAGACCGAATTCATCGAAAAATATTTCGAGATGATCGACGAGCTGCGCGGGCGCGGCTTTGCGGTGGCGACCATGGACTGGCGCGGCCAGGGCGGTTCCAGCCGCATGACCAAGGACAGCCGCAAGAGTTTTGTCGGCGATTTCTGCGAATATGACCAGGATCTGGACACGCTAATGAACTGGATCGTCACGCCCATGCTGGGGCCGGGCGAAAAGCCGCGTGGCGCTGGCCCATTCCATGGGCGCACACAATCTGCTGCGCAGGCTGGTCAAGCACCCCGGCAGCTTCAAGGCCTGCGTGCTCAGCGCGCCCATGATCGCGATTTCCTTCCGCGGCCAGCGCGAATTCCTGGTCCGCGCGGTGACCGCCTTCCAGATGTGGCGGGGCAAGCGCGCCGATTGGGTGTGGGGCATGGAAGCGCGTGATCCCGCACAAGGTCACCTTTACGACCCAATTGGTCACCTCCGATCCGCAGCGTTTCGAGCGCACCCAGATGCTGTTGCGCGAACATCCCGATCTCAGGCTCGCGGGCGCGACCTGGGGCTGGCTGGCGGCGGCTCTGCGCTCGATGGATTGGCTGCGATCCCGGGCCGCGTCCATGACCACGCCGCTTCTGGTGGTCGGCGCGGGCCGCGACCGCATCTGCATCACGCCCCAGGCCAGGGCTTTCGCCCAAGCCGCGCCACATGCCGACTATGTCGAGATCCCGGATGCGGGGCACGAGATCCTGATGGAGCGCAATCCCATCCGCGCCGAATTCTGGGCGGCGTTCGATGCGTTCATGGCGCGTGAGGCGCCTTTCCCGTGAGCTTCGGCGCTGCGCAGCGCGCGAGACAATCCGTCGGACCTGTCGAGAAGCGAACGCCGCGAGATTAGGCGCGCGGCAGCGAACAAAAACCGCGCCCCTGCGAATACTCGCCGCGGCGCGGGTTTCGTCTCTTCCAGAACTACTGAGCTGGCGGCCGGAGCAGTACCAGACTGTTAAGGCCGCTGTGGGGGCTGGCGCCTGCTGAGCCGGTTGTTGCGCGGAGGTCCGGAGCCGGGGCCGCATCGGCGCGGGCGCGGCTGGCCTGGGCGTTGTTGCTTCGGCGGCGCGTCAGACGGCGAAGGTTGCGGCGCGGCTCGCAAGCGGCGGCCGATCGGCGTGTTCATCGCTGGCTGCTGGCCGCAGCGGCCTGGCTTATCCGGGTCGAATCCGGTTCATCGACAGACGTGCATCCGAAGCGGTTGGAGACTCGTCTCGAGTGGAGATGCGACGCCATGTGCATGTCTTGATCGGCTTGCCAGGCTTCCTTCACCGGCGGGGCGCGGTGTCGGCGGCGCCGACGTGCTGGCGTCGGGTGGTCGGCGCAGCCGTGCTGCGGCACGCAGCCGCGGTGCTTGGGCGCGGTCGGCGCGGACGCGGCGGCCGGGGCTGGGGCAGACATTGCTCGGCCAGCGCCGGCTTGCGGCTGAGGACTCGAACCCGAATAGGCATAGAGCCCGATACGGCCGCCCCACCATCAGCGCGACGGCCAACGCGCCGACGATCTTGCCGCGTGTTGCTGGGCGGCACGGTCTTCGGGGATGATAATGTGGAATCGCCAAGACTCGGCCCAGCGCCCCATTCCCGCGCGGATCGGTGTGGCAGAGGTTGCCGATGGCCTCCGAGGGCTCGACACATTAAAGTCGCGCAGATGACATGCTGTCCTCCTGCTGAAGAGTGCTTGATTGTCAGTTGATGAGCAACGTGAGTGCGCATCCGGGTTTCCGCCCCAGGGAACAAGGGCAAATTGCGGCGAGATTGCGCGATAAGGCGCGCCTGAATTCTGAGCCAATTAGGCCTGGGAATTCAGCTTGTTCAGGAGCTTTATGGCTTCTTCGTGGACGCGCTTGTCGCCGCAGGCCAGGATGGTTTTGCCGTCGCGGCAATCGCGGCCATCCCAGGCTGGTGATGACACCGCCTGCACCTTCCACCAGCGGGATCAGCGCCGCGACGTCCCAGCGATTGAAGCCGGCCTCGATGATGATATCGACAAAGCCCAGCGCCAGCGCCGCGAACAGATAACAGTCGCCGCCAAAGCGCGTCATGCGCGCCGCCGCCGATACACGCGCGAATGCCGCCTGCTGATGGGCGCTGAAATAGGCCGAAGGATCGGTGGCGCAGAGAATGGCGTCTTTGAGTGTCGGCGCATTCGCGCGCCTTCAGCGGCGTCGATTTCGCCTTCCAGAAACACGGCGCGGCCATTGACCGCCAGATAGCGTTCGCCCAGCACCGGCTGGTCGAGAATGCCCAGCACCGGCACTTCATTGTCTTCCAGCGCGATCAGCGAGCCCCATTCATGGCGGCCGGTAATGAAGGCGCGGGTGCCGTCCACCGGATCCAGCACCCAGCGCAACCCGTTCTTGCCGGGCTTTTCGCCAAATTCCTCGCCCAGGATGCCGTCATCAGGCCGGTCGCGTTCGATGATGGCGCGAATGGCGCGCTCGCCGCCTTTGTCGGCCTCGGTGACCGGATCGAAGGCACGGATGCCTGGCTTGTGCACCACCTCGATGCGCTGGCGGAAAAAGGGGCGGATCACCGCGCCGGAGGCATCGGCCAGGCGGCCGGCAAAAGCGATCAATTTTTCGTCAACGGTCATCCGGCCGGTCCCAATCTGCGCAAAAGCAAAGGCATGGTAAGTCCTGGAACAGCACCGAGAAGATCACCACCCCAAAAGTCACGATACGGATCTCATAGGAAAAAGGAAACGAGGCCGGCAAGGACAGCGCCAGCGCCAGCGCCAGGGCGCCGCGCAGACCACCCCACCACAAGACATGCTGATCCTTGAGCGGGATGGCCCAGCGCGAACGCGCGAAGACAAGGCACAGCGGGTAAACCGTCAACAGCCGGCCCAGAAGAACAAGCCCCATGGCGACCGGCAGGGATTTCAACGTCCCACGCCAAGCAAAGGCACATGTGCAATCGTCACGCCGATCAACAGGAAAATAAGAGAGTTGGCGATGAAGGCGGCAAATTCCCAAAAGCCCAGAACGAATTCCCGCTCACGGGAAGAAAAGAACTTGGACTTATCTGGCCCAGAACAGCGACATTGCCGATCAGAAGGCCTGCCGCCACTGCCGCCAGCACACCGGAGAATTCGAAATACTCGGCCAGGAGAAACGAGCCATAGGCCGCCGCAGTGGTCAGAGCCGCGCTGACGAGATGATCGACGGTGCGCCCTGCGAGCAACAGAACGGCGCCCCCGACCAGCAGCCCGATCAAAATGCCACCGCCGGAAATCCTGACCATCGCAAGGACGACCGTCACAACGCCGGGCGGCGCGGCCGGTGCGCGCGCCCATGCCAGCACCAGAACGAACAGCACCGCCACAATACCATCATTGAACAGGCTTTCGCTCTCCACCAGAAGTCTGCGCCGGCCCTTGATGCCCAGATCCTTGAACAGGGCGATCACCGCGACAGGATCGGTCGCCGCGATCAAAACCCCGAACAGCAGGGCCGACGCGAGAGGCCAGCCCAGCAGGTATCGCATGCCGAAAGTGGTGACGATCGTGGAAATCACCACACCGGCCGCGCTCAGGACAAGCACGGGCACCAGATCGCGGCGCAGTTCGTTCCAGTGAATGCTGATGGCGGCTTCGAACAGCAACGGCGGCAGGATCACCAGATAGATTAGGTCGCGGCTCAGAAGCGGGCCGAGCTGGGCGCTGAACGGTGCCAGAGCTATGCCGGCGGCCACCAGCCCCACCGTGTAGGGCAGCGCCAGGCGGCGGGCGATAAGCGCGACCAGGATCGCGACGACCAATAGGCCAACCGTGCTCAGAATCGGGTTCATCGGGAAGGAAGCTTAAACCAAGGCCGCACGCCCCGCCGCCGGATTCACTTGGAAGGCCGTCTCTTCGGGCGTAAAATGGTCGCGTGACGGGAGCGCGACATGAAACACGCCATTCCAGGCGCAGTCTTGGCTTTGCTGGTCCTGGTGGCCGTGCCGGCTTCGGCGGACGATCTCAAGGAATTCCATTGCGGCCGCTCGCTGGAAGCGCCGGGCGGCCTGCCCCAGCTGGTAGTGGACCCTGAGCTGCATGTGCTGGACCAGACCAGCGCCAACGCAACCTTCGATCCGGGCCCCGCGCCGCCCGGCACCGCGATCAAATCGATCTTCTGCGCCCGCTCAGACATCGTGCCGGCGCCGTCGGACTACAAAGTGGTTCAGGCCGGCTATCCACTGACAATTTTCGCGCGCGATGCGGGCGGCAAGACCCGCATCGCGGTGCTGGAGCTGGATGGCGGGCAGTTGCGCCTGCGTTCGGTGGGTGAAGCGGGCTTTACGCCTGATATGGTCCGCCGCATCCAGGCGTTCCTGGATGCCTCCATGCCGCAATTCGGCAAGGCCGCGACAGCGCGCTAGAACCGCGCTGTCAGGCGTCCATCGCCTGCTTTGCGCGCTTGCGCAGATGCGGCAGCAAGGCGCGCTTGCGCAGCCGGATGTTCTGCGGCGTGACCTCGACCAGCTCATCGTCCTCGATATAGGCCATCGCCTGTTCCAGGGTCATCGGCACGATCGGGGTCAGCTTCACCGCCTCGTCTTTCGAGGTGGTGCGGATGTTGGTCAGCTGCTTGGACTTGAGCGGATTGACGTCCAGATCATTGTCCTTGGCGTTCTGGCCGATGATCATGCCTTCATAGACCTTGGCGCCCGTGGTGATGAACAGCTTGCCGCGTTCCTCGATGTACCACAGGCCATAGGTCACCGCTTCGCCCTGCTCGGTGGAGATCAGCACGCCGTTAGTACGGCCGCCGACACTGCCCTTGTGCGGGGCATAATCCAGGAACATGCGGTTCATCACGCCGGTGCCGCGGGTGTCGGTGAGGAATTCGCCGTGATAGCCGATCAGGCCGCGGGCCGGAGCATGGAACACGATGCGGGTCTTGCCGGCGCCGGTGGGGCGCATGTCGGTCATCTCGCCCTTGCGGGTGGAAATCTTCTCGATGACGATGCCGGTATAGGCATCGTCCACGTCAACCGTGACTTCTTCGATCGGCTCCATCTTCTCGCCGTCATGGTCTTGAACAGCACGCGCGGGCGGCTGATGGAAAGCTCAAAACCCTCACGGCGCATGGATTCGATCAGCACGCCCAGCTGCAATTCGCCGCGGCCCGCCACTTCGAAATCGCCGTCACCGGTTTCGGCGACTTTCAGCGCGACATTGCCTTCGGCCTCGCGCAGCAGGCGCTCGCGGATAACGCGGCTCTGCACCTTGTCGCCTTCGCGGCCCGCATAAGGGCTGTCGTTGACGGAAATTGTCATCGCCAGGGTCGGCGGATCGATCGGATGCGAGGGGATCGGCTCGTTGACATTGAGGTCGCACAACGTGTCGGCGACGGTGGCCTCTTCCAGGCCGGCAATGGCGACGATGTCGCCGGCTTCGGCGCGTTCCACCGGCACCCGGGCCAGGCCGCGGAAGGCCAGCAGCTTGGTGACGCGTGTCTTCTCGATTGTCTCGCCGGCGCGGTTCAGCGCCTTGATATTGCGGTTGGTGGTGATGACGCCCGATTCAATACGGCCCGTGAGAATGCGGCCCAGGAAGTTGTCGGCCTCCAGCGTGGTGACCAGCATCTTGAAGGGATGCTCTTCGCCCGCGAGCTTCTGCGGCTTGGGCGCCGGTACGTCGTCCACGATCAGCTGGAACAGGGGATCGAGAATTCTTGCGCTCGTCTTCCAGTTCCTTCACCGCCCAGCCGTTGCGGCCGCTGGCATAGAGGTAATGGAAATTCAGCTGGTCGTCATTGGCTTCCAGCGCCAGGAACAGATCGAAGATGGATTCCAGTGTTTCCTTGGGCTGGGCGTCGGAACGGTCTATCTTGTTGATCACCACAATGGGCTTGAGCCCCAGCTTCAGGGCCTTGCTCAGCACGAACTTGGTCTGGGGCATCACGCTTTCAGCAGCGTCCACCAGCAGCACCACGCCATCCACCATCGACAGTATGCGCTCCACCTCGCCGCCGAAGTCGGCATGGCCGGGGGTATCGACTGTGTTGATGCGCGTGCCGTGCCATTCGACGCTGGTGCACTTGGCCAGGATGGTGATACCGCGCTCGCGCTCCTGGTCGTTGGAGTCCATGGCGCGCTCGTCCATGTGCTGGTTCTCGCGCACGGAACCGGACTGTTTCAACAGCTGGTCCACCAGGGTGGTCTTGCCATGGTCGACGTGTGCGATGATGGCGATGTTGCGGATTTCCATGACACCAGAATCAATAAGAGAAGATGCGGAATGCAGGCCGCGCTTATAGACGCGTGTCCTGCTGCGGAGCAACATCGCACCTGTCGGTGTTGTCACCCATTTGTAAGCGTTAAGCGCTTTTCCCAACCTTTTCCGGGTGTTGCGGCATTTCGGATGCGATATTTCGGCACACTATTGAGAGGCTTTTGCCCTATAACCACTGACAACAAAGCCAAAAATGGCCAGGGGCCGGCCATGTGCCGGACGGGTTGGAAGCACCAAGGCATCGAAGAACCTGCCCCCCCAATCCGCCGCCGCGCGGCAGATTGCAGGGTGCATACTGTAAACCGCTGGCCTTCGGGTCCGCACCTAGTGTCGGGATTGCGTCGCATGAATGTCCAGATCACCCCGTTGCAGACCTCGCCGGCGCGCGACGACGAGCTGGAAGACGATCGGGGCGGGCACACGCGCACCTACGTGATCGGTGGCGCGGCACTGGTCCTGGCGCTGGCCGGCTTCTGGTATTTCACCCATGACAGCGGTGCACCCAAGCCCAAGCGCAATCTGGCGGCGCCGGTCAAGGTCGCCCCCGTCGAAATCCGCGACATGCCGGTGATCGAGCACACCATCGGCACCGTCGTGGCCAACTCCACCGTGCAGATCAATGCGCGCGTCAACGGTCAGCTCACCAAGGCCTTCTTCAAGGAAGGCCAGATGGTGAAAACCGGCGATCCGCTGTTCGAGATCGACCCGCGCCCCTATCAGGCCGCGTACGACAACGCCGTGGCTTCGATGGTCACGGCCAAGGCCAAGATAGACCGTTATAATCGGCTGAAGGCGCAGAATGCAGTGGCGGGCCAGGATGTCGACGACGCCCAGGCCGCCTATCTGGAAGCCAAGGCCAATGTCGAATCCGCGCGGCTGAACCTAGAATACACCACCATCCGTTCGCCGGTGAACGGCAAGACCGGCGCGATCCTGATCATGCCGGGCAACATGGTGAGCTCCACCTCCTCCAGTTCCAGCAGCAGCACCACCAACGGCATCTCGACCGCCAATCCGCTGGTCACCATCAACGAAATCCAGCCGGTTAAGATTTCGCTGTCTTTGCCCCAGTCCGACCTGCCGCGCATCCAGGCGCAGATGGCAAGGCCGGGAGGGCTCACCTTCACCATGAACCTGCACGACGCCCGCGCAGCCGATATCCAGGTGCCCGTCACTTTCGTGAGCAACGCCGTGGCGGGCACGACCGGCACCATCGAGTTGCGTGCCACCTATGCCAACACCGACATGGCGCTGGTGCCCGGCCAGCTGGTGGACACCACCGTCATGCTGTCGGAGATTCCCCACGCCACGCTGGTGCCGCGCGACGCCGTGAACACCGGCCCCGACGGCCAGTTCGTCTATGTGGTGAAAGACGGTGTGGCCGACCAGCGTCCTGTGCAGCTTGAGTTCGATGACGGCGTCAATGACGCGGTTTCCGGCGATCTGAAAGCGGGCGATCTGGTGGTCACTGACGGCCAGCTGCGCGTGCTGCCCGGCGCCAAGGTCAGCATCAGCGGCACCAAAAAGCGCGCCGGTGCGGGTGCGATGACCGGCGGCCGCCACAAGGTCAAGCACGCTGCGGACAATGCGGGCTAACCGCCTCAAGGCTTCAAAATGAATTTGTCGCTGCCTTTTATCGAACGCCCCGTCATGACCACTTTGGTGGTGGCGGCCATGGTGATTTTCGGCGCCTATGGCTATTCGAACCTGCCGGTGTCTGACCTGCCGACGGTGGATTTTCCCACCATCTCGGTGATGGCAAGTCTGCCGGGCGCGGACCCCGACACCATGGCCTCGTCGGTGGCCACGCCGCTGGAGAACCAGTTCTCGACCATCCAGGGCATCGACCAGATGACGTCGACCAGCATCCAGGGTCAGACGTCCATCAATCTGCAGTTCAGCCTGGACCGCACCCTGGACGGCGCCGCCCAGGACGTGCAGTCGGCGATCAGCGCCGCCGGCCATTTCCTGCCCAAGGCACTGCCTCAGCAGCCCACCTTCCGCAAGGTGAACCCGGCCGACCTGCCGATCATGTTCATCACCATGAGCTCTTCCGTGGTCAAGCCTTCGGAGGTGGACGAATATGCCGAAACACTGCTGGCGCGGCAGATATCCACGCTGGAAGGCGTGGCCCAGGTCAGCGCGTTCGGCAGCGCCAAATATGCCGTGCGCATCCAGGCCGATCCCGACGCGCTGGCGGCGCGCAAGATCGGCATCGACACGCTGGTCAATGCGGTGTCCGCGGCCAATGTGAATCTGGCGACCGGCGCGCTGAACGGCCCCACCCGTTCCACGATCATCCACACCGGCGGCCAGCTCAACAACGCGGCCGAGTTCAACGAGCAGGTAGTGGCCTACCAGAACGGCGCGCCGGTGCGCCTGAAGGATGTTGGCCGCGCGATCGACGGACTGGAAAATCCCTACGGCCAGAGCTGGTACAAAAACGAGCCCGCCATCCAGCTGGCGATCTTCCGCCAGCCCGGCTCCAACGTGGTGGGCGTCATCGACAACATCAAGAAGATCCTGCCCCAGTTCGAGGCCAACCTGCCGCCGACGGTCCATCTGGACGTGGTGTTCGACCGCAGCCAGGTGATCCGCGCCTCGATCAATGACGTGCAGACCACGCTTTTGATCGCGGGAGCGCTGGTGGTGGGCGTGATCTTCGTTTTCCTGCGCCGCATCTCCGCCACCATCATTCCCTCGCTGGCGCTGCCCATCGCCGTGATCGCCACCTTCGCCGGCATGGCCTTCATGGGCTACAGCCTGGACAATCTCTCGCTGATGGCACTGACTTTGTCGGTCGGCTTTGTGGTCGATGACGCCATCGTGATGCTGGAAAACATAGTCCGCCACATCGAGATGGGCGAAAAGCCCTATGAAGCCGCGGTCAAGGGCTCCAGCGAAATCGGCTTCACCATCCTGTCCATGACCATCAGCCTGGCGGCGGTGTTCATCCCGATCGTCTTCATGGGTGGCATCGTGGGACGCCTGCTGCACGAATTCGCCGTCACCATCATCATGGCGGTCATCTTCTCCGGCATCATTTCGATCACGCTCACACCGATGCTCTGCGCCCGCCTGCTGCGCGACGAACACAATACCAGCCACAACATCTTCTATCGCTGGAGCGAAAATGCCTTCAACCGGGTGCAGGGGGCCTATGACCGCTCGCTGCGCTGGAGCCAAAAGCATTCCCTGGTCATCATGGGCGCCTTCGTACTCTCGCTGGTGGCCAGCGTGGTGCTGATGGCGGTGATGCAGGAAGACTTCCTGCCCAGCGACGACACCGGGCGCCTCCAGGGCAACCTGCAGGCCGCCAATGGCACCAGCTACGAGCAGATGGCCGCCTATACCAAGCAGGTGGCCAGGATCGTGGGCGAGGACCCCAATGTGCGAGCGTGCTGGCGCAGATGGACGGCGCCAACGGTTCGGCCGGCACCAACCAGGCGCGCCTGATGATGATTTCGCTGAAGCCGCTGGGCGAGCGCAAGCTGGGCCCCGACGCCATCATCCGCGAACTGCGCCCCAAAGTATCGCGCATTCCCGGCGTCAATGTGTTCCTGGTCAATCCGCCGACCATCCGGCTGGGCGCGCGCATGGCCCGGTCCAGCTACCAGTACACCATGCAGGGCCTGGATCTGGGTCAGCTCAAGGAATATTCCGACAAGCTGATGGACGAGATGCGCAGCCGACGCATCTTCGTCGACGTCAATTCCGATCTCGATGCCGCGATGCCCTCGGTCCAGGTGCAGATCGACCGCGATCGCGCTGCCGCGCTGGGCGTATCGCCGCAGCAGATCGAGGTGGCGCTGGGTGCTGCCTTCGGCGGACAGCAGATTTCGCAGATCAACACCTCATCCAACCAGTATGAAGTGGTGATGGAGCTTCTGCCGCGCTTCCAGCGCGATGCGTCCGCGCTCGACCGCCTTTATGTCACGGCCCAGAACGGCACCCTGGTGCCACTGACCGCCGTGACCAAAATGACGTCTTCGACCGTGCCGCTATCGATCAACCATGCCGGCCAGATCCCGGCGGTGACGGTTTCCTTCGACCTGGCGCCGGGCGCGGCACTGTCCGACGCTGTCACAGGCATTCATGAGGCGAGCGACGATATTGGCGTTCCCGAATCCATCCAGGGCAGCTTCCAGGGCACAGCCGCGGCGTTCGAGGATTCCACCAAGAACATGGGCGCGCTGCTCGTGATCGCCATGGTGGTGGTCTACATCATCCTGGGCATTCTCTATGAAAGCTTCATCCATCCCCTGACCATCCTGTCGGGCCTGCCCTCGGCCGCGGTGGGCGCGCTGGTTACGCTTTATATCGCCCATCTGCTGTTCTTGGCGGGCATCACGCCGTCGGACATGTCGCTGTCGCTCTATGCCTTTGTCGGCATGATCATGCTGATCGGCATCGTGAAGAAGAACGCGATCATGATGATCGACTTCGCGCTGCACCGGCAGCGCAAGGACCATATCCCGGCCGAGCAGGCGATCTTCGAGGCCGCCCAGGTGCGCTTCCGCCCGATCATGATGACCACCATGGCGGCCTTGATGGGCACCCTGCCCATCGCCTTCGGCACCGGAACGGGCGCGGAGTCCCGCCGGCCGCTGGGTCTGTGCGTGGCGGGCGGGCTGCTGTTGTCGCAGCTGCTGACCCTCTACATCACGCCCGTGATCTATACCTATCTCGACCGTCTGGGCGGCAGGTTCAAGAGCCGCAAGTCACGCGGCCGCCCGGCGCCGAGTATTGCACCGGCTGAGTAGTGAGCCGCGACCGGCCTGCAGGGCCGCTCAAATCGGTTCAGTGAACCAAATCAAACGGCGCATGCCCGCTGACGCTCGCATAGGACAAGCTTTTCTAATTCGCGTCCATACGCGTCTTTCGCTGGCGCTCAAGACCTACAGACCATAAGAAAAGCTAAGCCAGCTTGAGCGAGGCGCCGCGCGGCCACCAATCATCGTATTTGTACCTCAGAAGCAGACACTGCCCGGAAGGCCCATCACGTTGGCCGGCCCGCTGATCGTGGCGCGATACAGGGCGCAGTTCGGCACGGCATAGCCCGCGTTGTGCTCGCTGCCGTCGGGCATGATGATGGCCTGCCCATCCGGCGCGATGTCTTCATGCTGCGCCCGCAGGCTCGCCCATTGCCGGTTGGTCTGGCAGACCCTGGGACCGGGCAGGCGCGAACCCGGCAGGGTCTCTGGAAACCGGCAGGTCACGCCCTCGGGATCGCCATTACCCTGCGGATAAAGCGCCGTCACAATTTCTTTCACCGAAGCTTGCGGCGCGGCGATGACGACAGGCGCGGGTGGCGCAGGCTTGGGCACGTCCGCGACGGTGGTATCGGCCGGCGGCGGCGCAGGCGGGGGAGCCACCTCAGCCGTTGGCTGCGGCGGTGGCTGTGCGGGCGCCATGGCGATCTTCAGCCGGGCCCCGCGCCGCGCCTTGGGCAGCGGCGGCATGGCCGCGATCTGCCCGGCTTCCACGGCAACCTGCAAAATGCCGGCAGCCATGCGGGACTTCACCGCCGCGACCCGCTGCTGCACGGCCGCCATCACGGGCGGCGCGCTGACAAAGCCTTCCGCCACCGGCAGCCCCAGCGCAACCGCCAGCGCCGTGCCCAGCAGTGCCTTGCGAACCTGGCCTGGGCCAACCACGGCCTCACCCGACATGATCTGGCGCACGCGCCTGTCGAGATTCGCGCCCGATGCGCCCGGGGCACAGGCGAGTGGCGACTGGACGCAGAAGCGGCAAACCTTGAGGATGCCCCGCGCATAGACTTCAGCATCATGGCCGTCGGCCAGCACGCTTTCGTCACAGGCGCGCTCGCGCTCGACGATCAGCTGCGCCCCGATCAACCAGACCGGCGGATAGAACCAGAACAGCGCTTCCACCAGCATGTGAATGGCGGCGGTGATATTGTCGCCGCTGGAGAAATGGCTGAGCTCATGCGCCAGGATCGCGTCGCGCTCGGCCCTGGAAAGCCGCGCCATCAATCCTTCCGGCAGCAGCACCACGGATGCAGGATGCCGACCAGCCCCGGCTCCAGCAGCGAGGGGCTGGCTTTGACATCCACCGGCGCGGCAATCCTGGCATCGCGGGCCTGGCGCAGGACCGCATGCAGCCTGAGCCAGCGCACACCCTGGATGGCGAGTACGACGGCAAAACCCGCCAGCCAGAGCACCGCCAGGACAGGAACAAGGTCGAACCCGGCGACAGGGCGATGGTCCGTCAGCGCGCGGGCGGGCGCGGAAAGCCGTTCCGCCGCCGGCTGGATCGCCAGCACCAGACGCGGGACGGTGGTGGGAAAGAGCCGCGACAGGCTTTCGCCCAGCGCCGAAAGCGCGGCAAAGGGAACAAGGAATTTCAGCGAAGCGGCAAACCACAGCCGAAACCGCAGCCGCGCCGGATTGCGCTTGAGCCACAGGGTCAAAAGCCAGGCCCCGCCGGCAAAAAGAGTGGACTGCCAGAGATGGTCCAGCAGCGCAGGCGTCATGTGTCTTTCTTCCGCTTGGCGGAAAGATCCTTCAGCAGCTTCTCGGCGTCTGCGACATCCTTGGGCGTGAGATTGCCGGCCTCGATCAGCTGGGCCATCACCGGCTGCATGCGCCCGCCGAACAGGAGACAGAAACTCATCCACCAGCCGGGCCCTGGCGGCGTCGCGGCTGATCAGCGCCTCGAAAATATGGGCGTTGCCGACCTTGCGCGAACGGCGCAGCGCCTTCTTGGCCTCCAGCCGGTAAACCATGGTCTGGATGGTGGTGTAGGCGGGGCGGTTCTTGGCGCCGAAGCTTTCCTGGACCTCGCGGATGGCGCAGGGCCCGCTGGACCACAAGACCTCCATGATCTGCAGTTCCAACTTGCTCAACTTGGGCAGCCGCATCGGCGCATCCCTACTACACGCGTCAGACACCCTAGGCCGGCTGCTGTGCCCGGGCAAGCCGGATCCTTAATGATCCAGCGGCGCGCCCACGCTGCGGGGGCGCAAGGCATCGAACGGGCCGCAGAGCAGAAGGCCGGCGACAAAGCCGCCGAGATGGGCCTGCCAGGCGACCTGGGCGGTTTCGCCGCCGATGCTGAGCCCCGATATCCCCATCAGCACATTGATGGCAACCAGCGCCCCAGTGAAGACCAGCATCTGGCGGGAGAAGATGGGAGCAAGCGGCGCTGTGCCCGGCACCGCCCATGGGTTCTGGCCCGGCAACATGCGCAAGGCCGCCGCCATGAGGCCGGAGATGGCGCCCGATGCCCCGATCACCGGCGCGTCGCTGCCCCAGGCGAACGCCAGATAGGTCAGTGCGCCCGCGATCCCGCAAAGAATGAAGAAGACCAGGAACAGCGCCGCGCCAAAACGCCGTGCGACGATGGGAGCGAAGGCCAGACAGAAAAGACAGTTAATGGCCAGATGGGTCCAGTCATTGTGCAGCCCCATATAAGAGACAATCGGAACCGCGCGATCCCACACTGTACCAGGATCGGCCATGCGGCTTTCCAGGATGGCGCGGCTGTAACGCGCCGGCACCAGGCCATACTCATATGCCAGATCCTGCGCGCGCGCGGGCGGCAGCCAGATTCGGGCGGCATGCAGGGCGGTTAACACCGCAATCAGCCAGAGCACGACAGGAGGCGCGCGAAAGATGGGCTGGCGCGGCGGATGGGACTGCAGGAAAGCCATGGCGCCTATCTAGGTTGCTTCGCCTTCCGCGCCAAGGCGCTGATGTGTTTCAGGATGAAACGCATTGCCGTTCCGGGACGCGCGCCCGGGAGCCGTGAGCTGCGCCCGTTTCGGGACAAGGCGATCAAGGACTGTGCCTCTGCGGCCAAGCCCGGTGACCGGCGCTTGGCCAAAAAGCCGCCTTTTGCGCGGCTTTTTCGCTGCCGCCCGTGCCGGGACGGCACAGCCAAAAGCTAACGCCGATTAAGGGCTGGCATGGGCGTTGCTCTGTTGGTGTCAACAGAATTGGAAAGACGCCCCTATGCCCAAGTTCAAGACCCGTTCTTTGCTGATGGCCCTGACCGTTGCGGTCCTGGCCGGTCCGCTTGCGGCCCAGGCCCAGACCACTTGGACCAACTCGGCCATGTACAACGGCTATGGCGCCAACAACATGAATTCCGCGTCCAGCTATTCGATGCGCGACGCCAACGGCAACCTGACCATGGTGAATGGTCAGCTCCAGCCCTCGATCTACTCCAATGCCTCAGGCTCGCAATTCGCCAGCTCCGGAGTTGGCACGGCGGGTGCAGCAGGTGAGGCGTACGGACAGGCCACCGCGATCGGCAACTCGCTCAACGTGACTGTCATCGGCACACACAACACCACGATCATCGACAACCAGCAGACCAATACCGGCAACCAGACAGCCACCGCGGCTGTGAACACGCACTGAAGGAACAGGGAAGCCCCCCATGACCGCCCGCGCCCGCAAACATCTCCTCAAACCGCTGGTCCTGATCCTGGCCGCGGTTGCGCTGGAAGGCTGCATCAGCCCCACGCCGGACTCGGTCGGCCGTTACACCTCGCCGATCGGCGGCGCGCCGGTGATCTCCAACGAAACCCCCTATTCCGCGGCCCTGCGTTGCATGGGCGGCTTTGTCGGCCAGCGCCCGGTGCGCATCGCGGTCGGCCAGATCGCAGACTATACCGGCAAGACGGAATCCGACGGCTCGGGCCGCAAGGTCACCGCCGGCGCCGCCCTGATGGCGATGAGCGCCCTGAACAAGGCCGGCGTGCACATGGTGGAACGTTTCGACACCTCCGTGGCCGAAATGGAACTGAAATACGCCAACAACAAGCTGATCGGCGATGACCAGCATCCCAATCCGCAGGCCGGCGACTTCCGCAAGATCCTGGCCGGTTCGATCCCCGGCTCCGACTATTACATCGTTGGCGGCGTCACCGAGCTGAACTTCAACATCCGTTCGGAGAACGCCAATGGCGATGGCGGCGGTACCGCCACCAACGCCACCACCGGCACCGCCTCGGGCAGCCTCTATGTGATGAACGTCGGCCTGGACATGCGCCTGGTCAACACCAACACACTGGAAGTGGCCGACGTGATCTCGTACCAGAAGCAGATCATCGGCCGCCAGGTTTCTGCCGGCGTGTTCTCGTTCCTGGGCACCAACTTCTTCGACGTCAGCGTGGGTGAAAGCGCGCTGGAGCCGATCCAGCTGGCGGTGCGTTCGGTGATCGAGCGCGCGGTTCTGGAGATGATCACCCGCGTCTATCGCGCCCCGGGCGCCTCCTGCGCCATCCCGCTGGGCACCGCGGAAGATCCGCTGCGTGAAGCCGGTGAAGCGCCCTACTATCCGCAGGCCTATGCCGCGCCTTATGGCCCGCAGCCTTATGGCCCGCAGCCTTATGCGCCGCAGCCCGCCTACTACGCCCCGCCCGCTTACATGGGCAGCTATGGCGACGGTGGCCGCAACAACCCCTATCGCAGCTTCAGTGAGACCGATCCCGTGGGCGACACGCGCCTTCGCGGTGGCCTCTAGCCCTTGTCCCGATCCAACAGACTTCTAAGGAGCCCCTACCATGAAGACCGTTAAAGCCCTTCTCGCCGCGTCCGCCATCATCTTGTCCACCAGCGCGGGTTTCGCGCAGACCTACGGAAGCTGGAACCAAGGTTCCTCTTCGGGCGGCGCCGGCGCATCGTCCGGCTGGGCGGGCAGCCCGACCTCTTCCGGCTCCAACATCGTCAACGGCCAGATCAATCTGCAGACCAACTGGTCGAACCTGACCGGCAGCATCGACACCACCGGCAGTGACGCCACCGTGACCGGCGCGGCCGCAGGCAACCTGGTAGACATCACCACCATGAACAACACCCGCGTGCAGAACAGTCAGATCGTGGGCTCCAGCGCCTCGATCGGTTCGAACGTCGCCGTCGACCTGAACAATGTCTGGGGCAATGCCGCCGTCGGTAATCAGGCGGTGTGCAACGGCGCCAGCGTCTCGACCGACCCGACCTATGCCTCGACCCAGAGCTTCCAGAAGTGCGGCGCCAGCGATACCTATTCGGGCATCACCACCAACATCTCCAACGTGGCCGGCAATGCAGTCGTCCAGGGTTCGGCCATCGCCAACACCTTCGAGGCCGACTCCAACGCTCCGAACATGCCGATCATGTCCAGGCAGATCAACGCATCCGGTGTGACCTCCAACATCAACACCAACCTCTACAATGTCGGCGGCACCGCGACCTTGTCCTCCAGCGCCATCGGCAACAGCTCGCAGGTCATTCACTATTCGACCAACTAGGTCTTTCGAAATGCTCCGGAATTCTTAGGGGCAAAATAAGGGTTCCGGAGTCGGGGACGGGAGCGCGAGGACATCGCTCCCGTCCCTATCTTTTTTGGTGGTCTGTTGATGGCGCGCAAATTTTGCGTTTCCGCCGCCATGGTAGTATCAGCGTGCCATGTCCGCCCTGCCCATAGACCTTGACGCTTTCGATGCCGCGCCTGCCGCGCGCGAGCCTTTTCCTTTCGCCCTGGTGCCGCATTTCGTTAGACCTGAGGCCATGGCGGCGATCAATGCCGACTATCCGCTGGTGTCCCATCCGGGTTCTTTCCCGCTGCCCACGCTGAAATATGGCCCCGCGTTCGCCGCCCTGATCGCGGCGATCCAGGGGCCGGAATTCACGCGCGCGGTGGAGAAAAAGCTGGGCATGAAGCTTCAGGGCCGCCCCACCATGGTAACGGCACGCGGCGTATCGGCGGCGCGCGACGGCCAGATCCACACCAACTCGCGCACCAAGCTGGTGACGGTGCTGATCTATATGAACAATGCCTGGGAAGCGAAGACCGGCCGCCTGCGCCTGTTGCGCCGGTCCGACAGCCTGGAAGACGTGATCGCGGAAGTCCCGCCGGATGAAGGCACGCTTCTGGTGTTTCGCAACGATCCCAATGCTTGGCATGGCTTCCATGCCTTTGAAGGTCCGCGCCGGGTGATTCAGTTGAACTGGGTGACCGACATGGGCGTGGTCAGGCGCGAGCAGTTCCGCCACCGGGTCAGTGCGTTCTTCAAGCGGTTGCGTGGGAAAGAGTTCAGCCGGCGATGTAGTTGTGCCAGGTTCCGCGTCCATCGCGGATGCGATGGCCCTGCGCGGTCTTTTCGACATTGCTGGATTCCAGCGGCACTTTGCCGAAACCGCCCGGTATGTCGAGCATGTAGGTGGGCATGGCCAGGCCCGACAGGCGCGCCCGCAGCTCGCGCATCAACGCCAGCCCATCTTCTATTCCCGGACGGAAATGTGACGTGCCCGGCGCCAGATCGGGATGATGCAGGTAATAGGGCTTGATACGGTTCTCGACGAAGCTGCGCATCAGGGCCGCGAGCGTTTCGACATCGTCATTCACGCCTTTGAGCAGCACCGACTGGCTGACCAGCGGGATCGCGCCTTCCACCAGACGCGCGATGGCGCGCCGCGCCTCCGGTGAAAATTCACGCGGATGATTGGCGTGAACGGCCACGAAAGTGGTGGCGCCCGGCGCCTGCAAGCTAGCCACCAGATCGTCGGTGACGCGGCCCGGATCGGTGACCGGCACGCGGGTATGCCAGCGCACAACTTTCACATGCGCGATGTCTGAAAGACGGCAAGTGATTTCGGTGATGCGGCGCGGACTGAGAATAAAAGGATCACCGCCGGTGAGGATCACTTCCCAGATTTCGGGGTGAGCTGAGATATAGGCCAGCGCCGCCTCGAAGTCCGCCGGTGATAGCGCGTTATCCTGACCCATTTTCACCGAAGAGGGGCCAATCATCTCGCGGCGAAAGCAGAAGCGGCAATAGACCGGGCAGGCGGCAACCACCTTGAACAGCAAGCGGTCGGGATGGCGATGCACAATGCCGGGCACCGGCGAATGCGCCTGATCGCCGATTGGGTCTGGCCGCTCTTGCGGTAGCGTGTTCAGTTCTTCCAGCGAAGGCAGAAACTGGCGCGCGATGGGATCATTGGGATCGTCCGGATCCACCAGCGACAGAAGCGTGGGCGATACCGCCACCGCATAGCGCCGCGCGACGTCTTCCAGGCTCACGTCTTGGCCTTGAAACTGGGCAGGAACACGGCCAGCAATCCGATCGCAGGCAGGAAGGCGCAGACCTTGTAGACGTAAGTGATCGAGGTCGCATCCGCCAGTGCGCCCAGCACCGCGGCGCCAATACCGCCCATGCCGAAGGCAAAACCGAAGAACAGGCCGGAGATCATGCCCACCCGGCCAGGCAACAGTTCCTGGGCATAGACCACGATGGCCGGAAAAGCCGAGGCCATGAACAGACCGATAATCACCGACAGGATGCCGGTCCAGAACAGATTGGCGTAGGGCAGCATCAGGGTGAAGGGCAGCATGCCCAGGATGGAGAACCAGATCACATATTTGCGGCCGATCTTGTCGCCCAAGGGACCGCCCACCAGCGTACCGACTGCCACCGCGCCCAGGAAGAAGAACAGATGCACCTGCGCATTCTGCACGGATACACCGAATGTGTGGATCAGATAGAAAGTGTAATAACTGCCGATGCTGGCCAGATAAAAGAATTTGGAAAAGATCAGCGCCAGCAGAATGGCCAGCGAAAGTACAATCTTGGATTTCGGCAAGCCGCTGTCCCGGACCGCCTGATGGCTCTTGATGCGCTTCAGGCCATGGTTCTTGTACCAGGTGCCGACATTAAACAGGGTGACGATGCCAAGCAGCGCCAACCCCGCATACCAGACGATGGAGCGCTGGCCATAGGTCGCCACCAGCAGGGCCGCGGTCAGCGGACTGATCGCCTGTCCCGTGTTGCCGCCGACTTGAAACACCGATTGCGCCAGGCCATAGCGGCCGCCGGACGCCATGCGCGCCACGCGGCTGGATTCGGGGTGGAATACCGATGAGCCCAACCCGATCATCATGGCGGCGACCAGGATCACCGGATAGCTAGGCGCCACCGCCAGCACCAGAAGGCCCACGAGGGTGGAGACCATGCCCAGCGCCAGTGAATAGGGCATGGGCTTCAAATCGGCGAAATAGCCCACCACCGGCTGAAACAACGAGGCCGTGCATTGAAATGCCAGTGTCACCAGTCCGATCTGGGCAAAGTTCAGATGAAATTGCGTCTTGAGTGTGGGATAGATGGCCGGCAGCAACGCCTGCATCATGTCATTGAGCAGGTGGCAGAAACCGATCGCGAACAGCACCGTAAAGCTGGTGTCATGGGCGATCTTACGGACGGCGGCGGCGTCAGTCATGGCGGGCGGAGCCTACGCTTTGGCGCATATTTCGCCACCGCAAATCTGGAATGGCGGCCATGCTGCACCACGGCAAAACTACGGCAAAGGCGTCCATAAAACCGCGTCGATATTGGGCGCACCCGTAGCCAGCATGACCAGCCGGTCAAACCCCAGCGCCACCCCGCTGGCCGGCGGCATGTGTGACAGGGCTGCCAGGAAATCCTCGTCCAGCGGATAGCGCACGCCATAGATTTTTTCCTTCTTAGCCATGTCGCACTCAAAGCGTTCGCGCTGCTGGACGTGATCGGTCAGCTCGCCAAAGCCGTTGGCCAGCTCCACGCCACAGGCATACAGCTCAAAGCGCTCGGCCACGCGCGGATCACGCGGACTGACGCGCGCGAGCGCAGCCTCGCAGACGGGATACTCATAAAGAACACAGGGCCGCTCCATCCCCAGCCGCGGCTCGATCCGAAGCGTCAGGATCTTGCTGAACATATCGGACCAGTCATCATCATCGGCGACATCGATGCCGCCGCGCCGCGCGCGCACGCGCAAGGCGCTGGCATCGCCGATACCTTGTGGCGACAGCGTCGCCATCAGATCGATGCCGGCCAGATGAGTGAAGGCGTCGGCCACGGTCAGCCAGTCGGCTTGCGCGCGGGGATCGCACGCGCCGTCCCGATAGCGCAGCGATTTTGCTGCCGCCACATCGGCGGCCAGCCGCAGCAGCGCCAGACAATCTTCGATCACGGCGCGATACTCTTCCCGCGCCCGGTACCATTCCAGCATGGTGAATTCCGGGGCGTGCAGCCGGCCGCGGTCGCGGTTGCGGAACACCCGAGCGAAATCGAAGATTTTCGTCTCGCCCGCCGCCAACAGCTTTTTGGCCGCGAATTCCGGCGAGGTGTGGAGGTACAGCGGCAGCCCTTCCCCATGGGGCCCGGTCAGATTGGTCTCAAAGGCATGCAGATGGGTCTCATTGCCGGGCGACACCACCAAGGCTCCGCATTCGACCTCGGTAAAGCCTTGGGCCTGAAAATGCCCACGAATCGAGGCCTTTATTGCGCCCCTCAGGAGCAACAACGGCCGGCGGTCGGCATGGTTTTCGGGGCGCCACCAAGTCATTTGCGGAACCAGAGCCTCCCTGCTAAAGACCCCCCAAATTCCCGCGATTTGAGAGGTTTTCCCGTGGTTTCGGTTATCGCCAGCTCTGTGCGCAAAGGCAATGTCCTGGAGAAGGACGGCAAGCTTTATCTCGTCATCACCGCGGAGAACATCCATCCCGGCAAGGGCACGCCCGTCACCCATCTGGAAATGCGCCGCATCAGCGATGGCGTGAAGACGGTTGAGCGGCTGCGCACCACCGACAGCATCGAGAAGGCCTTTGTCGAGCACCAGAACTTCCAATACCTGTACCAGGATGGCGAGCAGTATGTGTTCATGCAGCCGCAGACCTTCGACCAGCTGCATGTCGGGCGCGATGTGGTGGGCGATGCCGCGCCCTATCTGACCGAGAACATGGACGTGCAGCTGCAGTTGTTCGAAGGCAACGCCATCTCGATCGAAATTCCCCAGCGCGCCACGTTTGAAATCGTGGATACCGAACCGGTGGTGAAGGGCCAGACTGCATCAGGCTCGTTCAAGCCGGCGCTGTTGTCCAACGGCGTCAAGACCATGGTGCCGACCCATATCGTCACCGGCACCCGGGTGGTGGTGATGACGGAGGACGGTTCTTACGTCGAACGCGCGAAAGACTGATCCGCTCGCGTGATGCGGGCGTAAGGAAAGAAAGTTTTTCTGGAGAGGCCGCGCATGAAGAAGCTGATTATCGCTGCATTTTTCGCCCTTGCGGCCACGCCGGCCTTTGCCAGTCTGAAGGTTGGCGACAAGGCGCCGGATTTCACCGCGCCTGCCACCCTGGGCGGCAAGGAATTCACTTTCAACCTGGCCGACGCGCTGAAGAACGGGCCGGTGGTGGTCTATTTCTATCCGGCCGCCTTCACCCAGGGTTGCACCGTGGAGGCGCATGAATTCGCCGCCGCCATTCCCCAATACAAGGCGCTTGGCGCCAGCGTCATCGGCGTCAGTCACGACGATATCGCCACCTTGAACAAATTTTCGGTCAGCGAGTGCCAGAGCAAATTTCCGGTCGCCGCCGACCAGGATCGCCACATCATGAAAAGCTATGACGCGACCCTGGGCTTTCTGACCGCCTATGCCAGCCGCACGTCCTATGTCGTCAGCCAGGACGGCAGGGTTGCCTTCACCTACAGCGCCATGGATCCGGACGAGCATGTCGGCCGCACGCTGAAGGCGGTCGAGGCGCTAAAGCACTAATTGCGCCCCTCTTCAATTTCTAAAGTTGATCTCGACCAGCACGCCTTCGGGATCGGGCACAAACAGCTGCGACAGCCGGCCGCCGGGCACGACGCGCTCCTTGAAAATGATGCCGGCCTCCTTAAGCCTGGCGCGCATCGCCTGAAAATCATCGCCGCGGAAGGCGACATGGTCGAAGGAACCGGTGCCCTCTTCCGGCGTAGGGATCACCAGACGCCCACCCCATGCCCCGGCGCTGTCCGACGCCTCGACCAGATGGATGACGGGCACCCCGCCCAGATAAAGCCAGTGACCGCGGAAGGGGAATTCGGGGCGCTCGCCCTCGGTCAGGCCCATCAGATCGACATAGAAGTCGCGGGTGCGCCCTAGCTGCGCACAACGGATGGTGACATGCTCCAGGACTTGGACGCCCATTTTTGCGGTTTCCTGTAACGGCTTCGCCCCGGCTGGCGAACTGGCCAGCGCGACTTTAGCCTGCCCCCGCTTCTTCCAACCATAGCCCGGAGCGTGATAGCGTTCCGGCGCCCAATTTTGAGGATAACCCAATGAAAAAGCACCTTGTACTGGGCCTTCTGGCGGCCTTTGCCGCTACGCCTGCCCTTGCCGCGCTCAAGCCCGGCGATATGGCGCCCGATTTCACCGCCCAGGGCAGCCTGGGAGGCAAGGACTTCACCTTCCATCTCAAGGACGCGCTGAAGAAGGGCCCGGTCGTGGTCTATTTCTATCCATCCGCCTACACCGGCGGCTGCGATCTGGAAGCCCACACCTTCGCTGAGCAATCCGACAAGTTCGCAGCGGCTGGCGCCAGCATCATCGGCGTGTCGGCTGACGATCTCACCCGGCTGAAGCGCTTCAGTGCCGACCCCAATTTCTGCGCCGGAAAATTTCCCATTGCCTCGGACGCCGACACCAAGATCGCGGCGTCTTACAACCTGTCAGTGGGTGCGGCCCGGCCCGGCGCCACGGACGTGAACAAGGACGAGATCGGCCATGCCTTTATCGAGCGCGTGACCTATGTGGTCGGCAAGGACGGCAAGATCATGGCGGTGATGTCGTCCAAAGACGACAAGCTCACGCCCGACCAGCATGTCGACAAGTCCTTGGCGATTGTGACCGCGGCCAAGTAGCCAGACTGACAGACCAGACTGCAAGGGCCCGGCAGCCAGCTGGGCCCTTTGCTTTTGGGGTTCGCACCCTTTTGTTTTTGGGGTTAGCACCCCTTGGTTGCAATTCGTAACAGCTGTGTGATGCTGCGGTGCAATAGCAAGGAAAAATGCAGCAATTCCAAGGATTTATTGTTGCTGAAATATCACTAAACCGTAACCGAGATACGTCTTTGTGACAGTGGCAAGTCTTGCTCTAGTTGGAGCGGGCGAGCGGCTTTTACGGGAGGGGTCCCAACAAGCTTCAGTCCGACAATGCCGCCGGCGGAAAGCGCCGGTACGTACGTGAAACGCAAAGCCGGGTTTCTGATCTTGTCCAAGCTCTATCGCCTGTTCCTGAATTTGGCTTTTGCCGCGGTAACCACGGCGCCGCTGCCGGCGCTGGCTGCGTCGGGTCAGCCGGTTTCCGACATCACCCGCGATGTCGTGAATTTCCTGGGCCTGCACGCCGACAAGCCCACCACCCCGGGCCAGGTGATCAATTTCTTCGGCTTCGGTTCCAACCAGGCCAACAATCCGGCCGATCCACAACCCGTCGCCGAGCCGGTGAAGCAGGAAGTGGCCCCGCACGAGATCGCACCGGCACAGCTCACCGATGTGGGCGCCCCGCCCCGCCTGCCGGCGGCAACTGCGGCCGCCCCGTCGGTCGAGACCCCGCTGCACCGGCTGTTCTGTGTGGAATATGCCCGCATGCGTTCCGGCCTTACGGTGTTCGGCGACGCCCGGCACTGGTGGGACCGCGCCAAGAACATCTATGCCCGCGTATCGCATCCGGTTGAGGAAGCGGTGATGGTGTTTTCGGGCTCCAAGCGCCTGAAGCGCGGCCATGTCGCGGTGGTGACCGAGATCGTCTCGCCCCGCCAGATCATCGTGGACCAGGCCAACTGGGAAAATCATGGCGAGATCGACCATGCGACCCCGGTGCTGGATGTGAGCCGGAACAATGACTGGAGCCAGGTGCGGGTGTGGGACATCCACTCGGGCACCTTCGGCGCCCATGTCTATGCGATTTCGCGGCTTCATTTCCAAAAGTCTGGCCACTGCCTCGAACGACTGAGCCCTGTTAGGCTGGACGACAATGTCCCCGGCCGTCTCGATCATCACCCCCACCTTCAACCGCCCCGCGCTGCTGCGCGCAGCAAGTGGCGATCGTGCGCGCGCAAACGTGTTCAGGATTTCGAGTGGCTGATCCTGGACGACAGCCCTGAGCCTTGCGCCCACTTCCGGGACGTTTCGGACAGCCGCATCCGCTATCACCATCTGGCAGCGACGCCGATGCTGGTCAGCGCCAAGCGCAACTGGCTGTGCGAACGCGCGAACGCGCCGGTGATCGCGCAATTCGATGACGATGATTATTATGCGCCGGATTATCTGGCGACGATGCTGGCGCGGTTGGACAAGAGCGGCGCCGACATCACCAAGCTGTCGGCCTGGTTCGTCTATTCCGCGCAGCTCAAACGTCTGGGCTATTGGGACAGCGCCAACACGCTGGGGCTGCATTTCACCTTCGGACCAGAACCTGTGCTGAACGCCTTCTTCAACCAGACCGCGCCGGACAACATGAAGAACAATTATGCCGGCTATGGCTTCAGCTATGTGTTCCGGAAGTCGATGTGGGCGACCGCACCGTTCCCGCATGTGAAGTATGCGTCGGATTACGGATTTGTCGCGGCCGCACAGGCCAGGGGCTGCCGGCTGGACCATTTCGCCGATACACAGGGCCTTTGCCTGCACGTACTGCGCAAGGACAACATGTCCAAGAGCTTTCCGCAGTATCTACTGCCGGATTTCATGCTGGAAAAGCTGTTTCCGGCAGATCTGTCGGCGCTGCTCGACGGGTGAGGACGGGCCAGCAAAAGGTCCGGTGGGCCTTTTGCCCGGCCGAACGCCGCAGCGGCGCGCGTCCAAGCATGGCGCGAGGCCGGGACGGCTGAGCGCCAAAAACAAAAGCCCCCGGGCGCTTTCGCGCCCCCCGCGCGAAGCGCGCAAAAAACAAACCCCGGCACGCTTTCGCGTGCCGGGGCTGGCTTTTTTGAATTGTGTTGGCGGATTCTCTTATTTCTGTCCTTGGCAGACCTGGCAGCGTTCTACTCTCCCGCGGCTTGAGCCGCAGTACCATGGACGCAGAAGGCTTTGACGGCCGAGTTCGGAATGGGATCGGGTAGAATTCCTTCGCTATGACCACCAGGTCGGCAAAGGACAGAAATCAAGTCCGCGAGGTTGCCCCCGCGAACTGCACGAGAATGAATACGACACACGGCGACCGAATTTTAGTTTGTGGTGTTTGTATGCCTGGCTTTGTTTCCAGACATGGAACGGTGCTGCTTGCGATCAAGCCAATCGAGCAATTAGTACCAGTAAGCTCAACGCATTGCTGCGCTTACACACCTGGCCTATCGACGGGGTAGTCTTCCCCGGCTCTCAAGCGAAACCTAGTTTTGAGGTGAGTTTCCCGCTTAGATGCTTTCAGCGGTTATCTCGTCCGTATTTAGCTACTCGGCTATGCCACTGGCGTGACAACCGATCCACCAGAGATACGTTCTTTCCGGTCCTCTCGTACTAGGAAAAAGTCCTCTCAAGTTTCGAACACCCACGGCAGATAGGGACCGAACTGTCTCACGACGTTCTAAACCCAGCTCACGTACCACTTTAAATGGCGAACAGCCATACCCTTGGGACCGGCTACAGCCCCAGGATGTGATGAGCCGACATCGAGGTGCCAAACCGCACCGTCGCTATGGACGCTTGGGTGCGATCAGCCTGTTATCCCCGGCGTACCTTTTATCCGTTGAGCGATGACCCTTCCATGCGGGATCACCGGATCACTATGACCGACTTTCGTCTCTGCTTGGTCCGTCGACCTTGCAGTCAGGCAGGCTTTTGCCATTGCACTCAACATCCGATTTCCGACCGGATTGAGCCTACCATCGCGCGCCTCCGTTACTCTTTGGGAGGCGACCGCCCCAGTCAAACTGCCTACCATACACTGTCTCGGATCCCGTTTCAGGATCGCGGTTAGACATCAGGAACAAGAAGGGTGGTATTTCAATTTCGGCTCCACGAAAGCTAGCGCCTCGGCTTCAATGCCTACCACCTATCCTACACATCCCATTCCTAATGCCAGTGTAAAGTTGCAGTAAAGGTGCACGGGGTCTTTCCGTCTGACCGCGGGAACCCCGCATCTTCACGGGGAATTCAATTTCGCTGAGCCTGTATTGGAGACAGTGGGGAAGTCGTTACGCCTTTCGTGCAGGTCGGAACTTACCCGACAAGGAATTTCGCTACCTTAGGACCGTTATAGTTACGGCCGCCGTTTACTGGGGCTTCGATTCAACGCTTTCACATCTCCTCTTAACCTTCCAGCACCGGGCAGGCGTCAGACGCTATACGTCATCTTTGGATTTCGCAGCGCCCTGTGTTTTTAGTAAACAGTCGCCACCCCCTGCTATGTGCCCCCGACTCCTACTTGCGTAAGAATCGGGCCCTCTTCTTCCGAAGTTACGAGGGCAATTTGCCTAGTTCCTTCAATACAGTTCTCTCAAGCGCCTTAGCATACTCTGCCAGTCCACCTGTGTCGGTTTGGGGTACGGGCTATAAGTGGGAGCTATTTCCTGGGACCAATTCCCGGCCCGACCAATCCAGTAAGGTCGAACAAGTTACGTGATCCGTCACTTCCCACAGGCTGCGGAATATTTACCGCATTCCCATCGACTACGCCTTTCGGCCTTGCCTTAGGGGCCGGCTAACCCTGCGCAGATTAACTTGACGCAGGAACCCTTGGACTTACGGCGAGAGGGTCTCTCACCCTCTTTATCGCTACTCATGTCAGCATTCTTACTTCCGATACCTCCAGGCTCGCTCACGCTCACCCTTCGCAGGCATACGGAACACTCTGCTACCATTCACCTTGCGGTGAATCCTAAGCTTCGGCTCATGGCTTGATCCCCGTTACATCTTCGGCGCAAAGTTCCTTATTTAGATCAGTGAGCTGTTACGCTTTCTTTAAATGATGGCTGCTTCTAAGCCAACATCCTGATTGTTTTGGGAACCTCACATCCTTTCCAACTTAGCCATGAATTGGGGGCCTTAGCTGTAGGTCAGGGTTTTTATCCCTCTTCACGACGGACGTTAGCACCCGCCGTGTGTCTCCCGTGCTCAGCACTCATTGGTATTCGGAGTTTGGTTAGGTTTGGTAAGCGGTGAAGCCCCCTAGCCCATCCAGTGCTCTACCCCCAATGGTGATACACGAGGCGCTACCTAAATAGCTTTCGCAGAGAACCAGCTATCTGCAAGTTTGATTGGCCTTTCACCCCTAGCCACAACTCATCCCCGACTTTTTCAACAGGCGTGGGTTCGGTCCTCCAGTGCGTGTTACCGCACCTTCAACCTGGTCATGGCTAGATCACTTGCTTTCGGGTCTCATCCGTCTAACTCAGTCGCCCTATTCAGACTCGCTTTCGCTGCGCCTTCGCCTTACGGCTTAAGCTTGCTAGACAGACGAACTCGCTGACCCATTATACAAAAGGTACGATGTCACGGGCTCGCCAAAAACGAGACCGTCTATCACTCGACCTCTCGATCTAAAACAATGCGTCATCGCGCGATCCGCGGTTTCCCGCGTCGATCACGTTGACGACACATCTGCGTTTTAAAGCAAGGTCGAAGAAGCCGCTCACCTTTGGTGAGCCCGCTCCATCTGTTTGTAGGCATCCGGTTTCAGGTCTCTTTCACTCCCCTTGCCGGGGTGCTTTTCACCTTTCCCTCACGGTACTAGTTCGCTATCGGTCACACACGAGTACTTAGGCTTGGAGGGTGGGCCCCCCATGTTCAGACAGGATTTCACGTGTCCCGCCTTACTCGAGGACCTTCGAAATTTTTACCCGTACGGGGCTATCACCCGCTATGGCTGTCCTTTCCAGAACATTCCGGTTTTTAATCGAAGGCCACTGGCCTAGTCCGCTTTCGCTCGCCACTACTAACGGAGTCTCAATTGATGTCCTTTCCTACAGGTACTGAGATGTTTCAGTTCCCTGCGTTCGCTTCTCCCACCTATGTATTCAGTTGCAGATAATCCTTGCGGATTGGGTTTCCCCATTCGGAAATCTGCGGGTCAAAGGGTGCTCGCCCCTCACCGCAGCTTATCGCAGCGTGCTACGTCCTTCATCGCCTGTGTGTGCCAAGGCATCCCCCAGATGCCCTTGCTTTAACGCTTGATCGCTCAGCAATCGTTCCATGCCCAGAAACAAAGCCAGCGTAGAAACGACTTGCTACACCGCTTGATTCCGGAATGGCTTCATGCGATCAGTCTTGAGTGTCGTATTTAGATCACCCGGTTGTGCGAACCGGCTAACCCGCCTTCACAATGTCAAATCCGCGATGCGATTCTTGCGAACATCGAAGCTGTTTGATTTTTCCGTCGTATGCTGGTGCCTGGTCGCTGCCGCGGTCGCCTTCACCCTGTCGGCGGCGCTTGGCATCGATCGCGAAGAAGATGGTGGAGCCAAACGGGATCGAACCGATGACCTCATGCTTGCAAAGCACGCGCTCTCCCAACTGAGCTATGGCCCCGTTGTTCGGGAGCGCAATAAGCGCATGCTATCGAGCGAGCTTCAACGGCTCTGTCTTAGACAATTTTTCTGTAAATTAGCTTGTGCTTACGCGTATCCGGCTTCGAAGTGGTGGGCCTGGGAAGACTTGAACTTCCGACCTCACGCTTATCAAGCGCGCGCTCTAACCAACTGAGCTACAAGCCCGATGAGGCTTCGTCCAGCGGTTTGCGCCCGATGGCGCAAACCACGACGGAAAAAGGAAGGGAAACGAAGGCGGCGGCACGGCGCCATTGTCTAATGACGAAGTTTGGGAAAGGCTCGTGAGAGGCCCCGAAACTATCGATCCTTAGAAAGGAGGTGATCCAGCCGCAGGTTCCCCTACGGCTACCTTGTTACGACTTCGGCCCAGTCGCTGATCCTACCGTGGCCGGCTGCCTCCTTGCGGTTAGCGCACCGTCTTAAGGTAGAACCAACTCCCATGCCGTGACGGGCGGTGTGTACAAGGCCCGGGAACGTATTCACCGCAGCCTGCTGTTCTGCGATTACTAGCGATTCCACCTTCATGCACTCGAGTTGCAGAGTACAATCTGAACTGGGACGGTTTTTTGGGATTAGCTCGCTCTCGCGAGTTAGCTGCCCACTGTCACCGCCATTGTAGCACGTGTGTAGCCCAGGGTGTAAGGGCCATGAGGACTTGACGTCATCCCCACCTTCCTCCGGCTTGTCGCCGGCGGTCCCTCTAGAGTGCCCAACTGAATGATGGCAACTAAAGGCGAGGGTTGCGCTCGTTGCGGGACTTAACCCAACATCTCACGACACGAGCTGACGACAGCCATGCAGCACCTGTCTCTGCGTCCCTTGCGGGAAAACTCCTATTAGAGGGCGGTCGCAGGATGTCAAACCCTGGTAAGGTTCTGCGCGTTGCGTCGAATTAAACCACATGCTCCACCGCTTGTGCGGGCCCCCGTCAATTCCTTTGAGTTTCAACCTTGCGGCCGTACTCCCCAGGCGGAATGCTTAATGCGTTAGCTGCGCCACTGAACAGCAAGCTACCCAACGGCTAGCATTCATCGTTTACGGCGTGGACTACCAGGGTATCTAATCCTGTTTGATCCCCACGCTGTCGCGCCTGAGCGTCAGTTACGAGCCAGTGAGCCGCCTTCGCCACCGGTGTTCTTCCCAATATCTACGAATTTCACCTCTACACTGGGAATTCCACTCACCTCTCTCGTACTCAAGTCTAACAGTTTCAATGGCAGTTCCGGAGTTGAGCTCCGGGCTTTCACCACTGACTTGGAAGACCGCCTGCGCGCGCTTTACGCCCAGTAATTCCGAACAACGCTAGCCCCCTTCGTATTACCGCGGCTGCTGGCACGAAGTTAGCCGGAGCTTCTTCTACGGGTACCGTCATTATCGTCCCCGTCGAAAGAGTTTTACAACCCGAAGGCCTTCATCACTCACGCGGCATGGCTGGATCAGGGTTTCCCCCATTGTCCAAGATTCCCAACTGCTGCCTCCCGTAGGAGTCTGGGCCGTGTCTCAGTCCCAGTGTGGCTGATCTTCCTCTCAGAACAGCTACCGATCGTCGCCTTGGTGAGGCGTTAACCCCACCAACTAGCTAATCGGACGCGGGCTGATCTATTGGCGAGAAATCTTTCCCCTTTCGGGCTCATCCGGTATTAGCTGAAGTTTCCCTCAGTTGTTCCGAACCAATAGGTACATTCCCACGCGTTACGCACCCGTCCGCCGGTGATGTATTGCTACACCCCCTAGACTTGCATGTTTGAGGCCTGCCGCCAGCGTTCGTTCTGAGCCAGGATCAAACTCTCATGTTTTGATCCTATCGCAGACGACGCCAGATGCTCTCTTGATTTGCGTAGTTCGCAAAAACTTTTGACAAGGGTAGATCGCCATCAGGCCCGTCAAGGACTGATAACGATCGACTTTAGAGTCTTTCATTTTTGCAGAAGAACGCGAGCATTCATAACGTCGCTGCTCGATTGTTTACACCCAAAACATAACCAAAAGTTTGGCCTTTGACGGGTGGCATACCGAGCCGCCGCCCACGTTCCCCTTCCTAAAATCACAATGTCAAACAGCGCCCGCCGACGATTTTCACGTCTAAAATCAACGGTAAACACCGCTTCGTATCCAACGGCTGCGAAGCAGCGTGGGCGCGGGTTATAGGGGGGTGATTTTCGCAAGTCAAACAGGAAAATCCGCGATTTAGGGCTTTTTTTTCCTTGCGCTGGCAGCGGCTGTGGACGCTCACGGATAGCGCCACCCATCGGGTCCCGGCCCCTCCACAGCACCATATATAGAGTAGCCGGCAAAAAATAAGACTTCCCCGGCCACAAGGCCGAGGAAGTCTTTTCATATCAACGGCTTATTAGAGGCGTTCATCAGCCATGGCGCGCAGGTCGTTGCTGGCCAAATTGGTCATCACGACACGGCCATCGCGGTCGTAGCGAATATCGGCCTGATCGATCCAGACTTCCTTGCCGCTGTCGAGCTTCACATAGAGCGCTTCGACATGACCGGCCGGCGAGCGGGCGACGTCGGTGACGGTACCGACATGCGCGCCGCCGAGAATCTCGACGCGCTGTCCCATCAGATCGGCATTGGCTTCATCCAGAGTCCAGCGCGACCAGCGATCCGGCCAGATACCGCGATGATAGGCGGCGCGTTCAGCCGCATAACGCGCGCGCAGGTTTTCATAACTCGCGGCCTGGCTGGCATAGGCGGCGGACTTGTCCTGATAGTCCTGCTGCGCCGCTTGGTTTTGCTGCAGTTGATTTTGATATTGCTGCTGGCTGGCCTGGTTCTGCGCATCACTGGTCGCCGCCTGCTGATCGGCGGCAGTATTGGCGGCGGAAACCTGCGCGTTCAGACCGGAGGTCTGGGCGTGCTCTTCCGGTGTCGAGTGGGTGGTGGGCATGCCATCGGCATCCACACGGTCCTGCGCCAGGGCGGGGACGCCAATCAAAAATGCGCTAAGCGCAAGGCCGCTAACGGCCAGGACATTGAGTTTCATTGCGAGGCTCCGAAAAAAATGGGTTCCGCGAGACACAACGCATGATGCTGCCAGCAGTTCCGTAAAAAGCCCTGTTTATATGGGTTTCCGCAAGTTCCGAAAGTTCCAGAACTCAAACGGCGGCAGAAATATAGTCGCGCAAGGAATTGGCTTCGTTCTGCGTTTCGGCGATACGGCTCTTGACCACATCGCCAATCGAAATCATGCCGGCCAGCCGCTGGCGCTCATCCAGCACCGGGACGTGGCGAAAACGGCCGCGGGTCATCATTTCCATCAACGCTTCCATTGTGTCGCTTTCATTGCAGGTGGTGACCTGGCGGCTCATGTAACCGGCGATGGCGCGGCTGAGGGCGAGCGGACCGTCCTCGGCCACCGCGCGCACCAGATCGCGTTCCGAGAAAATGCCGGCCAGGGCGCCACCGCTATCCTGGATCACCAGCGCACCGACATGATGCTGCGCCAGAATGTGCGCCGCCTCGCCCAAGGTGGCGCTGTCGGCGATACCGATAATGTCCCGGCCCTTGGTTTGGAGAATGTGCCTGACCTGCATGACGATGCTCCTCTTTCAAGTGCGCGTCGCAAAAGCCCCTTTGCGAAACGCAAAGTCGGCCGGTCGTTTCCGGTCCCGTCAATGCTGCGCTTCGTGGCACCTGCTGACAAGCAGCTTTCCCTGTTGCGGCGCACCCTTTCAGGCTTTGCGCAGGCTCAGGCTGTGCCGGAACGGGGCAGCGGTAGTGCCGTGGTATGCTTGAGTTCCTCCATGGCGAAGGCACCGCTGACGTCGCTGAGCGGCACGGCGCGGATCAGTGCCTTGTAGACGCGGTCATAGGCGGGAATATCGGCAACCTGCATCTTCAGCAGGTAATCAATGTCGCCGGCCATGCGGTAGAATTCGATGATCTCGGGGATCTTGCGCACCGCGGCCGTGAATTTATCCAGCCAGCCTTCGGAATGCTCCCCCGCCCGCACCGTCACGAACACGGTGGTACCGACGCCAAGCTTGGCAGCATCCAGCAACGCGACGCGCTTTTTGATGATGCCGTCATCCTCAAGCCGGCGGATGCGGCGCCAGCAGGCATTCTGGGAGAGGTTCACGCTGGCGGCGATTTCGCCCAAGGAAAGGGCGGCATTTTCCTGTAACAGGGCAAGGATGCAAAAATCTACCGCATCGTGAGCCCCCATTGGTATAATTTCCCATTTAAAACCAATTATACGGTAACATATGGGAGCCTATTCGGTCAGGAAAGCAATATATTTCGGCGGAAGATCGCCGGGAGGCTCATGTGGTGCTTCAAAAACTCTTTCTCGCCCATCCCAAGGCCATTGGGGAAAGCTATTTCGAGCATCAGCGCATGGCCCTGACGGTCTGTTTCGCTCTGCTGGGGGCGGCGCTGGCAGCCCTGGTGCATGCCCTGATTCCCGCACTGTGCGAGCGCACCGCTAGCCGCACCATCCTGGCTCTGCACCAGCGCATCGCCGCCCGCACCGTGCAGTAAACCGCGCCGGATTTCCCAGTCTTTACGCCGCTTGAGCCTGCCCCTGTTCTGGGGCAAAAGAGCGCCGCTTCAGCTGCAATCCACCTCTCAAGGCTGAAGTTCTGGATGGAGCTGTGGCCGAGAGGCTGAAGGCGGCGGTTTGCTAATTCGGCGCACTACAGCGAAACAGCCCGTATTCAGACTTTTCGGTGCCCGAAAGCGGGTTGAAAGCGCATTTTGTCAGAATGGATTCCCGCGGCGATAGTGTAGGTGGACGACGATAGTCTGCTAAGCGCGAACAGCGGCCACCCCCGAACGTCCGCTTTGCGCCAATACCGGACATTCACTGGCCGTCCATCACCGACATTATTGCGGTTGATGGGGCTCTCCTAAAGCGGCGCGGTGGGCAATTCTGAAATGATATTTAAGGGCCCATGCAACGGCCGGCCTTGACGGTATGATGATATTTATAAAATATCATACCGAAGAGCGGATGTCATGCGGACGCGGATTTTTGAAGTACTCAGCGGCTTGCTGTTGTCTGCTGCGTCGGCGCCAGCCTTCGCGGCCACGGGCGATATCGAGGCCGTGGTGGTTACAGGCCGGGCCTCGGACTTTTCGGGTATCGCCGCTTCCGCCAACCAGGGCACGGTCAGCGCCGCCGACTTGGCGCTGCGCCCGCTGCTGCGCCCCGGCGAAGTGGTCGAGGAAATTCCCGGCGTCATCATTACCCAGCATTCGGGCAGCGGCAAAGCCAACCAGTATTTTCTGCGCGGCTTTAATCTCGATCATGGCACCGATCTGGCGGTGACA
>CAWHLV010000096.1:0-96332 GCA_963830095.1 uncultured Alphaproteobacteria bacterium
GGTGGGCCTGGGAAGACTTGAACTTCCGACCTCACGCTTATCAAGCGCGCGCTCTAACCAACTGAGCTACAAGCCCGATGAGGCTTCGTGCGGAACGCAGGCCGTGCCTTGCGGACGCGACGGAAAGGAAGGGAAACGAGGACGGCGGCTGATAGCCAATTGTTCTTAAGACGAAGTTTGGGACTCGTGAGACCCGAAAACTTCGATCCTTAGAAAGGAGGTGATCCAGCCGCAGGTTCCCCTACGGCTACCTTGTTACGACTTCGGCCCAGTCGCTGATCCTACCGTGGCCGGCTGCCTCCCTTGCGGGTTAGCGCACCGTCTTAAGGTAGAACCAACTCCCATGCCGTGACGGGCGGTGTGTACAAGGCCCGGGAACGTATTCACCGCAGCCTGCTGTTCTGCGATTACTAGCGATTCCACCTTCATGTACTCGAGTTGCAGAGTACAATCTGAACTGGGGCGGTTTTTTGGGATTAGCCGCTTCTCGCGAAGTAGCTGCCCACTGTCACCGCCATTGTAGCACGTGTGTAGCCCAGGGTGTAAGGGCCATGAGGACTTGACGTCATCCCCACCTTCCTCCGGCTTGTCGCCGGCGGTCCCTCTAGAGTGCCCAACTGAATGATGGCAACTAAAGGCGAGGGTTGCGCTCGTTGCGGGACTTAACCCAACATCTCACGACACGAGCTGACGACAGCCATGCAGCACCTGTCTCTGCGTCCCTTGCGGGAAAACCCCTGTTAGAGGGCGGTCGCAGGATGTCAAACCCTGGTAAGGTTCTGCGCGTTGCGTCGAATTAAACCACATGCTCCACCGCTTGTGCGGGCCCCCGTCAATTCCTTTGAGTTTCAACCTTGCGGCCGTACTCCCCAGGCGGAATGCTTAATGCGTTAGCTGCGCCACTGAACAGCAAGCTGCCCAACGGCTAGCATTCATCGTTTACGGCGTGGACTACCAGGGTATCTAATCCTGTTTGATCCCCACGCTGTCGCGCCTGAGCGTCAGAAATGAGCCAGTGAGCCGCCTTCGCCACCGGTGTTCTTCCCAATATCTACGAATTTCACCTCTACACTGGGAATTCCACTCACCTCTCTCATCCTCAAGTCTTACAGTTTCAATGGCAGTTCCGGAGTTGAGCTCCGGGCTTTCACCACTGACTTGGAAGACCGCCTGCGCGCGCTTTACGCCCAGTAATTCCGAACAACGCTAGCCCCCTTCGTATTACCGCGGCTGCTGGCACGAAGTTAGCCGGAGCTTCTTCTACGGGTACCGTCATTATCGTCCCCGTCGAAAGAGTTTTACAACCCGAAGGCCTTCATCACTCACGCGGCATGGCTGGATCAGGGTTTCCCCCATTGTCCAAGATTCCCAACTGCTGCCTCCCGTAGGAGTCTGGGCCGTGTCTCAGTCCCAGTGTGGCTGATCTTCCTCTCAGAACAGCTACCGATCGGAGCCTTGGTGAGCCATTACCTCACCAACTAGCTAATCGGACGCGGGCTAATCCTTTGGCGATAAATCTTTCCCCGTAAGGGCACATTCGGTATTAGCGCAAGTTTCCCTGCGTTGTTCCGAACCAAAAGGTATATTCCCACGTGTTACGCACCCGTCCGCCGGTGATGCTTGCGCACCCCCTAGACTTGCATGTTTGAGGCCTGCCGCCAGCGTTCGTTCTGAGCCAGGATCAAACTCTCATGTTTTTGATCCTAGTGGCAGACGACGCTGAACGCTCTTGATTGCGTTATTCGCAAAACTGATTGACTAGGGTTTGGCCGCCCTTTCGGACGACCGAACATTTGTACAATTTTGTCTTGCAGAAGAACGCGAGCATTCAAACGTCGCTGCTCGATAGTATGCGTCAAAGTTTGACCTTTGACGCGAGTGGCTTATCGAGCCGCCGCCCACGTTCCCCTTCCTTAAATCACAATGTCAAACAGCGCCGTCGACCCAGACGATTTGCACGTCAAAAATCAACGATAACACCGCGTTCGCGAGAAAGCCGCGAAGCAGCGTGGGCGCGGGTTATAGGTGCGGGGTTTGGCCAAGTCAAACGCAAAAATCGCCAAAAAAAGCGGTTTTTTTCAGGGGCCTGTGGAAGGCCTGTGGAGACGGAAAGCCGCAGCCGGGCGCTTCTATATATAGATGCGTGCTTTGCGGCTGCCACAGCGGGCGGGCGTCACAGTGCGGCGCAGCAATTAAAGCCCGAAAATAAAGGGTTTCCCGTCCTTCGTGCTCAGATGCGGGCGCCCGCCATGAGCCTTGCGTGCGGCCCGCAATGGCCAAATCGCCAAGCGCACAGACGATAAGTGTTTGATTTTATTAATATATAGGCAAAACTCCTGCTGTAGGGCGACAGCCGCGGCACAAAGAAAGGGCGCGCGGGGATAAAACCCGCGCGCCGTGATCCGTGTACAGAATGTCTTACAGGCGCTCGTCGGCCATGTGGTGCAGATCGTCGCCGCGCAGATCCGTCATCACCACGCCATCGGCACGATCGTAGCGGATATCCTGGCTGTGGATCCAAACCACCTTGTCGCTGTCGAGCCGCACCAGCAGCGCTTCGACATCGCCATTGGCGGCATGCGCGGTATCGACCACCGTGCCGACGCGGGTGCCGCTGATCAGTTCGACGCGCTGGCCAACCAGATTGGAGCCGCGCTCGACGATGACCCAATGACGCTCGGGCCACAGATCGCGATGATAGGCGGCGCGTTCCGCGGCATAGCGGGCGTGCAGGTCTTCATAGTGGGCGACACGATTTTCATAATGCGCCTGCGCCGACTGATGCTGCTGCAGCGTGTCCTGATACTGCTGCTGTTGCTGCTGATATTGCTGCTGCTGCGCCTGATATTGGGCGTCATTGGCGGCGGCAGAACCCTGCGCCGCGGGCGCCGGCTCACCGTCAGTGGCGGAGACCTGGCTGTTGAGGTCGTTTGTCTGGGCCTTTTCCTGCGGTGTGGAATGGGTGGTGGGCATGCCATTGGCATCCACCCGGTCACCGCCGGGCGTGGGATAGCTGCCCTGGGCGCCGGCGGGCGAGGAAATCAGAAATGCAGACAAGGCAAGGCCGCTGGCAGCGGCCATAATGTGAAGCTTCATGGCGCGAGCTCCTGTGGGGCTCGCGCAAGGAACGTGCGGAACCGCCGGCAGTTCCGGCCGCCGGCTCTCCGCATCAAAGGAACTTCGGTTCCCTAGACGGCGGCGGAGATATAATCGCGCAGGGCTGCTGCTTCGCTCACCGTTTCGGCGATGCGGGTCTTGACCACGTCGCCGATCGAAACCATGCCACACAGCGCGAACTGGTCGTCCAGCACCGGCACATGGCGGAAGCGCCCGCGGGTCATCACTTCCATGACGCTTTCCACGGTGTCGCATTCCAGGCAGGTCTCCACGGTCGGGGTCATGTGCGTGGAAACCTGATCCGACAGCGCCGCCGCGCCGCCCCTGGCGATGGCGTGCACCAGATCGCGTTCCGAGAAGATGCCGCTGAGCTCGCCGCTCTTGTCCTTGACGATCAGTGCGCCGATTTTCCTGTCGGTCAGCAGCTTGGCGGCCTCGGTCAGAGTGGCGGTGGTGCTGATGGATATGACGTCCCGGCCCTTGCCGTGAAGAATATGTCTGACTTGCATGACGGCGCTCCTTGTCTTTCGGACGCCTCGCCGCAAACGGATTTGCGAAGCGAGGCGCAAAACCGGCCGGGCTTTTCCCGGTCATCTGAACCAATGCTGCGCCCGGGCATGAGGGCTGGCAAGGCGCTTTCGTCGCCGCGCCGCAGCGAAACCGGCGGCATGCGGGGCAAAATCAGCCCAAATCCGCCATTTACCCGCCAATAAGCCGCCTTGAGCCAGACTGTGATCTAGGGCAAAAGGGCGCCCTTCCCGCCCGGCATGGTGGCGGTCTTCGGCTGGTAGCGCGGCGCGAAGTTCTGGATGGAGCTGTGGCCGAGAGGCTGAAGGCGGCGGTTTGCTAAACCGTTATACGGTTGTAAAGCCGTATCGAGGGTTCGAATCCCTCCGGCTCCGCCATCCCGCTTCGAGCGGGACTCTTATCCACCAACAGAATCGAAGCGGGATGGCGGAGCCGGATCGGCATCCGGAAGCCGGAAGCCTTGTTCGACAAAATCGGCGACAGCCGATTTTGGGCGCGAGGCGTTAGCCGAGCGATCTGAGCGAAGCGAAGACGAAAAACATGCCTTGTGCATGTTTTTCGCAATCCCTCCCGCTCCGCCAAATTCCAAGCCGCCGATAACGTTATCGGCCCGACCTGAAATATCCGCTTTGCGCCAAACGCGGCATTCGCTGCCTCGACCTCAGGATTTTCTCGGCTATTGAAGCCGATCAGATCGCTATCTCGCGGCCTATCTCGACGACCTGATCCGGGGGGAGCCGCAAATGTTCTGTGATCTGCATGCAATTTCGTTGCATCGCGGCGTATATCGCTTCGATTATCCGCGGCAAGCCTTTGCGGCCCTTGATGGGAACGATGGTTTCGTGGCCGACGTAATAGGTGATGTCAGAGAGATCAACGTCACATCCAAGCGCTTTCGATTGCGATATCAACGCGGGAATATTCGGCCGTTCCATAAAGCCAAAGTGCGCGGTGATCCTCCAGAAGCCAGGTGATATTTCTTCAATCAAAAGCCTGCTCTGCCTTCTGATCCAGGGGACGGACTCCGTGATTACCGTCAGAATTGCTACTTTCTCATGTAATGCCCTGTTGTGCTTGACGTGCCACACCATTACCGGCGGGGCATCTCGGCTGGTACGCGTTAAAAAAACTGCGGAACCCGGCACACGCGCAACGCCGCGTTCTTTTAGATTTTCTACGAATGCCGCGATTGGCACTACGCTGTCCTGGACACGCGCCAGCACAGCCTCACTGCCAAGATGCCAAATGAGCATCACCGAATAAACAGCAGCAGCAAGTACAAGCGGGACATACCCACCCTCGGCGACCTTCGCAAGATTTGCAACAAAGAAGGCGCAATCGATGGTAGAGAACACTAGGGCAACGGCGGCGGCCCCAGCCCAAGGCCAATGCCAAACATCGCGCATCGCAATATAAAGCAGAACCGATGTCATCAGCATCGTTGCCGAAACGGCGATACCGTAGGCCGCGGCGAGATTGTCAGACTTACCAAACCAAACTGCCAACGAAATTGTAACGACCATCAATATCCAGTTGACCGGTCCGACGTAAATTTGCCCGTAGCCTTGCTCAGAGGTCTGGGTGATTTTCATGCGCGGCATCCAGCCCAACTGGATGGCCTGCCGGGTCATCGAAAATGCACCCGTAATGATGGATTGGCTTGCGATAATTGTTGCTACGGTTGCTAGCAGAACCATGGGTATAAGCAGCGACTGGGGGCAAAGCCGAAAAAAGATGTTGTCGGATATATTTGTCCCGGAAAGAACAAGTGCTGCTTGGCCCGCATAGCTCAATATCAGCGTCGGGAACACCAACCCAGACCAAGCAATGCGAATTGGTTTGGCGCCGAAGTGCCCCATATCAGCGTAAAGCGCTTCCGCACCTGTGACACATAGAAAGACACCGCCCAACGCCAAGAATGCGCCAGGAGAGGAGACGAGATAACGGACGCCGTAAATTGGGTTTATCGCCCACAGAACCGCCGGGTGTGCCAGGACGCCATTCAAGCCCAATAGCCCTATTGCTATGAACCACAAGGTCATGATTGGTCCGAAGAATTGGCCAATCCGTGCGGTGCCCTGCGATTGCACCATGAAGAGAGCAAGCAATATGAGGACGCATATCGGCAGCACATAGGGGGAAAAGGAAGCCCACGCGATATTGAGACCCTCAAGCGCTGATAGGACCGAGATTGCTGGCGTTATCGCGCCATCGCCGTAGATCAACGCAGCGCCGAACAAACCTACTGCGACAATTACAGGCCTGCGTTTCTGCTTTACACCGAGAAGCGACATTAGAGCCAAGATGCCGCCCTCGCCGTCGTTGTCGATACGCATAGCGACCATGACATACTTCACCGAAGTAATCAGGATCAGCGTCCAAATCAGAAGAGACAGGATGCCGAGCACCACGGCGGGATCCAGCTTGCCACCGGCCAATACCAGTACTGTCTTGAGCGTATAAAGAGGGCTTGTCCCGATGTCCCCAAAGACAATGCCAAGGGCACCGAAGGCCAAAGTCGGAAGCTTAGAGGATGGAGAAACTCGTTCATGATTGCCGTTAGACTTCATTAGACGCTCTCAACCTCCAAAATCACTACGCGTGTCACAGACCGTGCCGTTGTTATTTGTGGTGCGTTACTTGCGGTCCAGCTACTTGTGCTTCTCCAATGCCGCAGCGATCCTCCGGAGAAGCGATGTCTGCCTATCTTGATGAAGCATTGCTCCTCATGGCGCTTATGTTCAGGCAGAAGGCGCTTGTCGTTGAAATGCTGCAGGAACAAGAAAAACAAAACCCATGCCAACAGGTTTAGAATTAGCGGCAGCCATAAAAGGATTGATGACATGGGCCCCTCCCGACTTGCCACGCGACGGTAAGGCCTAAATTGCCGTTTATCCAGATTGTCACATTAGCCATCCCCGCTGACGCGGGCGATATCTTTCAACCACCACAGAGCAGCGCAGATGGCGCCGCCGGATCGGCATCCGGAAAGCCTTGTTCGTCAATCCCGCACTGGTTGAAACACTTCACCATCGCTCTTGATTTGGGTTCGGTGGAGGACCCGGCGCGTCTTCGCATCGAAGGCATCGCGCCTGTGCATGGTGCAGCGGTTGTCCCACAGCACCAGATCGCCAGGCCGCCAGACCTGCATCCAGCCGAATTCCTTATGATCGGCATAACTCCAAAGCTCATCCAGAAGTGCTTCAGATAACGCCAAGGGCAGACCGTCGATATAGGCGTTGCGCCGGCGGCCCAGATAGAGCGTCGGCTTTTTGGTCTCGGGATGGACATAGACAAGCCGATGAAGCGCGCCCGGCGCATCGCGCGGGTCGGCGCTGGGTATCACGCCCTGGCGGACATAGCCGCCGCTGTTGTAAGTGCCATCGTGCTTGACCTTCAGTCCGGCTATGCGTTGCTTGAGTTCAGAAGGTAAAGCCGCATAGACGGAATACATATTGACGAAATAGGTGTTCCCGCCCTCCGCTGGTGTCTCCAGCGCATACAGCACACTGGCCTTTGGCGGCTTCTCCACATAGGACATGTCGGTGTGCCAGACGGCCTCACCATGGCCAAGGCTGCCGATCGGTTCGCCGTTCTCCAGCACGTTGGACACGACGTAAATCTGGGGCAGCCCTTCAACGAAGCGGCGACCGGTCTCCTGGACAGGCGCCCAGTCGAGATCCCCGAACCGGCGGCTGAAGTCGATCAGATCGGCATCCGTCAACTGCTGATCCCGGACCAAAAGAACAAGATTCTGCAGCCATGCGCGGTGCAGTTCGCCAAACTGTCTGTCGTCGAGCTTGCGCAGATCGATATTGCTGATCTCTGCCCCGAGCCCCGCTCCTGTGGGTTTTATAAGCAATGCAGTCACCCCCCCGCCGCATCGATGGTGGCTTCGACCAGGACGTCCAGTGTATCCACCACCGGACAGCCCATGTCCGGCAACGTCAGCACGGAGAGTTCTGTGCAGGCAACCAGCAGCGCCTCGGCACCCGCCTGGCGCAGATGCTGTGCCACCGCCGCATAATCTTTTTGCTCCCCGGCGCCTTGCTTGCCGGCCTTGACCGCCTTGATGACGCCCAAAAGCTTCTCTTCATGGGACACATCCGGAAAGATCACATCCAGCCCCGCCTGTTCCATCCGCGCCTTGTAAAGTCCCACCAGCCGAACCGCGGGAGACGCGAGCAGGCCTATGCGCCGCGGGCCACCCGAAAGCTTGCCGATGGCAAGTTGCACCATGTCCAGCACGGGAATCCGGACGGCGCGCGCGATCGCCGGCAAATAGTAATGCGCCGTGTTGCAGGGCATCACCAGGAAATCGGCGCCCTGTGCCTCCAGTCCCCGCGCCATGCCGCACAGCACAGGCGTGGGGTCCTCGCCGGCGCCCTCGATCAGGGCTGCGATACGGGAGGGAATTTTCGGATTGTTGTCCACCAGCACATGCAGATGGTCCGCATCATCGCGCGCCGGTGTGTGCGCCACCAGGCGGCGCAGGAAATCCACCGTCGCCTCCGGCCCCATCCCGCCGATGACGCCGACGGTTTTTTCGCCGCCGTCCGCCGCCATCAGCTATAGCCGGGCAGATCAAAACTGTCGGGATAGGCGCACAGTCCCACAGCGCCGCCGGTATGGATAAAGACCACGTCGCTGTCCTTGGCGAAAAATCCCTTTTTGACCAGATCGATCAACCCGTCCATGCCTTTTCCGCTATAGACCGGATCGAGCAGGATACCTTCCAGCCGCGCCAGCAGCTTCACCGCTTCCACCATGCCCGGTGTGGGCAGGCCATAGCCGGGGCCGACATAGTCGGTATTGGCCACGACATGCTCGCGCTTGACGATGCCGGGTACGCCAAGATGCTCGGCGGTGCGAGAAGCGAGATCGAAGACGGACTGTTCCTGCTTGGCCTTGGGCGCACGCACGCCGATACCCAGCACGGGAATGCCGGAATTGGTTGCCACCAATCCCGTCACCAGGCCGGCCTGGGTGCCGGCGCTGCCGGTGGCGTGCACCACATGGGCGATCTTCAATCCCATCTCATTGGCCTGCGCCACCAGCTCCATCGCCGCATTGACATAGCCCAGAGCTCCAACCGGATTGGAGCCGCCACCGGGAATGACGTAAGGCTTCTTGCCTTTTGCGCGCAATTGCGACGCCAGTGCCTCCATCTCGGCATTCATGTCGGCGCCGCCCGGACGCTTCGAAACGGTGGCGCCAAAGAGCCGGTCGAACAGGACATTGCCATTCAAGGTGTATTCGGCCGAATTGTTTCGCGTGCGGTCTTCCAGCAGCAAATGACATTCCATGCCGAATTTCGCCGCCGCAGCAGCCGTCTGACGGGCATGGTTGGACTGGGTGGCACCCTGGGTGATGAGCGTGTCCGCACTTTGCGCCATCGCTTCGCCCATCAGGAATTCCAGCTTGCGGGTCTTGTTGCCGCCGGTGGCAAGGCCCGTGCAATCGTCCCGCTTGATCCACAGGCGCGGCCCGCCCAGATGCTTTGACAATCGCTCCATCGGCTCCAGCGGTGTGTTGAGATGCGCGAAACGAAGGCGGGCAAAGCGGGAAAGATGCATGGCGCTCCTTGGGCGGCTTTCAGGTGTATTTTGAAGCAAAAGCCTATGCGCATTTTCCGGCCAAGGCCATCTGCCAGGGCCGTGGCGAACGCGGGCCCCTGCACTAACCTCGCGGGCGACGCCGATGTCTTAAGGATCATTTCCTTTGCGCCTGTTCAAGCTCACGCCGCCAGGCGCCGTGCTTCGCCATCCTGTGCGGCATGTACTTCCTCTATTTCGTCAACCGCACCAATCTGGCGATCGCCGGGCCGGTCATGCGGATGGACCTGGGCCTCAACAACGCCGAGCTGGGATTTGTTTTCGCTGCCTTCGGCGTTCCCTATGCCCTGCTGCAGCCCCTGGGCGGCGCGTTGAGCGACCGGCTGGGACCGCGCTGCACGCTGGCCATCTGCGCCCTGATCGTCTGTATCGCCACGGCCTGGATGGGACGGCCGGCGGCATGGTCTCGCTGTTTCTGGCGCGAATTCTGCTGGGTATTGGTGAAGGCGCCGGCTTCCCCGCCGCCACGCGCGCGATGTCGGCCTGGACGCCGCGTGGCCGCTGGGGATTTGCACAAGGCATTACCCACACTTTCTCGCGGATCGGCAATGCGGCGACCGCGCTGATCGTGGCCGGCCTGATCACGGCCTTCTCCATGGCGTGCCGCCTTCTTTGTGCTGGTTGCCGCCACGCTGGTCTGGCTGGCGATATGGTTTGGTATTTCCGCGACGACCCACGCCAGCATCCCGCGATGACCGAGGAGGCGCTGGCGCAACTGCCATCCGCTAGCGCTTCCCGGCCCGCGATCCCATGGCTGGGCCTGGCGCGCCACATCGCGCCCGTGACCCTGGTGGATTTCTGCTATGGCTGGTTCCTGGCTGTGTTTCAGACCTGGATTCCCAGTTTTTTCCTTCAGGTTTACCGTCTGGACCTGGGCAAGACAGCGCTGTTTTCCACGCCGGTTCTGTTGGCCGGCGTCATCGGCGACACAGTGGGAGGCGTGCTGAGCGATGCGATACTGCGCCGGACCGCAAATCTCGTGTTGGCGCGACGCGGGGTGATCGTTCTGGGTTTCACGGGCGCCTGCGGCTTTCTGGTGCCGGTGCTGTTCACCCACGACCTGATGACAGCGACGATCTGTCTGGCGCTATCGTTCTTTTTCGCGGAGCTGATCGTGGCGCCGATCTGGGCGGCGCCGATGGACATGGCGCCGGCCTTTGCCGGCACCGCCAGCGGCATGATGAATTTCGGATTCGGTGTGGCCAGCATCGTCTCCCCGGCCTTCTTTGGCTACAGCATCGAGAAAACCCACAACTGGACCCTGGCCTTTAGCGTCTCCATCGCGCTGCTGCTGCTGGGGGCGCTGTTGGCGTCGCGCCTGCGCCCCGACAGGGTGTTCTTGATGCCGAAGGGATGATGGCGCCAGCTACCGGACCGCAATTTCCTTCACATGCTGGCTGATGTTGCCCAGCGCGTGGGAGGCATTCTGCGCGTTGTCTGAGATTTCGCGCGGGGCGGTCGACCGCCACGATTTTGAGGAAACTTAGCACGGACACACGCGCAGGTCAGTTGTCGCTGATTGCCATTTCATGGCCTTGCTGGAGCGGTGATGCGGGGAAAACGAAAACGGCGGATATGCGCTCGCGCATATCCGCCGCTCCCGCTGAACTCCAAAACTGTTTTGCGCTACTTCGGCGTCAGCTTGAACAGTCCGCCGGTGGCGCTGTCTTCCAGCAGCCAGACAGTGCCGTCGGGCGCGACCTCCACATCGCGGATGCGGTGGCGGACATCCCAGCGCTCCGCTGGTTTGGCGGCGCCGTCGATGATGATCCGGTTGAGGGTCATGGTCGCCATGCCGCCCAACAGCAGCGAGCCTTGCCACTGCGGGAACATCATTGCCCTTATAGAAGAGCAATGTTGCCCGGCGCGATAACCGGCGTCCAATAAATCACGGGCTCTGCAGGTCGGGGCGCGAATCGGGGCTGGGGATCGGCACGCCGTTATAGTTCGTGGCGTAGGATGCCAGCGGCCAGCCGTAATTCTTGCCGTGTTCGATCAGGTTCAGCTCGTCGCCGCCGCTCGGGCCATGCTCCATCTCCCACAGCCGACCATCGGGCGCGAAGGCCAGGCCATAAGGCGTGCGATGGCCCATGCTCCAGGTCTCGGACGGCGTCAGGTTCTTGCCGGGAAATGTATAGGTATAGACAACCGGCGCGGTCTTGGCGGCTTCGGTATCGGCCGGCGGATTGATCACGCGGACGCTTTGCGCACCGGTCTTGCCGAAGTTGGGATTGTCCGGCGCGGGCTTTCCGTCCAGCGTCAGGTGCAGAACCTTGCCCAGGGGCTGGTTGGGGTCCTGCGCGGGCGTGAAGCGCTGGCGGTCGCCGAAGTCAGGAACAGCGACTTGCCGTCGGGCGCGAAAGCACGGCAGCGCCGAACTGGCCGCCGCGGCCGCGTTCGCCGTCACGCCAGATCACTTTCAGGTCTTCCAGGCTGCCGCGTGGCCTGTCATTGAGCACCAGCTTGGCCTTGGCCAGCGCCAGGCTCGAGCCGCTGATCGCCCGGCTCGGAATAGGTCAGATAGACGCTCTGGTCGGTGGCAAAATTGGGCGAGACATAGACACCCAGCATGCCGCCCTGCCCGCCATACAGAACCGCCGGATAATTCGCCACCGGCCGCTTCCGGCCATCGGGGTTACCAGCCACAGGGGCCGACCTTTTCGGTCACCAGCATGCGGCCATCGGGCAGGAAGGCGATGCGCCAGGGCAGATTGAACGTCGTCACCTGGGTCAGGGTGAACGGCATGCTGGCCTCGGGCTTCTGCTCGCCCGCATTGACCTGCGCATAAGCCGGCGACGCCAAAGCCAGAACCACCGCCACATTCGCCAATTTCATGATTTTTCCCTTGATTCCCTGAAACGGAGCGAACCTTAAACGCGGGGACCGCCAGAAGGCCAGCCCCGCACGAGGGTGGCAGGTGCGGCCGGCAATCGCAGACATGCCCCGGCGGACGGGCCGTCATGGCGGGAATTGCACCTTTTTGCCTAAAGCTCTATGAAACCGGCGTAATTTGGCTTGGATGCCGCAATTTATCCGTGCGCACTGCACCACGGTATGCAATTGCTGGGGCAAGGAAATTTCCGCGATACATTCGCGACAACCGGTGTGTAGTGCCACGTCCCAGGGGGCAGTTTTGGCGATCAATTTGAAGGGTTTCACCATGGGTGCGGCATGCGTCCACGACCGGACCTGCATCAGCCTGCGGCGGCGCCTTCTTGTCACCGCTGCCTCGAGCCTCGCCCTCCTGACTTTGGGCTTGCCTGCTGCTGCCCAAGGCACGAACCAGACGGTCAATGCATCGACCCTGGGCGGATCGACGCCGAACATCGAGGGCGGCACACTGGTGGTGGACAAGTCCGGGACCTATGCCAACAATTTCGTCCTGGGCACGGCCACCACGACCCAGATCGCCAACATGATCGATGCCCATGGCAATCAGGGCATCTTCTCCGGCATCGGCTCCGATGCGGTGAGCGGCGAGGAGGGCAATCTCACCATCGAGGACACGGTCGGCGGCGGCACCGTCACCTTCAGCGGCGTCAACACCTATACCGGTCCCACCACCATCAATTCGGGCGTCACTTTCGCCTTGTCGGGATCGGGCTCCATCACTCTTTCACAGTATGTGCTGAACAACGGTACCCTCAATATTTCCGCCGCCACCTCGGCGGCCCAGATTGTGAGCCTGGCGGCGCCGGCAATGTGACGCTGGGCAGCCAGACCCTGACCATCACCGACGCCGGCATCGACGGCAATAACATCTTCACCGGCGCGATTTCCGGCACGGGCAGCCTTTCCATCACCGGCGGCGAGCAAATCATCGACGGCACCAACACCTATACCGGCGGCACCATCATCACCTCGGGCGGCGCGCTGCAGATCGGCAACGACGATACCGCCGGCTCGATCACCGGCAACATCACCAATGCGGGCAACCTGGCCTTCGACCGCACCAACTCCATCACCATCGCCAGCACCATCTCGGGCGCCGGCGAAGTGACCGAGGAAAACGGCACATCACCTTCACCACCGCCCAGCCCTATACCGGCATCACCAACATCACCTCGGCACCCTTGCCCTGTCCGGCAGCGGCAGCATCGTCAGTTCTTCCAGCGTGACCGACGAGGGCACCTTCGACATCTCCGGCATCAGCGGCTCAGGCACCACCATCAAGGCGCTGAACGGTACGGGCAATGTCGCCCTGGGTGGCGAGACCCTGACCATCACTGCCGGCTCAGGCATCTTCACTGGTGCCATCTCCGATGGCGGCATCGCCGGAGGACCGGCGGCTCGCTGGTCGTAACCGGCGGCACCACGATTCTGGGTGGCACCAACACCTATACCGGCGCCACCACCGTCACCTCGGGGGGCACGTTGCAGCTCGGCAGCGGCGCGACCACCGGAACCATGATGGGCAGTATTTCCAACACCGGCACCGTGGTCTTCGACTATGCCAGCCTCCAGCCATTCAGCGCAGTCATCACCGGTGGCGGTGCGGTGCAGGTGATCAGCGGCGGCATCAGCCTGTCTTCCGTCCAGACCTATACCGGCCTCACCACCATCACCGCGGGCACATTGCAGCTGTTGCCCGGCGGCGATATTTCCGCGTCCAGCGGCCTGGTCGCCAACGGCACCTTCGACATTTCCGCCACCAGCGGCGCGACCATCGCGTCGCTGTCGGGTACCGGCGTGGTGCAGTTGGGCAGGCAGACGCTGACGATCAACAATACCTCGGGCAAGTCGAGCAACTTCTCCGGCGCGATCGAAGGCACTACCGGCGGCATCACCCTCAACAACGGCACCGAAATCCTGTCGGGGACCGGCAATTATACCGGCACGACCACGATCAATGCCGGCGCCACACTGAGCCTGACATCGCTGAATGCGCTGATCGGCAGTCCGATCGTCGTCAACAGCGCGGGCGCCACAGTCGGCACGCTGGATATCTCAGCCGCAATCAACAATCTCAGCAACATCGTCTCGGTGAATGTCAGCTCGGTGGCCGGCTCGGGCAATGTAACCCTGGGCAACAACACCCTGATCATTCTCAATGCCAACAATACCACCTTCTCGGGCGACATTTCCGGCACCGGCAATCTGACCATCAATGGCGGGACCGAGACCCTGACCGGCGACCAACAGCTATACCGGCACCACCACCATCGCCAGCGGCGCCGACCTGGTGGTTTCGGGCAGTGGCAGCCTGTCGGCTGCCGCGGTCGCCGATAACGGCACACTGGATATCTCGGCTGCCTCGGGCGGGCAAACCTTTGCCTCGCTATCGGGTGCCGGCGCCGTAAAGCTGGGCGCCAACACCATCACACTCCGCAATGCCGTCGACAATTTCAGCGGCGTCATCTCGGGCACCGGCGGGCTGACCATGACGGGCGGGACAGAGACGCTCAGCGGCGCCAACACCTATCCGGCGGCACCACCAACTATCGCACAGGGCGCAACCCTGCAGCTGGGCAATGGCGGAACCGGCGGCACCATCGCCAACTCCGTCAGCGGACCGATGCCGGCACCTTGGCCTTCGACTATTCCGGCAGCACGACTTTCAGCCAGGCCATCACCGGCAATGGCGGCGTCAACGTTGCCAACCAGACCGGCGGAATAGTCGTCCTGACCGCCGCCAACACCTATATCGGCGGCACCACCATCACTTCGGGCACGCTCGAGCTTGGCAATGGCGGCACCATCACCGGCAATGTTGCCGACAGTGGCACGCTCGCTTTCAACCAGACCGGCAATGTCACCTTCACCGGCGCGATCTCGGGAACCGGCGGCGTCAGCCAGCTCGGCAGCGGCAAACTGATCCTGAGCGGCGTCAGCACCTATACCGGCGTCACCACCATCGCCAGCGGCGGCACCATACAGCTTGCCACCGGCAACAGCCTGGCGACATCGTCCAATATTGCCGACAACGGCCTGTTCGACGTGTCCGGCACCACCTCGCCCCAGATCAGCTCGCTCTCCGGTTCAGGCGTGGTTTCGCTGGGCGCGCAGACCCTTGCCATCACCAATGGCGTGGGCAGCTTCTCGGGCGTGATTTCCGGCACCGGCGGCATCACGGTCAGTGGCGGCACGCAGACGCTGGCCGGCACCAATACCTATAGCGGCGCCACCGTCATCAATGGCGGCACCTTGTCGGTGACCGGATCGACCGTGAGCTCCAGCGGTGTCGCGGTGAACAGCGGCGGCACCCTGTCGGGCACCGGCACGGTGTCGGGCGTCGCGGTGGCCAGCGGTGGCACGATTGCGCCGGGCGTGGGCGGATCGGGCACGCTCAATGTCACGGGTCCGGTGTCCTTCGCCAGCGGCAGCGACTTGCTGATCAACGCTTCGTCCGCGTCCTATTCCTCTCTGGCGGTTTCGGGCTCCGCCAGCCTGAATGGCACCCTCTCTGTGGCCAGCAGCAATGGCACCCTTCCGTTGGGCCAGAAGCTGACCGTGCTGACCGCGACCGGCGGGGTCAGCGGCAGCTTTACCCCCGGATCGGTTCCCAACAGCGCCAGTGGCGCGCAGTTCGCCTCCCTTGTTTCGCAAGATGCCAACGACGTTTATCTGACCGTCAGCCTGTCGAAACTGTCGCCGGCGCTGGCCAGCGGTTCGACCCTGAACCAGACCGACGCGATTGCCGGTGTCGATGCCGGCATTGCGCATGGCAGCACGCTTCCCCAGGCGTTCCAGGCTCTCGGCAATGTCTCCTCCGCCACCCTGGGCACCGACGCACAGCAGATGGCAGGCGAATTGGGCGGCGATGTTCCCCAGGTCAGTAACACCCTGTTCAATCCGTTCGAGGATGCGGTGTTCGATCATCTGGCCGACATCGGCCAGCAGCCGCGCGTGCGCCATGCCGCCCTGCAAAGCGGGCCCGACGCCTGGGTTGCGTTGCTGGCCGGCACCAACGTCGTGGCGGGCGACGCAAGCACCACGGGCGCGGAGAAATTCTCGTCCAGCGCTGTGGGTTTTGCCGGCGGCGGCGACTGGCATCTCAGCCCCAGGGTCGTACTGGGCGGCGCGCTGTCGATCGGATCCACCCATTTCCGCGTTGCCGACGGGTTGGGCCAGGGCAAGGCCACGGCGTACCAGTTCGGCATCTATGGCCATATCCAGTTCACGCCGCGCGTCTATGGCAGCTTCCTGGGCGCGATCGGTTCGGATTCCATCAACACCACCCGCAGCGTCAGCGCCACCGAGACCGATACGCTTTCGGCCAGCCCGACCAGCCACATCTTCGATGGCCGCTATGAAACCGGCATCAATCTTGGCTGGGGCACGCCCTATCTGGCGGTCGAGGACCGGCTGCTGCAGACCGCCGGTTACAACGAGACCGGTCCGTCAGGCGCCAACAGCTTTGCGCTGAGCTATGCCGCGCATACGGTGAACATGCCCGATGTGGAACTGGGCTTGCGCAATGCCGCCGACCTGCCGGTGGGGCGCCACTGGGTTCTGCATCTGACCGACGGCTTCGCCTTCGAACATGCCGCCAACAGTTCCTTTGATGTGCAGGCGGCCTATGCCGCGGTGGCGGGCTCGAACTTCACCACCTATGGCGCGCAGCCCGGCAAGAACCTGGCGAAGCTTTCGCTGGGGGCGGAGTTCAGGAGCCGTTATGGCCTTGTCGCCGGTCTGCATTTCGACGACGCCGTGTCGTCGCGCTCGCAGAGCTATAACGGCGGCTTCTCGCTCGGTTACGGCTGGTAAGCGCGCCTCAGAAGCCCAACACGGCGTCGAGAATTTCCGGATTATCGTTCTTGGTGCTGCGCACCCGCCGGCTGACGGCCCAGGCCCTCAGGAGATCATCGGGGAACGGCCGCAAAAGGTCCGGCAGCCTGCGCTCCGATGGTGCTTCCGTCCCCAACCACAAATTCCAGTCTTCGGACTGGATGATGACTGGCATCTGCCTGCAGAGAGGAGCCAGCATGTCATTGGCGTGGGTGGTCAAAAGTGCAAAGCAGGCGATCCGCTCACCCAAAGGCGAAGTCCACATGTCCCAGACACCCGCAAGCGTCATGACTTGCCGGCTGGCCAGCGCCACCGCAAAAGGCTGGCCGTCCGAAAGCCGCCATTCATAGAAATTATCGACCGGCACCAAACAGCGCCGCATCGGACGATTGAGTGTCTCATTAAGGCTGCCATCGATGTCCCAAACGCTCAAATGGGAACGGACGATGACGACGCTTTTTGCCGAGGGCGGAATCAGTCCCCAGCGCATCAGGTCAAGGCGCCGCCATTGCAAAAGGGGATCGAGACGCACCACCGGCAGAAGATGTCCGGCGCCTATGTTCCAGTGCGGCGTGAGCCTGACCTTGCTTTCAAAAAGGCCGAAGCGGCCACCGATATCATCGAGACCGGTAAAGAGGCAGACGCGGTTGCACATGGCTCCCCGCTATCGGATCGGGCATCCAACCGCCTGAGGACCACGGGCGGTTGGACACGCGGCCGGATCAGACCGCCGGCGCCGGATACCCGGCGCCGGGAACGGTCTTTTCCGGTCAGTCGCCTTCCGCGCCGATCGCGTAAGCGGTCTCGCCATGCACCGCATCGTCACCAATCTTGAGGGTGGCGTCGTCCATCCTGAGCGGGACAAAGATCTTGATCACGAACAGGATGATCGAGGTGGCGATGACGTTGAGAACGATGATGAAGGCCGCGGCTTCCGCTTGCACCACAAGCTGGTGGGCGTTGCCATAGAGAAGGCCGGTACCCGAAACACCCGGCGCATCCTTGCCCGTGCCGATATATTCGATCATCGCCGGATTGGCGAGAACGCCGGTGAGCAAGCCGCCCATCAGGCCAGCCACGCCATGGGTGGAAAACACGCTGAGCGTGTCATCCACCTTCATCATGAACTTGGTCTTTTGCAGGAGGTTCATGCTGGCCCAGGGGATGATGCCGGCGCAGACGCCGATGATGATGGCGCCGGTGCCGTCCACATAGCCCGCGGCAGGGGTGATCGCCACCAGGCCGGCAATCATGCCGTTCACCGCGCCCAGCACCGAAGCCTTGCCGTACTTCATCGAGTCCATCATGGTCCACACCACCACGCCGACGCAGCTGGCGATGTTGGTATTGATGATCGCGGCCGAGGCGTCGGCATTGGCGAAGTAGGGATCGCCGCCGTTAAACCCGTTCCAGCCCAACCACAGGATGCCAGCGCCGGCGAGCGTCATCAGCAGGCTGTTGGGCGGGAAATGATCGCGGTCCGCCTGCATTCTCGGCCCTATGATCGCGGCCGCGACAAAAGCCGATGACGCCGCCGCCAGATGGATGACGTAGCCGCCGGAGAAGTCCAGCGCGCCCATCTGTGCCAGCCAACCGCCGCCCCAGATGCTGAAGGCGCCCACGGTGTAGACCAATGTCATCCACAAGGGGCAGAACAATACCCAGGCCTTGAAGTTCATGCGGCCCAGCAGCGATCCCGCCAGGATGATCACGGTGATGGCGGCAAAGACGAACTGGAAATACATCATCGTCGACATCGGGAAAGCCAGAGGCGGCATGCCCGAGGCGGCGGCCGGTATGGTGGCCTGTCCGGTCAGGAAGGCCGCGCTGAGCGCCGGCATCGGTTTGCCGAGGAACGGAAACCATTGCGGCCCGAACGCCATGTTGTAGGCGAACAGAACCCAGACGACCATCACGGCGACGAACGCGTAGATCGACATGAAGGCGGAATTGATCGCCCACTTCTTCTTGACGATGCCGCCGTAAAGAATGACCAGGCCTGGAATGCTTTGTAGGGCGACGAAGGTCGCGGCGGCCATCTGCCAGGCATTGGCGCCCTGGTCCAGCCATTTTGGTGACGGTACGAGCATGGTTCCTCTCCTTGCTGTTAAAAGCAAAAAACCCAACCCAAAAACCGATGCGATGCGTGATGTGGTGACAGAAACGATGTCTGCGTGCTGCTTAAGCAACTTGCTTGTTGTGTTTACCAATTAGCAAGATGTGTGCCGCGGCCTTCCCAGCCTTAAGCATTTGGGAGTCATGCAAAATTTGAAAAATCGAGTCTTTAGCAGACGCAATATAAGCCTACAAATTAGGCAGCGTGCATGAAAATAGCCCATATGCGGCGACCAAGATAAAGGCTGTCGCACACCGGCTGGCGAAGTTTTAGTCTCGCGTCACGGGCCTATGAACAGGCAATGGGGAGGCCATGATGTCACTGCACCGTTCCATAATAATAAGTGCTGTGTTGCTGATTGTGGGCGCGCAGGCACATGCTGTCGCGCGTGAAACGCGGGTGACTTGCGTCAATCCCGCCAGCGGCACGGCCTGGAAGATACGCATCGATTACGACCGGCGCACGGTGGATCCCAATTCCGCCACCATCAGCAACAGCGAAATTTCCTGGCGCGATGCGAGCGACGGCGACAACTACACGCTCGACCGCAAGTCCGGAGACCTCACCATGGTCGCGGCCTCCAGCACCGGCGGCTATTTCCTGCATCACCACTGCATACTCGACAAACCCGACAGATAAACAATTTTCGGAGCGGCAATGATGAGCGAAGACGGCGTCAGGGCAAGCGTCGGCTTCTTTTCCGATACCGGGCCCAGGCCTGACAACCAGGATTTCGCCGCGCGCCCTTTTTGGATGGGAATTGCAGCCGCCGCGCCATGACGCGGTTGCCGTGTTGGCCGACGGCATCGGCGGCGCCAGGGGCGGACGCATCGCGGCGGAAACCGCGGTACGCGGCTTTCTCGACGGCTTCTGCGATCTGCCGGAAACTATCCCTGTGCACCAGGCCGCGGCCAATGTCGCCGCCACTCTCAATCGCTGGATCCATGCGCAAGCCCAACGCGACACGCTTCTGGCCGGCATGGGCTGCACCTTCACGGCCCTGATTCTGAGAGGGCATACGGCGCATGTCCTCCATGCCGGCGACAGCCGGCTGTACCGGCTGCGTGGCGGGAGCCTTGCCTGTCTCACCAGCGATCATCTGCGCCACACCAATGATGCGGCCACTCTGACCCGGGCGCTGGGCGTGGAGGCCGATCTGCGTCTGGACTATTTGAGCCAGCCGGCGGCCCTGCATGACCGCTATCTGCTCACCAGCGACGGCCTTCATGGTGCGCTGGCGCCCGAAACCATGACCGCGATTCTGCGCGAGCGGCCTGCGCCCAGGACGCCGCCCGCGCTTTGGTCGCCGCGGCGCTGGAACGCGGAACAGGCGACAACTGCACCGCCCTGGTGCTGGATGTCGTGCATCTGCCTTCCGCGACACATGCCGACATCGCCGGCGCCATCGCGCGCCTGCCTTTGATCGCAACACCCAATGTCGGACAGGAGCGTGGACGGCTTTGCGCTCAAGGCGCTGATATCGGACGGACGCTACAGCCGGCTCTTTGCCGCAAGCGATTCCGCGGACGGCAGCGATGTGGTGGTGAAATTCCCCAAACCGGAGTCCGCATCGCAGGCCATGCATCGCCAAGCCTTTCTGCGCGAACAGTGGGCGGGACGCACGGTGCAAAATCCCTGGCTGGGCCGGGTGATGGAACTGGCGCCGGGCCGCCAGAGCTGTCTCTACACGGTGATGCCGCTTTACGAAGGCGAGCTTCTGGAAAGTCGGCGGCGCGGCGCCCGCAACTGGAACTGGAACAGGCCCGCGCCATCGGCGTGAAGCTGGCGCGCGGCGCGGCCGCATTGCACCACGCCGGCATCATCCATCGCGACATCAAGCCGGACAATGTGATTTTGCAAAGCGGCGGCGGCCTGAAGCTGATCGACCTGGGCACGACCCGCGTAGCGGCGCTGGAAGAGACTGCATCGAAAGACATTCCGGGCACTCGCGCCTATATGGCGCCCGAGATGGACCAGGGCGAAGCCGGCAATGTCGCGACGGATATCTACGCGCTGGGCGTCACCCTGTTCCGCGTCCTGACGGGAGAATTCCCCTATGCCAACCTGGATGCGGTCAACCCGCCCAAACGCGAGCGGCCGCAGGACCTCTGCGCCTTGCGGCCCGACCTGCCAGCCTGGCTGGAGGCGGTGCTGGCGCGCGCGGTCGCGCGTGATCCGGCGGATCGCTTCAGCGACATGAACGCTTTTGCCATGGAACTGGAAGCCGGGCCGCCACGGCCCGGGCCGGTCACGCGAAGACAGCGCACTTTCTATGAGCGCTATCCGGTGTTGTTCTGGCAGATCGTGGCGGCGCTGCTGGCGTTCGGACTGGTGCTGTCCTTCCTGCGCCGTTAGCGCCAGGTATCACCGTCATCGTCGCGCGGCATGGCGAAATCGTTGGGCATGGCCAGAATGACGATGAGGGCGTAGCACGCCAGAATGCCGAGCACATTTCCCATGGCCTGATCCCAAGTCCTCTGGTGCCCAGCCCATCAGCCCAACGCACGCGTATTGCCGCGCGTTCCACGGCCATACCAAAGTACGAGGCCTATTTCCGTTTGATTAAGGCAGTTCCGGCTTGTTCCACCAGCCGCCGCCCAGCGCCTGGAACAGCCCCACCGTGTCGGCATAGCGGGTCGCCTGCGACTGGATCAGTGTGATCTGCGCCTGCTGATCGGCCTGCTCGGCCAGCAGCACGGCCGGCATGCCGGTATCACCCAGAGCTTGCTGACGCCGGACGCGCGCCAGCGCCTCGGTGGCGGCAGCGCCCGCCGCCGCATTGGCGTTCAGCGCGTCGGCATCGTAATGCGCCGCCTCCAGCGCATCGGCAGTGTTCTGGAAAGCGGTCGTCACCGCGCTGCGATATTGTGCCTTGGCCTGATCGAGCGCCGCCTCGGCGGCGCGCTTTTTTTCCAGCAGCGCCCCGCCATCAAAAAGGGTCTGGGCCACATTGGCGCCGATGCTCCAGAAGCTGGTGCCCGCGCCGAACAGCTGGCCGATGGCGGTGGCGGCCGAACCGCCGGTGGCGCTCAGCGTGATATTGGGCAGCATGGCGGCAATGGCGACACCGACCTGCGCATTGGCGGCATGAAGATTTTCTTCCGCGATGCGAACATCGGGACGCTGGCGCACCAGATCGGCGGGCAAGGACACCGGCGCTTCGCGCGGCAGCGACAGCTGCGAAAGGCTCAGCTGGGAGGGGTGGAAGTTGGCCGGCAAGCGCCCTGTCAGCGCCGCCAGAAGATCGATCTGCTGCGCCCGCTGTTTCTGAAGTGCCGCCAATGCGGCGCGCGCCTGCGCCACGACCACATCCTGGGACGCCAGCGCCGCCTTGCTGATAGCGCCGCGCGCAAGCTGATCCTGCATCAAGACGCGCAGGCTCTGGGTGCTGTCGGTGATCTTTTGCTGGGCCGCCAGCTGATCCGACAGCGAGGCATATTGAATCGCCGCCAGCGCCACATTGCTGGCCAGGGTCAGATGCGCGGCGCGCAGCGCGAATTCCTGGGCATGGGCCTGGGCTTCGCGCCGATTCCACTGTGCGGCGCGTGCCGCCGAACAGGTCAGGCACATAGCTGATCGTCAGTTGCGGCGTGTAGAGGTTGAAGGTCTGGGCCGGACCGGACAGAACCGGCGACAGGGTGTCCTGACGTCTGCTGGCGCGTGGCATCGAAACCCGCGCTCAGTCCCGGGAAGAAGGCCGCCCGTTCGACCGCGGCATTGGCATTGGCGACGCCCAAGGCGGCGCGCGCCGCCGCCAGATCGGAATTGGCGGCCAGCGCATCGCGCACCAACCCGTTCAGCACCGCACTGTTGAACAGCGGTCCACCAGTCTGCCGGCACCGTCGCGCCTCGCGCCACGAAAACCTGCGGGCTGCCACCATTGGCATCGGCGGACACGGTCTGGGCCGGCAGGGGCTGATTGGTGATGCGGCCAGCCTGCGGCGCATCGGGCTGCTGGAAATCCGGGCCCACCGCACAGCCCGCAAGCGCTGCAAAGCGCCAGCACCGAAACCGCTGTTTTCAGCTGCCTCATGTGGCGTCTCCCGGCCGGCGCAGCGAGAAACGGTCGATCAGCACCGGCAGCACCAGGAGGATCAGCGCAGGCGCGAGCAGCATGCCGCCCACCACCACCAGCGCCAGCGGTTTTTGGACCTGCGAACCGATGCCGGTGGAAAGTGGCTGCCGGCAGAAGGCCGACACAGGCCGCCACGCAGGTCATCATCACCGGACGGAACTGCACATGACAGGTGCGCATGATCGCATCCTGCGCGCGACACGCCGTTGCGCAACATGCGGTTATAGAAAGCAAGCACGATGATGCCATCCATCACCGAAATGCCGAACAGGGCAATGAAGCCGATGGCCGCCGACACGCTGAAGGGCGTGCCGGTGAGATACAAGCGCAAAGATGCCGCCGATCGCCGCCATGGGCATCACGCTGGCGGCCAGCAAGGTGTCGCGCAGGGACGAGAAATTGACGTAGAGCAGCATGCCGATCAGCGCCAGGCTGATGGGGATGGCAATCGGCGAGCCGCCCCAGCGCCTCCTGCAATTCGCCGAATTCGCCCACCCATTCCAGGCGATAGCCCGGGGGCATGTGAACTTCTTTTGCGATGCGGTTTTGCGCGTCCTGGACCGCTCCGGCCAGGTCGCGGCCGCGCACGCTGAACTTGATGGGGATATAACGTTCCTGATGCTCGCGGTAGATGAAGGCCGCGCCCGAAACAAGCCTGATGTCGGCGATGGCCGACAGCGGCACCGGTATCGGCGCACCGCCCGACGGGTTGGCCGCGCCCACCTGGATATGCTGGATCGCATCCAGGCTGCCGCGATATTGCGGCGACAGCCGCACCATGATGGGATAATTGCGGTCGCTGCCCGTCTCATAAAGATTGCCGGCCGCCTCGCCGCCCACCGCGGCCTGAATCACATTATTGATGTCGCCCGTCGCCAGGCCAAAGCGCGCAGCCTTGGCCCGGTCGATGCGAATCTCGATGGTCGGCTGGCCAAGCGAATTGAGCACCGCCAGATCGGCGATCCCGGGCACCCTGGCCATCACCGCCTTTATCTTCGCGGCGGTGTCTTCCAAGGTCTGCAGGTCATTGCCGAACAGCTTGACGGAATTTTCGCCTTTGACGCCTGAAGCGGCCTCTTCGACATTGTCCTCGATATTCTGCGAGAAATTGAAATCCACCCGGGGAATTTGTTGGACAGCGCGCCGTTCAGATCGTCCGTCAGTTTGTCCTTGGTGACACCGCCGGGCCATTGCGAGGCCGGTTTCAACGGCACAAAGAATTCCGCATTGAAATAGCCGGTGGCGTCGGTGCCGTCGTCGGGACGGCCGTTCTGCGACACCGCGGTGATCACCTCGGGATAGGAGCCGATCACTTTGCGCATCTGGTTGACATAGCCGTTGGCCGTTTCCAGCGAGATGGTGGCCGGCATGGTGGCGCGAATCCAGAAATTGCCTTCTTCCAGATGCGGCAGGAACTCCATGCCCATCATGCTCATGGCCAGAAGGGCAAAGGCGAACAGCACACCTGCGCCGCCCAGCGCCAGGGTGCGGTTGGCGAGCGCGAATTCCGAGGCCCAGACATAGCGCCGGTGCAGGAAGCGCAGCACCTTGGTCTCGGTCTCCTCCATCCGCTCGGGCAGAAGGAACGCCCCAAGCACAGGCGTGATGGTGAAGGTGGCGATCACGCCGCCGGCGATGGCAAAGGCATAGGTGCGCGCCATCGGACCGAAAATATGACCTTCCACGCCCGACATGGTGAACAGCGGCACAAAGGCGGCCACGATGATGGCGGCGGAAAACAGGATCGGCTGACCCACTTCCTGAGCCGCAAGCAGGATGGTGGCGAGCTTGCCGTGCAGGCCGGCGGCTTCGGCCTGGGCGCGCCGCTTCTCGCGCTCGCCCCGGGCGGAGACTTCACCCGACAGATGGCGAAAAATATTCTCGACCATGATCACGGTCGCATCCACCACCAGGCCGAAATCGATCGCGCCCACCGACAGGAGATTGGCCGATTCCCCCCGCAGCATCAGGATCGTGACGGCGAACAGCAGCGCGAAGGGAATGGTGGCGGACGCGATCGCGGCACTGCGCAGATCACCCAGGAACAGCCATTGCACCAGGAAGATCAGCACCATGCCCACCAGCATGTTTTCCAGCACCGTATGGGTGGTGAGGTTGATCAGGTCGGTGCGGTCATAGATCGGCTTGATGGAGACGCCCGGCGGCAGAATGCCGGAGCTGTTGATATTACGAACTTCTTCTTCCACCCCTCGGATGGTGGGCATGCTTTGCTCGCCCCGGCGCATCAGCACAATGCCCTGAACGATATCGTCGTCATTGTCCTGGCCGGCGATGCCCAGCCGGGGTTGATGACCGATGGTGACGTCCGCCACATCATGCAGCATCACCGACACACCGTTGTTGGCAGCCAGCACGACATTGCCGATGTCGCTCGCCGAGCGGATCAGGCCCACGCCGCGCACAATGGCCGCCTGCTGGCCGATATTCACGGTCTGGCCGCCGACATTGATGTTGCTGTTGTTCAGCGCGGTAAGCAGCTGGGGCATGGTAATGCCATATTGCAGCAGCTTGTGCTGATCGACGGTTACGTCATAGGTCTTGGTCTTGCCGCCCCAGCCCGTGACATCGACGACTCCCGGCACCGCCTTGAAGCGCCGCTCGCAGGATCCAGTCCTGGATGGTCTTGAGGTCGGTCACCGAATAGCCGGGCGGACCTACCAGCCGGTAGCGATAGATTTCTCCGATCGGGCTTTCGGGCGAAAGTTGCGGCTGCACGCCGCCCGGCAAGGGCGGACAACTGGGAGAGCCGGTTGATCACCCATTGCTGGGCTTCGTCATACGTAAAGTCATAGGTGAACTGCACCTTCACATCCGAAAGGCCGAACAGTGAAATGGTGCGGATGGCGGTGACGTGGGGAATGCCCGCCATCTGTATCTCGATGGGGATCGAGATATTGCGCTCGATCTCCTCCGCCGAGAGACCCGAGCTCTGGGTCACCATTTCCACCAGCGGCGGCACCGGATCGGGATAGGCCTCGATATTGAGCTTGGTGAACAGCACCACGCCCGTGACCATGAACACGACCAGAAGCACGACGACCAGCACGCGCTGACGCAGGGCCAGAAGAACCACGCTGCTCATGTGTCAGTCCGAATTCGCGGCGCTGTCCAGGAACAGGCTGCCCGCAAGCGCCACCCGGTCGCCGGGCCGAAGACCCGCCAGCACTTCCATGTAACCGTTCTGCAGCCGGCCCGGCTGGATGCGGCGCATCACCAGACTTGCGCCGCCGGCCGAAACCCAGACATGGGACTGATCGCCTTCGCGGATGACCGCCATCTCGGGAACCGCCGGCGAGACACGGTCGCCGCCGGTATGGATCAGCATGGTGGCGAACATGGCGGGCTTGAGCAGGCCGGTCGTATTGGCGATTTCGGCACGCACCGCCAAGCGGTGGGTCGTGGAATCGATTGCCGAGGCAACCCAGGTCAGCCGCGCCGGAAAAGTCCGTCCGGGCAGCGCAGGCACGGCGACGTCCACGGCCTGGCCGACCCGCATCTGGGTCGCTTCTTCCTCGCGCACATTGCCGATCAGCCACAACCGGTCGAGATTGCCGATGGCGAAGACCGCATTGGTGGATGCAGCCTGGACGAACTGGCCCGGCCCCACCAGGCGCTGGGTCACGGTGCCGGAAATGGGCGCCGTCAGTTCGGCGGGCGGCGCGAAGGCGTGATCCTTGCGCTCAGTTTCCATGGCGTGAATCTGGGCGTCGCCAAAGCCCAGCGCGTGCAGCTTGCCGCGCGCCGCGATCAGCGCCCCGGTGGCCGTGGCCTGATCGGCTTGGGCCTGTTGCCAGTCCTTCAACGCCGCGCTGCCGTCGTTATAAAGCGCGTGCTGGCGCGCCTCATTGGTGTCGGCATTGCGGGCGGCGATCACAGCCGCCATCAAATCGCCTTCCGACTGCATCGCCTCGCTGGCGGCGACCGTCGCCAGCACCTGCCCCTTGGCGACATGGTCGCCGGCGCGCACCGCGATATTGAGGACCTGGCCGGTGAAGGGCGAGAAGACCTGGGTGGTGGTTTCGTCGTCGGTGGCAACCTGGGCTTCCACGGAAACCAGACCGGGGAATTTGCGCGCGGTCACGGTGCCCAGCGTGATGTTTGCCCATTGAGCGCTGTCGGGGCGAAAGCCGCCCTGCACCAGCTTGGGCAACAGCGGGCGCGGGCTTGGCCAAAAGCGCATCGCGCAGGACCGGCACCGCAATCAGCACGCCCGCGACCGCGGCAGCGCCAATCGCTAGAATGCGGAGTTGAGCGTTACGCGGCAGGCCTTTTATAGGCTGCTTTTCCAAGCCATTTCCCTGTATGAAGCATCCGGAATGGCCGGGGTTATAAGCGCACCGGCTTACAGGAAACTTACAGCCCGAAACGGATCGAAAAAGCCCATGCGTTTGCTGGTGGTCGAGGATAATGACCAACTCGCCGACCTGATCTGCCGGGGCCTGAAGGCGGCCGGCTTCGACAGCGATCGCGCCGCGCGCATCGCCGAAGCCGAGGACGCCATCCAGGCCAGCCGCTACGGCGCCATGATCGTGGATCTGGGCCTGCCCGATGGCGATGGCCGCAACCTGGTCAGCAATCTGCGCGCCAAGGGCGATGCCACGCCGGTTCTGATGCTGACCGCCCGCGGCACCACGGAAGAGAAAGTCTCCGGTCTCTCCAGCGGCGCCGACGATTATCTGGTGAAGCCCTTCGCGTTCGAGGAGCTGGTGGCACGCATCCGCGCTCTGCTGCGCCGGCCAGGCGAATTTCTGGGCAACCTGCTGGAAGCGGGCAACCTGTCCTTCGACAGTGGCGCGCGGCAGGCTTTTGTCGACGGCAAGCCGCAATCCTTCAGCGCGCGCGAACTGGCGCTGCTGGAAATCCTGATCCGCCGGCCCGGCCGGGTGGTGCCCAAGCGGCTGGTCGAGGATCATCTGTTCGGACCATCGGAAGACGTGCGTTCCAATGCGGTGGAAGTCTATATGCACCGGCTGCGCAAGCAGCTGACCGATGCCGGCTCGACGGCGGAAGTCCATACCGTGCGCGGTGTGGGCTATATTCTGATGGAGCCCAAGCCTTGAGCTTTCGGGGCATGACATTCCGGCTGACGTCGCTTCAGTCGCGCATCGCCTTCTTTCATCTGCTGGCGATCCTGATCGCCGCGATGCTGGTGCCGCTGGCGAACTATCTGGTGATCAACCAGTCCGCCGACCAGTTCGAAGTGCGTTCGCTGCGTGACCATGCCGCGACCATCGCGCAATATCTGACCCACTCGCCGGACGGCTGGCGCCTGGACATGCCGGACGACCTGCAGACTTTATATGCACACGGCCTGGACGGGCTGTCTTACACGGTGGCGGATGCTGCCAACCACCCGCTTTTTTCCTCCAATCCGCAGGGCGGCGCGGCGCTGGTGCCGATTTCCTCGCAGCTGCTCCAGCGCTATTCGCAGAATGGCGCGGATTTCTATGGCCTGGCGCTGAAACGCGGCGACGGAGACGACGCGATCTGGATCAAGGTGGCGCAGAACATCCAGCATCCCGATGTGATCTTCGACGACATCGTGTCCAGCTATCTGGGACATATCGGCTGGTTCACCGTCACCATTCTGGCCTTGCTGCTGGCCATCGACATTGTGGTGATCCGCAGCGCGCTGAAGCCGGTGCTGCGCGCGTCCGAAATCGCCAGCACCATCGATCCCGCCCGCACCAACCCGCGCCTGCCCGATCATCACATGCCGCAAGAGCTGCAGCCACTGATCGCCTCGATGAACCAGGCGCTGGACCGGCTGGAACAGGGCATCCGCGTGCAGCGCGAATTCACCGCCGATGCCGCGCACGAATTGCGCACGCCACTGGCGGTGCTGCGCACCCGGGTCGAAACCATGCCCGACCGCGAAGGGCTGGACGGCCTCAAGGCCGACATTCTGGTGATGAGCCATGTGGTCAACCAACTGATGGAAATGGCCGAGGTCGAGGGCAACAGCGCCCCGCCCACCACGACCGTGGACCTGCGCGCGATCTCAGCCGAAGTCGCCGCGATGATGGCGGAGATCGCCATCCGTCAGGATCGCTCCATCGCCCTGACGGGCGCGACCATGCCGGTCTGGGTGCGCGGCGATGGCGCCATGATCTTCCGCGCCGTGCGCAATCTGGTGGAGAATGCCATCAAGCATACCGCGCCCGGCACCGTTGTCGAACTCGACGTCGGCGATGTGGGCAGTGTCGCGGTGATGGACCGTGGCCCCGGCGTGCGGGAACAGGACCGCGCCCTGATCTTTCGCCGCTTCTGGCGCGCCGACCGCAACCCCACCCTCAATTCTTCTTTTCAGGGCGCGGGCCTGGGGCTGGCCATTGTGGCCAAGATTGCTGAAATTCATGCTGGCAGCGTGACGGTTGCAAGCCGGCCCGGCGGCGGCGCGGTCTTCATCCTCAAATTTACGCGTCCGAAAAACGCCTAGCCGCGCTTTTCCAGCCGGTCATGCAAGTGGCGGATCGCATCTCCGGCGGTGCGTTCGCACACAGCCGGAATGACGGCATGGGCCAAGGCCGCCAAGCCCGCACCCAACAGCGGCAAGGCGAACGACAAGGCCACGCGCTGATGTTCAAAATAGCTTTCGCCTACACTGGCGGGGTGCGACAGAAACAGACGCTTGAGCACGGTTAAACCTCTATTGCGACGCATCATTCTAGCCCAGACGCGCGGGCTTGTGTGGCGTTTGGTTTGCCGGAATAGTGTGCGCCAACAATCGGGAGGGGATTATGAAATATGCAGTTTGGGGCGCGGCGGCCCTTGCCATGTGCGCCACCGCGGCCAATGCCGGAACGGCGACACGCGCACCTTTCGGCGCGCTAGCCGACGGCACCAAGGTGGAAGCGGTGACCTTGACCAACGGCGCCGGCATCTCGGCAAAAATCATGACCCTGGGCGCGACACTTCAGTCACTGATGGTGCCCGACAAAGCCGGCCACAAAGACGATGTGGTGCTGGGCTATGACAGCGCCCAGGAATATCTCTCCCATCCCGATTATTTCGGCGCATCGGTCGGGCGCTATGCCAACCGCATCGCCAAGGCGAAATTCTCGCTTGACGGCAAGAGCTATGCCCTGCCCGTCAATGACGGTCCCAACACCCTGCATGGCGGCCCGATGGGTTTCGACAAACGGATGTGGAAGATCGATTCCGTCTCCAGCGGGCCGCAAGCCCAGGTCGTGTTCAGCTATGTCAGCGCCGATGGCGAGGAAGGCTTTCCGGGCGAGCTGAAAGTGACGGCGACCTATTCGCTGAACGAACAGAATGAACTGAAGCTGGAATATCGCGCCACCACGTCAAAGCCCACGGTGCTCAATCTCACCAACCACTCCTATTTCAACCTGTCGGGCAATGACGCCCGCGATGTGATGGGCGACATGGTGACCTTGCATGCCGAGCGCTTCACGCCTGTCGATGCCACCCTGATCCCCACCGGCGAGCGCCGCGCCGTGGCCGGCACGGTGTTCGACTTCCGCACTCCGCACCGGGTGGGCGACCGCATCCGCGACGCCAAAGACCAGCAGATTCGCTATGGCCGCGGCTATGACCACAACTTTATCGTCGATGGCGCGGCCGGGACGTTGCGGCCGGCCGTGGTGGTGAGCGAACCGGTGTCGGGCCGCACGCTGGAACTCAGCACCAGCGCGCCCGGGGTGCAGTTCTATACCGGCAACTTCCTGGACGGCACCTTCTTCGGCAAAGGCCAGCGCGCTTATCGCCAGGGCGACGCCATCTGCATGGAGCCGGGTGTGTTCCCGGACAGCCCTAACCATCCGGACTTCCCAACCTCGCGCCTGAACCCCGGTCAGGCTTACGTCAACACCATCGTCTACAGGTTCAACGCGCATTAGCGACGTTCGGCCGAGCTTCCCCGCGATGCGCATACACACTGCGGGGAAGAGGGCCGGCGTACTCAATCGACAATAACGACCGCCACGCCTTTGGCCGGCATGTCGAAAGACATTTTCCCGTCCTGGGTGCTGCTGGCGAACGGCAGCGGATGCACCATGTTGGGGTTGTCGAAGGTGTTGTGCGCGTCCATGGCAATAGCGGTGATGATGCGCCCATGGGCCGAGCCGGCCAGATTGGTCACCACTTGCACCGCGTGATCGGGATTGGTGTTGATGATCGACAGCACCAGCTTGCCGTCCTTGCCCCGCGCCGCCGACACATCCACCATCGGCAGCTTGTTATCGCCCTGGACATAGTCCGGTCCCGACACGGCGGCGGGATAAGGCACAGCCCCCATGAAGGCCTGGTACAGGTCGAAGACGTGATAGGTGGGCGTCAGCACCATCTTGTCCTTGTCGGTCAGGATCATCGCCTGCAGCACATTGATCATCTGGGCGATATTGGCGCCTTTCACCCGGTCGGTGTGACGCTGGAAAATGTTGAGGGACAGCGCCGCCACCTCTGCGTCGCGCAGCGAATTCTGCTGATAGAGGAAGCGAGGATGGCTGCCCGGTTCCTGATCGTACCAGGCACCCCATTCATCCACATAGAGCCCAATTTTCTTGTCGGGGTCGTACTTGTCCATGATTGCGGAGGTCTTGGTCACGATCTCGTTGATGTGCAGCGCATGGCTGAGGGTTGAAGCCCATTCGCTTTCCGGAAAGCCGGTGGCCGCCCCCTTGTCGCGGAAGACGCGCGGCACGGTGTAGTAGTGCACGCTGAGGCCGTCGAACTTGCCGCCATCGCGCATCATGGTCTCGGCAAAGTCGTAATTGTCGTCGTGGCTGCCGCTGGCGATCTTCAGGGTGCCCATCTCGAGCGGCGTGTTGGCGAAGGTGGCATAGCGACGGTTGACGTCGGCGGCATATTCGGGGCGCATGTTGCCGCCGCAGCCCCAGGTCTCGTTGCCGATGCCGACAAAGCGCACCGTCCAGGGTTTGGCGCGGCCATTCTTGCGCCGCTCATTGGCCAGCGACGACTGGCTGTCGGAGGTCATGTATTCCAGCCACTCGGCGTTATCATACGGCGTCAGCGACCCGACATTGAGCGAAACATAGGCGTCCGCGCCCACCAGTTCGGAGAAATTCATGAATTCGTTGGTGCCGAAGCGGTTGTCCTCGGTCACGCCGCCCCAATGGACGTTGATACGTACCGGGCGCTTGGCGCGCGGACCAACACCGTCGCGCCAGTCATAGAGATCAGCGAAACAGCCGCCGGGCCAGCGAATGTCCGGCACATGAATATGGCGCAACGCCTCCACCACATCCTTGCGATAGCCATGGATGTTGGGGATCTTGCTGTTCTCCCCCACCCAGATACCTTCATAGATGCCGCGCCCCAGATGCTCGGCGAACTGGCCATAGATATGGCGGTCGATCTCCGGCCCCGGCTTGGAGGTATCGATGGTGACATGGGCCACCGCGGTCTGGGCATTGGCCGGCGCCACCAGCGCCAGAAGCATCACGCCGCCAAGAATATTCCTGAGCATTTTTCTCCCCGTTACCAGACTTTATACAATAGCTTCGCCGTCGATCTTGAGCGCAACACCATAAGGGTGGCTCGCACCGGGCGGCATCGTGACATGCAGGCCATCAGCATCCTGCTGGAAGCTCAACGGTGCGGCCGTACCCACGATCTCGACCCGGCGCACTGTGCCATGCTGGGCCAGCGACTTGATAAGCACCGTCTCCTGCGGCGCGCCCAAGGTCATCGCATACAGCGTGGCGCCCTTGGTGGTGAAACGGATATCGGCGGCTTCGAAGGGCTTGAGCTTGCCTTCGCCGAACGAACCGGACGCCACCTGGGTCGGACCCTCGCCCGACAGGCGCCAGGGCCGCGAGGCGAAGATCGCCTCGCCATAGCGGTCGGTCCAGCCGGCGATGCCTTCCACAATCTTGCGTTCCTCTTCGTCGATGGTGCCATCGCCGCGCACGGGAATGGACAGCAGCAGACAGCCATTCTTGGACACCACATCGCACAGCCGGTGCACCACCGCATCCGCGGGCATATAGGATTTCTGCAGGAAGCGTTCGCGATTGTAATGCCAGTCGCCAATGCAGGTATCGGTCTGCCAGGGATGCGGCACCACGTCGGAACGGAAGCCGCGCTCCACATCCTCGACCACGGCCGCGCGCTGATTGTCCGGCAACATCTTGCAGTTGACCACGGCCTGAAGCGAGCCGTGCCTGGCAATCGAGCTGTTGTAGAGATGCGCCGTCATGTCCAGGCCCGCCTGGCCCAGCGGCAGGCCGCTATTGTCGAAATACAGAAGATCGGGCTGATAACTGTCGATCAGGTCCTTGCAGCGCAAATACCATTGCCGCACGAAGGCGGGATTGGCCAAAGGCGGGCTTTCTTCCCACACCCGGTCGTGCGCGGCATGCCAGGCATCGGCATCCTTGATGGACGCGATGCCGGCGGGCATCGGCATTACCGCACCGGCATAAAGCTCCTGGGGATCAAGTCCCTCCCACCATTTGCCCTTGCCGTCATATTTGGTGAGCTTCCAGGCGTCATAGCGTTCGCCGGCGCGCGCGCCTTCCGGATCATAGCCATAAGCCGGCTGAAACCAGTGCCAGGCATGGGCGGAATGATTGGAGACGCCGAACTTCAGACCGCGCGCGCGCGCGGCTTTGGCCCAGGTGCCCACGATGTCGCGCCGGGGTCCGATACGAGTGCTGTTCCAGTCGTGAAAGCGCGAGGCGAAGTTGTCGAAATTGTCGTGATGGTTGGCCAGGGAGACAAAATAGCGCGCGCCCGCCTTGGCGTAGAGATCAATCAGCTCTTCGGGGCGCCAGTTCTCCGCCTTCCAGCGGTTGTTCATCTCCATGAAGCCGGTGTCGGCGGGATGGCCGTAATTCTTCAGGTGATGGTCGTACTGCTTCTGGCCCTGCAGATACATGTTACGGGCATACCAGTCGCCCGCTTCGGGCACGCATTGCGCCGACCAGTGCGCCCAGATTCCGAATTTCGCGTCCCGGAACCAGTCCGACGCCTGATACTGCGCCGTGAGCGAATCCCAGTCGGGCCGAAACGGTCCGGGCGCCAGGCTGTCTGTGGCAAGGCCGCGCAGCGGCAAACCGGCGGCCAGCGCGGCCCCGCTTTTCAGCAGTGTGCGCTTGGAAAAAATCATTATCGCGCTCCCCTTTACTCAGACAATTCCTGAAACCGTGTTCGGCCGCAAGACGCAAGCTTGGTTGCAATGCAGCACAGCCGATATGCACATGATATTTGATTTGTCCGACAATTAACTTCCCGATCGCCCGCCGTTGGGCTATGCAGCGGCGACGGCGCATTGACGCCCGCCTGGCCGCCGGTTCCTTCCCTATACCGGTGACCGGGAAACCTTCGAGCCCGCCGGCTTCTGCCGGCGGGCATTTTTTCTGCCGCTTTGACTGCCGCAACGTCCCGGCTACAAAGCAGGGATGGAACCGCCCAAGCCCGCGCTGCGCATCCCCGCCAAGATCGCCGGCGATCTGGGCGTGAAGATCGTTTCCGGACAGCTCAAGGCGGGCACCATCCTGGACGGAGAAATCGCCGCCAGCGGCCAGCGCCAAGTGTCCAGGTCCGCTTACCGCGAGGCGATGCGCATTCTCATCGCCAAGGGCCTGGTGCAGTCGCGGCCCAAGATCGGCACCCGGGTCACCGACATGGATCAGTGGCATCTGCTGGATCCCGATGTCCTGTCCTGGATGTTTGCGCGCGAGCCCCGCCAAGAGCTTCTCACCAGCCTGTTCGAATTGCGCAAGCTGTTTGAGCCCGAGGCCGCCGCATTGGCCGCCGAGCGGCGCACCCTAAAACAGTTGAACCAGATGGGGGCCGCGCTGGAGATCATGGTCAGCGAAACCCTGCAGACCAGCCGGGGCCGTCTCGCCGACCAGACGTTTCACACTATCCTGCTGCGTGCTTCCGCCAATCCCTTCCTGATGACCTTGAGCAGCAGCGTCGCCGCCGTGGTGGCCTGGAGCACATTCTTCAAGCAACGCACCCAGCGCCTGCGGCGCGATCCGGTGCCCGATCACATCAAGGTCTATGAGGCGGTCGCGGCCGGCGATCCGCAAGCAGCGCGCGCGGCGATGACAGAATTGCTGGAGCTGGCCTTCGCCGATATGGGGCGGTTCCGCAGCAAAGCCGCTGAGGACGCCGGCAAGGACAAGGCGCGCAGGAACTCCGGGTCCGACAGCAGAAGAGAGTCCAGTCGTCGCGGCTGAAGCTTGCGGTTTCGCGGCGCTTGGCCCTTTCGCGCAGGCTCCACAACAGCAGCGGATCGACCGCCGGCGCCGGCGCATCCTTCAAGAGCGCCAGATGCAGCTCACGCACCCGCGCATCCTCCAGCACGAGATGCTGCGCCCGCTCTGAAACGGCTTCATGGCCGGCGGCCAGCGCATGGGCGCGGTCCAGCACGCGAAGCCCTCGGCTTTCGCTGGGCACCAGAAAAAGATGATCCTCGCGCGCAATCTGGCCGAGCAGCGGGCTTGAGCTGAGCACGATCAGGGGAATGGACAGCAGCAATCCGGCCAGCAACGGCACAAACCAGTTGAAACTGCCAGGCGCATAGTACCAGAGCGCCAGGGCGGCAGCGGCGCCGATGAGGGTATGGGCCGCGAACTTCCGCGCCGCCAGTTTCAGCGGCAGGGCGCGGTCGGTGCGGGTCTGCGGATTCCAGCCGGTGGCCATGCCCATCAAAATCGCAAACACATACCAGCTGTGCTGCAGCATCACGATCGGCGCCATCAGGGTGGAGAACAGCGATTTCCCAGAACAGCCCGGTAACGAGCGCGCGTGTGCCGCCATGGGCGCGGGTGAGGGCTGCATCTTCCAGCACCGCCGCCACCGCCAGAAGCTTGGGCCCGAACAGCAGCACCAGGGTCGCCAGCACCAGAATGCCAGCTCGGCCGCATCGGAGACATCGAGCGGCAACGCGCTGTGAAGGCCGGCAGGACCGACAGGTATCGCCGAGGGGTGCTCATCATCTCTGCCCCCGAAACGATCAGCAGCAACAGCCACAAAGGCGAGGACACATAGCTCATGATTCCCATCGCCAGATGCAGGCGGCTGGGCAAGGTCAGGCCTTGCGCGAAGACGATGCGCAGATGCTGCAGATTGCCCTGGCACCAGCGCCGGTCGCGGATCAGATAGTCCATCAGGTAGGAGGCGGTTCTTCGAACGATCCGCCGATGTCGGGCGCCATCCAGACGTCCCAGCCGGCGCGGCGCAGCAAGGCCGCCTCGATGAAGTCATGGCTCATGATCTCGCCGCCGAAGGGCGGACGGCCCGGCAGCCGCGGCAGGCCGCAATACCGCATGAAAGCATGCACGCGGATAATGGCGTTGTGGCCCCAGTAATTGCCGTCAGGCCCCTGCAGGAACGCCAGCCCCGCGGTGTGCAGCGGGCCATAAACGCTGGAAGCGAATTGCTGGATGCGGGCAAACAGGGAGTTGCGGCCCACCAGTTGCGCCGGCGCCTGAATCAGGGCGGCGCGGGGATTGGCGTCCATCAGGCCCACCAGATGCGCCAGGGTCTTGCCGGTCATCAGACTGTCGGCGTCCAGGATCACCATATAGTCATAAAGCTGGCCCCAGTTCTCGCAGAACTCCTGGATGTTACCGGCCTTGCGTCCGGTGTTTCTGGCGCGATGGCGATAGTAGATGCGCGCCTCCTCGCCCAGTTCGCGCTTCAAGACCTGCCAGGCCAGTTCTTCGGCCACCCAGCTGGCGGGATTGGTGCTGTCGCTGAGGATGAAGAAATCGAAGTCAGCGCCGGCCGCTTCCTGGATGGCGCGCACCCCGGAGAAAACCCGCGACACATCTTCGTTATAGATGGGCATCAGGATCGCCGTGCGCGCCGCTGAAGGGCCGTCCGCGGGCTTGAGCGGCAGAAGCTCCGCCCTGGTAAAGCGGGCGAAGGCGCCAAACACCGTCATCCAGAAGGAGGACGCGATCCAGGCGAACAGAATCGCGAAAAGACACAGGATGATGAGTTCGCGGGCGCTGAAGCCGTTGACCTCGAACACACCCGCCATCTGGGTAACGGCAGCCACCGTCGACGCCAGCACCATGAACAGGTAGAGCCAGCGCCGGGGCGCGATGTCAGGCACGGCGGCGGTTTATCGCTGGCTGCAGACGCAGCGCGGGGGCCGAAAGCAGCGTCGTCAGAAGCGTGGCCAGAAACCGGGTCGGAGTCCAGGGTACCAGAGGCTGGGCGATCATGGCATGGGGACAACGCAACGGGGTCGCGGTCTCACTCAGGGTTGCTTCAGGCGGCGCCTCAAAGGCGCAAGACTGGGAATCCATCCGTACAAAATCCAAAAGCGCTAGCCCATCGACATCGGTAATGAAACGTGACAATGCGGCGAAATGATGGACCATTCCGGGCAATTCGGAAGCCGGGGATGGCATGTGACAAGCCTTTGCCCGCAACAAAAACAGCAGCCTTAACTTTTCCACGATTGCCGCCTCTATTGCCGGTTCCTCCAGGCCGAGTTTCCCCCATGCTGATGCCCGACCGACGCCTGCTGCTTGCCGCCTTATCGGCAGGCTTGCTTGCGCCTGCCGCCCGGGCCGCGGACGCGGTTAGCGGCAAGGGCGCCTTGCGTTTCGGGCCGCCCCGGGATTTCAGTTTCGACTGGCTGGCCGCGCTCGCCCAAAAAAACGCCAGCCAGCCTTACAAGCCACCGCAAAGCCGGGCCGCACAGATCATCAAGAGCATCGACTTCGACGCCGTCCAGAAGATCAGGTTCCGCGCCGACCACGCCTTGTGGGCACAGGGGCCCGATCCGGTTTCGTTCTTTCATCTCAACAAATATTCCGCCGACCCGGTGACCATTCACGCGGTGGAAGGCGGCAAGACGCGCGAGATCCTCTATGGCCCGGATTATTTCGACTACAAGGCGAGCGGGCTGGATGCGCGCGCCCTGGCCAACCTTGGCTTTGCCGGCTTTCGGGTGATGGACGCAGCCCACAAGAAGACCGACTGGCTGGCCTTCCAGGGCGCGAGCTATTTCCGCTCGTCCGGCCAGGACGCGCAATATGGCGCCTCAGCCCGCGGCATCGCCGTCAACACGGGGACCGCGACGCCGGAGGAATTTCCCCGCTTCAGCGAGTTCTGGCTTGAGACCAATGGCCCTGCGATCGCCATCCATGCCCTGCTGGATGGGCCCTCCATCACCGGCGCTTACCGCTTCGACGCCGCGAAGAATGAGACCGGCGCGGTGGTGATGAATGTGCATTGCATGCTATTCTTCCGCGCCGACATCGCGCGGCTGGGCATCGCACCGCTGACCAGCATGTACTGGTATGGTGAGAATGAGCGGCGCAAGGCGGCCGACTGGCGCCCGGAAATCCATGACAGCGACGGACTGGCGCTATGGACCGGCAAGGGCGAGCGCATCTGGCGGCCGCTGATCGATCCGCCCCAAGTCATGACCAACGCGTTCCTGGATGACAATCCCAAAGGCTTCGGACTGATCCAGCGCGACCGGGATTTCGAAAATTATCAGGATGACGGCGCCTTCTATAACCGGCGTCCGGGAATCTGGGTTGAGCCTAAGGGCGATTGGGGACCCGGCGCGGTGCAGCTGGTGGAAATTCCCACCGATGACGAGATCCACGACAATATCGTCGCCTGCTGGCGCCCCGACGCGCCGGTCAAACGCGGCGGCAGCCTCTCCTTCGACTACCGGCTCTACTGGCAGGACAGCGAGCCGGCATATCCCAAGGACATCGCGCATGTGGTGGCGACGCGGCTGGGCGTGGGCGGAGTGCCGGGCCAGGTGCCCGCACCGCGCGACCGGCGCAAATTCGTCGTGGATTTCACCGGCGGTCCCTTGATGGAGATGGCGCAGCGTTTCGACATCAAGCCGGTGGTGAGCGCCTCACGTGGCAAGATCGACAATGCCTATGTCATCAAGGTGGTGGGCACTGATCGCTGGCGCGCCTTGTTCGACCTGCAGGCCGAAGGCAATGCGCCGGTCGATCTGCGGATGTTCCTGAAGCTGGGCGACAGGACGCTGAGCGAAACCTGGATCTATCAATACTTCCCGTAACGGGCCCTAGTTGTTGCCAGGCAGCATGTTGGTCAGGCTGTGAAACGACAGCGAGTTCTGGTCCACGCCCGATGGGACCACATCGCCGGTGGCCCAGGAAAAGAACAGCAGCACCGTGTGATTGGTGTTGTGGGCAAAGCCGAAGCGCGGATCGGTGGTGGCGAGCAGCTTGCCCGACTTGGCGTCATAGCCGGTGGCGACGAATTTGGCGACGCCCTTTTCTTCCGCCTGCTTGAAGAGCGCGATCTCGGGCACGGTAATGGAGGCGCCGGTGGTATAATAAGGCACCGTCAGCTGCGGAATGCCGATCAAGAGCGACTTCTGATCGGTGGACAGCGCCCCCGACGAGACCTGCACCACGGCTTCCGCCTGGGCGCGATCGTCCACCAGCATCAGCCCGCTCCTGAGCATCTGCGTGCGGATGGCGGCGATGGCATAGCCGTCGTCATAGCCCTGGAAATAGCGGGTATCGACGAAGATGCGGGTGCCCTTGGGGATGCCCAGCGACAATTGCTGGGCGGCGCGGTCGGCGGCGGCGGAAATCAGCAGCTGCTCGCTGGCTGTGCGCACCGGCGCAGTCGAGCGGGCGGTGGTGCAGCCAGCCAGCAAGGCAGCACCCAGCAAGGCGGCGGTGAAAATGGCGATTTTGCGCATGCGTCTTCCTTAACCCAGCAGGGCTCGCGGAAAAACTCTATTTATCCTTCAAATTGTTGCAGGGCGATTTCCGGCGCCCCCCAAACCTGACAGGCTTGTCATGCAGCTGGGTCATGCGCCAATCCCGATATGAAGCCCAGATACGAAACAAGCCCCGCCAGATTGCTGACGGGGCCTGTTCCATTTTTCTGTCCGACATCAAGCCGGACTCTCGATATGGGCTTTCACCCATTGTTCCGTTTCGATTGTAGGCGGAGGTCCGGTTTTTTAATCCGGGCCTTGGCTCCGCATCAGGCGAAGCCCGGCGTACTTTCCGGCGGAGTATCTTCCATTAAAGAACCCTCCTGTTGCGGGTTTCACCTGCCTAGATCCCAGACCCGCATCTCGCGCGACATTCCCTCGGCTGCCCTGGAAATCCGGTCTCCACCGGATCGATCGCGACTCGCGCGGTGCATAATGTCACCGGGACATCGCGCATTGGGGCGCCTTGTGGAAGTAGCTGCGGCAATCGCAGGTCTTTTCACCAAGCCGTAAAAACACTGCGCCCGAATAACCGGAGGGTCAACACGAAACCGTCATGGAAATCTTTTGTGACTTTGGAACGTCTCCAAGCCGAAGATCAGGGAACCTGACGCCCGATTCCCATTTCCACCGAAAGCCTTATCAGATCGGCAGTGCGCGCCACGCCCAGCTTGGACTTGATCGCGGTGGCGCTGTTGGCCACGGTCTTGTAGCCCAGTCCCAGGCTTGCGGCGATTTCGGTGAAGCTGCGGCCTTCGCCCAACAGGCGCAAAATCTCCAGATCGCGTTCGCTCAATTGCTGGCGCTGCTCGCTGGGTAGCGCCGCCAGCTGTTGCGCAATTTCGCCTTCCACATAAGTCATGCCGCCCAGGATGCGCGACAGCGCGGTGCGCAACTCCGCCGGCGAGGCATTCTTGCTGAGATAGCCTTTGGCGCCAATCTCCAGCGCCTTGGCGGCATAGGCCGTCTCGCCATGCATGGTGAAAACCAGAACCCGCGCGCGCGCGTCGACAGCGAGCAGCTGGCGCAGCAGCTCAAGCCCGCTCAGCCCCGGCATGTTGAGATCCAGCACCGTGAGTTGCGGCCGTTCGTTTTTTTGCAAGTCGAGCGCGGCCGCGCCGCCGTCCGCCTCCAGCACCTCCGCACCGGTATCGGCGCAAAGCTGCCTGAGCCCGGCGCGGATCATGGCATGGTCGTCGACAATCAGGATCTTCATGCCACCGCGTCCGCCACGCCGACGCGCGGGATCGCCGCTTCCAGCCGCGTGCCGCCACCGGAACGCACCCCCAGGCTCAGATCGCCGCTCAATGCCGCAAGCCGTTCACGCATGCCCTTGAGCCCCATGCCACCGCCGCTACCCGCAACAAATCCGACGCCGTCATCTTCGAGCGTCACCCGGATGGTGTTATCGGTTGCGGTGATGCTGATCCAGACCTGTTTTGCCGCGCCATGACGCGCGGCATTGGTCAGCCCCTCCTGCACCAGACGATAGATTGCGGCGTCGGCATCGGCACCAAAGCCTTCAGCCGCCACATCCAGATGGATGACGATGCCGCCATGATGCCGCTGCCAGAAGGTTGCGAGATTTCCGATCGCCACCTTGAGTCCGGTCTCCGCCAGGCCATCGGGGCGCAATTGCTTCAGGATGGAGCGCACCCGGCTCTGGATATGGCCGACCGCCTCGCCCAGACCGCTGGCGCGTTCGGCAATGATCGCTTGCCCGCTCTTCTTCGCCTCGGCTTGGATCGCTTCCGCATCCAGCCGCATCGCGAACAGAAACGGCCCCATCTCGTCATGCAGGTCGCGCGCGAGATCGGCGCGTTCCTCTTCCTGGATCGCCAGCATCTGGCCGGTCAGGCGGCGATTGGCATCTTCCAGCTTTTTCAGCCGCGCCGTCATGCGGTTGAAAGCATCCGCAAGTGTCGAGATTTCCTTCGGCCCGCGCAGCGTTACGTGCGTGGCATAGTCGCCACCGCCCACCGCATCAAAACCTGCCGTCAGCTTGTGCAACAGTCTGGCAACCCGCGCCATCGCCAGATGCAGCAGACCCAGGACCAGCAGACTGAACAGCGCCAGGATGGCCGCGCCATCGCGGAACTGGCTCCAGTCCTCGCCGATTTCGTTGTGCGCATCGGTGGTGACTTTGAGAATGCGGCCCGCAAGCCTGGGCGCGGTGTCGATGCGCTGCTGCACCGGAATCTCCAGCAGCCGCTGATACCAGCCCGGCACGGGATCGGGCGCGGCCAGCGTCGATGCCGTCACGTCATGTCCGCTCTCGATCAGCGCCACGCGCAGATGGCGGTTGCCGTCAAAGCTTTGGACCAGCCGTTCCAGATAGGCGTCCTCGCCGTCACGCGGCAGCGACAGCAGTGCATTGTCCACGATGCGGTCGCCGGCCTCCAGCGCCATGCGCATCTCGGTGTCGACCGAAGCCTGCGCATGACCCAGCGCCACCACGCCCAGCACCGAAAGGCTGAGCAGCAGTGCCATCGCAACCGAAAGAAAGACTTGTCCGCGCAGGGACATGGACGCTCGCTGGCCAGAACCTGATGCATCTTAGCCGCGCGCCCGCGCGATTTTCCATTCGGGAAAATTTCCCGCGCTTTTCGGGAAATCGGGAAATTGCGCGCAAGCCGATGCTGCCCTAAGCCCCTCGTGAAAAAGGGGAAAGCATGAAAATCCGTCTTGGCCTGATGGCTGCCGCCAGCCTGTTCGCCACCCCGGCCCTGGCGCAGCAGATGGCCGCCGGCACGGCAAGCGAGCATGTCATCGTCTATGGCACCCTGCCCGATTCCGACATCGGCCAGAATCCGGAAAAGGTGCCGGGCGAATTGCAAAGCCTGAGTGCGGATCAGCTTGCCGCCCAGCATGGCGCCACGGTGCTGGATGCGCTGGGCGACCAGACGGCCGGCGTGTCGCTGTCCGACAGCCAGGGCAACACCATGTTCCAGGACCTGCGCTTTCATGGTTTCGAGGCGTCGCCGCTGCAAGGCGTGGCGCAGGGCATCTCGGTCTATCAGAATGGCGTGCGTCTGAACGAAGCCTTTGGCGACACCGTCAACTGGGAAGCCATTCCCGAAACCGCAGTCGCCCGCATGGATGTGTGGAGCAGCAATCCCGTGTTCGGCCTCAATGCGCTTGGCGGCTCGGTCAATCTAGTGATGAAGAACGGCTTCACCTGGCAAGGCACCCAGGTGTCCGGCCAGGGCGGCACCTATGGCCATGGCATGGGCACCGCCCAATATGGCTTGGAAACCGGCAACATGAGCTTTTATGGCGCCGTGGAAGGCGTCACCGACAGCGGCTGGCGGCTGCATTCGCCGTCGGGCCTGGCGCGGCTCTATACCGATACTGGCTGGCGGCTGGGTGCGAGCGAACTGCATTTTGTCGCGACCGCGTCGCTGTCCGGGCTGGGCGTGGTGGGGCCGACACCCATCGAGCTGCTGCAGAAGGCTTCCACGGCCGTCTATACCTATCCCCAGACCACCCACAATCTGATCGGCGGCCTGGCGCTGAACGACAAGACCCGGCTGTCCGACAACTGGCAACTGGAAGCCTCGGTCTATGTGCGTGCGCTGCGCCAGCGCCATGACGATGGCAATGACGGCAATTTTGAAAGCTGCTCGTCCCGTTCGTCCTTTGGCGGCGATCTTTGCCTGCAGGACGACGCCTTCGGCACGCCTGCGGGCGGCAAGACATTGGCCTTCCGCAACCAGTTCGTGATCATGAACACTGCGGGCCAGGTCTTTCCTTTCGACAATGCCATCACCTACGGCACCATCGACCGCACCTTCACCGACAGCGCGACGCAAGGCGGCACCGTGCAGGTGACCGGCAACCAGCCGCTGTTCGGCCTGACCAACTATTTCACCGCCGGCGGCAGCATCGATCACAGTGCCATCGGCTTTCAATCGGGCAGCACATTGGGCCGCGAATTTCCCAATTTCGATGTCACGGTGGATCAGACCGTGCCCGGCGCGGGTAACATCATCCATACCTTGGGCAATCTGGGATACGCGCCGGTCAATCTGGGCGCCACCACCAACTACTATGGTTTCTACGCCGTGGATGCGTTGGACCTGACCGACGCACTGACCATCACCGCAGGCCTGCGCGTCAATGCCGCCGACATCCGTGGGCGCGATCGCAGCGGCGTGGCATCCGAACTCACCGGCAGCCACGGCTATGGCCATGTCAATCCGCTGGCCGGACTGACCTACAAATTCGACAATGCGATTTCATTATTCGGCGGCTATTCCGAAGCCAATCGCGCACCCACGCCGCTGGAGTTGGACTGTGCCAGCCAGACCCAGCCCTGCCTGTTGGAGAATTCGCTGGTGGGAGATCCGCCGCTGGCACAGGTGGTCTCGCATACCTATCAGGCGGGCGCGCGCGGCAGTCTTTCTGGTTTGCTTGGCAGCGACCGTGTGAACTGGAGCGCCACCTTTTTCCGCACCGATAGCGACAACGACATTGTCGCGCTGGCCAGCACCATCCAGGGCCTGGGCTATTTCACCAATGTGCCGCTGACCCGCCGCCAGGGCGTGGACCTGACCACCAGCTATCAGGCCAATGGCTGGTCGGCCTATCTCAACTATTCCTATCTCGACGCCACCTATCAGTTCACCGGCACCTTGGCTTCGCCCAACAATCCGGGCGCGGACGCCAATGGCAATGTACAGGTGGTGCCGGGCAGCCATATTCCGGTCAACCCGGCCAACACACTGAAAGCCGGCGCCGACGTGATGGTGATGGTCGGCCTGAGGCTGGGCGGCGAAGTGGCCGTCACCGGCAGCCAGTATTTCGACGGCGACCCGTCCAATATCAACAGCAAGCTGCCGGGCTATGTCACGGTCAATCTGCGCGCCGCCTATGACATCGCGCCCCAATGGCAGCTGTTCGGACTGGTGGACAATGTGCTCAACAATCACAGCGCCACCTATGGCACCTACTTCTCGCCAGACGACACTGCGGGCCTGCTCAATCCGGCGCTGACCGATCCGCGCACCCTGACCTTGCAGCAGCCCATCACCTTCCAGATCGGGCTGAAACTGAAGCTGTAATTCTTGCCCGTTGAGCAAGGGCCGCGCTTGTGGCTATAGCTTGCCCGCCATGTTGCGCCTTACCGACATCAAGCTGCCGCTCGACCATGCGCCCGAGGCGCTGAAGGCGGCCATCCTGAAAAAGCTGAAGCTGCCGGCCGAGGCGCTGCTGGAATGGCATGTCTTCAAGCGCGCCCACGACGCCCGCAATAGAAGCGCGATTTTCTACATCTATACTGTGGACGTCACCCTCAAGGACGAAAGCCGCGCCCCAAAAGACGCCCGGCCCACGCCCGACATGGACTATCGCCCCGTCGCCAAACCGCCGGCGACGTTCCAGCGCCCATTGGTGATCGGCGCGGGACCCTCCGGGCTGTTTGCCGCCCTGATCCTGGCGCAGGCCGGTTTTCGCCCCATCATCCTGGAGCGCGGCAAGGTGGTGCGAGAACGCACCAAGGACACCTGGGGCCTGTGGCGGCGCTCGGAGCTCAATCCGGAATCCAATGTGCAGTTCGGCGAAGGTGGCGCCGGCACCTTTTCCGACGGCAAGCTCTACAGCCAGATCAAGGATCCGCGCCATCTGGGCCGCAAGGTGTTGACCGAGTTCGTCAAGGCCGGCGCGCCGGAAGAAATTCTGACCGAGGCTCATCCCCATATCGGCACCTTCCGGCTGGTGACCATGGTGGAAAGTCTGCGCCAGACCATCGAAGGCCTCGGCGGGGAATACCGCTTCAAAAACAAGGTGACCGACCTGTTGCTGGATGGGGCGCGGCGTGTGCGTGGCGTGAAGCTGGAATCGGGTGAAGAGATCGCCAGCGATCATGTCGTGCTGGCGCTGGGCCACAGCGCCCGGGATACTTTCGAGATGCTGTATGAGCGCGGCGTCGATATCGAAGCCAAGCCCTTCTCCATCGGTTTTCGCATCGAGCATCCCCAAGGCATGATCGACAAGGCGCGTTTCGGCGCGTTCCATTCCGCAGCTGGGCGCAGCCGATTACAAGCTGGTGCACCACGCCAGGAAGGCGGCCGCAGCGTCTACAGCTTCTGCATGTGCCCCGGCGGCACAGTGGTAGCGGCGGCCAGCGAGCCGGGCCGGGTGGTGACCAATGGCATGAGCCAGTATTCGCGCAATGAGCGCAACGCCAATGCCGGCATCGTGGTGGGCATCACGCCGGACGTGGATTACCCGGGCCATCCGCTGGCCGGCATCGTGCTGCAACGGCAATGGGAAAGCGCGGCCTTTGCCGCCGGGGGCGGAACTTACGCGGCGCCGGCGCAATTGGTGGGCGACTTCATTGCGGCCAAAGCCTCGACCAGACTGGGCGAAGTTGTTCCTTCCTATCGTCCCGGGGTGACACCAACCGATTTGTGCAAGCTGTCTTCCCGACTATGCAATTGAGGCGATCCGCGAAGCGCTTCCCGCTTTTGGCCGCCAGATCCAGGGCTTTGACCGCGCCGATGCCGTGCTGACCGGGGTGGAGACGCGAACCTCCTCGCCCATCCGCATCAAGCGCGGCGAAGATTATCAGAGCCTGAACACCCGCGGCCTGTATCCGGCCGGTGAAGGCGCGGGTTTCGCCGGCGGAATTCTGTCGGCTGCCGTCGACGGCATCAAAGTGGGCGAGGCGATCGCCAAATCGATCGCGGACTCTTGAAGGGTCGCTCCGGCTTTCGCCTAGCGCTCCTAGACGGACAGAAACTCCGAAACGAACGCTGTGCGGGGATTGCGCCGCACATCGGCGGGCGCGCCATACTGCTCGATGCGGCCGTCCTTCATCACCGCCACCAGATCGGCCACGGCAAAGGCCTCTTCCTGGTCGTGGGTGACGAACACGGTGGTCACTCCGGCATGATCATGGATGCGGCGCAGGTCGGCGCGCAGCTCCTTGCGCACCTTGGCGTCCAGCGCCCCAAAAGGCTCGTCCAGCAGCAACATGCGCGGCTCGATGGCCAGTGCCCGCGCAAGCGCGACGCGCTGGCGCTGGCCGCCGGAAAGCTGGCTGGGATAGCGATCTTCCAGACCCGGCAACTGCACCAGCGCGAGCAATTCCTTCACCCGCGCTGCGATCTCGCTTTGGAAGGACGTTTCGCGCGTGGCCGCACCCGCAGGCCAAAGGCGATGTTGTCGGCCACGGTCATGTGCTTGAACAAGGCATATTGCTGGAAGACAAAGCCGGCATTGCGGGTGCGCGCCGGCATGTCCAGCCAGTTGAGATCGGCAAAGCGCACACTGCCGCCGTCGGCGAATTCCAGCCCGCCCAGAATGCGCAGCAAGGTGGTCTTGCCCGAGCCCGACGGACCCAGCAGGGAAACGAAGCCGCCCTGGGGTGCGATAAAGCTGGCGCCATTCAGCGCCGGAAAGCGGCCGAATTTCTTGGAGATGGTATCGACGGTCAGAGACATGCTTTTTGGCGCTCCGGCTTTCCCGTGCTCCTAATGCCGATGCGCGGCGGCGAGTTCGTCCGCGTAACGCCATTCCAGCAGTGATTTGAGGGCAAGGGTGACCAGCGCCAGCATCGCCAGCAGGGCGGCGACGGAAAAAGCGCCGACATAATCGTAATTGTTGTAGAGCAGCTCGACATGCAGCGGCATGGTGTTGGTCTGGCCGCGAATATGGCCCGACACCACCGACACCGCGCCGAACTCGCCCAGCGCGCGGGCATTGCACAGCAGAACGCTGTACAGCAGGCCCCATTTGATATTGGGCAGGGTCACGCGCAGGAAGGTGGCCAAGCCCGAAGCGCCCAGGGTCGCAGCGGCTTCTTCCTCGTCGCGGCCCTGATCCTCCATCAGCGGGATCAGTTCGCGCGCCACAAACGGAAAGGTCACGAAAATGGTGGCCAGCACGATGCCTGGCAACGCGAACAGGATGTGGATGTCGTGATCGCCAGCCAGGGCCCAACCAGCCCTGCATGCCGAACACCAGCACATAGATCAGGCCCGACACCACCGGTGAAACCGAAAAGGGCAGATCGATCAGCGTGACCAGAAAGGTTTTGCCGGGAAAATCGAATTTGGCGATGCACCAGGCGGCCGCGATGCCGAAAAGGGTATTGAGCGGCACCGCGATGGCCGCGGCCGTCAGCGACAGCCTGACCGCGGCCAGCGCATCCGGTTCGATGATCGCGGCCCAGAAGGCGCCAACCCCTTGCGCAAATGCTTCCTTGAACACCAGCACCAGCGGCAGCAACAGAAACAGGGCGATAAAGGAAAGCGCCAGCGCGCCCAAAAGCAGTTTCAGCCACAGCGGGTCTTCGGTCGGATTGCGGAATTTTCTTGTTTGCGTCATCTGCGTTTCGCCGCCCAGGCTTGCAATCCGTTCAGCGCCAGAAGCATCACAAAGCTGGCCGCCAGCATCACCACGCCGATGGCGGCGGCTCCGGCATAGTCGAACTCTTCCAGCTTGGTGACGATCAACAGCGGCGCGATCTCGCTGACCGCGGGGATGTTGCCGGCGATGAAAATGATCGAGCCGTATTCGCCTACGCCGCGGGCGAAGCCCATGGCCGCGCCGGTCAGCATCGCCGGTAAAAGCATTGGCAGCACCACGCGCCAGATGGTCTGCAGCCGCGTCGCGCCCAGTGTCGCGGCGGCTTCCTCCACGTCCTGGCCCAATTCGCTCAGCACCGGCTCGAGTGTGCGCACGGTGAAAGGCAGGCCGATGAAGGTCATCGCCACCAGCACGCCCCAGGGCGTGTAAGCGATGCGGATGCCATATTCCGCCAGCGGCGCGCCGATCCAGCCGTTGGGCGCATATAGCGCGGAAAGCGCGATGCCCGCCACCGCCGTGGGCAGCGCGAAAGGCAGATCGATCACCGCATCCAGCAGCCGCTTGCCGGGAAAACGATAGCGCACCAGCACCCAGGCGATGATGAAGCCAAACACCGCGTCGATCACCGCCGCCGCCAGCGCCATGCCGAAGGACAGGCGCAGCGACGCCAGCACGCGCGGGGTGGAAATCGCCGCCCAGAAACCGTCAAAGCCCAGGCTGATCGGCCTGAGCAGCAGCGCCAGCAGCGGGATCAGCACGATGCCGGTCAGATAGAAAAGCGTGAACCCCAGCGACAAGCGGAAGCCCGGCAGCACATGCCGGGAGCGGGGAAGCGCGAGCTTGAGGCCTATGGCGCTCATGTCTCTCTCAAGGAAGTTCCGAGGCCGGGGAGCGGCCTCGCGACAGTTGGGGAAGAAGCGTGAAACTCATTTTCCGGGCTGGTAGATCTGGTCGAACACGCCGCCATCGGCGAAATGGGTGGCCTGTGCCTTGGCCCAGCCGCCGAAATCGCCATCGATGGTCGCAAGCGGAATGGTGGGGAACTGGCTCTTATACTTTGCCAGGATTTCCGGATTGCGGGGGCGATAGAAATCCTTCGCCTCGATCTCCTGCGCCTCCGGCGTGTAGAGGAATTTCAGAAAGGCTTCCGCGGCGTCGCGGCTTTTGTGCTTGTCGACATTCTTGTCCACCAGCGCCACCGGCGGTTCGGCCTGGATGGAGCGCGACGGATAGACGATCTCATATTGGCCGGGCGATTCCTTCAGCGCCAGATGCGCCTCGTTTTCCCAGTCCAGCAGCACATCGCCGATGCCGCGCTTGGTGAAGGTGATGGTCGAGCCGCGGGCGCCGGAATCCAGTACCGGCACATGATGGTAGAGATTGGCGACGAACGCCTTGGCTTTCTCGGCATTGCCGCCCGGTGCCTTCTCGGCAGAGGCCCAAGCCGCGAGATAGGCCCAGCGCGCGCCGCCGCTGGTCTTGGGATTGGGCGTCACGACCTGGATGCCCGGCTTCACCAGATCGTTCCAGTCCTTGATCTTCCAGGGATTGCCCTTGCGCACCAGGAACACGATGGTCGAGGTGTAGGGCGTGGAATTGTCTCGGCAGGCGTTTCTGCCAGTCACCGGGCAAAAGCCCGGCGTTCTTGGACACCGCATCGATATCGGCGGCCAACGCGAGCGTCAGGATATCGGCCTGCAAGCCCGTCGATGACGGCGCGGGCCTGAGCGCCCGAACCGCCATTCGATGTATTGATGGTGACGTGATCGGCCTTGTAGCTGCTCGGCGAACGCGTCGCCGAGATCCTTGTACAGCTCCCGGGTCGGGATCGTAGCTGACATTCAGCAGGGTGACGTCCGCCGCCTGCGGCCGCACTGGCGCCGAGCAGGCTCGCCGCCACCAGAAGGGAAAGGATGCGTTTCATCGTTTTATCCTTGTCTTAGAGGGCGAGCTGGGCGCGGATGGCGACGGCCGACAAATTCTGTCCACCATTGACCGTGGGCGGTGTCGCCGCGGCCCGTGGTGGCCAGAGGTCACGCCGGTCAGCGCATTGGGCGACTAGCCCGACTGCAGCTTGCTGTTCTGGATCAGCTCATAGTTGAGCGCAAAGCGCACGCACTGTGTTGGGATACCAGTTCAGGCCCAGGGTCAGGACCCGCTGATCGCCGCCGCGCACCGTGTTGTAGAAATCATAGGTGTGAGTGCCGGCCGGTGCGCCTGCCGCGTTGGCGATCACGACATTGGCGGTGTCGTTGACATGATCGTTGAGGTCGAGATCGCTGTAGCGGGCGGCAAGTTCCAGCGCGCCCCAATCGCCCTTCTCGAAATTCAGCGGGCTGGGCACCTGCGGCGGGGTGAAGGCGCCGGTTCCAGGATTGTAAAGCCGCTCCTCGCCGGTCAACAGCCAAGTGCCCTGCACATACCAGCCGCTGAAATGGTCGGCATTGGGCTGCACGATCTGTGTGCCGGTGGTGGTGGCATAGGCCACCCCTGAGCGGTCGATCTCAAAGCCATAATAGCCTGCCTGGCCGTATAGGCTATGCCAGTTGCCGGCGGTTTCCACGCCCCACTGGCTGACATGGTTGGCGTTGAGCGAGCCAGTGCTGGCCAAGGCATAGCCGTTGGAGTCGAAGGTGAATTCCGGCGGATCGGAAAAGCTGAAGCTGTTGAGCGCGGTGGCGCCGGGCGTGCTGGAAAGATTGGCGAGGCCATTGGCGACGGAATCCGGCAGCTTGAACACATAGCTGCCATTGACGCCGATCAGCCAGTGCGCGTGTTCTTCGGAGATAGGCAGCCAGGACAGGCGACCCACAGTCGCTTCCTGCTCGTCGAAGGTCGGCGCCGCGGTGGCGCCCGCCGCCGCCAGCGCCTTGGCGCCGGTCTGGATCTTGTCGCCGGTGAAGGACAGCGCGCCATAGACCGTGGGCGTCGCATAGATCACCGAAACCGCATCGCGTCCGTCGCCGCCCGCGATATTGCGCTGCAGGTCGGACGGCGAATTGCGTTCCAGGAAGATGGTGTCACCTGAGGCCGTGAATCTTCCAGGTTGGAAGGCGGCGGATAGGCGCCGATGCGGAAAGCCCAGGGCGCCCCGCCGTCATATTCCAGATAGACCGACTGGATATGGCCAGGGGTCTCCGTGCCGCCACTGCCGCCGAAGTCGAAGTTGGCGTTGTAGGACCAGTCGCCGAACACCCGGCCCTGCAAGTTCAAATAGACGCGGCGGAAGTTGGAGCCGCTGCTCAAATCATTGCCGTAAGCCGCCGGCAACAGGTTGGCCGAATGCTCCTGGCTGTAATAGCCGGTATCGAACTGGATCAGGGTTCTGAGCGCGGCGCTGAAGCGGCCATCGCTGGAGGTGATCTGCAGCCGGCCATTGTCGACGCTCGACCTGGGCAGCGCGGAGACCGTCTTGTTGAGATCGAGATACTGGTCGGAGGTGCTGCGCTTCAGGTCCACGACCGCAGCTGAATTGTCGTTCTGGGCCTGCAGTGCCTGGTTTGCCTTGATCGCGGCCAGCTGCCGCTCCACGTCCTGCAGCTGCTGTTCCAGTTGGCCCACGCGCGGATCGGACGCCGGCGCGGATTTTGTGGTCTGTGCGAGCGCCGGTGCCGAAAATCGCGACCAGGGCCACACCCGCCAGAAGTGAAACCGAAAATTTGTCCATGAAATCCCCGTAGAATTTTTGCCGCCAGCGCGGTCTGCAACGGGTCATTCATTCCTCCTAAATCCTATCTAGTCAATAGGGATTAGGAGGATAAACCGCCGCATGGCGTTAAAGGCTTTCAAATAAAAGGATTTTACAGCGCGCCGCAGCGCTTCAATTGCTGGGCCGCGCTCGCCAGCGTGCGGGATTCCAGGATTTCGGCCGTGGCGTCACGCGCCGCCAGAAGCGCCTTGCGGATGGCGCAGATGCTTTCCTCGAAACAGTCATCGCACTTGCGATAGGCCATCACGCTGACACAGGGGCTCAGCGCCAACGGTCCGTCGGTGACGCGCAGAACGTCGGCAAAACTGATATCCTTGGCGGAGCGGCCCAGAGAATAGCCGCCCTGCCGGCCGCGATGGCTGCGTACAATGCCGGGCTTTTTCAGTTCCAGCAGGATCGCTTCCAGGAATTTGCGCGGAATCTTTTCGCTTTCGGCGATTTCGGAAATCTGCACCGGGCCCTCGTCATTGTGCACCGCGAGATACAAAAGGGCGCGCAGGGCGTAACGGGCTTTCTGGGAGATCATGCCGCTCTATACCCTATAATCTCTATGGAATATAGCACCCTCCCCATTTGCGCGCGTGAGCGCGCAAATGGGGAGGGTGGCCGTAGCTGGCTTTCAAGCCAGCGAAGGCCAGGTGGGGCTACGAAGACAGATTGCGACAACACCGGCGATGCGCACCACTCTTTTCCCGTTATAATCCGCCCGGTTTCCCGCGACGGCTTCATAAGATATTGAAATGACTGATGTTTTTGTAGAAGTGGCCGGCAAATGACCTGGCTCGTCAAGGTCGCGCTGGACCGGCCCTATACCTTCATCGTCATGGCTCTGATGATTTTGATCTTCGGGCCGCTGGCGGCTGTGCGCACGCCCACCGATATCTTCCCCAATATCGGCATTCCGGTGATCGGCATCGCGTTCAATTATTCGGGCCTGTCGCCGGACGAGATGGGTGCGCGGATCGTGGCGAACTATGAGCGCTTCCTGTCCAACAATGTGAACGACATTGAACATTCCGAGAGCCAGTCCATGCAGGGACTGGGTATCATCAAGGTCTATTTCCAGCCCAATGCCGACATCCGCCTGGCCACGGCACAGGTCACCTCGTCCTCCCAGACGGCCATCCGCCAGATGCCGGTGGGGACGCAGCCGCCATTCGTCATCAACTATAGTGCCTCCACCGTGCCGGTACTGCAGATGGCCTTCTCGTCCAATGCGCTGTCGGAACAGCAGGTCTTGGACTATTCGCAAAACTTTGCGCGCCCCCGGCTGACGACGGTACCGGGCGCGGCGGTGCCCTTTTCCTATGGCGGCAAATTCCGCTCGGTGCAGATCGACCTTGATCCCATCGCCATGCAGGCGCGAGGCCTGTCAGCCACCGATGTGCAGAACGCGTTCGTCAGCCAGAACCAGATTGTACCGATCGGCAATATCAAGATCGGCAGCTTCCAGTATGTGGTCAAGCTCAACAACGCCTCCGACACCATCGAAGAGATGAACAACCTGCCGGTGAAGACGGTCGGCGGCGGCACGGTTTTTCTGCATGACGTGGGCAATGTCCGCGACGGCAACCCGCCGCAGCAGAATATCGTGCATGTGGATGGGGCCCGCGCCGTCTTGTCGACTGTGCTCAAGAACGGGCAAGCCTCGACCATCGACGTGGTGAACAACGTCAAGAGTCTGCTGCCCATCCTGAGGGCGCAACTGCCCGATTCCCTCAAGATCGACGTGCTGTCCGACCAGTCCGTGTTCGTGAAGGCGGCCATCAACGGGGTGGTGCGCGAAGGCGTCATTGCCGCCGGTTTGACCAGCCTGATGATCCTCATGTTTCTGGGCAGCTGGCGCTCCACCGTGATCATCGCCACCTCGATCCCGCTGGCGGTGCTGTCGGCGCTGATGGCGTTGTGGGCCACCGGCCAGACGCTCAACATCATGACCCTGGGCGGCCTGGCGCTGGCGGTGGGCATTCTTGTCGACGACGCCACCGTCACCATCGAGAACATCAACTGGCACCTGGAACAGGGCAAGGGCGTCTATGAAGCCATCATGGACGGCGCCATGCAGATCACCCAGCCGGCCTTCGTCTCGACCCTGTGCATCTGCGTCTCCTTTGTGCCGATGTTCGCGCTGCAAGGCGTGGCCGGGTTTCTGTTTACGCCCATGGCAATGGCGGTGGTGTTCGCGATGGTGGCGTCCTTCATCCTGTCGCGCACGCTGGTGCCGACGCTGGCCAACTATCTGCTCAAGGCAAACGATCACGCCGCGCTGGGCAACAACATGTTCGCGCGGGTGCAGCAGCGTTTCGAAAACAGCTTCGCCCAGTTGCGCGAGGCCTATCGCAACCTGCTGGCGCTGGCGATGACGCGGCGCCGGATCTTCGTGTTCGGCTTCCTGGGCGCGGTCGCGGTGTCGCTGCTGCTGTTTCCCTTCCTGGGCGAGGACTTCTTCCCCAGCGTCGATTCCGGCCAGATAACCTTGCACGCCCGCACCCCCGCAGGCACCCGCGTCGAGGACACCACCCAGATCGTGGCCCAGATTGAGCGCGAAGTCCGCCGCGTCATTCCCAGGGCAGAGGTGGCCACCATTATCGACAATATCGGCCTCAACCAAAGCCCCACCAACATGATTTACAACAACACCGGCACGGTTGGGCTGCAGGACGCCGACATCTTCATCAGCCTGAACCAAAGCCATCACCGCACGGCCGATTATGTCCGCACCATGCGTGAAAAGCTGCCCAGGCTGTTCCCGCAGGTCACCTTCTCCTATCCACCACCCGACATCACCAGCCAGATCCTGAATTTCGGCGCGCCCGCGCCGCTGGACGTACAGGTCACCGGCACCGATCGCGATACGACGGCAGCCTTTGGCATGCGCGTCCTGCGCCAAATCCGCAAAATCTCCGGTCTGGTTGACGCCCGTATGCAGCAATCCAACAGCCAGCCACGGCTTCTGGTCGACGCCGATCGAAGCCGGATGGCGCAGGTGGGCCTGACCGAGTCGGACGTGACCAACGCGATGGCGACCGCCTTGGCCGGCACGTCACAGACGGCGCCCAATTTCTGGCTGAACCCCAAGAACGGGGTTTCCTACAACATGACGGCCCAGACACCGGAATATAAGCTGGACTCGATGGAGGCGTTGCAGAACCTCCCGGTGACCGACACCAGCACCGGCGCTTCGCAAGTGCTGGGGGGCCTCGCCCACTTCAGCCGCGACCAGAGCAGCACCGTAGTGACGCATTACAACATCCTGCCCACCATCGACCTTTACGCCACCACCCAGGATCGCGACCTGGGTGCGGTATCGGGCGATGTTCAAAAGGTGATTGACGCCAACATGAAATATCTGCCGCGCGGCGCCACCGTCACCCTGCGCGGCCAGGTGGTGACCATGAACACCGCCTTCTCGGGCCTGTTCTACGGCCTCTTGGCAGCGGTGGTGCTGATCTATCTGCTCATCGTCGTCAATTTCCAGTCCTGGATCGATCCCTTCGTCATCATCACCGCCCTGCCCGCCGCACTTGCCGGCATTGTCTGGGTGCTGTTCGCCAGCGGCACGACCCTGTCGGTGCCGGCGCTGACTGGCGCCATCATGTGCATGGGGGTCGCCACCGCCAATTCGATCCTGGTGATCGCCTTTGCGCGCGAGCGGCTGGCCGTGCATGGCGATGCGGTGCTGGCGGCGATGGAAGCCGGCTTTACCCGCTTCCGCCCGGTGCTGATGACGGCGCTGGCCATGGTGATCGGCATGACGCCGCTGGCTTTGGGCCTGGGCGAAGGCGGCGAGCAAAACGCGCCGCTTGGCCGCGCGGTGATCGGGGGACTGGTGTTTGCCACCGGCGCTACCCTGCTGTTCGTGCCGGTGGTATTCAGCATCATTCACGGCCGGCGCGCGGCCAAAGCCGCCGCCAAGGGCCAGCAAAATTCCCCGCACGGGGCCGGAGAGGCATATGCCTGACAAGAATCCCGACGCGGGGGCCCATACCCCCGCGCCAGATCAGTTGCTGCGCCATAGCGCGCCGCCGGGGCTCAAGCGCTGGGGCAGGATCGCGGTCGCCCTGGCCGTGGTGATCGCAGCGCTGGGGATTGGCTGGCGGCTGTGGAAAAGCCACAACACGGCGCAATGGACCGATGATCAGGCGGTGCCCACGGTCCAGATCATCAAGCTCTCCAACACCAGGAAAGGCGGCGCGCTGGCGTTGCCCGGGGATGTGGAAGCCTTCGTCAATGCGCCAATCTATGCCCAGGTCAGCGGCTATCTGCAGAAATGGTATTTCGACATCGGCGCCAAGGTGAAAAAGGGAGCCCTTCTGGCGCAGATCGACCCCAGCACTTATCAGGCTGCTCTGGCCCAGGCGAAAGGCGCGCTGGCACGCGACAGCGCCACGCTCGCCAATGCCAAGGTGGATCTGGGCCGTTATCAGACGCTGGCGACGCAGAACGCGATCTCACAGCAGCAGCTCGCCACCCAACAGGCGACCGTCAGCTCCGACGCCGGCGTGGTGGATGTCGACCGCGCCCAGGTGTCCCAGGCCGCGATCAATCTGGCCTACACCCGCATCATCGCGCCGTTTGACGGCGTGGTCACCACCCGCACGGTCGATGTGGGTAATCTGGTGACCGTCGGCACGGCGACATCCACCACGTCGCTGTTCACCGTCTCCGACCAGACCAAGATGCGCATCTATGTGCGGCTGCCGCAGAATTACGCGTCCGATGTGCGTCCTGGCATGACCGTCACCTTCACCGTGCCGCAATATTCCAACCGCGTCTTCCATGCGACGCTAGTGGCCAATGCGGGCGCGGTGGCGGCCGCAACCGGCACCGAGCTCCTGCAGTTCGGCACCGACAATTCCGATCACGCGCTGCAGCCGGGCGCCTATGCCAGCATGCACTTCCCCCTGCCCTCGGGCGCCAATGGCATCCGGCTGCCCGCCACTGCCCTGACCTTCCGTGACGCCGGCATGCAGGTGGCGGTGGTGGATGCCAGCAATCATGTCCGGCTCAAGACGGTCAACATCCTGCGCGATAACGGCAACACCGTGGATGTGAGCGGCGGTGTGGACCCCAGCGACCGGATCATCGACAATCCGGCGGATGCGCTGCAGGACGGCGATCCCGTCCGGATCGCAAACCGGTAGCGGGACCCCGCATTGTTCGCCTATAAGAGGGCTTGCAGATCGGGGAGACCAATGCGCCCTTCGAACGTCCTGGCCTTGGTTCTGGTTTCGCTGGTGGCTTTGCCCGTCTGCGGCCAAACGACGGTTAATGCCGCCACGGCACCCGCCGGCGTGCCAGGTCCGGCGTATGACACCTCAGCCGACGCCAACAAGCGCTTCCTGGCCGACTATGCAGTGCGCCCCAACGTCAAGAAGCTGCCCGACGGCCTGATGTATCGTGTGCTGAAAGCGGGCGACGGCCAGCAGCAACAGATCCAGAAGAACAGTGACTGGGCGACCGTCTATTACAGAGGTTCGTTGATCACCGGCAAAGTCTTCGACAAGACCAAGCCGGAAGAGCCCACCGCCCTTCAGGTCGGCAACCTGATCCCCGGCTGGACGGAAGCGCTCAAGCTGATGAAGACCGGCGATACCTGGGAACTGGTGATCCCTGCCGATCTTGGTTATGGCAGCGACGGCAGGGGCGAGGTTATCCCCGCGGACCAGACCTTGGTCTTCGTCATGGCCCTGACCAAGGTCGAATACGCGCCGTAGCGGCGCGCGACGCTGCGTGCAAATCGGCAGTTGGCGCATCCGCTTTTCGTCTGTAAGAAGGCTGCCAAATCGGGGGAAACGATGCGCATCGTGAAAGTCCTGGCCCTGCTGCCGCTGCTGGTTCTGGCCGCCTGTGACCAGAAGAAATCCGACACCACCACGACCGACGCTGCTGTGACGGGCGCCGCCTATGATACCTCTGCCGACGCCAACAAGCGTTTCCTGGCCGACTATGCGGCGCGCCCTGATGTCAAGAAACTGCCCGACGGGCTGATGTACCGCGTGCTCAAGTCGGGCGACGGCCCGCAGGTCAAGAACGATGGCGATCTGGTGACGGTCTATTACAAGGGCTCGCTGATCACCGGCAAAGTCTTCGACCAAACCAAGGATGGACAACCGGCCCAGTTTCCCGCCGGCGGCCTGATCCCGGGCTGGGTGGAAGCGCTCAAGCTGATGAGGGCCGGTGACACCTGGGAATTGGCGATACCTTCAGACCTCGGCTACGGCAGCGATGGCGCGGGGGATGCGATCCCGCCGGACCAGACCCTGGTCTTCACCATGACCCTGGTGAAGGTTGATCACGCGCCGTAAAGGCGCAGCTTCTCAGAACTTGTACTGCAGCGTCGCGCCCGCCATCCGTGGCGCCAGCGGCACGCATTGCAGAACACCGGAGGTGCCGGCGACGCCAAAAGTGGCGTTGGGCGCCGAGTTCAGGACGCCCACATATTCCGGCGCGCAGACCTGCTGGTTGGTGACATTGTTGACAAAGGCCGCAAGGTCCGCGCCCGAGTGTGCGACATCCTGAAGGGCAAGCTGCAAATTCAGCAGTCCGTAAGGCGAGGTCTGCTGGGACGGATTGTAGCCCTGCAAGTCCGCCAGATAGCGGCTCTGCCAGGCATAATGCGCGGTCAGGACCAGATCGCCCACCGGCACATCGCCGATCTGGTGCAGCCCGAAAGCGTAACTGGCAACGATGTTGGTATGCCAGGCCGGGAGCGGAAACGGCGTGCCGGAGAGATCGCTGTTGCCGCTGGGCAGCACATAATCCGGTGGCGGCGTGACGTCGAAATTGGTGTAGCGCGCATCCAGATAGCTGCCGGACCAGTTCAAGGTCAGCTGCGGGACCGGGATGGCGGTGATATCCCACTCAAAGCCGTAGACCCGGGCGCTGTGCCCATTGAAGGTGACGTTGGCGTTCTGGGTGCCCAGGCACTGGCCAGCGCTGAAGATAGCCTGGGTGCAGGTCCCAACCCCGCCCGGCCCTGTCGCTAGCGAGACATTGGCCAGGGTTTCGGCGGTCTGGATGTTTTTGTACTGCGTGCTGTAGACGTCGACATTGGTGCGCAACGGCATGCCCAACAGCGAGGTGTCCGATTTGATGCCCAGCTCGAAGTCGATGACGCTTTCCGGCTGCGCGACCGTATAGGCGGGGTTGACGGCCTGGGTGTTGATCCCGCCCGAGCGATAGCCTGACCGGCTGGTGAAATAGACCATGGTCTTGTCGAACAGGTCGTGATCGATCGCCACCGTCCAGGTGGGCCTTTCATAGGTTTTGGCGACGTTCATGCCGCACTGGGAGAGCGGCAGAGACACGCCGCTCAGGCTGGTGATGGCGCAGATGTCGGTCTGGCCGGCGTAGGTGATGCCCTGATAGCTGAAGCCGGTCGGATTGAAGACGCCATTGACCACAGCGTTGCTGGTCGTCTGGGTCGCGGGCGTGCGCACGGTGGTGGTGTCGATATAGGCGGCGCGCTGGTCGATGGTATAGCGGACGCCGGCGGTCAGACGGGTATCGTCGGTGATGGTGTAGGTGCCCTGGGCATAGCCGGCATAGCTGGTATTGCGCTCGCCATTGTTGGCCCAGTCGGTGACGGTGAGCTGCTTGCCGGCGACCGGCGACGGCGCCGACCCCGCGCTGGGCAGGAACAGATATTCAAAGCCGCCATCGCGCGGGCTGGATTCCTCGAAAAAGAAGAAGCCGGTGGTCCATTTCAGACGGTCATCGAAAGCGCCGCCATTGACGGTGAGCTCCGATTCCCAGGACTGATAGTTCGGCATCCCGTAGGTGAAGTTGGTGGTGTCGTAAGGCAGGCCGCGGCTGTTGGACGACCCGAAGCTGTTGAACCAGCGATAGGCGGCCAGAAGCTTGACGTCCACGTCATCGACCACCTTGTCGGCGACGGCGGAAACCGTGTGGTAATGGCCGGTATCCGCGTTGCTGAGGGTTTGTTCGGTGCTCCAGAAACCTTCAGACTGTTCCCGCAGCACGGAAGTGATCAGCGAATTATAGGCGGCTGGCGCCGTATTCACGCCGCTGGCGCTGGTTGCCGTCACCGTTGTGAAGTAGGACGCAACTTGGTGGCCCAGCAAGTCGGTAAAGCCGACACAGGCGCCGGGAATGTTGCACACCGAGGGCTTGTTGCCCGTCGCCAGGGTGGTGCCCACGAAATAGCCCAGGTCGTGATAGCTCGATCCGGTGTCATGCTCGCCCGAAAGATCGGCGCGCAGCAGAAGGCTGAAGCTGTTGTCGGGCACCCATTTCAGCGAGAAACGCCCCGCCAGTTTCTGCGCGCCTTCCGCCGGCTGGCTGTTTGAAAATCCCGTGGCCGGATCGGTGAAGTCGTTGTGGATATAGCCCTTGTTGCCCTGCGCGGAAAAAGCGGCCCGGAAGAACCATTGATCGGACAGCGGAATATTGATGGCGCCCTGCAGGATATATTGGTCGTAGTCGCCGCCCTGAACCTTCAGATAGCCGCCGAAATCGGAGGTCGGCGCATTGGTCTCGAGCAGCAGGGCGCCGCCGGTGGTGTTGCGCCCCACCAGCGTGCCTTGCGGTCCCTTGAGGACATCGACACTGCTCATGTCGAACAGCGAACCGGTAAGACCGACGGCGCGGGCATAATAAACCCCATCCACATAGACCGCCGAAGCGGTGTCGAAGGACAGGCCCGGATTGCCGCCCTGGCCCGAACTGTCGAAATTGCGCTGACCGCGGATGGTGATGTTGAGTGTGTCTTGCCGGAAGGTGCTGGGCTCGACATCCAGGGACGGTGTGACCGAGCTCAAATCCGAGAGTGTCTGGATATGCAACTGGTCGAGATCGCCTTGATTGAGCGCGGTGATGGAAATCGGCACCGTCTGGGCGTCTTCGGACCGTTTTCGCGCCGTCACAATGACGGTCTCCAGTCCGATCGAGCCGTCGCTGGCACCGCTGGTGTTCTGTGAGGCGTCGGCCGGCGCGGTCTGGCCGAAAGCAGGCGCGACTACAACCAGGCTGGTCGTGGTCAAAAGGGCCAGAAGCAGGCGGTTGGACATGGGATTCCCCGGACGGTTTTTTCTATTGGCCTGGGCCGTTTTGCATCGCCCATTGCCGCTTGAAATCGACCATGCTCTATCGGAAATGATAGGCTGTATAAAGGCAATGTGAGGGGCTGACGCCAAATCGGGAAGATTTCCCAATCGGGACAGCCGAGAACCATCCAGCCTGGCCGCCGGCAACAGGATTCACGAGAGGAAAGATGACCAAAATTGCAATGATCACCGGTGCCGGCAGCGGCGTGGGCCGGGCCGTGGCCAAGGCCCTGGCCAAGCGGGACTGGCGGCTGGCGCTGGTGGGCCGCAAGGAAGACACGCTGGCAGAAACCGCCAAGCAGATTTCGGGCGAGCATCTGATCGCGCCCGCCGATATCGGCGATCCCGCCCAGGTGAAAGCGGTGTTCGCCAAGATCCAGAGCAAGTTCGGCCGTCTCGACATGCTGTTCAACAATGCCGGCATGGGCACACCCGCCATCCCGATCGAGGAACTGAGCTTCGCGCAATGGCAGGCCATCGTGGGCGTGAACCTGACCGGCGCATTTCTCTGCACCCAGGAAGCTGTGCGGATGATGAAGACGCAAACCCCGCGCGGCGGGCGCATCATCAACAATGGCTCGATCAGCGCCGACCGGCCACGCCCGCATTCCGCGCCTTATACCGCGACCAAGCACGCCATCACCGGCTTGACCAAATCCACCATCCTGGACGGACGTCCCTTTGACATCACCGCCAGCCAGGTCGACATCGGCAATGCCGCCACCGAAATGACGCAGCGCATGACCCAGGGCGTGCTGCAGCCAGACGGCAAGCTCGCGGTCGAGCCGCGCATGGATGTGGACCATGTCGGCGAGCAGGTGGCGTTCATGGCGGAGCTGCCGCTGGAATCCAACGTCGCCTTCGTCACCATCATGGCGACCAAGATGCCGCTGTTCGGGCGCGGCTGACGGCATGACGGCGCGCCGCATCGCGAGCGCAATCCTGCTTTTCGGATTCGCCGCGATGCTGGCGATGAATGCGCCGGGCCAGCTGTCCTACAATTCCGTCTCGCAACTGGCCGATGGGCGCGCCGGCGTCTACAACAGCTGGCACCCGCCGGTGATGGCCTTTCTGCTTGGGCTGTTCGACCGGCTGGTGCCGGGCACCCTGCTTTTTCTGATCTTCCAGAGCCTGCTTCTGTTGGGCGCGCTGCTGGCCCTGTTGTGGCTCAAGCCGCGCGGCTGGGCGAGTGCGGTGCTGGCGGCGGCAATCGTGGCGATGCCGCAATGGCTGCTTTATCAGGGCGAAATCTGGAAGGACATCCTGTTCGCCAATGCGGCCATCGCCGGCTTCGCGGCGCTCGCGGTCTATGCCCGGACGGGGCGGCAGGCGGCGCTGGCCCTGGCGCTGCTGCTTCTGGTTCTGGCCGCGAGCACCCGCCAGAACGGTCTGGTTTTGCTGCCGGTGGCAGCAATCACCACAGGCGTGATCGCACGCCGCCAGGGTGGGCCCGGCTGGCGTCACGGCGTACTTTTCCTGCTGGCAGCGCTGGTGCTGACCGCGGCCGTAAACCTGGCGCTGACACAGCACACCGATGGCGGCGATGGCGCCAGTGCTGAGCTGCGTCTGGGCCAGAGCTATGACCTGGCAGGCGCCTTGGCGCGAAAGCCCGACCTTGTGCTGCCGCTTGGCGCCGACCCTGAGCTCGACCGTGTGCTGCGCAGCCGGGGACGGGCGCTGTACACGCCCCTGCACAATGATCCCATGGCGGCCGATCCCGCCGTCAGCCGGGCGCTGATGGACCCGCCCGATGGCGCAATAACCGGCGCGTGGCGGAGCCTGATCCTGGACCACCCCCTGCTCTATCTTGAGACAAGATGGGCGGCTTTTGCGGCTGTGCTGACCACACCGGACGCGCTGGCCTGTCACTTCGCTGTCATTGGGGTCAGCGGACCGCCGGCGCTGCTAAAACGGCTGGGCCTGACGGGTGGCATCCGGCCGCAAGACCAGCGGCTTGGCGACTATGCACATCTGTTTTTCGGCACCCCGGTCTTTTCCCATCTGGCCTGGGGCGGCCTGGCGCTGGTGCTGCTGGTCCTGCTGATCCGCCGGGGCGAGCCGGCCGATCTGGCCGTGGCGGGACTGCTTTGCGGCGCGTTCGCGTTCATCATCACATTTGCGATCATCTCAATCGCCTGCGACTACCGCTATCTGGTTTTCCTCGACCTTTCGGCCATGGCGGCAACGCTCTATCTCGTCAAAAAAGCTTGATAATTTTTCATTCCCGTACGGAGCGCTTTGTCACGAAAATCATTTTCACTTCCAAAGCTGGAAGAAGAAAATGCGCGCCTGCTTTCTGGGACAAAACATCTGCAATCTGGGATACGGGGTGGCGACCCTGCAGGCGCCGCAGCTGGAGATGGATGAACCGGCCGGCAAGCTTTCCCAGGGTGAAAAGCCTGTCAGCCCTGACCAGGACACAAGCGTTACCGAAGCGCTAATTGGGTCACGACCTGTAGCAAATTCGCAACGGCTGGACGCCTGATCCGCCAACCGGCCTGTACGTATTACCTTTCGGTAAAAAGGGTCGGGTCTTCTACACGCAAATCGTGCCGGTCAGCGCGCCGCAGGGCCTTGGGGCCCCCTTGTGCGGCGCGGCACGAATACCGATATTGCACGTTAGAACTCGGCGGTAACGCTATTTTATTTGGATTTCTGTATTTGGTAGGGGCATGAAACTCTCTGTTCCCGTGATTTCGGCGATGGCCTTGAGCCTTGCCTTGGGCGCGTGCAGCACGCCCAGCCAGGATTCGCTAGCCCAGAACGATCCCTGGGAAAAGACCGATCGCGATGTCTTTGATTTCGACGTGAAGCTCGATCACGCGATCGCCCGTCCCATCGCCAAGGGCTATCGCGACGCGGTGCCCGAGCCGGTGCGCGACGGCATCCACAATGCCGTCACCAACCTGAACTCGCCGGTGGTGCTGGCCAATGATGTGCTGCAGGGCGATGGCGACAAGGCTGCCGATACCTTCGGCCGTATCGTGATCAATTCCACCATCGGCCTGGGCGGGCTGATCGATGTCGCCGGCAAGGTCGGCATTCCCTATCACGACAATGATTTCGGCATCACCCTGGGCAAGGGCGATATCGCGGAGGGCTCCTATCTGGTCCTGCCTTTCGCCGGCCCCATGCCGCCGCGTGATCTTCTGGGCACCGGCGTCGACGTCGCCTTCGATCCCCTGACCTGGACCAAATTCCACGGCCGCGACACCTGGATGGTGGTGCGCTTTGGCATCGGCACGCTGGATGCGGAAGCGTCGCGCATCGACGCGGTGGAGACCATCGAACGGTCCTCGATCGACTTCTACGCGACCACCCGCAATCTCTATCGCCAGAGCCGCAACGCCAAGATCAATGACGGCAAGGGCGGCGCCAATGGCGCGCCGGATAATCTGCCGAATCTCTGAGGCACGACCGGCGTAGCCGGTCCGATCGGTCCAGTGGACCGACCGTAGTGCCGAATGCGCTGAGCACAAGCGCGCGCAATCCAGAAATACCGATTTATTCCGCCGGCGTTGGGCTAGCCGAAGGTGCATGGTCTTCGGGCTTGTCCCCCATCATTCCGTGATACCACCTGTTCCAGAAGCCGGCGGTCCAGTTGCCGAAGCGGTCCATGTACAGGAACACGACCGGCGTGGTGTAGAGGGTGAGGATCTGGCTGAGAAACAGCCCGCCCACGATGGAGATGCCCAGCGGCTGGCGCAGTTCCGAGCCTTCGCCCAGGCCGATCGCCAGCGGCATCGCGCCCAGGATGGCGCCCGTGGTGGTCATCATGATGGGGCGGAAACGCAGCAGACAGGCCTTGTAGATGGCGTCGCGCGACGACAGCCCCTCGCGCCGCATCAAATCGATGGCGAAATCGATCATGATGATGGCGTTCTTCTTGACGATGCCGATCAGCAAAATCACCCCGATCATGGCGATCAGGTCGAACTCGGCATTGAACAGCAGCAGCGCCAGCACCGCACCCACGCCCGCCGACGGCAGGGTGGAGAGGATGGTGATGGGGTGGATCAGGCTTTCATAGAGAACGCCCAAGGTGATGTAGATGGTCAGGATCGCCGCCAGCAACAGGAAGGGCATGTTGGCGAGCGACTTCTGAAACAGCTGGGCGGTGCCCGCCGTCTCGCCATGCACGGTGATGGGCACATCGATCTTGGCCATGGTGTTGCGGATCGCGGTCAGGGCCTGGTCCATCGACACGCCCGCCGGCAGGCCGAACGAGAAGGTGGTGGCGACGAACACGCCCTGGTGATTGACCGCCAGCGGCGTGGTGCCAGGCCCATAGGTGGCGAAAGCCGACAGCGGCACCATGGTCTCCACCGAGGTCGAGACGCTGGAGCCGGTTGAGGCGCCGCCGCGCGCGCCGATGGCGACGGAATTGAGCTGCTGGTTGCGCAGGGCGTCGGCATTGGCGTCCGCCGTGGCGGCCGTGCTTGTGCCCGACGAGCTTGTCTGCGACGAGGTCGAGGAGGTTGTGCTGTTGGAAATGCCCGCGGTGCCGCTTGGCGCCGCCGCGGCGCTGCTCGCACTCGACGCACCGTTGCCGATCACAAAGGCGCCGGCCGCGGCCGCGGTCGACTGGCTGCCGGTGACGTTGGCGCCGGAGGTGGAAATGAAGATGTCGCGCAGGGTATCCGGGCTCTGCCAGTACTGCGGCGCCACTTCCATCACGACGTAATACTGGTTCTTGTCCTTGTAGATGGTGGAAATCTGGCGCTGGCCAAAAGCGTCATACAGGGCATTGTCGATCTGCGTCGTATTGAGGCCCAGCTTGGCGGCGGTCGGGCGGTCGATGTTGAGATCGACCTCCAGGCCCTTGTCCTGCTGGTCGGAATTGACGTCCTGCAGCTGCGGCACGTCCTGCAGCGCGGCGGTGATCTTGGGCAACCAGGTGTTGAGGTCCTCCAGCGTGTCGCCTTCGATCGTGTACTGGTAATCGCCGTTGCCCTGGCGGCCGCCAGCACGGATGCCGCCACCCGACTGCAGGAACAGCCGCGCACCCGCCACCTTGAGGAGCCTGGGCCGCATGCGGTCGATCACCTCCGGCGTGGACAGGCCGCGCTCGCGCAGCGGCTTGAGGGTGACAAAGACATTGCCCGAGTTGGTCGCCTGGCCACCGGCAAAACCGCCCACCGTCGCCACCGCGGGATCGCTTTTGATGATGTCGATGAATTGCTTGAATTTCTTCTCCATCGACTGGAACGAGATGCTCTGGTCGCCGCGGATGCCGCCAAACATCATGCCGTTGTCGGTATCGGGAAAGAACCCCTTGGGCACGATGGCCAGAAGGTAGAAATTCAGCACCACCGCGATCAGCAGAATCATCATGATGGTCTTGGGGTTGCCCAGCGACCAGCCCAGCGTGCGGCGGTAGAAATCCTGCATCGTGTCCATGGCGCGGCGCGACCAGCGCATCAGCGCGCTCTGGTCTTCCTTCACGCCAAAATCCAGGAAGGCGCACATCATCGGCGTCACGGTGAGCGACACCATCAGCGACATGAAGATGGCCGTGGTCACGGTGATGGCGAATTCGTGGAAAATGCGCCCCACCAGCCCGCCCAGCAGCAAGACCGGAAAGAACACCGCCACCAGCGAGATCGACATGGAAATGACGGTGAAGCTGACCTCGCTGGAGCCTTTCAGCGCCGCGGTCAGCCGGTCTTCGCCATTCTCCAGGTGACGGGTGACGTTCTCCAGCACCACGATGGTGTTGTCCACGACAAAGCCGGTGGAGACGATCAGCGCCATCAGCGAGAAATTGTCCAGGCTGAAGCCCAGAAGATACATCACCCCGAACGTGCCAAGCAGCGACAGCGGCACGCAGACCGTCGGCACCATGGTCGCCTTGAAATTGCGCAGGAACAGAAACACCACCACGATCACCAGGATGGTGGAGAGGATCAGCGTCATTTCCACGTCGTGAACGGCGTTGCGGATCGACGTGGTGGTGTCGAACAGGATGCCCTGATCGATGCTGACCGGCAGCGCGGCCTTCAGCGCCGGCAGCTGGGCGCGGATATTGTCCACCACCTGGATGACATTGGCGCCGGGCTGCTTGCTGATCTGCACCAGAATGGCGGGATTGCCGTTGAAGGTGCCCAGATTGCGGACATCCTGCACCCCGTCATTGACCTGGGCGACGTCCTGGAGCCTGACTGCGGCGCTGTTGCGATAGGCTATGATCAGGGTCTTGTAATCATTGGCCAGGGTTGCGGTGTCGTTGGCGAAGACCTCGAAGCTCTGCCCCTGCTGCTGGATGTCGCCCTTGGGGCTGTTGGCGTTGGCGCCGCTGATCGCGGCGCGCACGTCTTCCAGTCCGATGCCATAGCGGAACAGGGCGCGCGGATTGAGCTCGATGCGGATCGCCGGCAGCGAGGAGCCGTTCAGCGCGACATTGCCGACGCCGGAAATCTGCGACAGCTTCTGCTGGATGATGTTGGACGCCTCGTCGTAGATCTGCCCGGGCGACAGCGATTTGGATGTCAGCGCCAGAACGATGACCGGCTGGTCCGCCGGGTTGAATTTGCGGTAGGTGGGATTGCTGTGGAGCGACGTGGGCAGATCCTGGCGCGCGGCACTGATCGCCGCCTGTACGTCGCGCGCCGCTCCATCGATATCGCGGTCGATGTCGAATTGCAGCACGATGGACGTGTTGTTGACATTGCTGCGCGAGGTCATCTCGGTGACGCCCGCAATGGTGCCCAGATGCCGTTCCAGCGGCGTCGCCACGGTGGCCGCCATAGTCTCTGGCGAAGCGCCCGGCATGTTGGCGGTCACCTGGATGGTGGGGATGTCGATATTGGGATAGGGCGAAACCGGAAGCAGGAAATAGGCCATAAGCCCCGACAGCCCCAGCCCCAGCGCCAGAAGTGTGGTGGCGATGCGGCGCTGGATGAAGACCTGGACCAGGTTCATTCGGCGGGTTCCGGCCCAAGATCGGATTCGGGTCCGGCATGGCCCATGCGGCGGCGCGCGCGCCATTCCTGGATGTCGCGGCCGGCCTTGTCGAAATAGATGTAGATCACCGGAGTGGTGAACAGGGTAAGCAGCTGGCTGACCAGAAGACCGCCCACGATCGAGATGCCCAGCGGATGACGCAGCTCCGAACCCATGCCGGTGCCCAGCATCAGCGGCAAGGCACCGAACAGGGCCGCCACCGTGGTCATCAGGATGGGACGGAAACGCAGCAGCGCCGCCTGGTGAATCGCTTCCTCCGGCGTCTTGCCCTCATTGCGCTCGGCCTCGAGCGCGAAGTCGATCATCATGATCGCGTTCTTCTTGACGATGCCGATCAGCAGGATAATGCCGATGATGGAGACGATGTTGAGATCATGGCCGGTGATGATCAGCGCCAGCAGCGCGCCCACGCCCGCCGACGGCAGGGTGGACAGGATGGTCACCGGATGGATGAAGCTCTCATACAAGACGCCCAGCACGATATAGACCACGATGATGGCGGCCAGAATCAGCAACACTTCGTTGGAGAGCGCCGACTGGAAAGCCAGCGCGGAACCCTCGAACTGGGTGGTGATGCCGGGCGGCGTGCCGGCATCGGTTTCGGCCTGCTGGATCGCGTTCACCGCAGCCCCCAGCGAATAACCGGATGACACGTCAAAGGAGAAGGTGGCGCTGGGGAACTGGGACAGGTGATCCACTTCCAGCGGTGTAGGCCGCTGATCCACATGCGCGATCGCCGAAAGCTGCACCTGCCCGCCACCGGCGGTGGGAAGATACATGTTGTTCATCGAGGCGACCGAATCCTGCACCTTCGGATCGGCTTCCAGGATCACGCGATACTGGTTGGACTGGGTGAAGATGGTGGAGATGATGCGCTGGCCGAAACTGTCATAGAGCGCGTTGTCGATGGTGGCCGCAGTGACGCCAAAACGCGCCGCCGTATCACGGTCCACCACCAGATAGGCCGACAGGCCGTTGTCCAGATAGGACGTTGAGACGTTGCGGACCGCCGGCGCCTTGTTCAGCGTGGCCAGAAGCTTGGGCACGAACTGGTTCAGCGAGGCTGAGGTCGCCGCCTGCAGCACGAACTGGTACTGGGCGCGCGACACGACCGAATCGATGGTCAGATCCTGCACCGGCTGCAGATAGAAGGTGATGCCGGGCACCGCATGGGCATCCTGCTGCAACCGGTCCATGATGGTGCTGACGCCGTCGCGGTCTTGTTTGGGCTTCAGGTTGATCAGGAAGCGGCCGCTGTTGAGCGTGTTGTTGGTGCCGTCCACGCCGATGAAGGACGACAGGCTGGCCACATCGGGGTCCTGCAGGATCTTGGCGGCCAGCTGCTGCTGACGCTGCGACATGGCATCGAAGGACACGGTGGGCCCGGCCTCGGTGATGGCCTGGATGAAGCCGGTGTCCTGCAGCGGGAAGAAGCCCTTGGGAATGGCGATGTACATCACCACGGTCAGGACCAGGGTGCCGACCGCCACAAAGAGGGTGAAACGCTGGTGTTTGAGGACCCAGATCAGCAGCCGGTCATATTCGCCGACCAGCCGGCTGTAATAGCCTTCGATGATGCGCTGGACGCGGCTTTCGCGGTTTTGCTCCTCGCTGTGGCTGCGCAACAGCTTGGCGCAGAGCATCGGCACCAGGGTCAGCGACACCACCGCCGAAATCAGGATGGTGACGGCCAGCGTCACCGCGAATTCGCGGAACAGCCGGCCCACCACTTCCTGCATGAACAGCAGCGGAATCAGGACGGCGATCAGCGAGACAGTGAGCGACACGATGGTGAAGCCGATTTCGCCCGCGCCCTTCATGGCGGCGTTGTAGGGCGTCTCGCCCTTCTCGATGTAGCGGGAGATGTTCTCGATCATCACGATGGCGTCGTCGACCACGAAGCCTGAGGAAATGGTCAATGCCATCAGCGACAAGTTGTTCAGCGAATAGCCCAGCAGATACATCGCCGCGAAGGTGCCCACGATGGAGAGCGGCACGGAAAGACTGGGAATGAAAGTGGCCGGCAGACTGCCCAGGAAGCAGTAGATCACCAAGACCACCAGAATCACGGCCAGGATCAGCTCGAACTCCACATCCGCCACCGAAGCGCGGATGGTGTCGGTGCGGTCGGTCAGCGTTTTCACGTCCACCGAGGCCGGCAGTCCGGCCTGGATCTGGGGCAGCAGTTCCTTGATGGAATCCACCACCTGGATCACGTTGGCACCGGGCTGGCGCTGGACATTGATCAGTACCGACGGCGTCTTGTTGGCCCAGCTGGACAGCTTGGTGTTCTGCGACCCCTGCACGACATTGGCGACGTCGCGCAGGAAGACCGGGGCGCCGTTCTTGTAGGCCACCACGATGTTTTTGTAGGCGTCGGCGCTTTGCAGCTGGTCGTTGGCGTTGATAGTGTAGGACTGCGCCGCGCCGTCGAACTGGCCTTTTGGCGCGTTGGAATTGTTGTTGGCGATGGTGGTGCGCAGGTCGTCGATGTTCAGACCCAAAGCCGCCAGCTTCTGCAGATTGGCCTGAACCCGCACGGCCGGGCGCTGGCCGCCGGAAATGCTGACCAGGCCGATGCCGGGCAGCTGGGAAATCTTCTGGGCGATGCGATTATCGGCCAGATCCTCGACCGTGGTCAGCGGCAGCGACGTGGAGCTGACCGCCAGCGTGATCACCGGCGCGTCTGCCGGATTGACCTTGGCGTAGATCGGCGGCGCCGGCAGCAGGTTGGTGGGCAGCAGGCTGTTGGAGGCGTTGATCGCCGCCTGCACTTCCTGCTCGGCGATATCCAGGCTGAGGCTGAGATCGAACTGGAGCGTGATGACAGACGATCCCGCGGAGGAGATGGACGACATTTCCTTCAGGCCCGGCATCTGGCCGAACTGCTTTTCCAGCGGCGCGGTGACCGAAGTGGTCATCACATCCGGGCTGCCGCCGGGCAGGAACGTCTGCACCTGGATGGTGGGGTAATCCACTTCCGGCAGGGCCGAGAGCGGCAGGAATTTATAGCCCGACAGACCCACCAGCAGAATGGCGATCATCAGCAGCGAGGTGGCTACCGGACGCTGGATGAAAGGCGCGGAAATATTGGCGCCGGAGGATTCGGGCGAAGAAGAAACGCCGTCAGGCGGCGTGATGGAAGAACCGGTCACTGGCCACCGCCGCCCCCGCCGCGCCTTCCACCGCCGCCGCCGCCGCCGCGCTGCATTTGCGACCTGGCCTTGGAGCAATCCGCGCTGAGGCTATCGCGATTCTGGAACAGGCACATCCGCTGCTCACGTCCCGGCTGGGCCGTGGGACACAGCTTCTTGAGATCCTCGCTGCACGACTTGGCGACCAATGCCTGCATCTCGGCGCGGCGGGCGGCGCGCGCGGCATCGTCGACGCCAGCATCCGAGGGCGCGGCGATCTTGGCGGTCTGGTTGGGGATATCGACATCGGCGCCATCACGCAGGCGGTCGGCGCCATCGATCACCACCGTATCGCCCGGCTTCACCCCCGTCAGGACCTGAATGTTGTTGCCATCCTGCACCCCAGTGGTGACGTTGCGCTGGGTCACGGTTTTTTCCGGGGTGACGACAAAGACAAAGCTGCCATCGGCGCCGCGCTGGATGGCGGCGACCGGTATCACGGTCTGGTGGTGCAGCGTATCGACCAGAAGACGGATATTCACGAACTGGGCGGGGAACAGCGCATTGTCCTTGTTGTCGAACAAGGCGCGCATCTTGACCGAACCGGTGGTGGGATCGACCACCAAGTCCACCGCCGACAGCGTGCCGCTGGCGATCTTGTTGGTCTGGGCGCGGTCATAAGCATCGGCCGGCAGGGTGGCGCCGCTGTTCAGCCGCGCCATGATCTGATTGATATTGTCTTCGGGGATGGTGAACAGCACCGACATGGGCTGGAGCTCGGTGACCACCACGATGCCGCTGGACTGGCCGGCGGTGACGATATTGCCGATATCGACCAGATGGATGCCGGCACGGCCGTCCACCGGCGAGACGATGTTGGTGTAGCCCAGATTGATGCGGGCGGTTTCCACATTGGCCTGGTCTAGGACCACGACGCCCTCGTCGGATTTCACCAGGGCTGCCTGCGTCGCCACGATCTGGTCGGAGATGGCATTCTGCTTCTGCAGCGCCACGTAGCGCGCCATGTCGATCTTCGCGTTGGTGAGATTGGCGGTGTCGCGCGCCAGTGCGCCGCGCGACTGGTCCAGCAACGCCTGATAGGGGCGTGGGTCGATCTGGGCCAGCGTGTCGCCGTGGTTCACCATCTGGCCTTCGGTAAAGTTCAGCTTCACCAGCATGCCGCCTACCTGCGGACGCACCGTGGCGGTGGCCAGCGGCGTCACCGAGCCCAGGGCATTGAGTGTCACATTGATGTCGCCATCGACGGCGCGGGCCACGTTCACCGGCTGCGCACCCTGATTGATCAGACCGCGGCGCTGGGTGGCCTTGCCGGGATGGATCGCCCAGATCAAAAGCCCAAGCGCAGCCAGGCCAAGGGCAAACCAGAACACGCGCGACAGGCGGGGATGGCGGCCGTTCCAGCTCTTGAATCGGCCCCAGGCGCCATCGTCGGATTCCCCGGCCGCCGGCGCGGCCGTTCCGCCATGCCTGAAATCATTTGAGGAACGGTCGATATTCATCGGTCTGTCCATGTCACAAAAGGGCCGGAAAGCCCCAGGAAACTCAATATATCAAATGGGTTAGAACCGCCAAACCAAAGGCGGCACGAACCTTATACCCCGCAACGGGTGACGGCTGATATAGCCGCACCCACGGCAAGAAATTTGTCGGAAGTGTGCCAGCAACTGGCGCGAGCCCGGCAAGCAAGGTATGTCGGCGTCCGGCCCGAAAACCGGCCCGCAAAAAAGAACAGGCAAAGGCGTGTTTCTCGGCATTTTCCATTGGTTCGTCCACGACGCCCGCAGCTTCGTGGTCGAGACGACCCAGGCCCATCCCTATTGGTGCTTCCCAATCGCCTTTCTCATTGCTTTCACCGAAAGCTTTGTGGGCATTTCCTTCATCGTGCCCGGCACGATCCTGTTGATCACCTTGGGCGGCGTGGTGGGCGCAAGCCATATCGGCCTGTTTCCCGCCTGGCTGGGCGCGGTGCTGGGCTCGATCCTGGGCGACTGGATCTCCTGGTGGATCGGCTTTCACTATCATCACAAAATCGTTCATTTCCGGCTGTTTCGGCGCTTCGAGGAGCAAATCGAAAAAGCGCTGCATCTGTTTCACAACTGGGGCACCTGGGCGATTTTCATCGGCCGTTTCATGGGACCGTTCCGCGCCACCGTGCCCTTGGTGGCGGGCATGTCTGAGCTGGAGTTCTGGCCTTTCATGGTTGCCAATGCCGCATCCGCCGTAATCTGGGCCTATGTGCTGTTGGCGCCTGGAGCGGCCATATTACGGCGCATTTTCCCGTAAACCACTGATTTGAAAGTTATTTTTCGGTAAGATCGCGCCACCGGCGCTAGCCCTGGCCCGCCTTCTGCACCTTTGCCTTGCGTCCAACCCAAAATGGGACCGGCCCAAGGTTAATTGGCCGCGCCGACCCCGGCCGGATGCGGCCTGTGCGGCCGGTTTCGTACCAAATTGGGCGAAAACCCGGCTTTTCGCTGGCCCGCCTCCTGCAACGGCCCCGTCACGGAGGCGGAGCGTTGCGGAACTCAGGACACATCCCAGGCAGTCATGAAGGCGGTTTTCCCCGCCCTGGACGGCTTTGGCCTGGCCATCCCCGATGCGCCGCAAGCCGCCGACGCCAAGCGCATGCTGGACGTCGCGGTCGCGGTGTCGCTGGTGGTGCTGTTCGCGCCCCTGCTGGCGCTGGTGTCGCTGGCCATTGCCCTGGATTCCCCCGGACCGCTGCTGTTCTGCCAGCGCCGCACCGGGATGGACGGCCAGACCTTCGGCATTTTCAAATTCCGCTCCATGCATGTTCTGGAAGATGGCGCCGAGGTCACTCAGGCCAGCGCGCACGACCCGCGCGTGACGCGTGTGGGCCGCATCATCCGCAAGCTCTCGCTCGATGAGCTGCCGCAGCTTTTCAACGTCATCGCCGGCGACATGTCGCTGGTCGGCCCCCGCCCGCATGCGGTGGCACATGACGAACATTACGGCGACGCCATCTCCAACTACGCCGTTCGTCAAAGGGTCAAGCCGGGGATCACCGGCTGGGCCCAGGTGAACGGCGCACGCGGCGCCACACCCACATTGGACGTCATGCAGCGGCGCGTCGATCTCGACGCCTGGTATGTCGCGCACGCCAGCATGGCGCTGGATCTGAAGATCCTGCTGCGCACGCCGCTTGCGGTTCTTTCCAGCGAGAACGCGCTATGAGCCGCGCGGCCCTGTCGCTTCCCGAACATTATGAGGCTTTGGCGCCCGAAGCGCTGGAAGCCGCAAACGATTCCTACAGCGAAGTGACGGTCGGGGGCATCGCCACGGCCTGTTTGTCGCGCGACGGCCTGGCCCGGATGATGCTGCAGGATTGCCTGGACGCGCGGGACAATCCCCAACGCCATCCCAAGCTGGTCTTCGCGTCGAACGGCCATGCCATCGCCCTGGCCGCACAGGATGAAGCCTTTCGTTTCACCTTCGAGCAGGCCGATATCATTCATGCCGACGGCCAGGCCGCGGTGTTCGCCTCACGCATGACCGCCACGCCCATCCCCGAGCGCAGCGCCACCACCGATTTCATTCATGACGCAGCCAAGATTGCGGCCCATCACGGCCTGCGCTTTTTCCTGCTGGGCGCGACCGAGGAAGCCAATGCGCAAGCCGCCCGCATCCTGGCCGAGACCTATCCCGGGCTTCAGATCGTGGGCCGCCGTCATGGCTATTTCAGCCGCGACGAGGAAGAGGAGATCTGTGACGAGATCAACCTGACCCTGCCCGACGTGGTCTGGGTCGGCCTGTCGGTGCCGGTGGAATATGAGTTCGCGGTGCGCAACAAGACCCGGCTTTCCGCCGGCTGGCTGGTGACCTGCGGCGGCTGCTACAATTTCATCACCGGCGCCTATGCCCGCGCCCCGCGCTGGATGCAAGCCGCTGGCCTGGAATGGCTTTTCCGCCTGATCCTGGAGCCGAAACGGCTATTCTGGCGCTATGCCGTGACCAACCCGCTGGCGATATTTTTACTTTTGACGCGCACAAGTTCCACTTCAGCGGCGTGAGCAGGACTAAGCGTCCATGACGATCTCGGACATCGCGCGCACCCGGTCTTGGGCTCGGTCTGGGGCCCGATCTGGGAGATGGCGCATGCCCGGCGGTTTGCTGGGCACCGCCTTGCGCTATGGCGTCTCGGCCGCGGGCCCGGTCGCAGTATCGGGGGCGCATTTTCTGGCCTCGTTCATCTTCTTGCGCAGCCTGCCGGCGCGCGAATTCGGTCTCTTCTCTTTTGTCATGGTTCTGGTGTCGTTTGGCATGAGCCTGAACGCGTCGCTGATCACCGTGCCGCTCACCCGCCACATCGTCACCGGAACGGATGACACAAGACCCGCCTGCTTTCAGATGAACTGGCTGGTCTGTATCGGGTTTGCTGCACTGATGCTGGCCGGGCTGGTGCTGGGACAGGCCCCGCTGAAGGAAGCCGCCCTGCTGGCTCTGTTCGCCGGTGTGTTCAGCTTCCGCTGGTTTGCACGCTGCCTTGCCTTCATCGACGGACGCATGGCCGCCGCGGTCCAGTCCGACATCGCCTATAGCCTGCTTCTTGTGGGAGGCCTGAGCATCCTGGCCTTCGCGCACCAGGTCAGTTTCGTCCATGGCAGCGAGATGCTTCTGCTGGCGGCGCTGGTTGCGCTGGCGCCCTTCGGTCTGAATTTCTTCCGCACCCAGTTTGCCGCCATGGCGGGGAACCCGCGCCGCTACTGGCCGATCTTCCGCGATCTGTCCCGCTGGTCGCTGATCGGCGTGGCGCTGACCGAGGTTACCGTCAACGCCCATGCCTATCTGGTGACGTTTATTTCCGGCGCCAGTTCGTTTGCGCTTCTGGCGCTGGGCATGTTGTTGATGCGGCCCGCATCCCTGATGCAATCGGCCCTGCCCGACCTGGAGCGGCCCGCCATGTCACGCGCCATTGCCGCGGGCGACATGACGGCGCTGGCGCGCATTCAGCGCCATTTTACCTGGGGGCTCATCGCCACCTGGCTGGTCAATGTGCTGCTTTGCGCCGCCGTGCTGGTGTTCTTCCCGCTGCTGGTACTGAAGAAAGGCTATAGCCTGCATGACGTAATTGTGGTGGCGATCCTGTCATCGGTCATCATGGCGGTGCGCGCCTGGCGCACGCCTTTGGCGGTTCTGTTGCAGGCCGCCGGCCAGTTCAGGGAACTGGCCAGTATCGGCACTGTTTCCGGCACGCTATCGGTCCTGGCCACACTGGCGCTGCTTCTGACCTTGGGGCCCATTGCCTCGCTTGGCGGCATTCTTCTGGGCGAGCTGGTGATCCTGGTCCGCGTGATCCAGATGACACGCGACTGGAAGCGGTCTCATGGCTGATTCCGTCGTCATCTGCATCCCCACCTTCCGCCGTCCCAAGATGCTGAAGCGGTTGCTGGACGCCATCGCGCTGCTGAAAACGGAAAGCCCGATCAGTGTGCTGGTGGCCGACAATGACGCGGAGGCCCATGCCGGTTTCGATCTCTGCGAGTCGCTGGCCAACTATCGCTGGCCGCTGCGCGCGGTGATCGCGCAGAAGCGAGGCATTGCTCAGGTGCGCAACACCCTGATCGAGCAGGCCCTGAAAAGCGACGCGCAATTCATTGCCATGATCGACGACGACGAATGGCCGCAAGACAACTGGATCGACCAGTTTCTGATGACCGCCCGCGCCACCGGCGCCGATGTCCTGCAGGGTTCGATCCTGTTTGGCTATGGCGAAGCGGCCGACGGCCATGGCGACATCCGCCGCCCCACGGGTCCCGTCGCCATGCTGCAGGGTGCGGGCAATATCCTGATCCGCCGCGCGGTGCTGGAGGAAATGCAGGCGCCCTGGTTCGATCCCGCCTTTGCGCTTTCGGGCGGCGAGGACCGCGACTTCTTTGTCCGCCTGGAACGGGCCGGCAAGCGCTTCGCCTGGTCGGACGAAGCCCGCGCCCATGGCGATGTGCCAGAGACCCGCGCCAATCTGGGCTGGCTGTTGCGCCGGGCCTATTCGGTCGGGAATTCCGACATGCTGGTCCTTCTGAAACACCGGCCGGGCCCAGCCCGGCTGGCGCTTGAAGTCCTGAAAATCATGGCATCACTCTTGTTGTCGCCGCTCGCCGCAGTCATCCTCGCGGCAAGCCCGAATCGCAGGGCCATCCCGCTGCAGAAACTGTTCCGCGCGGCGGGAAAGCTCAGCGCGATGGCGGGCACGCGCTACAACGAGTATGCCGTGGTTCATGGCGAATGATCACACGCTAACCTTCTTTCCGCCTCACGCGATGGAGCGCAGCTGGCTTCCGCAGCTCGCCTTTGTCGCGCTGCTGCTGCTGATCTTCGTCGGACTGGACGCCTTTTCGCCGCCGCCGCTGGTGGCGCAGTTCGGCGGTGTGGAAGAAGCCTCGCGCGGTGACGCCACCCGCCAGATCCTCTATCTGGCCACAGCCGCGCTGGTCGGCTTTACGGCCCTGCAGCGCTACGGCCTTTCGGTGGTACGCGCGGTGCCGCTCAGCATGGGGCTGCTGCTGATCTGGTGTGTGGCAAGTGCGATGTGGGCGCCGGGACCCGGCGTGGTGCTGCGCCGCGCCGGCCTGGAGGTGGTGATCGTGGTCTCGTTGATGCTGAGTGTGGAAACACTGGGCCCGGCGCGCGCCTTCACCCTCTGGCGCTGGCTGCTGGCGGCTGTGCTGCTGGTGAATTTCCTCTCTATTCCGCTGGTCGCGAGTGCGCGCCATGGCGCGGGCGAGATCGATCCCGCTTTGGTCGGCAACTGGCGCGGACTCTACGGTCACAAGAATATCGCGGGCGCGGTCTGCGCGCTCACCGCGATCCTGTTCCTGTTCACCAAAACCGGCCGCAAGAACTGGATCGGCATTGCGATCGCGCTGGCGGCCTGCATCTTCTTAGGCATGAGCCATTCCAAATCCTCGGCCGGCTTTCTGGTCATCGCGCTGGCGGCTGGCGCGCTCTATCGCTTCGCTTGGCGTGACGGGCTGTCGCGCGCGCTTCTGGCGGCGATCATCGCGGTTCTGGCCTGCGCCGGCATCGCCTTTGCGCTGATCGATGCCGACGCCATCGCCAAGCTGCTGGAAGATCCTGACGAATTCACCGGCCGTGCCGAAATCTGGGCGGCGGAGCTGCGCTATATCGCGGACCATCCGCTTCTGGGCGCGGGCTTTGGCACCTTCACCAATTCCGGCGGCCAGTCGCCGTTGCACAATTATGTCAGCGGCAGCTGGGTGGATGCGGTGAGCCATGGCCATAACGGCTATCTGCAGGTGCTGGTCACCATTGGCGGCATTGGCTTTGCCCTGACCCTGCTGGCCGTGGTGGTGGCGCCACTGGGGCGTCTGTGGGCGCTGGATGGTCAGGAAGAAGACGCCTTCAAGCCCATGCTGCTGGCGCTGTTCGTCTTCGCCATCCTGCACAACTTCATGGAATCGGATTTTCTGGAAGGCGACGCCCCAACCTGGGCCGCGCTTTTGCTGACCGTTGCAGCGCTGAACTCCTGCGCCAGGATGCATTCGTTAACGAGCCGCTAACGCGCCTTGTCCTAGACTTTGGCGCATGGCCGCGCCCTTTTTCAGCGTCGTGATCCCGGTCTATAACCGCGCCGCGGAATTGGCGGCGGCGATCGCCTCGGTGCGCGCCCAGAGCTTCCAGGATTTCGAGATTGTGGTGGTGGATGACGGATCGCGGGACAATCCCCGCGCCGTCGTTGACCGGCTGGACGACTCACGCATCCGTTTCATCCGCCAGATGAACGCTGGCGGCGGGGCCGCGCGCAACACCGGCATCGATCATGCCCAGGGCGCCTTCGTCGCCTTTCTGGATTCCGATGACGTCTTCCTGCCCCGGCATCTGGAAAGCATGCATGCGCTTTTGAACGGCACCACGGATCTGGCCGGTTATGCCCGGGTGCGCGTGGATCGCGGCGGTGACCGTGTTTTCCTGAAACCGCCGCGCGCGCTGCAACCGGGCGAGGACATGGCTGAATATCTGTTGTGCGACCGGGGCTTTACCGCCACCAGCACCATCGCGGCGCCGCGCCAAGCTGCCAGCAGGATCCGGTTCGACGAACATCTGCGCGTCGCCGAGGACACCGATTTCGCCATCCGTCTCAGCCTCGCGGGCTGTCGCTTCCAGATGGTGGAGGCGCCCGGCGCCGTGTGGCGGGACGAATTCAATCCCAACCGGCTTTCCGCAAGCAAAGGCGGCGGGGAGATCGATGCCTGGCTTCGCCGTATCAAATCCGAAATCAGTCCCCGCGCCTGGCATGGCGCGCGCGGCTGGGCCTATGCCAAGCTGATCGTGCGGCAACGTCCGCTGACAGCACTTGGCCTTTATCTCAACGCCGTCGTGCGGGGCTGCTATCGCCCGCGGCTGGCGGCCACGGTCTTCCTGCAGATTTTCCTCGGGCCCGCCACCTATCGCAAACTCGCGGATGCGGGCATCGCCTGGCTGCGCATGGGTCTGCGCGAGCGCGAGCAAAAATCGCCGGCCGCGACACCGGAACGGGCGTGACAAGCGCCTTGCACCGCCGGGCTTTTCTGGCCGCTGGCGCCAGTGCAGTGGCCTTTCCGGCGGACGCGCAAAATCAGCCCTCGTTGAAGACAATTGCGCAAGGGCACGGCATCACCTTCGGCACGGCCACGGCAAGCTATCAATTGCAGGATGCCATTTTCGCGCCGCTGCTGGCATCGCAGGCCGCTCAGCTGGTGCCTGAATATGAGATGAAGCGCGATGCGCTGGAGCCACAACCGGGACGCTATGACTTCTCGGCGCTGGATCAGTTGTTCGCTTTTGCCGGCCGCAACCGTCTTTCCATGCGCGGCCACACCCTGGTCTGGTATTACTCCAACCCGCCCTGGCTGAAGCCGGCGCTGGAAGCCCGGCGCGATGAGCGACTGATGACCGATCACATCCAGACCGTATTGCAGCGCTACCCAATGGTGTCGGTGGACGTGGTCAACGAGGCGCTGCAACCGCCGAACGAAGCGGCGGTGCGCGCTGACGGCTTGCGCCCTTCCCTGTGGCTGGATGCGTTCGGCCCCGGCTATATCGACCTCGCCTTCCATGCCGCGCGCGCCGCGGCGCCCGATACCATACTCGTTTACAACGAGTGGGGCTTTGAGCAGGGCGGCCCGGAGAATGACCGCTTTCGCGCTACCACGTTGCGTTTTCTGGATGGCCTGTTGAAACGCGGCACTCCCATCGACGCGCTGGGCATCCAGGGGCACCTGTCGGCCTTCGGCAATCGCGTGGACCAGAAAAAGCTCGCCCGTTTCCTGCAGGAGATTCGCGACCGCGGCCTGATCGTGCTGGTCACGGAACTGGATGTGGACGACACCGGCGGCCCTTACGCCATCGCCGCCCGCGACCAGGGCGTGGCGGACGAGGCGCGGCGCTTTCTGGATGTGGTGCTGGACTGCCCGGCCACCCGTGCGGTGCTGACCTGGAGCCTGTCAGACCGTTATGTCGATCCGCCGGACGACTGGAAGCTGAAACTGATGGACTGGCGCTTGCGCAAGACACCCTATGACGACCAATTCCGCCCCAAGCCGCTGTGGGGCGCCATCGCTCAGGCCTTCGCCGCGAAAAGGATTTATTAACCTCTCGAGCCCGGCGCGCGCCCAAAACCGTCTTAACGATACACAGTCCTTGTTTTAAAGCCTCTTGCACAGCTTCTTCCCAAGCGGTGTTAACCATTCGTCAGGCACGCCAAGGGTAATTGTTAAAGCCTTGGGGGAGAAAGCCCCGGCGGAAGGCTGCTCGCGCGTCATGTCTCCTTATCGGCCACCCAATGAGTATCTGCCGGCGGCATATGTGCCGCCCAGTTACGCGCCGCCACCCTATGCGCCACCCCAATTCCAGTTCGCCGATTTCATCCGCCTGCTCGACGCGCGCCGTGTTCTGATCACGCGCGTGGCACTGGCCACCATCCTGTGCGGCCTGGCTGCCGCGCTGGTCCTGCCCACCATCTACGCCAGCTCCGCCGTGGTGATGCTGGACCCGCGCAAGAACAACGTCACCGACCTGTCGGCCGTGCTGGCGCCGCTCGGCAACGACCCGGCATCGGTGCAGAACCAGATCCAGATTATCACCTCGCGCGACCTGGCGGCGAGCGTGGTGGACCGGATGAAGCTGACGGATGATCCGGAATTCAATCCCGCGCTGGCCCGCCCCAACATGATCCAGCTGGCGGGCGAGATGGCGTCGCTGCTCAATCCCAAGAACTGGATGGAAGGCGAGATGCCGGCCACCAGCGGGCTGGAACGCGATCGTGTGATCGAAATTTTCCAGCAGCATGTTTCGGCCGATGCCCAGGGCCTTTCCACCGCCATCACCATCAGCGCCACCTCGCATGACGCCTCCAAGGCGGCGCTGATCGCCAACACGCTCGCCGATGCCTATGTGAAATCCCAGATCGCCACCAAGGTGGGCGCCACCAACGCCACCACCGACTGGCTGAACACCCGCCTGCAGGATCTGGCCCAGCAACTGGAAGTGCAGGAAGAAGCCATCCAGCGCTACAAGGCCGAGCACAATCTCAATGACGCCGCCCCCGGCGCCTCCATTGTCGATCAGCAGATGGTGGGCATCAGCGCCCAAGTCGTGCAGGCCCGTTCCGACCTGGCCGAGAAAGAGGCCGTCAATGACCGCATCAACCAGCTGGTCGCCTCCGGCAATGTCGCCGATGTCGCCCAGATCGTGTCTTCGCCGCTGATCGTGCAGCTGCGGGCCCAGCAGGCAACGCTGGTGCGCCCAGGAAGGCGATCTCACCAGCCGCTATGGCCCGCTGCATCCCAAGATGCAGGGTATCGAGGAACAGAAGCGCGACCTGGACATCAAGATCACCCAGGAAGTGAACCGGCTGGCCGCCAGCGCCGCCAACGACGTGATGACCGCCAAGGCGCATCTCAATTCCCTGCAAGCAAGCCTGGGCGGCACCGAAGGCACAGCCCACAGCCAGGGCATGGCGCGCATCCAGCTTCAGGCAATGGAATCAAACGCCGCGTCCACCCGCACCATGTACGAGGCTTTCGTCCAGCGGCTGCGCCAGGCCCAAGGCCAGGACGACATCCAGACCCCGGAAAGCCGCATCATCAGCGGCGCATCCGTGCCGCTGCATCCCGCAGCCCCCAAGCGCGGGCTGATCTTTGTCGCGTCCATCCCGCTCGGTCTGCTGCTGGGCGTGCTGGCGGCGCTCTTGGCGGAGAAACTTGGGCCGCTGATGCCGGTGCGCGTGAACGGCGCGCCCCGCGCCACCATCGTGCCACCGATCGTGCGCAGCACCCGTCCGGTGCCGCCGCAGCAGAGGCCAAAGCCTGCGCCCGCGCCCGTTGCGGTGTGGAACGGCCCACCCATCCTGGGCGAGGTCAATGATCCGGCCCAGTTGCGCGCCGCCGATTTCGTGCTGGACTATCCGGCCAGCAAATATTCCCACGCCATGGCGGCTCTGGTGCGCCAGCTTGAGGCCGACCCGGAATCGGGCGCGGCCATCGTGGCGCTGACCTCGGCCGACAATGGCGAAAGCCGCAGCGCCATCGCGGTCAGCCTGGCGCGCGCCGCCTCGAAGATGGGCAAGAAAGCCATTCTGGTGGATTGTTCACCCACCCGCATGGCCTCGCGCGCCATCAAGGCGCAGGTGAAGACCGGTCTTTATGACGTGCTGACCGGCAACGTGACCCTGAACCAGGCCCTGGCCAAGGATCCGCGCGGCGAGACCTATCTGCTGGCCACGCCCAAGCGGCCGGCCAATACCGCCACCATGTTTGCCTCGCGCCCGATGCAGCGGCTGGTGTCGGTGCTGCGCGAGGGTGCGGATTTTGTCGTGATCGATTGCGGCCCGGTGGGTGCAGGCCCCGAAGCCGGCGTCATTGCGCGGCTGGCCGACGCCACGGTTTTGGTGTCCAAGCGCCAGAGTTTGCACAGCCCGCTGGTGGCCAATGCCGCCAAGAGCCTTCAGAACGCCAAGGCGGCGCCGATAGGTATCGTAATTACGAAATAACGACTTTTGTCATGCCCGCGAAAGCGGGCATCCATATGTATGACAAGCGGAAATGGCGCCGTGGATTCCCGCTTGCGCGGGAATGACAATATGAATGGCTGCTACCGCGGCAAGTTCCGAACTTCCCATCAGGAACTCGTCCACGCCCCGCGCGCATTGGCGACCTTCGCGGATGGCCCAGACCACCAGCGACTGGCCGCGGCGCATGTCGCCGCAGGCAAACACCTTGGCCTTGCTGGTTTTGTAGTTGGTCAGCGGCGCTTTCACATTGCCGCGCGCGTCGAGTTCGACACCCGCCTGGTCCACCAGACCCTGCCTGCCCGGACCGATAAAGCCCATCGCCAGAAGCACCAGATCGGCCTTGAGGGTGAATTCGCTGCCCGGCACCTCGACCAGGTTCATCTGGCCGCCATCGCCCAGCTGCCATTCGACCCGCACGCATTCCAAGGCGGTGATTTTGCCGTTCTCGACCGATGGCGCGCTTGGTCTGCACCGACCAGTCGCGATCGCAGCCTTCCTGTTGCGAAGACGAGGTGCGCAGCTTGAGCGGCCAATCCGGCCACACCAGCATCTTGTTTTCCTTCACCGGCGGCTGGGGCAGGATTTCGAGCTGGGTGACCGAGGCCGCGCCATGGCGGTTGGAGGTGCCGATACAGTCCGAACCCGTGTCGCCGCCGCCGATCACCACCACATGCTTGCCCTTGGCACTGAGCGTGCCGTTGGGCGCGGCCTTGCATTCCGGATCGCCGGCCACCGCTTGTTCTGCTGGGTGAGGAAGTCCATGGCGTAATGGATGCCTTGGAGTTCGCGGCCCGGGATCGGCAGGTCGCGCGGGGCTTCCGCGCCGCCCGACAGCACCACCGCATCATAAGTCGGCCAGGAGCATGGCCATGGAGACGGCGACGCCGACTTCGACATTGGTGCGGAACACCACGCCTTCGGCTTCCATCTGGCGCATGCGGCGGTCGATCAGATGCTTTTCCATCTTGAAGTCGGGGATGCCGTAGCGCAGCAGCCCGCCGATGCGGTCGCTCTTTTCAAACAGGGTGACGCTATGGCCGGCGCGCGCCAATTGTTGGGCGCAGGCCATGCCGGCCGGGCCCGAACCCACCACCGCCACCGTCTTGCCGGTTTTCTTCGGCGCCGTCACCGGCTGGATCCAGCCTTCTTCCCAGCCGCGATCGACGATCTGGCATTCGATGGTCTTGATGGTGACCGGATTGTCCTGGATGTTGAGCGTGCAGGATGCCTCGCAAGGTGCGGGGCAGATCCGGCCGGTGAATTCCGGGAAATTGTTGGTGGAATGCAGCGTTTCGATCGCCGTGCGCCACTGGTCGCGATAGACCAGATTGTTCCAGTCGGGGATCAGATTGTTGACCGGGCAGCCCTTGTGACAAAAGGGAATGCCGCAATCCATGCAGCGCGCCGCCTGCTTGCCGACTTCGGCATACGGCAGCGGATGCGACGAATTCCCTATAATTCTCTATCCGCTTTTCGGGCTTTTCGTAGCCGCGATCCTGCCGCTCGATTTCCAGAAAGCCTGTGATTTTGCCCATCATCGCTCCGCTCGCTCACTGCGGCCGCTTGGCTGATCCGCGCCGCCTTCCGATGCGCGCTCCAGAGCGCGGGCATAATCCGTCGGCATCACCTTGACGAAATCGGCCAGCGTCTCTTCCCAATTGTCGAGCAGCGCGCGGGCCCGCGGCGCTGCCGGTGTGCAGCAGATGCCGCTCGATCAGGATGCGCAGCCGTTCGGCGTCGAAGCGCAACAGATCGCCCATGCCCGGATCGGCGACGCTGACGAACGCTGCCGCGGCATGTCGGCATCTTCGCCGCCGGATCGGGGCCGCGATCTTTTCCAGCTTGACCATGGCGGCAGGTTGCAATGTTTTTCGAAAACGCCGTCCGCGTCATAGACATAAGCGACGCCGCCCGACATGCCGGCGGCGAAATTGCGCCCGGTCTTGCCCAGCACCACCACCACGCCGCCGGTCATATATTCGCAGCCATGATCGCCGGTGCCTTCGACCACGCAGATGGCGCCGGAATTGCGCACCGCGAAACGCTCGCCCGCCACGCCCTCGAAATAGGCCTCGCCGGCGATGGCGCCATAAAGCACCGTGTTGCCGACAATGATGTTCTCGGTGGGATCGCGGTCGACCTTCGCGGCTGGCGCACCACGATGCGGCCGCCCGAAAGGCCCTTGCCGACATAGTCGTTGGCGTCGCCGACCAGTTCCAGCGAGACGCCGCGCGACAGAAACGCGCCGAAGGACTGCCCGGCGGTGCCGGTGAAGCGTGATCGCGATGGTGTCTTCGGGCAGGCCGGCATGGCCGTGGCGCCGGGCGACTTCGCCCGACAGCATGGCGCCGACGGTGCGGTCGACATTGCGCACGCGTGCGTTCCAGCCGCACCGGCTGGCCATGCTCGATCGAGGGCATGGCGGCCGCGATCAGTTCATGATCGAGCGCCGATTCCAGGCGCGTGGTTCTGCTTTTCGCAATTGTGGATCGCGACGCCCGGCTTGGGCGTGACCTGATAGAGGATGCGCGAAAGATCGACGCCCTTGCGCCTTCCAGTGGGCGATGGCTTTGTTCATGTCGAGCTTGTCGACCCGGCCGATCATCTCGTTCACGGTGCGGAAGCCCAGCTGCGCCATGATCTCGCGCAGCTCTTCGGCCACGAAGAAGAAATAGTTGATCACATGCTCGGGCTGGCCGGTGAAGCGCTTGCGCAAGACCGGGTCCTGGGTCGCCACGCCGACCGGGCAGGTGTTGAGATGGCATTTGCGCATCATGATGCAGCCCGAGGCGATCAGGGGCGCGGTGGCGAAGCCGAATTCGTCGGCGCCCAGCAGCGCGCCGATGGCGACGTCGCGGCCGGTGCGGAGCCCGCCATCGACCTGCACCGCGATGCGGCCGCGCAGGCCGTTCAGCACCAGGGTCTGCTGGGTTTCGGCCAGGCCGATTTCCCAGGGGCTGCCGGCATGGGTGAGCGAGGTCAGCGGCGATGCGCCGGTGCCGCCTTCAAAGCCGGAAATCGTCACATGATCGGCGCGGCATTTGGCGACGCCGGCCGCCACCGTGCCCACGCCCACTTCCGACACCAGCTTGACCGAGATGCGCGCCTTGCGAATTGGCGCTTTTGAGGTCGCGGATCAGCTGCGCCAGATCTTCGATGGAATAGATGTCGTGATGCGGCGGCGGCGAGATCAGGCCGACGCCGGGCGTGGAATGGCGCACCTTGGCGATATTGGCTTGTCGACCTTGTGGCCGGGCAGCTGGCCGCCTTCGCCGGGCTTGGCGCCCTGCGCCATCTTGATCTGGATATCGTCGGCATTGACCAGATATTCGGCGGTGACGCCGAAGCGGCCCGACGCCACCTGCTTGATCGCGGAGCGCATCGAAATCGCCATTGGGCAGCGGCTTGAAGCGGTCCGGCTTCCTCGCCGCCCTCGCCGGTGTTGGAGCGGCCGCCGATGCGGTTCATGGCGATGGCGAGATTGGTGTGGGCCTCGCGGCTGATCGAGCCGAAGCTCATCGCGCCGGTGGAGAAGCGCTTGACGATCTCGGCGGCCGGCTTCGACTTCGTCCAGCGGCACGGCGGTCGCCGGTCTTGAATTGCATCAGCCCGCGCAGGGTGAGCAGGCGCTCGTTCTGTTCGTTGATCTGGTCCGGCGAACAACTGATATTCGGCCGGATTGTTGCCGCGCACCGCATGCTGCAGGCGCGAGACCGTTTCCGGCGTCCAGGCATGGTCTTCGCCGCGCAGGCGGAAGGCATAATCGCCGCCCACATCCAGCATGTTGCGATAGATCGGGTTGTCGCCATAGGCGTCGCGATGGCGGCGCACGCTTTCCTCGGCGATTTCCTTGAGGCCGATGCCCTCGATGGTGGTGGCGGTGCCGGTGAAGATATTTCTCGATGAAGTCGCTGGACAGGCCGACCGCGTCGAAAATCTGCGCGCCGCAATAGGACTGATAGGTGGAGATGCCCATCTTGGACATCACCTTGAGAATGCCCTTGCCCATCGCCTTGATGTAGTTCTTCTGCACTTCATAGGGCTTCAGCGACAGGCCCGGCGCACGCGGATCTGCTCCAGGGTCTCGAACGCCAGATAGGGATTGATCGCCTCCGCGCCATAGCCCGCCAGCACGCAGAAATGATGGACTTCGCGCGCTTCGCCGGTTTCCACCACCAGCCCGGTCTGCATGCGCAGGCCCTGGCGGATCAGATGATGATGCACGGCGGCCGTGGCCAGCGCCGCGGGCATCGCGAATGCGCTCCGGGGAAACGGCGCGGTCGGACAGGATAAGAATATTGTTGTCCGCCAGCACCGCGTCGGTGGCGTTGTGGCAGATGCGCATGCACGCGCATTGCGAAAGGCCGTCCGCGCCTTCCGACGCCGGCCAGGTGCAGTCGATGGTGGCGGTGCGGAAGGCGCCGTCCACCAGTTCGGAAATCGAGCGGATCTTCTCCACATCGGCATTGGTCAGCACCGGCTGGGCGACTTCCAGCCGCTTGTGCGCGCCGGCTTCGCGGCCCAAGCAGATTGGGGCGCGGCCCGATCATGGACACCAGGCTCATCACCAGCTCCTCGCGGATCGGATCGATCGGCGGATTGGTGACCTGGGCGAAATTCTGCTTGAAATAATTGTAGAGCAGCTTGGGCTTCTTCGACAGCACCGCGATCGGCGTGTCGGCGCCCATGGAGCCGATCGGATCGTCGCCGGCCGGCGCCATCGGCTCCAGGAAGAATTGCAGGTCTTCCTGGGTGTAGCCAAAGGCCTGCTGCTAATCGAGCAGCGAGGGATCATTGGCCTTGGCGCGATGGTCTTCGGGCAGGTCGGGCAGGTCTTCCAGCTTGAACTGGGCGGCCTTCAGCCATTCTTCATAGGGCTCGGCGGCGGAGAGCTTCTGCTTGATCTCCTCGTCCTCGACGATGCGGCCTTCTTCGAAATCGATCAGCAGCATCTTGCCGGGCTGCAGCCGCCATTTGCGCATGATCTTGTCTTCCGGCACCGGGATCACGCCCGATTCCGAGGCCAGGATCACCAGATCGTCTTCGGTGACGATATAGCGGGCGGGACGCAGGCCGTTGCGGTCAAGCGTGGCGCCGATCTGGCGGCCATCGGTGAAGGCGATCGCGGCGGGGCCGTCCCACGGCTCCATCAGGGCGGCATGATATTCGTAGAAAGCCTTGCGCTTGGCATCCATCCCTTGTTGCCGGCCCAGGCTTCCGGGATCAGCATCATCACGGCATGGGCGAGCGGATAGCCGCCGGCGACCAGAAGCTCCAGCGCATTGTCGAGACAGGCGGTGTCGGACTGGCCGTGCGGGATCAGCGGCCACATCTTGTCCAGATCGGGACCCAGCAGTTCCGATTCCATGCTGCGGCGGCGCGCATTCATCCAGTTGACGTTGCCGCGCACGGTGTTGATCTCGCCATTATGGGCGATATAGCGATAGGGATGCGCCAGCTTCCAGGACGGGAAGGTGTTGGTGGAGAAACGCTGATGCACCAGCGCCACCGCCGAGACCGTGAGCGGGTTCTGCAGGTCGCGATAGAAGCGGCCCACATCATGCGCCAGCAGAAGACCCTTATAGACCACCGTGCGGGTGGAGAAGCTGGGCATGTAGAGCTGGCTGATGGCGGGCAGCTTGTGCTTCTTGGCCAGATCGGCCAGCGGGTTTTGCGCCTGCTTGCTGATGGTCAGCAGTTTGCGCTCGAACTGGTCCTGGTCCTTGATGTGCGGGCCCGCGGCGATGATCGCCTGGCGGATCAGCGGCATGCCGTCGAGCACGGTCTTGCCCAGCCCGGCGGGATCGGTCGGCACATCGCGCCAGCCGAGCAGCTTCTGGCCTTCGACCTTGATGAAATGCTCGAACTGCTTGACCACGATTTCGCGCGCCTTGGCTTCGCGCGGCAAAAAACACATGGCGACCGCATACTGGCCGGGTGGCGGCAGAGTTGACGCCGGTCTCTTTCGCCCAGTCGCGAAACAAGGGATCGGGAATCTGGATCAGGATGCCGGCGCCATCGCCCACCAGCGGATCGGCGCCCACCGCGCCGCGATGGTCGAGATTGATCAGGAGCTGAAGGCCCAGCCCGATGATCTCGTGGGACTTGGCGCCCTTGATGTTGGCGACAAAGCCGACGCCGCAGGCGTCATGCTCGTTGCGCGGGTCGTAAAGACCCTGTTTCGGCGGCAAACCCATCTCATACCCCAACCACGGTACATTTCAGGCACAATTGCCCCGCCCTCTCGTGGAAAGCCAGGGAAACGCCCGCGTTCTTAGAATTACGCGATATGTGAACATGTCAGCCAGTTGCGGCGCAACATGCCAGATACGTACCAGTAACAGTGCGAATGTCGGCACGCGCATTGACTCTTCTGGTGCCCGGGCATTATAGAACATAACATGAACAAATCGGAAAAATTGGCGGAATTGCGTCATTCTTTGGCGCGCTATGGCCTGCCGCCCGACCGGCCGTCCGTGCCTCTGGGGTGCGGCTGTGTGGACGCTGTGCTGGGCGGGGCTTGCGGCCCGGCGCACTGCACGAAGTCTTCGCCGCGCGGCTGGGCGCGGCGCGGCTTTGCCGTGCTGCTGGCGATGCTGACGGCAGGAACAAAACCGCTGTTCTGGGTGCGCCCCGATTACGAAACGATGGAATATGGCGCCCTTTCGCCCGGGCGGCCTTGTGGAACTGGGCGGAGATCCGCGCCAGCTGGTGATGGTGAAGCGCCCGCAGTCCCGCCGATGCCCTGTCGGCGGCAAACGACATCCTGGCGTGTGCGCATGTGGGCGCCTGTTTCTGGAACTGGAAGGCGACCCCAAATGCCTGGACTTGGTCGCCAGCCGCAGGCTGGTACTGGCGGCGCAAGAAAGCGGCGTCACGGCCATCATGCTGCGCTGTGGCGCGCAGCTCAGCCCAGCGCCGCCCTGACCCGCTGGCAAGTGGCGAGCGCGCCTTCATCGCCACTGGATGACGATTGGGGCGACGCCGGTTTTTGACGTTCAGCTTGTCCGCCATCGTGCCGGCGGGCTGGGACGCTTTCTTCTCACATGGAATATCGAACATGGCTGCTTCGACACGGCGGATACTGGCGCTATGGCTGCCGCGCCTGCCGACAGACAGACTATCGCGCAGGCGCGCCGCGCGGTCTGATCTGATCTCTGGGGCGCCGCTGGTGGTCAGCCAGAAGGCAAACAATGCACTTCAGGTTTATGCCCTGGAAACGCGGGCGCAAACGCTTGGTCTTTATAAAGGCCAGCCCCTGGCCAATGCCCGCGCCATGGTGCAGCCGCTTGCCATTGTGCCTGCCGACGAGAAAGCCGATGCCGCGCTTCTGGAAGGCATCGCCGACTGGTGCGACCGCTTCACCCCGCTGGCAAGCCTTGATTCACCGGACGGCCTGTTGCTCGACATTACCGGCGCGGCGCATCTGTTCGGTGGCGAAGCGGCGATGCTGGCAGCCGTCACCGGCAGCATTGCCCGGCAAGGTTTTGCCGTACAGGGCGCGATCGCCGGCACATCACTGGCGGCCCATGCGCTGGCGCATTACGCACCCGGCAGCATCATGCCGCGGGGCAAAGACGCTGAAGCCGTGACGCCACTGCCCATCACGGCGCTGGAGTGCGGTGACAAAAGCCTGCGCGCCCTGCGTCATGCTGGTCTCAAGACCATAGGTCAGGTGGAGACGCGTCTTCACAGCGAATTGTCCGAACGTCTGGGCGCAGATTTCGTCACCAGGCTGAAGGTGATGCTGGGCGCGGAGGAAAAACCACTTCAGCCGCGTCGCGCTTTGCCCGACCTGATGGCCGAGCAGCGCTTCGCCGAACCCATTGTCACCGAAGAGACGATCGTCGCATCGCTGCTGCAGCTGGCGCAGCATTTAGGCGAGATACTGGAACGCCAAGGCCGCGGTGCGCGGATGCTGGAAGCGGCCTTCTTCCGCGCCGACGGCAAGGTGGCGCGCATCACGGTGCGCACCGGCGAACCCCTGCGTGATCCCAAGGTGATGCTGCGGCTGCTCCGCCAGAAGCTGGACGCGCTGGCCGATCCGCTGGACCCGGTTTTGGCTTCGACCTGATCCGGCTGGAAGCGCTGCTGGCGGAAGAGACCAGGCCCGCCACCATCAGCTTTGACAGCAACGAGAATGCGCGGCGCCAGATCGGCTTTCTGGTCGACCGGCTGGCGGCGCGCTTTGGCGATGCCCGCGTGCAGCGCTTTGTGCCGCAGGACACCCACATCCCGGAAGCGGCCAGCGTGGCGGTGCCGGCGCAGGATAGCGATTTCGCACAACAAAACTGGAGCCTGACGCGGCGGCCCGGCGATCCGCCGCGCCGGCCGTTGCGGCTGCTGGAAAAGCCGGAAGAAATCTCTGCCGTTCTTGCCTCCGTGCCGGACGGCGCGCCCAGCCGTTTCCGCTGGCGGCGGGCGCAATTCGATGTTGCACGCGCCGAAGGCCCCAAACGCGTCGCCATGGAGTGGTGGAGACGGAGCATTGGCGAGAGCCAGAGCGACCAAAGAAAAGCTGGTCTCACACGCGACTATTTCCGGGTGGAAACACGCGACGGCCAGCGCTTCTGGCTCTATCGCGATGGGCTTTATCAACAGAACGGACTGGCGCCGCGCTGGTATCTGCAGGGCCTGTTCGCATGAGCTATGCCGAACTCGCCGTCACCACAAATTTCTCGTTCCTGCGCGGCGCATCCCATCCCCAGGAATTCGTGACCCAGGCGCAGGCCCTGGGCTATGCCGCCATCGGCATCGCCGACCGCAATAGCCTGGCGGGCGTGGTGCGCGCCTATGGCGAATGGAAGGAGATGGAAGGCGCGCGGCCGCAGCTTCTGGTCGGTGCGCGCCTGGTTTTCCGCGATGGCACGCCGGACATCCTGGCCTACCCCAAAAACCGCAAAGCCTATGGCCGGCTGTCGCGGCTGTTGTCCATCGGCAAGCTGCGCGCCCAAAAAGGCGAATGCCTGCTGGATTTCGCAGACCTTCTGGATTATCGGCGCGGGCTGCAGCTAATCGTCATGCCTCCGGCAAATCCGGAAAACATCAAACCGGTGCTGGCCCGGCTGGGGCCTAACACATGGCTGGCGGCGTCCATGCTCTATACCGGCGAGGACCGCCGCTGCCTGCGCGATCTTGCAAAACTGGCGCGCACCGCGCGTGTGCCGCTGATCGCGGTCAATGACGCGCTTTATCATCATGCCGAACGGCGCCAGTTGCAGGACGTGGTCACCTGCATCCGCGAGCATGTGAGCCTGAAAGATGCCGGCAAAAGACTTGAGGCCAATGCCGAGCGCCACCTGAAGCCACCGAAGGAAATGCCGCGGCTGTTCCGCGATTGTCCCGAAGCGGTGGCCCAGACCCTGCGTTTTGCGCGGGGCATCAGCTTCACCCTGGCGGAACTCGGCCAGCGCTATCCGCGCGAGCCGGTGCCGCGCGGCAAGACCGCCGACCAGCATCTGCGCGATCTCACCCAAGCCGGTCTGAAAGGACGCTATCCGCAAGGGGTGCCGCAAAAGATCGCCGACATCGCGGAGAAGAGCTGCGCTTTATCGCCGAAGGCCATATCGCGCATTATTTCCTCACCGTGCACGACATTGTGCGGTTCGCACGCAAGAAGGACATTCTCTGCCAGGGCCGCGGGTCGGCCGCCAATTCGGTGGTCTGTTATGCCATCGGCGTCACCGCCGTGGATCCCACCGAAGTCGAGGTATTATTCGAACGCTTCCTCAACACCAATCGCCGCGAACCGCCCGACATTGACGTGGATTTCGAGCATGAGCGGCGCGAGGAAGTCATTCAATATATCTACCGCCGCTACGGTCATCGCCGTGCGGCGTTGACCGCCACCGTCATCCACTATCGCCCGCGCAGCGCCATCCGCGAGGTGGGCAAGGTCTTCGGCCTGACCGAGGACGTCACCGGCAAGCTGGCCGATACGGTGTGGGGCCATCATGGCGACGAGCTCAAGGAACATCAGGTGCGGCAGGGAGGCTGCGATCCCGGCAATGCGGCGGTGGATCGCGCGGTTTCACTTCGCCAATGCCTTGATGGGCTTTCCCCGCCATCTTTCCCAGCATGTCGGCGGCTTTGTGCTGGCGCGTTACAAGCTGGACTGGACCGTGCCCATCGGCCCTGCCGCGATGGACGACCGCTATCTTCATCGAATGGGACAAGGACGATCTGGATACCTTGCGATCATGAAGGTCGATATCCTGGCGCTGGGCATGCTGACCTGCATCCGCAAGGCATTCGACCTCATTCATCAGCATGCGTGCAGCGGCGCGCGAAAAAGCTCACTCTCGCCACCGTGCCGCAAAACGATGCGGCAACCTATGACATGCTGTGCAAGGCCGACGCCATTGGCGTGTTCCAGGTGGAAAGCCGCGCCCAGATGAGCATGTTGCCCAGGCTTCAGCCGCGCACCCGCTACGACCTGACCATCGAAGTGGCGATCGTGCGGCCCGGCCCGATCCAGGGCGGCATGGTGAACCCTTATCTGAAACGGCGCGCTACTTTGCGCAAAGACCAGAACGCGCAATTTCCCTTTCCCGCGCCCAGCCCCAAATACGGCAGGCCGGATGAGCTGCATGCGATCCTGGACAAGACCCTGGGCATTCCCCTGTTCCAGGAACAGGCGATGCGGCTGGCCATTGTTGCGGCGAAATTCACCTCGGAAGAAGCCAATGGCCTGCAGACGCGCCATGGCCACCTTCCGCCATGTCGGGACCATCCATACCTTCGAGCAGAAATTCGTCGGCCGCATGGTGGCGCGCGGCTATGATCGGGAATTCGCGCAAAGCTGCTTTGAACAGATCAAGGGCTTTGGCACTTACGGCTTTCCCGAAAGCCATGCCGCCAGCTTTGCGCTGCTGGTCTATGTTTCGGCCTGGATCAAGAAGCATCATCCGGCGGCCTTTGCCGCCGCCCTGCTCAATTCCCAGCCCATGGGCTTTTATGCGCCGGCCGAAATCGTGCGCTGCGCCCGTGAGCATGGCGTCACCGTGCTGGCGCCCGATGCCGCCTTCAGCGAGTGGGATGCACCCTGGAACGCAATCAGACGGGCGCATTGTGTTTGCGGCTTGGCTTGCGCCAGATCGACGGCTTTGCCGAAAGCCATGCCCGCGCCGTCATGGAAGAACGCGGTTATGGCTATCCAAGTTTCGCCGATTTCACCCGCCGTACCGCGCTGCCCAAGCGCGCTTTGATTACCCTGGCGGAGGCCGATGCCTTTCGCGGCTTCGGCCTGGACCGGCGCGAGGGCCTGTGGGCGGTGCGCCGGCTGCCCGATGACGCGCCACTGCCTTTATTCGCCCACGGGGGCGCGCACCGGAAAGGGCGCGGAAAACATCGCGCCCCTGCCGCGCATGCCGCGACAGCCAGCAGGTGGTGGCCGATTACCAGACCCTGCGCCTGTCGCTGAAAGGCTATCCCACCCAGTTCCTGCGTCCCCGGTTCGATGCCGAACAGGTCACGCCTTGCGCAGGGCTGTCAAGCTGCCCGACGGCGCGCGCGCGCGGGTGGCAGGCGTGGTGCTGGTGCGCCAACGTCCGGGCGAAGGCACCGCCATCTTCATCACCCTAAGTGACGAGACCGGCATCGCCAATCTGGTGCTGTGGGAAAGCCGCTTTGCCCGCTCTGCGCAAGGAAGTGATGGGCGCGCGCCTGCTCTTGGCCGAAGGCAAGGTGCAGAAAAGCCCGGAAGGTGTGCTGCATCTGATGGTTGAGAATCTGATCGACCGCAGCGCCGACCTTCGCCATCTGTATGCAGACGAAGCCCCGCTGCTGCCATCAGGTCAAAGCAGGGCACCCTCGCAATGTGCGGGTGTTGCCGCCCTCCCGCGACTTTCACTAAGAAGCCTTCGGCAAATAGGCCGCATCCGTCCTCCGTGACCCGGACCAAGCCTTTCCCTTATGATCGCGGCTGCGACGCATGGGGACAGGGATGGAGTGCAACTGGGCGCATTGGCCGGAAAGCCAGTTGACGGGCGTCACCCTGATCGCCGCTGCCCTGATGCTGGCGACACCGCTGTGGTGCGTGTGGGCGCCGGCCATGCCCGACTATCCCGCCCATCTGGCCAGCTTCGCCCTGATCGAAGATGGTTTAAAGGGCGCCTCCGGCGCCGGCACCGGCAATGCATCTATCACCTGCACTGGGCTTCGTGCCCAACCTGGCGTCGGAAGTGCTGGTGCCCTGGCTGGCGCGGCTGACCGGGCTGGTGGCGGCGACCAAGCTGTTTCTCACGGCCGCGATTTTCCTGTGGGTGCTGGGGCCGGGCGCGGTTCATCGCGCGCTTTACGGCCGCACCGGCATCGCACCCCTGTTCGGTTCCTTCTTCGCCTACAACGCCAATTTCATCTGGGGCTTCTTCAACTATTACTTTTCCGCCGGTCTAAGCTTCGCAATCTTCGCGGCCTGGATCGCCACTGAGAACCGCAATGGCGCAATCCGGCTCGCGGGTTTCACTCTGCTGTCACCTTTCTGTATTTCTGCCATATCTTTGCCGCCGCCAGCCTGCTGTTGATGATCGCCGGCTTTGAAATGGCGCAGAACATTCGCCTGGAAAATCACAACTTGATGACGCTGGGACGGCGAGCCCTCCGCGTGGTGTTGCTCTATATCCCCGCCGGTTTTGCCTTCCTCTTCCTCAAGCCGCACAGCGAAGGCGACGATGCGATCATCTTCGATTTGGCCGACACCATGCTCGACCGGTTCGAAAGCCTGGTGCAGCACGCCTTTGATGACAGTGCCTACGTCTTGCCGATCGCGCTGTTCGCCGGCCTGGCAGCGGCGCTTTTCTTCCGAAAGGCGCGCATCCATCCCGCCATGTGGGGAACGCTTGGCCTGCTGTTGCTCGGTGCGATATTGGCGCCGGAATGGGCGTTCGGAGGCTGGGCGGTGCATTTGCGCCTGCCTGCCGTGTTCGGTGCCATGTTGTTTGCGTCCGCCGAACTGCCCATGAAGTCACCGCACCTCGCTAGTGGCGCTCGTCCTATGGCATGGCCGGTGTGCGGTTACATTGGCGCAAAACTGGCTCGGCTATGACCGCCAGTTCCGCGAATTTCAGGCGGCGCTGGAGGAAATGCCGCGCGGTTCGCGCCTGCTGACAATACTGGATGGCGATGCGATCGGTGACCGTCCCGACCAGCCTTATTGGCACATGGCGGAATTCGCGGTGCCGGAGCGCGGGGTATTTACGCCCTTGTTGTTCACG
>CAWHLV010000097.1:0-80553 GCA_963830095.1 uncultured Alphaproteobacteria bacterium
AGCAGCTCGAAAAGTGAGCGCTCAGGCCCGCTGAATTGGTAACAGGGCAATAGGAGAACGACGATGTTCAAATTGATGGAGGACATGCCGCCGGACGTGCTGGCTGTGGAGGCCGTCGGTAAAGTGACACATGAGGATTATCGGACCATCCTTATACCGACGGCGGAAGCAATGATGGCCACAGGTCCGATCAAGATGATATTTGTCATCGGAAAGGAATTTTCCGGCTATGACTTGGAGGCGCTGTGGGATGATGGCGCATTCGGGATCAAGCATTGGCGCGAATTCAAGCGAATTGCGGTCGTCGCCAACCATGCGTGGATGCGAGCCGCCGTAAGTATCTTTGCACCGTTTTTTCCCGCAGAAGTGCGGCTCTTCAATCTATCCGAATTGTCCGCCGCGAAAGATTGGATTATCGACGCATAGCACGTTGCCGCGTAGAAGACTTGATCGGGATCGCATTTCAGGAGCTTCGCTCATCAAATGCTGATCAGGAAAATATTGAATCGCCCGTAGGCCGACATCTCAACAGGAAGCAACCGGGGCGTGCGCCCAGGCGGCCTGGCCGTTCGGCTCGTTTGCAAGGTAGCGCCGTGTGGCGCAAACAAGACGGCGTCGTGCGGCGCCGAAAGTGTGGTGCGGGCGGCCGGACTTGAACCGGCACAGGGGCCCCAACGGATTTTCTTACCAGCTATGGCTTTCGCCGCCGCCAACATGGCGTTTGTGGTCTGGACTATCCCTTCACCCTGGCGTTGCCGCTGTAGGTGCTGCCCGTCTAGTCTCTACACCTTCCCGTTGCAAGGCTTGGCTCGGGATTACCAGTGAAGGCTTCCCCGAATTTGGGCAGTTCTACATCGGTGATTTCCCACCGTGCACTCAAATACTTAAGTCCGGTGCGCTCCACCATTCCGCCACGCCCGCACACCGTGGAGCTATACACTAACCAAACCGTACTTTTAAGTCCGGTGCGTCTACCAGTTCCGCCACGGGGCCATGTGCACAATCAGATACTTAGAGCATCGTGCGTTCACTTGAGTCCATATCCGGCGGCGTTGAAGAAGTTGCGGCACTCCTCTGGTTTGAAGAGGCTGCAGATGTCTCCGATGGCCTGCCAGAGTTCATCGACGGTTCTGGCGGCCCGGGCACGAAGGTGGGCCTTGAGCTTGGAGAATGCCATCTCTATCGGGTTCAGATCTGGGCTGTAAGGCGGCAGGAAGAGTAGCCACGCGCCGCGTTCGCGGACGGCTTGCTCGGCGGCGGCACTTTTGTGGGCGGCCAAGTTATCCAGGATCACGACATCACCTTTGGACAGGGTCGGAACAAGTTGGGTGCGGACCCAGGTATCGAAGATGCGCCGGTTCATTGGTTGATCGACGACAAAGGGGGCGGTCAGCGCACCTCGCCGCAATCCGGCAATGAAGGTCTGGGTTTTCCAATGACCGAACGGGGCTTGGCCCTTCAGGCGTTGGCTTTTGGCGCAGCGTCCACGGGTGCGTACCATCTTCGTGGTCGTGCCGGTTTCGTCGACAAAAACCAAACGGTGCGCCTCAAGCCGCATCCGCGGTTGGCGTTTCGTCACCCATTCGCGGCGCGCCGCTGCTACGTCCGGGCGATCTTGTTCGCTGGCCAAAAGGCTTTTTTTTATAACGATAGTCATTTCGCCGATACCAGCGCGACAGCGAGGCCTGATCGATCCGCAAGCCCATCCCCGCAAGTTCCCCGGCCAGCTCCGCCATCGTGATATCGGTCTTCTCCGCCACACGGCGCTCCAGAAAGGCCCGGTGCGGATCGAGCTTTGAGTAGCGCCAGCCGCCTTCCGGCTTGGCGGCATAGCTGCCGGTGGACCGGAACGCCGACACCAGCTTCACCACAAAGGACACGGAGACATCAAAATGGGCCGCTGCGGCGTGCCGCGAGTTGCCCGCCTCGACAAAAGCAACCACCCGACTGCGAAGATCCAGGGAATAAGCCTTCATCGCGAATCACCTCCCGATGAGGAAAAGTGAATCACGTCCGCGGACCCCTAGGAATCTTTCGATTCAATCAGACCGCAAAATGCTCTAGCGCTTGCCTTTTGAGTTGTGAGTTCGTCGGGCCATCGCTCGTGTACGTCTTGTACACGTCGCTCGGCGCTCCTGCTCACGCCACAAAATCCTGCGCGCTGAAAATGGATGGGAGATGAATAAGCCAACAGCTCTTGAATCGGCCGTTATTTTGGCGATATCGGAGCAGTTGGACTCTCAATATTTGGAAAGTTTTACTCTTCAGACAGCGAATCTCATTGTGAGAACTCGTGAGAATACCGGTGCGGGTTTTTACACCCACTTCGATATCGACAATAGTTTTGTGACACGCCTACTTCCGGATCTGCGTGGTCTTTCGGTGCAGGCGGAAATCGAAGGTCTGAGCTACGGCCTGGGATTTATTCTTTGGGTGGAGGAAGGCCGCATTGATTATCTCGAAGGATACACCTTTGGTCCAGACTCGACGGAGCATTTGGATTTAACGGCGCTCAAATTCAAATTGGTCGATTTGAAGAGTAAATATCTCTCCTAGACCGGTTCACTCCGCCGCGCTTCTCTGAGCTTTCTTCTGCGCATACATCGCCTGGTCGGCGCGCGCCATGGCGCTGTCGGGATTGTCGCCCGATTTCAGCTCAAAGGCGCCATAGGCGAAGCTGACCGGAATGGAATTGCCGTTCCATTCGGTGGGCGAGGACTCCAGTGCCGCCGCCAGCACGTCGGCTTTCTTCAGCGCCTGTTCCTGGTTGGCATGCGAGAGCAGCACGCCGAACTCGTCGCCGCCCAGCCGGCCGACACAGTCGCTGTCGCGCACATGGGCCTGCAGCACATCGGCGAAGTGCGTGAGCACCGCATCGCCCGCGGCATGGCCATAGGTGTCGTTGGTCTTCTTCAGGTGATTGAGGTCGAAATAGATCAGCGAGGCCGGCGTGTTGTAACGGCCGGTGAAGGCGATATAGCGCGTCAGCTCGCGCACAAAGGCGCGGCGGTTCAACAGCGGCAGCATGCCGTCCTGGTCGGCGGTCTTTTCCACATCCTCCAGGCGCGATTTGGTCTGCGACAGCTCGCGGCGCAGATTTTCCACCTCGTTCATCAGCCCCATGATGGCGTCGCGCACTCTGGGGGTGAATTCGGCTTCCGGAATGCCCAGCACGCTGGCGGTGGGCAGGACGGCATCCACGCTCTCCACATTGCCGGCGGCTTCGATCCGGCGCGCATAAGCGGCCTGGGCCACCGAGCGGGCGGGCCGGGAGGGGGTGTTGCGTTCGACTTTCATTGCGGGTCCGCCATTCTGGCTGAAGAAAGAGTAGGGGCTGGCGTTTAAGATTGTGTTTAATCTTCCCAAAGAATGGTTAACGAGTCTTAAAACGGCTCTTTCCTGTGGAGTTTTTGGTGCCTATACTGCGCCGCTTCGCGGAAAAGACCCTTCATGGCCAAACGAAGCACAGCCTCCAGACCTTTGGTCGGCATCATCATGGGCAGCCAGTCCGACTGGGCGACCATGCAGGCGGCCAGCCATATGCTGGGCGCGCTGGGCGTGGCGCATGAGACCTGCATCGTCTCGGCCCATCGCACCCCCGACCGCATGGCCGAATATGCCAAGGACGCCGAGGCGCGCGGGTTGAAGGCGATCATTGCGGGTGCGGGCGGGGCGGCGCATCTGCCGGGCATGGTGGCCAGCATGACCACCTTGCCGGTCCTGGGCGTGCCGGTGGAAAGCCGTGCGCTGAAGGGGCTGGACTCGCTTCTGTCGATTGCGCAGATGCCGGGCGGCGTGCCGGTGGCGACATTCGCGATCGGCGAGGCGGGCGCCAAGAATGCCGCGCTTCATGCCGCCGCGATCCTTGGCCTCACGGATCTGGGGATCAAAAAACGTCTGGACGCCTGGCGCGCCAAACAGACCAAGTCGGTCGCCAAGCAGCCGAAATGAAAAGTTTGACCAGGCCAGTACCGCCGGGCGGCACCATTGGCATTATTGGCGGCGGCCAGTTGGGGCGCATGCTGGCGCTCGCCGCTAGCAGGCTGGGCCTGAAGACTGCGATCTACAACGACGCGCCCGATGCGCCGGCTTTTCAGGTGACGCAGACATCCGTCGCCGCCATCGTATGAAGATCTGGACGCACTGGCCCGTTTTGCCGATGCCTGTGATGCGGTGACATTCGAGTTCGAAAATCTCCCCGCCCATGCCATCGCCCATCTGGCGGATCATGTGCCAGTGCGCCCCGGTGCGCATGCGCTGGCGGTGACGCAGGACCGGCTTTCGGAAAAGACGTTTGTCGAAAAGCTGGGGCTGAAGACCGCGCCCTTCTTTGAAGTGTCGTCGGCGGCACAGGCGGGCGCGGCTTTCGGCAAATTGAACGGCCGTGGAATTTTGAAGACGCGGCGCTTTGGCTATGACGGCAAGGGCCAGGCGAAAGTGATCGCCCGCGAGGACGCGGTGAAGGCGTTCGAGAGCTTCAAGGGCGCGCCTTCCATTCTCGAAGGCTTTGTCGATTTTTCCTATGAAGCATCCGTGGTGGCGGCGCGTGGCGCCGACGGCGCTTTCGCGGCCTATGACCCGCCAGAAAATGAACACGAAAACCACATCCTGCGCCGCTCCACCGTGCCGTCGCGGCTGAACGCTGCCCAGGTGGAAGAGGCCAAGGCGATTGCCAAGACCATCGCCGATGCGCTGGATTATGTCGGCGTGCTGGCAGTGGAATTGTTCGTCGCGCCCGATGGCGCGCTGCTGGTGAATGAGATCGCGCCGCGCGTCCACAATAGCGGTCACTGGACCATCGAGGCCTGCCAGTGCTCCCAGTTCGAACAGCATATCCGCGCCGTCGCGGGCTGGCCGCTGGGTGCGTCGCACCGCCATGCCGATGCGGTGATGGAAAATATCATCGGGGCCGAGGCCGATGCCTGGGAAAGCTTGGCCAAGGCGGGTGCCTTGCATCTTTACGGCAAGAAAGAGGCACGGCCCGGCCGCAAAATGGGCCATCTGACGCGGCTGAAGCCGTTGACGAAGCCCTGACCGATACTTAGGTTCCCGGCCGATGATCATGACCGCGACCAAGACCACTACCAAGACCAAGCCCTGCTGGGCCTGGACAGTCGCGCGCGCTTAGAGACAAGCGAAACCGACAAGACCCAGGCCCCGCCGAGAAACCGGACGGGGCTTTTTTATTGCCCGCGGCGTTGGTGACGCCAGAGCCGCCAAAGACGAAGTGGAGTTGAGAGATGAAGAACAAGACTGTCGCGATTGTGGGCGCCACCGGTGCGGTAGGCCGGGAATTCGTCGGCTGCATTGAAGCCCGCGGGCTTCCGCTGGCCTCGCTCAAGCTGCTGGCGTCTGCCAAATCGGCCGGCAAGACCCAGAGCTTTCGCGGCCAGGAACTGGTGATCGAGGAACTGACGCCAGACGCCTTCCAGGGCGTGGACATCGCGCTTTTCTCGGCCGGAAGCTCCATCTCCAAGGCGTTTGCGCCGGCCGCGGTGCAAGCGGGCGCGGTGGTGGTGGACAATTCGTCCGCCTTCCGTACTGATCCGGCGATTCCGCTGGTGGTGCCGGAGATCAATGCGCGGCGCATCAAGGATCACAAGGGCATCATCGCCAATCCCAATTGCGCGGCGATCACTACGCTGGTGCCGCTGTGGCCGGTGCACCAGGTCAATCCCGTCAGGCGGCTGATCGTTTCCACCTATCAGGCGGCGTCGGGCGGCGGGGCGGCCCTGATGGAGGAGCTTGAGCTTTCCACCCGCGCCTATCTCGACGGCAAGGAATACGCGCCCAAGGTGGTGAAGTATCCTTACGCCTTCAATCTCTTCAGCCACAACACGGCCATCGACATGGCCACCGGCTACAATGACGAAGAGAGCAAAGTGATCAAGGAGACCAAAAAGATCTTCGAGGACGACAGCATCGCGGTCTCGGCCACTTGCATCCGGGTGCCGGTGCTGCGCGCCCATTCCGTCTCCATGACGTTCGAATGCGAGCGGCCGATCACCCCCGACGAGGTCAGGGCACTGCTGGCCAGGGCGCCGGGCGTGAAGCTGGTCGATGACTGGGCCAACAATTACTTCCCCATGCCCAAGGATGCCAGCGGCCAGGGCGATGTGCTGGCCGGTCGTATCCGGACGGACCTGTCGGACCCGTCCGGCAAGTCGATCAGCATGTTCGTGGCGGCTGATCAATTGTTGAAGGGCGCGGCGTTGAACGCCGTGCAGATCGCGGAGCTGCTCTAACCATTTTTGTCATTCCCGCGAAAGCGGGAATCCAGGAACAAGTTGGATGCCCGCTTGCGCGGGCATGACAGGGGCTATTTCGCTTTCGGCTTCGCCCAATCGGCAAACATCGGGAAGTTCGCCAGGGCTTCTTTCGCCTTGCTCTTGAACTTCTCGAACTGCATCACATTGTCGATGCGGGCGGCGAGGAAGTCATCGGTCGGCTTTTCGTCCTCGCTGGTGTCATTGAACCAGCGCATGGCGGTCGAGCCGTACACACCCGCCAGAATTCCGCGCTTGGTGTAGAAATTGAAATCGGTCGAGGTATCGCCGGCCGCGCGCCACATCGCATCCACGGTGCGATAGACCAGCCTGGCCCCCAGCGCGGCATGCATGGGCAGCGACAAAAGGGACGCGGCCCGGCGCGCCGCCTCCTTGTGCGGCTTGAGAATGGAAAGCCGCGTCTTCACCGCCGTGGCGATGCGCTCACGGATCTTCATGCCCTTAAGGTCCATTCCCGCCAGGCGCTTTTCCATATCGGCATCGGTATCGGTGGAATAGAATTCCACCAGGCTGATGGGGCCGTTCTCGAACAACCGCGCCAGATCGGTCTTGGCGACGCCGGCCTCGTCGCCGGCCTTCTGCAGGACCGCATCCGTGAAACCGTCAAAGGCGGCATGCGGCAACGCCCTGGCCAGCACCGCTTCGCGCATCTGTTGATCGCTCATCGCTTCATTCGTCCCTTGGGCCTTTGTCTGTGGCTTTTTGGAAGCCAGTTTGGGCGTGGCTTTTCTTTTTACAGGCTTTTTGGGCGCGTCGGTCATTGGCCGTCAGCTTGCCGTCTGGAAGTGACGGATTTCCGATTTCAAAGATCAGCCGCGAAATGTCGCCCATCCGCGAAGTGTAGAGCCGCCCCTCCAGATGGTCGCATTCATGCTGCACCACCCGGGCATGAAATCCGCGCGCCACCCGCTCGATCGTTTCGCCTTCCAGGCCCAGGCCGCGGTAGCGGATATGGTCGGGCCGCTCCACCCAGCCGCGCAAGCCCGGCACCGACAGGCAGCCCTCCCAGCCGCCTTCCAGGCCTGTGCCCAGCACCTCGATCTCAGGGTTGATCAGCACCGTCAGGGGGGCGGTGTGGTCGAAACGTTCCTCCTCCGACAGGCCGGGGTCGCTGCGCTCGCCGGGGGCCTGGAACACCACCACCCGAAGCGGCACATGGACCTGGGGCGCGGCCAGGCCCGCCCCATTGGCGTCGATCATGGTTTCGACCATGTCATTGACCAGCCTGCGAATTTCAGGGCTCCGGGGGTCGGCCACAGGGCGCGCCGGGGTTGCCAGGACAGGGTGGCCCATGCGGGCGATTTTCAGGATTGCCATGGCGCCGAATATGGCCCGGGGGGGGATGGGCCTCAAGGGATCGCTTTTGCGCCCAAAGTGGTTAATTTCCGCGGGTAGACAGGCAAAATCCCTTCTGGTATCACCCGCGCCTCCAATTTCCGAAACCGCCCGGGAGCTTCGCTTTGCAGATCATCGTCCGCGACAACAACATCGACCAGGCGCTCAAGGCGCTGAAGAAGAAGATGCAGCGTGAAGGCATCTTCCGGGAGATGAAGCTGCGCGGCGCCTATGAGAAGCCCAGCGAGAAGCGTGCCCGTGAACGCGCCGAAGCGGTGCGCCGCTATCGCAAGCTGCAGCGCAAGCGCCTGCAGCGCGAAGGCCTGCTGCCGCGCTAAGGTTCTTTACCGGATTTCGGAAGAGCCGCTGGTTTTCCGGCGGCTTTTTTGTTTTTGCGCCTTTGACTGACGTAATAGGCGCCAGCGCCCGCAATCGCCGCCGCGCCCAGCACCAGCAGCAAAGTGCCAGCACCCGGCGCGATCTGGTCGGCCGCGACCTCGGTGACGGTCTTGAGATCATCGGCGATGGTCTCGCGGCGCCGGAAAAGTTTCTTCAGTCTCAGCACGTCAGGTGCAGTCGGCGCAGACCGCGACCTCGACCGTGACATGGGACAGGTCAGGGTAGCGATTGCGCAAGGTTGCCTTGATGGCTTCGGAACTGATGGCGTCAGGCGAAATCAGCGACACGATCAGCCCGCGATGGCCCGGTCCCAGCCGCCACAGATGCAGGTCGGGAATACGCGCTTTCAGTTCGCCTTGCAGGAAATTGCGGATCTCGTCCGACAGGCCCGGATCGGCGTCGGCGTCCAAAAGCACCATGGCGCTGTCGCGGATCAGGCCATAAGCCCATGACGCGATCACGAACGAGCCCACCAAACCGCTGACCGGGTCCAGGATTCCCAGCCCGAAATAATAGCCGCAGGCCAAGGCCACGATGGCCAGCACGCTGGTGGCGGCGTCGGCCAGCACATGCACATAAGCCGCGCGCATGTTGTTGTCGGTGCCTTCGGCATGGGCGTGATCCCCATGGTCGTGACTTCCATGGTCGTGCCTGTGGCTATGGCCATGATGGGAATCCTTCAGGATCAGGGCGCTGATCAGGTTCACCGCCAGGCCGATGCAGGCAATCAAGAGCGCGTCGCCATAGGCAACCGTGGACGGGGTGATGATAGCGTTCGATCGACTCGATCGCCACCACCAGCGCGGTGATGCTCAGAATGATGGCGCTGGAGAAGGCCGCCAGATCGCCGAACTTGCCCGAGCCAAAGGTGAAGCGGCCGCTGCCGGAATGACGCCGCGCCAGCCAATAGGCGCCCGCCGCCAGCCCCAGCGCCCCCACATGGGTCGCCATATGGGCGCCATCGGCGAGAAGGGCCATGGAGCGATAGGCCATGCCGCAGACGATCTCCACGCACATGAACACAGCTGTAACAATCGCCGCCCACTTGGCCTTGGTTTCGGCCCGCGAGTGGCCGGTCCCCAAAAACACATGGTCGCGGGTCCAGACGCCGTGATCGTGTGGCTTTTCCGCCCCATGGGCATGTCCATGATCATGATCATGGCCATGATGGTGGTCGTGATCGTCGTGGTCATGACCGTGCGAATGATCGTGATCGTCCTGGGTGTGCCCGCGATGGGAATGATCGTGCGCCATGGGCACAAGTCTAGCGTGTTGCCGCTGTAAAATCAGCTAGGCAAAGATGCCCAAAAGCGGCAGCAGGGCTGCTGCGGCAACAAGCCCGCCCAACAGCAGAAATCGCGGATTTCGGAGGACGCGCAGCACCATCGCGCTGACATAGTCCGATATCGCGCTATTGCAACCTTACAAACGAGAAGGAAATGCGTGTTTACATCGGTTGCGGTGCGCGGCAGACGAAATTCGCCGCTTCATGAATGTCACCATGACCCAAATAGCGCGCTTCCTGCGGATAGCGGCAGATCGGGCGCGTGGCGGTGACATCGTTTGGCATCTCGATATGGGCGCCAATGAAAAGTGACGGCGCTTCACCCTTGGTCATCCATCTATCCAGCGCCTTGACCATGTCGTGGTCGGGGTCGTCCTGATCGGTGTGCCCGTCGCCCCGCCGATATGCGAAAAGCCCACCCCGCCCAGCAATGGCCCATGCCCGCCAGCGGAAAAAAGCGGAAGAAGCATCGGTCGCGGCCTGGCCGTAGCGCGCAACGATGCGTCGTAGAAATCCACGTCCATCATCGGGGTGATCACAGGATCGGCCCAGCCCTGAAAGAGGATTAATCGTCCGCCGCGCGCCGGAAGCCGTCGAGGTTCGGCTTTTCGTCATAAACCTCCGCAAGGCTTGAGCCCGATATTTTCGTCGAAGCGCCCGGGCTCGTATCCTTGTCAAAATCGAAATTCACATTCCTGAAATCGGGATCCTGGAACACGGCTCTGGCGCCAGAAATCCCAGCTGCGAGCCGCCCGGGGTTGCGCCGCCGCTATCTGCGCCAGCCAGCCCAGCTCGGTGCCGCGCACCTGGCCCGGCATCAGCACCGTGCCGTCGGATTGCTTGGCGCCGGCATAGATATGGCGCGCCGCCGCCACCTGCACCGGGGTCAGGCAATCGGTATTTTGCGTGTCGCTGCACTGGAATTCCACCGGATCGACGGTGCAGCGGCGCGGATCGGCGATGATGCCATCTTCCAGACCATCGAGCCTGTCGCAAGCCTTGATCATGCCCGGTTCAAGACGACCACGCTCTCGGCAGTGAGGGCGCTTTGGTCCTTCATCGCCGGAATGCTGTTCCAGGTATGGCCCAGCATCAGCGCGGTCCATTTCCACGGCGCTGCGCCGCCCACCATGCCGTCATAATCGGACGGAAAACGCGTCGCTTCCATGATGGCGTGATGGCTGCCGGCCGAGCAGGAGATGAAATAGTTTTTCCCCGCCGGCTTGCCGTAGAAAGCGGTGACGATTTTCTCGGCGGCGACGGTGGACAGGTGCAGCCCCCGCCAAGCCCAGTCGATCATCTTTTCCGGATGGTGATAGGCCCAGCTCAGCCCGTGTTCGCCGTTGGCACCGTCGACATGGCCATTGTCGGTGGACATGGTGGCATAGCCTGACAGCAAAGCGTCGCGCATGGGGCCAGGCGAGATCGCGCCGGCGCTGCCGCCCGAGCCTTCGCCGCGGAAATTGCCATTCCAGCTCAAGGCCGGCGGCAGCCACACTTCAAAGCCGATATGGGAATCGGCCGTGGGTGTGGCCACGCCGATCGCGCGGCAGAAGGGCACGCTGACTTTGGTGGTGCCGACCGTGCCGCCATCGGGCAGATAGTCGGCGCTTTCGATGACGGTGTTGGGAGCGATGGCCTTCCCCGCCAGCGCCGCGCAACTTTGAGCGTCGCCTCGGCCCAGTACCGGTTTTGCTGCATCGCTGCTGGCGGCCAGTGCCGGCAGCAGCACAAAGGCAAGGCCAAGGGCTTTGAAGTCTCGCATCGGTTTTCCCGTCAGTTGGCGATGGCGCGGTAATCCGGCGGCACAGCGCAGATGAAACTGCCCGCATCATTGCTGTCGCCCGTCCCCTTGTAGCGGGCCTCCTGCGGGAAGGGGCAGAGCGGACGGGTGCGATCGACTTTTTTGCTCTGGTCCAGATGTGCGGCGATCAGCTGGACCGGCGCCCGATGCTTGACCACCCAGGCATCCAGCGCCGCCACCACGTCATGCTCCGGATCGTGGCTCAGCGCAGGCGTTGCGCCACCGATATTGCCGGCGCCCGGGCCGCCCGAACAATGGCTGATGCCCGGCAACATAAACATGCGCAGGAAGGCGTCGGTACCGTCCTGGTTCTGCCCTGCCACCATGTGGGCATAGAAATCCAGGCTGGCAAAAGGCGTGACCTGCTCGTCCGCCCAGCCGTGATAGATGATCAGTTTGCCGCCGCGGGCGCGGAAGGCCGACAGGTCCGGCTTCACATTGTAGATGTCGGCGACGCGCATGCCTGCGCGAATGGTGGACAGTCCACGATCGGCGTCGCGGTCAAAGTCGAAATCGATATTGTGAAATTGCGGGTCCTGGAAAACCGAATAGCGCCAGAAATCCCAGCTCGAGCCGCCCGGCGTCTTGTTCGCCCACATCTGCGGCCATTTCAACTCGCTGCCGCGGGCAAAACCCTGGAACAGCGCCGTGCCGTCGGACTTGTGCACGCCCTGATAGATGCGGTTTGCCGCGTCGATCTGCGCCTGGGTCAGGCAGGTGCCAGGCAGGCTGCCCGGTTTGCAGAGCAGGCTCGCTGGATCGAAATGGCAGCGGCGCGGGTCCGAGATGATGCCATCCTCCAGTCCATCCAGCCGGTCGCAGGCAGCGATGACAGCGTTGTGAAGAATGACAGTGCTCTCAACTGTCAGCGCGCTGGGGTCTTTCAGCGGCGCCATGCTGTTCCAGGTGGCGTTGACCATCTGGTTGGCCCAATGCCAGGCCGGCGCGCCGGCGACGATGCCGTCATAATCAGCCGGATAGCGGCTGGCTTCCATCAGCGCGTGATGGCCGCCCTGCGAGCAGCCGACGAAATAGGCCACCCCGGCGCTGCGGCCGTAAAAGGCGCGCGTTACCGCTTTGCCGGCGATGGTGGAGAGGTGCATGGCGCGGAAAGCGAAATCCAGCATCTTTTCGGGATGACCGAGTGCCCAGGTCTGTTCGCTGCCGCCATTTTTTTGCGTTGTGTCGGTGATGTGACCATTGTCGGTGGACATGGTGGCATAGCCGGCTTTCAGCGCCTCCAGCATGGCGCCGGTGGAGATGGCGCCGGCGCTGCCGCCTGAGCCTTCGCCCTGGAATTTGCCATTCCATTGGCCGGCCGGCGGCAGCCAGACTTCAAAGCCGATATGGGAGTCCGATGTCGGGGTGACGGTGCCGACTACCCGGCAAAGGGGAAGGACAATCTTGGTGGTGCCGACCGTGCCCCCGTCGCTCAGATAGTCGGCGCTTTGGATGACGGTGTTGGCGGCGATGGTTTTGCCCGCCAGCGCAGAACAGCTTTGGGCATCGCCCTGGCCTAAAGCAGGTTTGGCGGCATGCACGGCGCCGGACAACAGAAAGGGCGCCAGCGCCGCAGTTAAAACAACGGTTTTGAGAGGCCCCATCCGCTTCCCCCATTTCTGTTTTGGGGGACTGTCTGCCGGGGCGGCTAGGGCGTCAAGTCGGCGGCGGGGAGTGCATATAGCTCTGCACCAGCGAGCCGGCGATCAGCCGCCAGCCATCCACCAGCACAAAGAAGATCAGCTTGAAAGGCAGCGAGATGATCACCGGCGGCAGCATCATCATGCCCATGCTCATCAGGATCGAGGCAACCGCCATGTCGATGATCAGGAAGGGCACGAAGATCAAGAAGCCGATTTCGAAGGCGCGCTTGAGTTCGCTCAGCATGAAGGCGGGCGCCAGGGTGGTCACCGCGATCTGGGCCGGGTCGCTGATCGGCTTGGTATGGGCCATGTCATTGAACAGCTTCAGGTCGGCGTCACGCACATGCGCCAGCATGAACTTCTTCATCGGCACCAGCGCCTGGGTGAAGCCCTGCTCGGTGGTGACCTGGTTGTTCATCATAGGCTGGATGCCCTGGTGATAGGCATCGGTGAGGGTGGGGGTCATCACGAACAAAGTGAGGAACATGGCAAGCGACACCATCACGCTGTTGGGCGGCGACTGTTGCAGACCAAGCGCGGTGCGCAGCAAGGACAGGACCACAATGATGCGCACAAAGCAGGTCATCATGATGATGATCGAGGGCGCGATGGACAGGACCGTGATCAGCGCCACGATCTGCAGCATGCGGTCGGTGAAAAGCCCGCTGCCGTTGAGATCGATGGAAAGCCCGCCATTGGCGGCCGGGGCCGCCGCTGCGGCCGCATTGGCCGGCGTCATGTGCAGGGGCGCGGCGAAGGCGGCCGCCGGCATCAGAATCGCCAACAGAAGAAGGAAGGGCAGTGCGCGCTTGATAAATGTCATGGCGCGTTCACGCCTTTGGCGGGAATGCCGGTCTCCAGCACCGAGGCGCCGTCAGGACCCGACAGCACCAGATGCTCGACATTGTCGCGGCGGACAATAAAGAGACGCTGGCGCGGCCCCACCATCAGTGTTTCCACGACCGCCAGGCGTTTGTCGCTGACGGCTTTGGTGACGCCGGGCACGCCGAAGCGCCGCGCGAGCAGGCCGGCGCCGCCGACCATGGCCAGCACCAGCAGCAGGGCGCCGAAGTAACGGAGCAGATCGATGAATTCCATAGCCGTGATTAACAGGCATCAACCTTAATCGCGGGTTAAAGAGCGGCAGATCGTGCCCGGCAAAAAATGCTAGGGTGTTAAGGCGTGCTTAAGCATGGCGGGCGCACGCTGCGGCTGAATTCAAGGCTAACAGAAGGTTACCGCCATGGATCTGCCCGACGTACCGCTTTTGTCCATGCTGCGTGAACGCATGAACTGGCTGCATCAGCGTCAGGACGTGCTGTCCCAGAACGTCGCCAATGCCGACACGCCTGGCTTTGTCGCGCGCGACCTCAAGCCGCTGGATTTCGAACAGGCGCTTGGCCAGACCACGAATGGCGCGGCGCTGACGACCACCAACACGCGGCATATCGCGCTGTCGCCGTCACACCTCAGCGAATTCGAGGACAAGGAAGCGCCCGACCAGGAAGCCAGCCCCAACGGCAACTCCGTCGCGCTGGAAGCCGAGATGGTCAAGGTCTCCGACACCCAGTCGCAATTCCAGGCCGCCGCCAATCTCTATGCCAAGACGATGTCGATGATGAAGATGGCGATTGGTCAGCCATGAGCGTTGATGCGAGCCGTGGCGGCAGTGCGCGGAAGAACAACCCAAACAGTATCGAAGGAGATTGAAGATGGACTTCTCGAAATCCATGGCGGTCGCCGCCTCCGGCATGCGGGCCCAGACCGACCGCATGAAGATCATTTCGGAAAACATCGCCAACGCCAATTCAACTTCGCCGGTCAAGGGCGGCGATCCCTATCGCCGCAAGATCGCCACCATCACCCAGAATTTCGACAGCGAGCTGGAAGCTAACCTCGTCAACTCTGGCAAGCCACTTCCCGACAAAAGCGACTTCAAGAGCCAGTATGATCCTGGCAATCCCAATGCCGACGCCCAGGGCTATGTGAAGCTGCCCAATGTCGACAGCCTGGTGGAAATCATGGACATGCGTGATGCGCAGCGTTCCTACGAAGCCGACCTCACCATGATGCAGACCTCCAAGCAGATGATGGCCTCGACCGTCGATCTGCTGAAGTAAGGAGATAAGCGATGACAATACCCGCCGCCGCCGCCGCCGCTTACCGCGCCGTCTCCCAGATGGGTGCGCAGCCGGCCGCCATCACCCCGGCGAATGTGCCGGGTTCCAGCTTCTCGGACTTCCTGTCCGGCGCGGTCAAGGATTCCATCAACACCATCCGCCAGGGCGAGCAGGCGGCCACCGCCCAGGTGCAGGGCAAGGCCAACCTGGTCGACGTGGTGCAGCAGGTGAACAGCGCCGAGCTGACCCTCGATACCGTGGTGGCTGTGCGCGACAAGGTCGTGGCCGCCTACCAGTCCATCCTGAACATGCCGATCTGACACTGGAAAGATAAGAGACACCATGGATCCCGCTTCCATCATCGACTTCGCCCGCAGCGCCATGCTGGTACTTCTGGAAATCATTGCCCCTTCCATGATCACCGCCCTGGTGGTGGGTCTTGGCATCGGTCTGCTGCAGGCGGTGACCCAGATCCAGGAACAGACGCTGGTCTTTGTGCCCAAGATCGTGGCGAGCTTCGTGGTGCTGCTGATCTCGCTGCCCTTCATCGGCGCGGCGCTCAGCGGTCTGATGACCGATATCGCCACGAGAATCGCAGCGTATTAGTGGCGAAATGGGCCTTCAAAGTTTCTTGGCGCTCTCGCTGCTTGAGGTCTTTTTAATGGAAAAACGGGCCTACCGCTCTCGCTGCTTGAGGCCCGGTTTTCGTAACGCGTTGATCGATCTGGCCTGATGACCATCCATCTTCCCGCGCTGTCTGGCATCGTCCTGACCTACCTCTTGGTGTTCAGCCGGGTGGGCGCGATGGTGATGCTGTTGCCGGCGATCGGGGAAATGGGCGTTCCCTCGCGCGTGCGCCTGATGCTGGCCCTGGCTATCGCCGTGGCGCTGACCCCGCAGGTCCAGGCCGATTATCCCGCGGTCGTTCCGCAATCGACCGTGTCGCTGGTCATCATGATCGCCCAGGAAGTCACCGCCGGCGTGCTGGTGGGATCCATGGCGCGCATCATCATGAGCGCGTTGCAGGTGGCGGGTTATCTGATTGCCACCCAGACGGGCCTGGCCTACGCCCAGACCATCGATCCCACCCAGAACACCCAAGGTGCGGTGCTGGGCAATTTCATGACGCTCTTGGGCACTACTCTGATCTTTGTCACCAACCTGCATCACCTGGCGATTGGCGCCATCGCCGGCAGTTATCGCATGCTGCCGCCGGGCGGCCATCTGCCTACCGGCGACATGGCGCAGCTGGTGATCGAGCTGACCTCGTCGTCTTTCGCGCTGGGCTTCCAGCTGGCGGCGCCGTTTCTGGTGTTCGGCTTTGCGGTCTATGCCGGGCTGGGCGTGCTGGCGCGGCTGATGCCGCAGATGCAGATTTTCTTCGTCGCGGTGCCGCTCAACATCATGTGTGGCTTTCTGATCATGCTGGCCCTGATCGGCTCGCTGATGACCGTGTTCCTGAACTACTACGCCACCTCCATGGCCGTGTTTCTGAGGTAAGCTGTGGCAGAAGACCAGGACAAATCCCAACAGACGGAAGAGCCGACACAAAAACGGCTCGAACAGGCGCGCGAATCCGGCGACGTCGTCAAATCCACCGAAATCACCGCCTTTGTCCTTCTGGGCGGCGGCACACTCGCCATCGCCATGTTCGGCAAATACACCGCCATGGCCCTGATACGATCGCTCACCATGTTCATCGAACAGCCCGACGCGATGAGCGTGGATGGCGCGGGGCTCTCGGCCATGGCGCGCTTTCTGTTGCCCCAGATCGCCATGGCGCTGATGCCCATCTTTGCCGTGGTCGCCGCCGCAGGCATCGCCGGTCATGTGCTGCAGGCGCGCCCCGGCTTTTCGCTGGACAAGATCGTGCCCAATTTCGCCAAACTCTCGCCTCTGGCCGGCTTTCAGCGCCTGTTCGGCCCCGAAGGCTGGATGAACCTGCTCAAGGGCCTGCTGAAGATCGTCATTGTCGGTGTCGCGATCTGGAGCCAGCTATGGCCGGAACGTGGCGGCCTGGAATCCATCCTCAACCAGTCAACCGTGGCGGTGGTGGGCGACATGTCCCATCTGCTGTTCAAGGTGCTGATGACGTCGCTGATCGCGCTGGGCGTGATCGCGGGGCTTGATTATTTCTGGCAGCGTATGCGCTGGATGTCGCGCAACCGCATGTCCAAGCAGGAAATCAAGGAAGAGTATCGCCAGAATGAAGGCGATCCGCACATCAAGTCCAAGATCCGCCAGCTGCGCCAGGAACGCGCCCGCAAGCGCATGATGACGGCGGTGCCGCAGGCGACCGTGGTGATCATGAACCCGACCCACTATGCCGTGGCGCTGAAGTACGAAAGCGGCAAGATGGCCGCGCCCATCTGTGTCGCCAAGGGTATCGACGCGCTCGCCTTGCGTATCCGCGCCGTGGCCGAGGAAAACGGTGTGCCGGTGATCGAGAACCCGCCTTTGGCGCGCGCCCTGCACGCGGCCATCGAAATCGACGATCCCGTGCCGGCCGAACACTTCAAGGCGGTCGCGCAGGTCATCGGCTACGTGATGCGTTTGCAAGGCAAGCTGCCAGCCCGCGCCAACTAGGGCCCTTCGACTGATTCGAGGCCGTTAACTTTCTGCTTCCCCGGCGCCGAACAGCGTTCATTTCGCCCAAAAATTCGTTAACGAATTCAAGCATTTGGTGCTTGGAAAGGTTTGGTTAACCAAATCTTGTATTGTGGCGTTAATGAGTGCCTCCCGATCCCTTTCCGAAGCCGGTCTTGGCGTGCCCACGGGCGCCTGGCGCTGGGCGTCTTTGGGCTTTGTTTTGCTGGCGCTTGCGGCCGCGGCCTTGAGCATCGCCGCACCCCAGGTCGCGGGTCTTGCCGGTTACACGCTTCTGTTGGGCATCGCCGTGGTGGCGGTGCTTTTTGTTTTTGCGGTATGGCCGCGTGGCGGCCGCGCCGCCCAGGATGCGCTGCGCATTGCGGAAGCCGCAGGCAAGGCCAACATCGCCTGGGTCATCACCGGCGAAGGCGGCGCGGTGCTGGACTGCAATCCCGTCTATCGCCGCATGGCGGGCGTGGGCGAGAACGAAACCCCGCCGCCGCCGGAACTGGCGCTGGCAGGCGAGCCCAGCGCAGCCGTCCTCTATCGTCTGTCACGGGATGCCGCCGAAGGCCGCTCGCGCGAAGAAACCTTCCATGTGCTGCCGGGGCTGGAGATCGTGGCCGCGGTGCGGCCCTTGCCCGACAAGCAGGCGGCCTGGTGGTTCACGCCCAGGCTTGCTGCTTCGACATCGCCGCAGCCGATCCTGTCGCGAGCGGCAAAGGCCGCGCCGCAGCCTAGCGTCTCCGCGCCGGTCGAGCCCGTCGCTGCGGCGCCTGCGTCCACCGCGGAGACAGGGCAGAATATCGGCGACCTGTTCCGCGATGCGCCCATGGGCGTGGCCTTTGCCGATGGGCAAGGCCTGATCAGCGACGCCAATGCGGCGATGGCGAAATTCTTTGGCGCCTCCGCCGCGCTGGCCGGGAAAAATTTCGGCGAGCTGGTGGACGCAGGCGACCGCGCCCAGGTGATGGCGTTGATCGCCAAGGCCGCGGCCGGCGAAATGGGCCTCAAGGCGATCGAGCTGCGGGGCTTGCGCGCGCCCAATGGCGAAGAGCGCATGGCGGAGTTGCTGGCCAGCCCCATGGCCGGCAAGGCGATCGTCTATCTGGTCGATGTCTCCGAACAGAAGGCGCTGGAAACCAAATTCGCCCAGTCCCAGAAGATGCAGGCGGTGGGCCAGCTCGCCGGCGGCGTGGCGCACGACTTCAACAATCTTCTCACCGTCATCATCGGCAATTGCGAATTCCTGTTGATGCGCCATCAGGCCGGCGATCCCTCGTTCAAGGAAATCAACGAGGTGCATCAGAACGCGCTGCGCGCCGCCGCCCTGGTGAGCCAGCTCTTGGCCTTCAGCCGCAAGCAGACCATGCAGCCCAAGGTGCTGGCGCTGGGCGAGGTGGTTGGCGAACTGGCCCAGATGCTGCGCCGTCTGGTGGGCGAGGGCATCACCCTGAATGTGGAGCGCGATCCCGATCTGTGGCCGGTGCATGCCGACGAAGCCCAGCTTGGCAACGCCATCATCAATCTGGTGGTCAATGCGCGTGACGCCATGCCGTCCGGCGGCACAGTCAATATCAAGACCGCCAATGAAACGGTGAGCCAGGCAAGTGCGCTGGGCACCGCGATCATGCCGGCGGGCGACTATGTGCGCATTGAAGTGGGTGACACCGGCACCGGCATGTCGAAAGAGATCCAGAGCAAGATCTTCGATCCCTTTTTCACCACCAAGCCGGTGGGCCAGGGCACCGGCCTTGGCCTTGCCACCGTCTATGGCATCGTCAAGCAGTCCGGCGGCTTCATCACCGTCGACAGCGAAATGGGCCAGGGCACCTGCTTCAAGATCTATCTGCCGCGCCGTAAAGTGGATGCGGGCGAGGCTGCACCCGCCGAGGCCGCGCCCATTGTCACCCGCGACGTCACCGGCCAGGACACGATTTTGCTGGTCGAGGACGAAGAAGCGGTGCGCAGTTTCGCGGCGCGCGCGCTGCGCATGCGTGGCTACAATGTGCTGGAAGCCTCGGGCGGCGAGGAAGCGCTGGAAATCGTCAAGGGTGACGACGTCAAGATCGATCTCATCATCACCGATGTGGTGATGCCCAACATGGATGGCCCCACCATGGTGCGCCACGTCAAGCAGCTCAAGCCGAACCTTGCTGTGATTTTCATGTCCGGCTATGCCGAGGAAGCCTTCCGCCGCAACGACCAGAATTCGGAAGATATCCACTTCCTGCCCAAGCCCTTTGGACTGAAGCAGCTGGCCGCCAAGGTGAAGGAAGTGCTGGCGGGCTGAAGCAGGCCAAATGCCAAGCTTTGCAAAGGCCGTGCAGGCCTCTATGGTCCGCCATCATGAAAAAGCTCTCTGCCCTGATCGTCTGCTTGCTGCTTGCGGGCTGCTCTGACGCCGACTGGAATCACGCGTTGAATTACACCGGCCTGGGCAGTGAACAGGATGCGCAGGCCGACCCGGCTGCGGTGCATGTGGTACCTCCGCCCACGCCGCCGGCGCCCGTACCCAACAGCGAATTGTGCCGCGCGGTGGCCACACAGGACGCGACCTCCAATGATTTCGATCCCGCGACCCAGCAGCGCGTTTTCGCGCGCAGCTATTCCCAATGTGTTACCATCTATTCGCGCTAGCTATGGCGCAGTACTGAAGCGGAATTCCGTGACCTGATCATAGTCCGTGTCCTGGCGCAGGAGTGCGCTGGGGAATGACGGAATATTCGGCGCATTGGGAAAAGCCTGCGCCTCCAGCGCCACGGCGCTGTGGATCTGGTAGCCCTTGATCAGGGCCACGCTGGGTGGTGCGTAATTGGCGCTGTAGACCTGAACTCCGGCCTGGGTTGTCCATTCCTCCAAGGTGCGTCCCGATTTGGGGTCCGTCAGCCGCGCCGCCAGCCGCAAGGTCCCGGGCTTGCCGTTGATGGCATAGTTCTGGTCGAAGCCATGAGCGCGCTGGATCACGGGATCGGGATCGTTGATGTGCGCGCCGATGGGCGTTGCGTTGCGGAAATCAAAAGCGGTGCCGGCGACAGTGCGCATCACGCCTGTCGGCACGTTCTTTTCATCGACTGCCGTGATCTGGTCGGCATTCAGGGTCAGGAGCTGGTCCAGCACCGACCCTGAGCCCGCCATGTTGAAATACGAATGATTGGTCAGGCTGATGATCGTGTCCTTGTCACTGACCGCGTGATAGGCGATGCGCAGGACATTCCTGCGGGTCAGCGTGTAGGTCACCGTCACGCGCAGGGTGCCGGGAAAGCCCATGGTGCCGCTGCGGTCCAGCAATGTCAGAACCAGCTGCGGCTCCGCGCCATCCCGGGGCAATGCATCCCACACCCGTTCGTCATAGGGCTGGTTCTCGGCATCGTTCAGCACATAGGCATCGCGCGTCACGCGATATTCCATGTGGTTGATATGATAGGTGTTGTCCTTGATGCGGTTGGCGAAGCGGCCAATGGTGGCGCCGTAACGGCCCTTGTAATCGATACTGGTATAATCGGCGAGGCTGTCGAAACCCTGCACCACATCGGTCAGCGTGCCGCTGGCTGCCGGCACCCGGATGGCGGTAATGATGGCTCCGTAGTTGGTAATGGAGGCCTGCATGCCATTGGCATTTGTCAATGTGAACAGGTCCACGCCCTTGCCGGCGACCCCGCCCCAGGCCTTGACCGTGAGGCCGGCCTGGGCCGGTAGCGTTATCGCCAGCCATACGGCGGCGCAAAACCAGATGTGTTTCATGAATTCCTCCGAGGGCGCGCACCCTACAAAGCACTTTGTTGCCGCGCCATATTGCGTGCGCGAAGTGGGTGCGCGAAGTGCGGCCAGCTGGCGTTTGACCAACCGATACGCGCCTGATTATCTGTCGCCCACGGCCGTGCCCGTATACAGGCCGAGGGGAGAGGAAATTCGATGAAACGCATGCTGTTTTCCGCCGCGCTTGTCGCGGCTGTCGGTTTTGGCACGGTCGCGGCTTTCAGCCAGGCCAATGAGGACAATGTCGCCGCCGCGCAGGCCAAGTATCCGCTGGCTGCCAAGAAGGGCGAAGACAGTCATGCCTTCGACAAGGCGCCGGAGGGCGCCACCAACCAGGGCAAGTTCGACGACAAGACCTGGAAGTTCGGCCATGCCTATGATCCGCCGCCCGGCTCCAAGCTGTGGAATCCGGTGAAGATCAAGATGCTCGCGGGCGGCATGGTGACAGGCGGCACATTGTTCAGCGCCACCGATCCCGAAACCTACTGCGCCATGGCCAATGCCGGCTACGACTTCATCTGGACCGAGCATCAGCATGATGCGCGGGACTGGAAAACCACCCAGCGCATGTGGGCGGCCTGTCCCTATGCCAAGGCGGTGCCCGGCGTGCGCGTTGCCTATACCGATGAGCGCGAAGAGCAGCATGCGCTGGACGCCGGCGCGCTGGTTCTGGTCGTGCCGACGGTGCGTTCCTATGAAGAGGCCATCAAGGCGCGCGACTGGGCCTATTTCCCGCCGCTCGGACGGCGCAGCAATGGCGGCGGCCAGGCCTTTGCCCTCTACAACAGTGTGCCGGGCGGCTATCGCGCCACCATCAACGACAATCTGGTGCTGGTCCTGATGATCGAGACCCTGGCGGGCCTCAAGGATGCCGATCGCATCGCCAAGATTCCCGGCGTCACCGCGGTGTTCGCGGCGTCCGGCGATCTGGGCAATCATTCGGGCTACAAGCAGAACGATCCCGACTATGAGCGCGAGATCAACATCGTGCATGACGCCGCGCTTCATGCGGGCGTGCGGTTGTGCGGGCCCTATGCCTGGCGCGACCGTCCCGATTTCACCTGCTTCCAGGCAGGCAGCGAAAGCGGCGCCATCGCGCGTGGGGCCAAGGACGAGCTGGGCAAGGACTGGAACACCCAGCCGGTGCCGGAAGTCGGCCCCTGGGCACACCCGGCGGCATCGACGCGCGGCCCGCGCTGATCAGGCTGATCGAAAGAAAAGGGCGCTGCGTTGGCAGCGCCCTTTTTCTTGCGATTTTCGCAGCCGCAACAAGGGATTCGTGTATTTTCCGACAAAATGTCAGGTTTTTCGCTTGCCTTTGGCAGCGCTGCCAATGCAAGGATTCAGCAGAAGAACATAATCGCCCCGGGGGCCTTCATGCGCAGTGTCTGCAGTTTTGTTACCGTTACCGCGTTGCTGATGTCGTCGGTGGCCTTTGCCGACCCGTTGGCGCCCGGCAAGCCGGCCGGTGTGCATGCGGCCCAGATGGGCGACAAGGAATGGCTGGTGTTCGGCGGTGTCGGCCTTGTGGTTGCCGGCATTCTGATCGCGACCAACGGCAGCGGCAGCCATGCCGCGGTGGTCAATCCGCCAATCACCGTCGTTACCCCCGCGACGACGAGCTGAACCGCGGTTACTTCGCCGTCGAGAAACGGAATTCCGTCTTCTGGTAGAAGATCTGCCCCGGCTTCAGTTCGGTTGTCGGGAAGGCCGGAATGTTGGGCGCATTGGCGAAATGCTGGGTCTCCAGACAGAAGGCGCCGCGCTTGATGTATTGCGCGCCGCCCTTGCCGGTCATCGGCTTCTCATTGTTGGGCAGATAAAGCTGGATGCCCGGCTGGGTGGTCCACACATCCATCACCCGGCCTGACATGGGCTCAACGACATGGGCGGCGGCGCGCAGCTTGCCCATGGCTCCGCGCACGATGAAGTTGATGTCATAGCCCGGCGTGGCCACGATCGCGGGATCAGGCCCGTTGATGTCCTGGCCGATGGCCTTGGGCTTAATGAAATCAAAGCCTGTGCCCGCCACCTTCATCACTTCGCCGGTCGCCACGTGATTGGCGTCGCCCGGCGTCACCGCATCGGAGAAGATCTGCAGGCGATGGTTCAGCACATCGCCGTTGCCCGCGCCCTTCAGGTTGAAATAGGAATGGTTGGTGGGATTGAGCACCGTCGGCTTGTCGGTGGTGGCGCGGTATTCGATGTTGAGCGCGTTGCCGGCCGTGAGCGTGTAGATCACGGTGAAATCCAGATTGCCGGGAAAGCCCTGGTCGCCATCCGGCGACACCATGTGCAGGATCAGCGATGGCGAAGCGCCGTCCATGGGGGTCGCGCTGTAGACATGATAGGAAAAGCCGATCGGGCCGCCATGGATGTTGTTGGGTCCGGCTGTGGCCTTGAGGTGATAGGTCTTTCCTTCCAGCGTGAACTGGGCGCCGCCGATGCGGTTGGCGAAACGGCCGATCACCGCGCCATAGGTCGTGCCGGTCTTGTAGCCGTCCAGCGTGTCATAGCCCAGCACCACATCGGCCATCTTGCCTGTCTTGTCGGGCACATTCAGGCTGACCAGATAGGCGCCGTAATTGGTGATGCGCGCGCTCATGCCATGGGCGTTGGTGAGGGTGTAGATGTCGACTTTCTGGCGATCGGCAGTTTCGCCCCAGGGCGCCTTGTCGATCCTGGCCTGGGCGGGCAGCGCGATCAGCAGGCCCGCGCCCACAAGCGCCGCGGCGAAGGATTTCATGGCATTCCCGATGTTCTTTTTTTGGCGCGCGGAGGTTAGCGGCTGGGTCTGGGGCTGAACAGCGCGAAATCTGCGCCGCTTACGGCCCACGCGTGCGAACGCGCTCAGAGGGAATGCAGCAGGCTTGCGATGAACAGCAGGCCCGCGGTCAGCACCATCCAGAAGCCGAACAGGAAGATTGCGCCACACAGCGCGGTTTCGGCCCAGACAAGACCTTTGCCGTCGAAGGCACGCAGGATATCGATCTTGTGGGTATGCTCTTCGGACTTGGCCAGCGCGCGCCGGATGACAAGTAGATGGCGCGCCGCCATCAGCGCCAGAATGGCACCCGTCACGATGTAGAGCAGATAACTCGCCATCTGGCCCGCCCAGCAGAATCGAACCTGACACAAGCGTAATGTTGCACCGCAAAACAGTCAAGAAACGGATTTCAGACCTTCATAATCGCCCATAGCCGGGGCGCCGGAACACTAGCGGAACAACATCTAGTATTTCCTATGGCTATCAATACGTTACTCAGCAGCTTGCCAAAGAGAACAAACCGTGTACTTTTTGGGCCTCACACCGATGCTGGATTCGCTTGGGGATCAGCGGGCGCTGTGGAATAACCGAGGAGGTTCGGCATGTCACAGGCGGCTTTGCGAGTAGTGGGCAAGGAACAGAATAATGATCGCAAGCGGGCGCTTGAGGCAGCGCTGAGCCAGATCGACCGGGCGTTCGGCAAGGGCTCGGTGATGAAGCTCGGCAGCCGCGATCTGGGGTTGGCGACCGATGCGGTCTCCACCGGCTCGCTGGGTCTGGACATCGCGCTCGGCATCGGCGGACTGCCGCGCGGCCGCGTCATCGAAATCTATGGTCCGGAATCCTCGGGCAAGACCACCCTGGCGCTGCATGTCGTGGCGGAGGTCCAGAAGAAGGGCGGCACCGCCGCTTATGTCGACGCCGAACATGCGCTCGATCCCGTCTATGCCAAGAAGCTGGGCGTCGACATTGATGAGCTGCTGATCTCCCAGCCCGACACCGGCGAACAGGCGCTGGAGATCACCGACACCTTGGTGCGCTCCGGCGGCGTGGAAATTGTGGTGATCGACTCGGTTGCCGCTTTGACGCCCAAGGCCGAACTGGAAGGCGAGATGGGCGATTCCCTGCCCGGCCTGCAGGCCCGCCTGATGAGCCAGGCCTTGCGCAAGCTCACCGGCTCGATCTCCAAGTCCAACACCATCGTGATCTTCATCAACCAGATCCGCATGAAGATCGGCGTCATGTTCGGCAATCCGGAAACCACCACCGGCGGCAATGCCCTGAAATTCTATGCCTCGGTGCGTCTGGACATCCGTCGCATCGGCGCCATCAAGGATCGCGACGAAGTGGTGGGCAATCAGACCCGCGTGAAAGTGGTCAAGAACAAGGTCGCCCCGCCGTTCAAGCAGGTCGAGTTCGACATCATGTACGGCCAGGGCGTGTCCAAGGTCGGCGAGCTGGTTGATCTGGGCGTGAAGGCCGGGATCGTGGAGAAGTCGGGCTCCTGGTACTCCTATGATGGCCAGCGCATCGGCCAGGGCCGCGAGGCCGCCAAGACCTTCCTGACCGAGAATGGCGATATCGCCGACAAGATCGAAAACGCCATCCGCGCCAACGCCGGCCAGATCGGCCAGAATCTGGTGCTGGAAGCCTCTGAAAAAGGCGATGCGGAAGAAGAATAGGCCGTAAGGCCTCCCATACGCTGTCAGCCGCTAGCCATGGCGGCTTTCAGCTCCTCGGCAGAAGGCGCTCCTTGTGAATGGGGAGCGCCTTCTGTTTTTAGCGGCTTTGGTTGAACGGAAATCCTACACTCTCCATGGGCGGGCTCGACCCGCCCATCCAGGGCAACAAATACCGCACTTGCAGCTCTGGATGGCCGGCTCGGAGGCCGGCCATGGTGATGATGAGGGATCTGCGCCATCTCCTCGCCCCAGCCGCACAAAATGCCGGGATGACAAGGTTTTTTAGAGCCGTTACAACCTGACCTTATGAAAAGCCTCTCCGACGTCCGCTCCGGATTCCTGGAATTCTTCGCCGAACGCGGCCACACCATCGTGCCGTCATCGCCGCTGGTGCCGCGCAACGACCCCACCCTGCTGTTCACCAATGCGGGCATGGTCCAGTTCAAGAATCTGTTCACCGGGGCGGAGAAGCGGCCCTATAGCCGCGCCACCACCGTGCAGAAATGCGTGCGCGCCGGCGGCAAGCACAACGATCTCGACAATGTCGGCTATACCGCCCGCCATCACACCTTCTTCGAGATGCTGGGCAACTTCTCCTTTGGCGATTATTTCAAGGAAGAGGCGATCACTTTTGCCTGGGACTTCGTCACCAAGGTGGTGGGCCTGCCCAAGGACAAGCTGCTGATCACGGTCTACAACACCGACGATCAGGCACGTCAGCTGTGGAAGAAGATCGCAGGCTTTTCCGACGACAGGATCATCGGCCACCAGTCCAATCTCTGGGCCATGGGCCCGACGGGTCCCTGCGGCTATTGCTCGGAAATCTTCTTCGACCAGGGCCCCGGCGTTGCGGGCGGCCCGCCCGGCTCGCCGGATGAAGATGGCGACCGTTTCCTGGAATTCTGGAACCTGGTCTTCATGCAATTCGAGCAGGTGGACGAGAACATCCGTCTCGATCTGCCCAAGCCGTCGATCGATACCGGCATGGGGCTGGAGCGTATTGCCGCCATCCTGCAGGGCGTCACCAACAACTACGACGTGGACCTGTTCCGTCATCTGATCGCGGCCTCGGAATCGGCCAGCGGCGTGGCGAGCACGGGTGAGGCCACCTTCAGCCACCGCATTATTGCCGATCACCTGCGCGCCACCTCCTTTCTGATCGCCGACGGCGTGCTGCCCTCCAACGAAGGCCGTGGCTATGTACTGCGCCGGATCATGCGCCGCGGCATGCGGCACGCGCATCTGCTGGGCACCAAGGATCCCCTGATGCACCGGCTGGTGCCGGCGCTGGTGGCGGAGATGGGCTCGGCCTATCCCGAACTAAAGCGCAACGAACCCCTGATCGCCGAGACCCTGAAGCTGGAAGAAATCCGCTTCCGCGAGACCCTGGCGCGCGGCCTCAAGCTGCTGGACGAAGCCAGCGTCGGCCTCAAGAAAGGCGACCGCCTGCAGGGCGAAGTCGCATTCAAGCTTTATGACACCTATGGCTTCCCGCTCGATCTGACCGAGGAATCCCTGCGCGCCCGTGGTGTCAGCGTCGATACCGACGGCTTTTCGGCGGCGATGCGGAAGCAGAAGGCGGAAGCACGCGCCTCCTGGTCGGGCTCTGGCGAAGCCACCAGCGAAGCGCAATGGTTCGCGGTGCTGGACGAAGTCGGCCGCACGGAATTTCTGGGCTATGACACCGAGGAAGCCGAAGGCCAGATCCTGGCCATCTTCAAGGATGGTGGCCGGGTGATGGCAGCCCAGGCCGGCGATGCGGTCGAGATCGTCACCAACCAGACGCCCTTCTATGGCGAATCCGGCGGCCAGGCCGGCGACACCGGCCATATTCATTCCACCAAGGCCAAAGGCCAGGTGACGGACACCCAGAAATGGCTTGGGGCGCTGCATGTCCATAACGTGCGCGTCACCGAAGGAAGTTTCCTGCCCGGCGATGCGGTGGACCTGAAAGTGGATGCCGAACGCCGCCGCGCCACCCGCGCCAATCACAGCGCCACCCATCTGCTGCATGCCGCGCTCAAGCGCGTGCTGGGCAACCATGTCAGCCAGAAGGGGTCGCTGGTGAATGCGGAGCGCCTGCGCTTCGACTTCTCCCATCCCAAGCCCGTGACGCCGGAAGAGCTGGAAAGGGTCGAGGCCCAGGTCAATGCCGTGATCCGGCAGAATTCCGACACCACCACGCGGTTGATGGCGACTGACCAGGCGGTTGCCGCCGGCGCCGAGGCGCTGTTCGGCGAAAAGTATGGCGACGAGGTGCGCGTTCTTTCCATGGGCGCCGATCTCGAGGCTGAGAAAGCCTATTCGGTCGAACTGTGCGGTGGCACCCATGTCTATCGTCTGGGCGATATCGGGCTTTTCACCATCCTGTCGGAAAGCGCGGTGGCGGCCGGCGTGCGCCGCATCGAAGCGCTGACATCTGAACACGCCCGCCGCTATCTGACCGGTCAGGCGGAAATCGCGCGCGAGACGGCGTCCGCCATCAAGACGCCGATCGGCGAACTCGCTGGCCGCGTGGCGCAGCTTTCCGAAGAGCGCCGCAAGCTGGAACGCGAACTGGCCGAAGCCAAGAAGCAGTTGGCGCTGGCCGGTCCCGCCAAAAGCGGCGACGACAGCGAGACCATCGCGGGCGTCAAAGCCGTACTGCGGCTGGTCGAAGGCGTCTCGCCCAAGGATCTCAAAAGCCTGGCCGACGGCGCCAAGTCGCAGGTCGGCTCCGGCGTGGTCGCTTTCGTGGCGGCCGCCGACGGCAAGGCCTCGATCGTGGCGGGTGTCACCGACGACCTGACGTCGCGCATCAGCGCGGTCGATCTGGTCAAGGCGGCGGCGGAAGCGTTGGGCGGCAAGGGCGGCGGCGGGCGTCCCGACATGGCGCAGGCGGGTGGCCCGGACAATGGCAATCCGTCCATTGCCCTGGACGCAATCCGCAAAAAGCTGGGCGAACTGGTCTCGGTCTGATCAGGTCTTCAGCAGGACATCCGCCAGCCACTCAGGCTGATCCACCATTACGTCATGGCCGCTTTCCCGGTTGACCAGGGTTTGCCAACTCTTGTCAGCGCGGCATGCGGCAAACGCCGCGTCGAAGGCGGGCTGGGAATATCTGGGCACGCGGATGAAAATCTTTTTGGCGATGATCTGGAGCTTTCCCGTCAAGCGGATCGGCTGGGTGGTCGTGCCGATGGGATGCGGCGTCATCTTGGATTGCAGCCGGGCGTAATCTTTCTCGCTGACCGAAAAGGCCGACGGCGGCGGTGGGCCGATGCTGAACTCACCTTTGGCCAGCGCCTTCAGCATGCTGTCGCGGCCATAGGCAGATGCAATGTCGATCTGCTTCTGGCCATCCTCGGGCACAAAGGCATCCAGCCAGACAATCGACGCGACGCGGTCATGGATCTGTTCCAGCGCGCCCGACGCCGGAAAACCGGCATAGGAATGGGCGACCAGGCAGATATCGCGCAGGTCTTCCCACCGCACCAGATTGGCGATGTCGGCGATGTGGGTCTCCAGGTTGATATCCTTGCTCAGCAGATGCGAGCGATCGCCCAGTCCGGTGAGCGATTGGGCAAAGACCTTGTGGCCGCGGGCTTCAAGAATGTCGGCGACACGCCGCCAGCACCAGCCGCCATGATAGGAGCCATGGACCAGGACAAAGGTCCGGGCAAAAGCAGGTTGGGCCATCGCCGGCGATGCGGCGGCTGCCGTCGCGCCCAAGGCCGCACGGCGCGAGATCGAACCGTCTGCCATCGGGTCCCCCTCGCTCAGGCGATGATGTCCGGCAACAGTCCGTTGTTGATTTCGGTGATCTCGTCCTTCAGCTGAAGCTTGCGCTTCTTCAACCGCGACAGTGTCAGAAGGTCGGGATTGCCGGCCTGCGCCAGCGCTTCGATCGCTGCGTCCAGGTCGCGGTGTTCCTGCGTCAGCTGGGCCAGCTTGGCGCGGGCGGCGACTTCATCGGGACCAACCACACCCGTCATTGTTTTTTCTTTCGCCGGCCCTTGGCCAATTCTTCGCCCCAGCGCTTCACATCGGGCCAGTCATAACCGAACAGGTCCATCGCCCGGCCCACCATCTGATCCACCAGATCCGACAAGGTCTTGGGTTCGGCATAGAAGGCCGGCACCGGCGGCAGGATGATGGCGCCCATCTCGGCTAGCGCCACCATCGAGCGCAAGTGGCCCAGATGGAGCGGGGTCTCGCGCACCATCAAGACCAGCGGGCGGCGTTCCTTCAGCATCACATCGGCGGCGCGGGTCAGAAGACTGGTGGTCACCCCGGTAGCGATCTCGCTCATGGTGCGCACCGAACAGGGCGCCACCAGCATGCCCGCGGTCTTGAAACTGCCGCTGGCGATGGGGGCGGCGATGTCATGGATCGCGTAGCTGTAATCAGCTTTTGCGGCGACCTGGCGGGGCGAGAGCTTGGTTTCATAGCCGATGGTCATTTCCGCTGGCTTGGTCATGACCAAGTGGAATTCTATCCCCAACTCCCGCAGCGCTTCCAGCGCGCGGATGCCATAGGCCACGCCGGACGCGCCCGACAGGCCGATAACCAGCCGTTCCGGTTTGCTTTTCGCCTTTCCGCCCGCTTTCATGGCCCCCCGTTAGCACTTCTTAGTCAAGGGCAAAGAGTTTCGGTTCCAGCGTCTTTTGGGGATGACAGGAACCGGGATTGGTGGTTGAATTTTTCTGCCAGGCGCGAGGCCATCAGGCGCGTGCCAGCCGAACCGAAATCTAACGATGAGGTGCATGCATGGCGCTACAGGGACATATCGTTCACCTGTCCAACCAGCACAAGAAAATCGAAGACATCATCGAAACCGAGATGTCCAATCCCGATTGGGACGAGATGCGGGTCGCCGCTCTCAAAAAACAAAAACTTCGAATTAAGGACGAGCTCGAGCGGCTGAGAAGCGTCGTTAACTGAGCCTCCCTCTTCCCCGTGCGGCCGGCGCCGGTTCGGTGCCGCCGGCGGGGAATGATTACAAGATCTTCGCCCTTTCGCGCAGTACGAATTTCTGGATCTTGCCCGTCGATGTCTTGGGCAGTTCGGAAAAGACGATGGTGCGCGGCAGCTTAAATTTGGCCAGCTTCCCGCGCGCGAAGGCGATGACTTCCTCTTCCGTCACGGTTGCGCCCGCGGCGCAATTCCACAAAGGCGCAAGGGTGTTCGCCCCATTTTGTCGGGACGCGCAACCACCGCCACAAACAGCACCGAGGGATGGCTGGCGATGGCGTCTTCCACTTCGATAGAGGAGATATTCTCGCCGCCGGAAATGATGATGTCCTTGCAGCGGTCCTTCAGCTGGATATAGCCGTCAGGGTACATCACCCCCAGATCGCCGGAATGAAACCAGCCGTCTTTCAACGCGTCTTTTGTCGCCTTCGGATTCTTCAGATAGCCGCGCATCACAATATTGCCGCGGAACATGACCTCGCCAATGGTCTTGCCGTCGGCCGGCACCGGCTTCATCGTTTTGGGGTCCAGCACGGCCAGTTCTTCCAGCGGGGCATAGCGCACGCCCTGGCGCGCTTTCTTGGCGGCGCGCCCGCCCGCATCCAACGCGTCCCATTCCTTATGCCATTCATTGACCACGGCCGGGCCATAGACTTCGGTCAGGCCATAGACATGCACGACCTCGAAACCAGCTTGCGCCATCGCGGCCAGCACCGCTTCGGGCGGCGGCGCGGCCGCCGCCATGAAGCGCACTTTCTGTGGGAAGCTTTTGCGCTCCGCATCAGACGCGTTGACCAGGGTCGACATTACGATCGGGCGCGCCACACAGATGGGTCACGCCATGCTGGGCCAGCGCGTCGAAGATCGCACCGGCGCGCACCCAGCGCAGGCAGACATGGGTGCCCGCCACCGCCGACAGCGACCAGGGCATGCACCAGCCGTTGCAGTGGAACATGGGCAAGGTCCACAGCAGCACGGGATGTTCGACCATGGTGCCGGCCAGCGCATTGCCGTAGCACATCAGGGCGCCGCCGCGATGATGATAGACCACGCCCTTGGGATTGCCGGTGGTGCCCGAGGTATAGTTCAGCGCAATGGCGTCCCATTCATCATCGGGCATTTTCCAGGCGAAATCCGGATCGCCGGATTTCAGGAATTTCTCATAGTCGATCTTGCCCAGCCGCGCGCCGACCTGCGGAAATTCCGGATCGTCATAGTCGATCACCAGCGGCTTCTTCTTCAGCAGCTTCAGTGCAGCGGCGACCGTGGCGGAAAATTCGCGGTCGGTAATCAGGATTTTCGCCCCGCCATGCTCCAGCATGAAGGCGAGTGCGGCGGGGTCCAGCCGCGTGTTCAAGGCATTCAGCACCGCGCCCAGCATGGGAATGCCATAATGGGCTTCCAGCATCGGCGGGGTGTTGGCCAGCATCACGGCCACCGTATCGCCCTTGCGGATGCCTTTCCTGGCAAGCGCTGAAGCCAGCCGGCGTGAGCGGGCATAGAAAGTGGCGTAATCAGTGCGCTGCTTGCCATGGATGATGGCGGTGTGGTGTGGAAAGGTCTTGGCCGCGCGCTCCAGGAAGGAGAGTGGGGTCAATGGCTGGTAATTGGCCGGCACCCGGTCCAGCCCCGTCTCATAGGGTTTGGCTTTTGTGACGTTTTTGCGTTTGGTTTTTTGGGCAGCCATGGCCTGAAGCACGCTAAAGAAACAGGGCTTTGGCGGCAAGTTTGGATGAAGGCGGCGGCAATGTTAGAAGCCCCGTCATGAGCGCCATCGACAAGCCCGAAGCCAAGCCGCGTGGTCTGCGCGCCATCTATGCCTGGATGCTGGAAAACGCCAAGGGCAAGCATGCCTGGGCGGCGGTGGCAGCCTTTGCCTTTGCCGAAGCCAGCTTCTTTCCCATTCCGGCCGATGTGATGGTGCTGCCCATGATGCTGGCGGACCGCAGCCGCGTCTTTCGCCTGGGCGCCTGGGTCGCCTTCTGGTCGGTGGCGGGCGGCATGCTGGGCTATGCCATCGGCCATCTGTTCTGGGAAACGGCGGGCGTGTGGCTGATCCATATCCTGCATGTGCCGCTGGAGCGGGTCGAGGCGCTGCGCTTCAAATACACCCAGCACGCCTATCTGATCATGGTGCAGGGTGCGACACCGATCCCCTACAAGCTGGTGACCATCGCCAGCGGGCTTGCAGGGGTGAGCTTTCCGCTTTTTATGCTCTATTCCACCGTCACCCGCAGCATCCGCTACATCGTGATCGAAGGCGTGCTGGTCTATTTCTTCGGTGAACGCGCGCAAATATTGCTCGAGAAATATCTCGAAGCCGCGCTGGTGGTATTTCTGATCGTGCTGGTACTGGGCTTCGTCGCCCTCAACTACCTTTAAGATTTCCGGCGCGAGAGATTTTGCGGCCCCAGCAGGAGCGTCGCGCGGAGCGGGCCCAGTGCTCGTGAGCACGCGCGACGAACTGGGGACGCAAAAGAACCGCGCCCTTAATCTTGCTCAAGCTCGCTGGAGGTCTTCCACTCGTCGGAAGCGGGCTGACCCTCGCCTTCGGCCGGCACAACCGGCGGCATCGCCAGTGGTGTATCCACCAGCACCGCATCCACCAGAGGCTCTGCGGTGGTTTCGGCAATCGACTTCAGCGACGCGCCCTTCCTGGCGGCGCGCTTGGCGGCACGTTCCACACGGCTGCCGGCGCGGCTGACGGCAAGGTCCAGTTCCAGCTGCGAGCTCAGGCCCAGGGTCACCGGGTCCACCGCCTTGATGTTGGCGGCATTCCAGTGCGAGCGCTCGCGGATCTTCTGCGATGGTGGCCTTGGTGGTGCCGATCAGCTTGATGATCTCGCTGTCGGTGAATTCCGGATGGTTGTTGATCAGCCAATAGACTGCATCGGGCTTGTCCTGGCGCTTGGACACCGGCGTGTAGCGCGGCGCGCGCTTCAGGCGCACGCTGGGCATCTTGTGCTTGGGCGCGGCCATCTTCAGGCGCTTGCGCGGATCCTTCTCGGCCTCGGCGATCTGTTCGCGGGTGAGCTGGCCGGTGGCGACAGGGTCCTGGCCCTTGATGCCCTTGGCGACGTCCTCGTCGGCGATGCCCTTCACTTCCAGCGGATGCAGGCCGCAGAAATCGGCGATCTGCTCGAAGGTCAGCCCGGTATTGTCCACCAGCCAGACGGCGGTGGCTTTGGGCATCAGGGGTTTCTGTTCGACGGCCATGGTTGTTTTCTCCCGTTGAGCGGGGGCCGTATCCGGGCCCGCCGCCCCTCGTCAGGTTAGTCCTTTCGAGGAATGCGGTGTTTTAGCCACCCCGCCGCCGGGGCGCAAAGGCTTTTAGCCCCGTTTGAGAAGGATTTTGCCGATATGGCCCTTTTTGGCCATGAATTCATGGGCTTTTTGGGCCTCGGCCAGGGGAAAAACCTGGTCCACCACGGGCCGGATGCGGGGTCCGACCAGGGGCCAGACCTCGCGCAGCAGAGCGTCACGGATGGGCCTGTTTCTGGTCAGGGCTACGGCCGCGCAAGGTGGTGGCGGCCAGGGTCAGCCGCTTCAGAAGGAGGGGCGTGAAATTGACCTCGGTGCGGGCGCCATCCTGATAGGCGATGTTGACGATGCGGCCCCACACGCCTGCCGCCTCGATGTTGCGCTGGATATAGGCGCCGCCGACCATGTCCAAAATCACATCCACGCCCTTCGCATCAGTTTCGCTGCTTGCACCACACCGACGAAATCCTCGCGGGCATAGTTGATGGCCCGTGCCGCGCCCAAGCCCAGACACGCTTCGCATTTCGCATCGTTGCCGGCGGTGGTGAAGACGCGGATGCCGCGCGCGGCAAACATCTGGATCGCAAGGCTGCCGATGCCGCTGGTGCCGCCATGGATGAGCAGCGTTTCGCTCGCCCGCAGCCGGCCGGTATCGACAATATTGGTCCAGGCGGTGAACGCCACTTCCGGCAGTCCCGCGGCCTCCACCAGATCGACGCCGCCGGTACCGGCAAAACGCAGTCGGCATTGGCGCCCGCGAATTCGCCATAGCCGCCGCCCGGCATCAGGGCGCAGACACGATCGCCGATATTCCAGCCTGTAACGCCGGCACCCACCTGCGCAATGGCGCCCGAGACTTCCATGCCCAGAATGCGGAAGCGCCGGGCGGCGGCGGATAATGCCCGCGTCCCTGCAGAAGGTCGGCATGGTTGAGGCCCGCAGCTTCGACCTGGATGAGGACTTCGCCGGGGCCGGGTTCGGGCCTGCGGACTTCCGCCCAGGACAAGCCGGTAATCCCGGCCCGGGATTCTGGATTTCAATGGCTTTCATGGCTTGCACGCCTTTGCGGCGCGGGCGACACACAAATGGTCGGAGGCGCAATGAGGCCAAAGACGGCATGGATATCGACGATCTTCAACCACGCAAGAAGCTGCCTGATATCGTCCTGGGTGAGGATATCAGCGCGATGTCGGCGCATGAACTGGAGCTGAGGATCGCGCGCCTGGACGAGGAGATCGCGCGGTGCCGCCAGGCCATCAAGGCGCGCCATGCCACCAAATCGGCGGCGGAAAATTTCTTCAAGAAAGTGAGCGATCCCCATTGGGGCGAGCCGGAAATGCGCAAGGTCAAGTGGACCTTGCGCCCGGCGATGCGCCCCAGCGGCGTGGTTAAGCGCGCCGCGAGGCAGGGCATTAAACGTTAATACGCACAGCAGAAATACATCATTGATGGGGCTTCTAACGCTGTTTACCAACCAAGCGCTTGCGGTTCTGGCCACCTTGCTAGCGCTGTCCATAAGCGGGGACGAAATGCTGAACCAAGAACATCATGACCGACGGCGCCCAGACCTTCACCGACTCGGCATCATGTTCGACAAGACCTTCGATGAAGGCATGGCGCTGGTCGAAGAGACCGCGCGCTATCTTGATGGCAAGGGCCGCGAGGAAGCGCGTTGCTGCCGCGCAAGGCCGCGATGCTCTATGCCGGCGAAAGCATGCGCGTCACCACCCGCCTGATGCAGGCGGCGAGCTGGCTTCTGGTGCAGCGCGCGGTGCATGACGGCGACATGGAGCTGCCGATGCCGCTGAACGAACGCTATCGTCTGGGCAGCCGGGAAATCTGCCTGGGCGCCTGCGCCGAAGGTGTCGACCCTGCCCGGAGAATTGCGGGATCTGCTGGCGCGCAGCGACAGTCTCTATCGCCGCATCGCCCGGCTGGACGACATCCTGTTCGGCGAAGCGTGGCGCCGCCGCCGGGTGCGCGGGGGCAGATGGACACTCTCGCCCAGGCCTTCAAATAGGACGCGGTTCTTTTGCGTCCTGAGTTCGTCGCGTTCGCACCTGCCGCTACGAACCGCTCATGCACGTGTAAGTGCACATGCGCTCGTTGCTCACGCTGTCGCTAGCAACCCTGCTCAGGCTGCAAAACTCCTCGCGCCAAACAAAAAAGGCGGCCCGCTGGACCGCCTTTTTGAAATTCCTTGGAAGGACGTTTAGCCCTTCACAAAACCAGCGAACTTCTTGTTGAAGCGGGTCAGACGCCCGCCGCGGTCCATCAGCTGCTGCTGGCCGCCGGTCCAGGCCGGGTGCGTGCTGGGGTCGATGTCGAGGGTGACCTTCTGGCCCGGCGTTGCCATAGGTGGTGCGCGTCCTGTAGGTGGTGCCGTCGTTCAGCTGAACTTCGACAAAGTGATAGTCAGGGTGGATGCCCTTTTTCATCGCGCGAAACCTTTCATGGCCGGTGGGCCCATTCCGACGGGTGCCCGGGAGCCGGGGCTTATACGGGAGGGCCCCAGCCCCTGCAAGTCGCCCCTGCAAGATCGTAAGGCCAAGCGGCAATAGTTCCTTTGGTGTCGGCCCTTGGCCCCTATATACAGCCCGGAGTTAAGAAAAAGGCGGCGCTTTGGCCCGGACGACAGCAGTTTCACCACCGAAACCGCCCGGATCGCGGCGGGAAGGCCCAAAAGCCGTTCCCTGGCCCCGCTGAAGGCCGTTTTGCCCTTCCTGAGGCCTTACAGGGGGCGGATCGCCCTGGCCCTCCTGGCGTTGACCCTGTCCTCATCCGCCACCCTGGTGCTGGGCCGATTCCCTGCGTGGCCTGATCGACGCCCAAGGGTTTACGGCGGCCCAGGCCCACGCCCTGACCGGCTCTATGCTGCCTTCGTCGCCGCAGCCGCCGTGCTGGGGGTGGCTTCGGCCACCCGCTTCTACGCCGTGACCTGGCTGGGGGAGCGGGTGGTGGCCGACATCCGCAAGGCGGTGTTCGACAATGTGCTGCGGCTGTCGCCCCAGTTCTTCGAGGTCACCCGCACCGGCGAAGTGCTGTCGCGCATGACCGCCGACACCACCCTGATCCAGACCGTGGTGGGTTCCTCTGCTTCGGTGGCGATCCGCAATCTGGTCACCATGACCGGTGGGTCGGCGCTGATGTTTGTCACCAGCCTGAAGCTGGCGCTTCTGGTGGTGGGTGCGGTGGCGATCGTGGTGCTGCCCATTCTGCTGTTCGGCAGATGGGTGCGAAGACTCTCCCGCCAGAGCAAGATTCTCTATCGCCGAAACTGCCGCCCGCGGTATCGAGACCCTCAACGCTGTGTCCACGGTTCAGGCCTTCACCCAGGAGAATTACGAACGCCGCGCCTTTGGCGACGCGGTGGAGCGTGCCTTCGGTTTTGCGCGTGATCGCACTAGGGCGCGCGCCATTCTGACTGCGGTCGCGATCTTCACCGCTTTCGGTTGCCTCGCAACCATCCTGCTGGTGGGGCTGCATGACGTTATCGCCCATCGCACCACCGGCGGTGCCTGGTGGCGTTCATCTTCTATGGCGTGCTGGTGGGCGGCGGCGTGGGTTCGCTGTCGGAAGTGTGGGGCGATCTGCAGCGCGCCGCCGGCGCCACCGAAAGGCTGATGGAACTGCTGCATGAAGTGCCGGTGATCCGCGCCCCCGCCCATCCGCTGATGCTGCCGGCCAAGCCTTCCGGTGCGGTCCGTTTCGACAATGTCACCTTCCGCTATCCCACCGTCCCGATTTCAAGGCCCTGAACAATTTTTCGCTGGATGTGGCCGGCGGGGAGGCGGTGGCGCTGGTCGGGCCCAGCGGCGCGGGCAAATCCACCGTGTTCCAGCTGATGCTGCGTTTCTTCGATGCCCAGAACGGCGACAGATCCGCTTCGACGGCGTGGACGTCACCCAGCTCGATCCCGCGGATTGCGCCGCAATATCGCGGTCGTGTCACAGGAGCCGGTGATTTTCTCTGGCAGCATCGCCGCCAATATCCGCTATGGCCGCGAAGATTGAGCGGATGCACGGTGCGCGCTGCCCGCCGCCGCCGCCGCCGAATTCATGGAGGAGCTCCCCGGGCTTTGATCACGCTGGTGGGCGAGCGCCGCGTGACGCCTGTCGGGGGGCCAGCGCCAGCGCCTGGCCATCGCCCGCGCGATTCTGCGCGATGCGCCCCTCCTGTTGCTGGAGAGGCGACCAGTGCGCTGGATGCGGAAAATGAGCGTGCTGGTGCAGACCGCGCTGGCCAACCTGATGGTGGGGCGCACCACATTGGTGATCGCGCATCGCTTTTCCACCATCCAGCGTCTCAAGCGCATTGTCGTGATGAACGAGGGGCGGGTGGTGGCGCAGGGCAGTCACGCCGAGCTGATGCGGGCGGCGGGCTCTGCGCGGCTTGCCTCGCTGCAATTTGCGGATGCCGCACATATGAAATTTCAGCGGCCGGGCGGCTGGGCCGGGCGCTGGCGCATGCTGGCGATCGTCGCGCTGATCAGTGCGCCGTGCGCGGGATCTGGTCTAATGGCGTAGTTTTCCTCGGTGCAGACCGGCTTTTCCGGGCAGCTGCGAAGTCGTGGCATGCGTGACGGCGTGCAGGATGCCGAGATAGCCAATGGCATGGTGTTTGTCCGTCGCCAGCGCGCGCCGACCGCAAATGGCGGCTGACGGGATCTATGCCCTGCCGCTCGCTGGCGGCGAGCCGCACAGCTTCCGGCAGCGCCGCCGAATTTCATCCTCGTGGCATCGGGCTGTACCGCCCCCAACGGCAAGGGCCTGTTCCTGATGGCGGTGAACCGGCGCAGCAGCGGACGCTCAGCATCGACAGCTTTGAAGTGACCAATCACGCGGACGCGCCGGCGCTGGTGGCGCAGGGCACCATCGAGGGCGGGATGCTGATCGATCCGCAGGACGTGGCGGTGGCGGGGCCCGGCAGCTTTCTATGTCGCCAATGGCACCGCGGAAAAAATCCGCTGATCCAGGCGCTGCAGACCTATGGCATCCTGCCGGGCGGCAATATGCTGTATTTCAACGGCATGTCCTTCGGCGAGGTGGTGGATGGATTCTACGGCACGCGCAGCCTGGTGCTGGCGCAGGGCGGCACCCATCTGATGGTGGGGCGGACTGCTCAGCCGTTCACTCACCACGTCAGCCGCGAGCCTTTCAGCGGGCACTGACTGAGGCCGGTACCATGGCCTGCCAGGCGGGCCGGAGAGTTCAGCCTCGACGGCCAGGGCGAATTGCGGATGGGGGGCCATGCATCTTCGGATTGGCGCGCTTTCAACTGCCGCCCGCCAAGCGCGCGTCGTCGGCAGGTCTTCCGCGTCAGCCTTTTCGATCAGGCGTGCCGCGACGGCCGAGCAGGCTATGGCAGGAAATGGCAAGGAAATCGCCGTCAATCGGTCTGGGCGGGACAGCTGCTGATCGGCTCCAGCCTGCGACGGCCAGCTTCCTGCACCCAGAAATAAAAAGAGCCATCCGAATGGATGGCCTTTGAACGCCCGGCTCGAGATTTGCGCGACTGGACAATTTCCTCGTCGCTGTTCGGATCGCGCAGCACATAGCCACGGCCCCAGACGGTCTCGATGTGTTGCGCCGTCGGTGGCCGCGGCCAGCTTCTTGCGCAGCTTGCAGATGAAGACGTCGATGATCTTCAGCTCCGGCTCGTCCATGCCGCCATAGAGGTGATTGAGGAACATTTCCTTGGTCAGGGTCGTGCCCTTGCGCAGCGAGAGCAGCTCCAGCATCTGATATTCCTTGCCGGTCAGATGCACGCGGGCGCCGTCGACTTCCACGGTCTTGGCGTCGAGGTTGACGGTGAGCTTGCCGGTGGTGATGACCGACTGGCTGTGGCCCTTGGAGCGGCGCACGACCGCCTGGATGCGGGCGACCAGCTCGTCCTTGTGGAAGGGCTTGGTCATGTAATCGTCGGCGCCGAAGCCCAGCGCCTTGACCTTGGCTTCCACAATGGCGTTGCCGGACAGGATCAAGACCGGCGTCTGCACCTTGGCGACGCGCAGGGCCTTGAGCACCTCAAACCCGCTCATGTCGGGAAGCTGCAGGTCCAGCACAATGATGTCGTAATCGTAAAGCTTGCCGAGATCGATCCCTTCTTCGCCGAGATCGGTGGTGTAGACGTTAAGGCCTTCGCTGCGCAGCATCAGCTCGATGCTTCGCGCCATGGCGCTGTCGTCTTCGATCAGGAGTACGCGCATGTCAGGCCCCTCTTCTTAACGTTCGGACCGTGCGCCACACCGTGTGGCTCCGGTTAACCAGTTTCCGGACGGTAAGCGCAAATAGTTAACAGCTACTTTAACAAGTCTGGCCGGCTTCAGTTCTTCCTCATCCCGCCTTAAGGCCGGAATAAGGCGGGAACCTCCGCTAAGGGCCTTGATTCGATTTGTTAAGTTTACCGCCATTTAAATTGTTGGCCCCAAGATGGGCTCCAGCCGGAGATGAAAATCTCCAAAAAATCAGCTTTTGGGCGGAAGAAGCCCCAACGGGAATCGATGCGCGCCCTTCTCAAAGATCTCGAGACCGTTCCCACCCTCTGCCGGTTTGGCCGGGTCGCCCGGATTGAGGGCCTGGCGGTGGAAGTCACCGGCGCCCAAGGAGCCGTCAGCCTGGGTGGCCAGTGCCGCATAACTATCGGAAATAACACGAAAATTCCCTGCGAAGTGGTCGGCTTCCGCGATGGCCGGGCCCTGGTCATGCCGCTGGGTCCGCTGGACGGGATCACGCTGGGTGCGCGGGCTGATTTCGACGATCGCCCCGCATCCATCAATCCCTGCCGGGCCTGGCTTGGCCGGGTGATCGGCGGGTTTGGCCAGCCGATCGATGGCAAGGGTCCGTTGCTGCAAGGCATGACCGCTTATCCGCTCAAGGCCGCGCCGCCGCCCGCCACATTGCGCGGCCGCGTCGGCAAGAAGCTCGATCTGGGCATTCGCGCCATGAACACCTTCACCACCTGCTGCGCCGGTCAGCGCATGGGCATTTTCTCCGGCTCCGGCATCGGCAAATCCACCTTGCTGTCGATGCTGGCGCGCAATTCCAATGCCGATGCCATCGTCATCGGATTGATCGGTGAGCGCGGCCGCGAAGTGAAGGAATTCATCGAAGACGATCTGGGCGAAGAAGGCCTGGCGCGTTCGGTTGTGGTTGCCGCGACATCGGATGAAGCACCGCTGGTGCGCCGCCAGGCCGCTTATGTTGCGATGACGGTGGCCGAACAGCTGCGCGACAGCGGGCTGAATGTTTTGCTGCTGATGGATTCGGTGACGCGCTTCGCCATGGCCCAGCGCGAAATCGGTCTTTCCGCCGGCGAACCGCCGGCCAGCAAGGGTTATACCCCCACCGTCTTTGCCGAGCTGCCCAAGCTGCTGGAACGTGCCGGACCGGGACTGGCTGGTGGTGGCACCATCACCGGCCTGTTTACCGTGCTGGTGGAAGGCGACGATCACAATGAACCGGTGGCCGATGCGGTGCGCGGCATCCTGGACGGCCATATCGTTTTGGAACGTGCCATTGCGGAACGCGGCCGCTTTCCTGCCATCAATATCCTTAAGAGCGTCAGCCGCTCTATGCCCGGCTGCAACAGCGATGACGAACAAAGCCTTGTTTTGCAGGCCCGTCAGCCGCTGACCATTTACGAAGACATGGCGGAGCTGATCCGGCTGGGCGCCTACAGGGCTGGCACGAATCCTGAAGTGGACGAGGCTGTGAGGCTTTACCCGCAGCTCGAAGCCTTTTTGGCCCAGACCAAAAGCGAGCGCGTGACGTTAAGCCAGGGCTATGACGCGCTGTCCGCCATCATGGGTTCAGCGCAAGGGAGTGCGCGATGAACCGGACCGACACGCTGCTGCGCCTCAAGCGCTTCCGCGTCGATGAAATGAAGCGCCGCATTGCCTCGATCGAGGCGATGAAGGCGGATCTGGAGCGCAAGCTGGCCGACCTGGACGACAATGTCGCCCGCGAGAAGCAGCGTGCCGGCGATTCCGATATCGGCCGTTTGGCCTTCCCGTCTTTCCTGCGGTCCATCGAGGCGCGGCGGGAAAACCTGCGCACCACGCTCAAGGAAATCGAACGCGAGCAGGCCGCGGCCCAGCTCGACATGTCGAACGCGTTCCAGGATCTCAAGTCGCTGGAAGTCGCCACCGAGCAGCAGGCCAAGCGTCTTGCCGAAATGCAGGCTCGCCGCGCCCAGTCGCGCCTTGATGAAATGGCGCTGGTGCGTCATCTGCGCAAACATACTTTGCGCTCTGCCTAAGCCCGCTTAGATCAGCACGGCCAGGATAACGGAGGCGAGAACCGCCACGCCCAGGCCGCGCAGGATCAGCGCGCTCCAGGACGTCATCGGCCTGATGCGGCCTTCCCATTCCATGCCCCTCAGCGTCAGCGATTGCTGGCGTTCGAAGCACAACTGCTCATGCCGGATATCGGCATAGGCGGAAATCGCAAAACCCTTGCCGCGGGGCGCGGCAGACATACCAATCGCAGACATCGCTTTAGACCTTCAAATTCCGGTCCCTCCGGGGCGATTAACGCGGGTGGTCTTTCGGGCGTTCCATGGCCTTGTGTTCGTGGCCGCCGCCCTGTGGCGCAAATGCCGCGCAAACCGCCGTTTCCGGCTCTGGAAACCAAGGTTTCAGCCTCCAGTTGAACAGGAAAACGGCAGGTCTATGATTTCAGGCGTTGAGTCGGGGGCGCGTTCACGCCATGTCATTTTCTGAAACAATCTCGCCATTCTTCGGGCGCTGCGCCTTTGTGTGGTTCTACCTCACCAGCGCGCTGGACATACTGGGCAACTGGCACAGCATCGCCACCGACATGACCGACAAGCACATACCGATCCCGCCGTTGGTGCTGCTGGTGGTGCTGGTCTTCATCTTGATGGGCTGCATCTCGCTTCTGTTCGGCTATCACACCCGTCATGGCGCGGTGCTGCTGTTCGGCATGACGATCGTGGCGGCGGTGACCATGCATGACTTCTGGCATTACGGTGATGCCACGGCGCGCGCCTATCAGTTCGGCATCTTCGCGCGCGATTTTGCCATCTGCGGCGGGCTGTTGATGATGGTGGGAATGGGACCTGGTCCCTTCGCCGTTGACAACGCCGGCAAAGGCGGCGGCAAAAAGCGCTAGCCGTCGATTGTCATGCCCGCGCAAGCGGGCATCCGTGAGACCGGAACAGGAAAAGCCCCTGTGGGGCTTTTGCCCGGTCGAACGCCCGCGGAACGCGGGCCATGGCCGCTCGCTCAAGCTCGCGGCGTTTGCCGCTTTCGCAGGTCCACTGGACCTGCTCACGCCTTCGGCGCCGCAGCTCACGGATTTCCCGCTTACGCGGGAATGACAGGTGTTGTTTAGTGGGCCGAGATTTCCAGCAGCTGCGCGGCCAGTGCGCCGGGCTCCAGCATATCCAGCGCATCTTCCGGGCGCGGGCCATGGGTGACATGGGCCAGGCGCGCGCCTGACAGACTTGCGGCCAGCACCGCGCCCAGCCGGCGGGTGCGATCCAGCCCGGTGATGATCACGCGGCGGAAGCGGAAGGCGCTGACGATGTCGGCAATGTCTTCGGCATCGTTCAAGGCAGAGACCACGCCGATAGTTTCCACGCCGTCGATGTCGCCCAGCGCCGAGAAGGCGGACGCGGCACGCGCGTTCAGCGGATTGAAGCCGTCGGCTTCCATCACTGTCAGCAATTCGGGCGGATTTGAGTTGGTACGGAACAGCGCCAGCCCACCATCGGCGCGGGTCAGCTCGGTCTTGCGCCCGATCAGGCTGGCCGAGCGGATGATCTTGGCCGCGACCGCGCTCTTGCCCGAGCCATTGGGTCCGACCAGCAAAATGCCGCGCGCTTTCTCGAAATCGATTGGGGCGGGAACCAGACGGTTGGCCAGGGCCAGGGCCAGCGCGCCATCGGCGCTGACGTCGGCGAAATTCGCGGCATCGCGCACCAGGGCCTGCGCCAGTTCTTCGGGCAGGCGATGACGCTTCATGGCCGCGCCCAGCGCATGGCGCAGATCGGCGCGGGGGAAGGCGAGCAGATTCGAGGAAGCCCGGATCAGCGCCATCTGTGGCTCAGACCTGGCCCAATGTGCGCAGGCGCACCGAGGCGTGGATTTCGTTTTGGCTCATCACCACCGTCTGGGGGCGGAAACGCTCGATGATGGACCGCACGAAGGGCCGGACCTGCGGCGAGGTCAAAAGGACCGGCACTTCGTTCTTGGCGCTGGCTTCGTCAAAGGCTTCGCGCACGGATTGGATGAACTGCTGCAGCTTGGACGGCGCCATGGCGAGCTGGCGCTCTTCGCCCTGGCCGATGATGGATTCGGCAAAGGCCTGTTCCCAGTTGGGTGACAGCGCAACCAGCGGCAGATAGCCGGCCGGCGAGAGGTTGGCATGGCAGAGCTGGCGCGCCAGACGGGCGCGCACATGTTCGGTGATATAGAGCGCGTTCTTGGTATGGCCCACCGCTTCGGCGATGCCTTCCAGGATGGCCGGCAGGTCGCGGATGGAGACGCGCTCGCTGAGCAGGGTCTGCAGCACGCGCTGGGTGCCGGTGACGGAAATCTGCGAGGGGATGAGTTCTTCCACCAGCTTCTTGTTCTCCGGGGGCAGGTCGTCCAGCAGCTTTTTGGTTTCGGCGTAAGACAGAAGCTCGGCCATGTGGCTCTTGAGCACTTCGGTCAGATGGGTGGTCAGCACGGTGCCGGGATCGACCACGGTAAAGCCGCGGAACGAGGCTTCTTCTTTCAGACTGCCGCTGAACCCAAGTGGCGGGCAGGCCGAAGGCCGGCTCGGTGGTATGGGTGCCCGGCAGATCGATGGGCAGGCCCTTGGGATCCATGATCAGGAAGCTGCCCGGGAACAGTTCGCCCTTGCCGGAATCGAATTCCTTGATGCGGATGCGGTACTCGTTGGCGCCCAGCTGCATATTGTCCAGGATGCGTACGGCGGGCATCACAAAGCCCATCTCCTGGGCGAGCTGGCGGCGCAGCGCCTTGATCTGGTCGGTGATGCGGTGGCCCTGCACGTCGTTGATCAGGGGAAGCAGGCCATAGCCCAGCTCGATGCGCAGCAGGTCCAGCGCCAGCGCGGTCGAGATCGGCTCTTCCTTGGGCGGGCCGGCGGCCTTTTCGGTTTCCGCGACGACCTGGGCGGCGCGGGCGTTCTTGCGCTTGTGGGCGTACCAGGCCAGCGTGCCGGTGCCGCCGGCAAGCCCGGCGAATACCAGGGTCGGCATGCCGGGCAGAACCGCGACAATGCCCATCACGCCGGCAGCCATGCCCAGTGCCTGGGGATAGAAGGAGAGCTGGCTCATCAGCGCCTTGTCGGTGGCGCCTTCGACGCCGGCCTTGGACACCATGAGGCCCGCGGCAGTGGAGATGATCAGCGCCGGCATCTGAGAAACCAGGCCGTCACCCACGCTCAGCAGGGTGAAGGTCTGCGAGGCATCGGCAAAGCTCATGCCCTTCTGGGCCACGGCGATGATGATGCCGCCGACAATGTTGATGCCCACGATCATCAGGCCGGCGACCGCGTCGCCGCGCACGAATTTGCTGGCGCCGTCCATGGCGCCGAAGAAGTTGGATTCCGCTTCGATGGTCTTTCTGCGGTGCTTGGCTTCCTTTTCGTCGATCAGTCCGGCCGACAGGTCGGCGTCGATCGCCATCTGCTTGCCGGGCATGGCGTCCAGGCTGAAACGCGCCGCCACTTCGGCGATGCGGCCCGAACCCTTGGTGATGACGATGAAGTTCACGATGATCAGGATCGAAAAGACGATCAGCCCGATCACGAAATTGCCCTGCATGATCAGCTTGCCGAAAGCCTGAATGACATAGCCCGACGCGGCGGTGCCTTCATTGCCATGGCCCAGGATCAGGCGGGTCGAAGCCAGGTTCAGCGCCAGCCGCAACATTGTGGTGATCAGCAGGATAGTGGGGAAGGAGCTGAACTCCAGCGGCTTTCGGATGAACACCGCCGTCATCAGGATCAAAATCGAGAAGCTGAGCGAGAAAGCCAAGCTGATATCCAGCAGCAGGGTCGGCAGCGGCAGGATCAGGACAACCAGGATGGCCATGATGCCGATGGCCAGCCCCAGATCGGACTTCTTGATGAGGTCGAAGATCTTGGCGGGCGAGAAATCAAAGCCCGGTTTGGCGGTGGTGGCGACGTCAGACATTCAGATCAAACCTGTGAAAAATCAGCCGGCGAGTTTCTGTTCAACCGGGCGCTGTTCGCCATGGCTGGGAATCGGAGAGCCCGGAGTCCGAATATTCCTTGAGCTTGTTGCGCAGGGTGCGGATCGAGATGCCCAGGATATTGGCGGCATGGGTGCGGTTGCCCAGGCAATGGTCCAGCGTGTCCAGGATCAGGTCACGCTCGACATCGCTGACGGTGCGCCCCACCAGCGAGCGGGTGACGGCGGTGGCCGACACCACGGCGCTCTGCACGCTGGGGTTCTGCGTGATCATGGCGGTATTGGGGCCCACATGCGTGCCGTCTGGCAGGCGGATGGCTTCCGGCGAGATTTCCGGCCCTTGCGCCAAAAGCACGGCGCGGTGGATGGTGTTTTCCAGCTCGCGGACATTGCCTTTCCAGCTGTGACCCAAGAGCAGCCGCTCGGTCTGAGAGGAGATAGGCGCGATAAGGCACGCCATTGGCTTCGGCATATTTGCGCGCGAAGTGATGCGCCAGGGCGCGGATGTCCTTGGGCCGCTCGCGCAGCGCGGGCATGCGCAGGTTCACCACATTCAGGCGATAGAGCAGGTCTTCGCGGAAGGTGCCGTGCTTGACGGCTTCCGCCAGGTCGCGGTTGGAGGTGGCAATGATGCGGATGTCGACCTTGACCGGCTTGGTGCCGCCAACGCGGTCGATCTCGCGTTCCTGAATGGCGCGCAGGAGCTTGGCCTGCAGGCGCGCATCCATCTCGCTGATTTCGTCCAGCAGCAAGGTGCCGCCATTGGCTTCCTCGAACTTGCCGATGCGCCGGGCGATGGCGCCGGTGAAGGCACCCTTCTCGTGACCGAACAGTTCCGATTCCAGCAGGTTTTCCGGAATGGCGGCGCAGTTGACCGAGATGAAGGGCTTGTCGGCGCGCGTGTGACTTGCGGTGAACATAACGGGCGAGCACTTCCTTGCCGGTACCGCTTTCACCGGTGATCAGGATGGAGGCTTCGCTGCCGGCGATCTGGTCGGCCAGCGACAGAACCGCGCCCATGGCGTCGTCTTCATAGACCAGCTGGTGGCTCTCGTCGGCCACTGCCGCCAGCACCGCGGCGATCAACTCCGGATCGGCAGGCAGGGGCAGATATTCCTTGGCGCCGGCGCGGATCGCGTCCACCGCGCGGCGGGTGTCGGTGCCGATGCCGCAGGCCACGACGGGGGTGCAGATGCGTTCGGCGGAAAGGCCGCGCACCAGGGCTGGCGATATCCTGGGCCACGTCGCAGAACACCAGGTCCGCGCCCACGCCGCCGCGAAGCGAGGCCAGCGCCTGCTCGATGTCCGCCGCATGGGTGACTTTCGCCCCGCTTGTCCATGGCGATTTTGGTGGCGAGGCCGATCTGCCCCTGAAGTCCGCCGACAATGAGTAGACGCATGGCTATTGTCCTTTACTGAATTACGAGCCGGAGCCGGCCTTGATGATTTCGGTCATGGTGATGCCCAGGCGGTCTTCGACCAGCACGACTTCGCCGCGCGCCACCAGACGGTCATTCACATAGATGTCGATCGCTTCGCCCACCTTGCGGTCGAGCTCGACGATGGTGCCGCGGCCCAGCTTGAGCAGCTGGCTGACTTCCATCGCGCTCTTGCCCAGGACGGCGGAAACCGTGACCGGCACATCGAACACCGCTTCCAGGTCGGCGGCGGAATGTTTCGGCGCGGCCTCGGCCGGAGCGTCGGCATTCAACAGGGCGGCCTGACCGCCGGCGGCGGCATCGTGGCTCAGGTCGGGCAGATCGACATTGTCGGTGCGCCATGGACTATCCTTTCAGCAAGAAGCGGAGAAACGGTTGGCTATAAGGGCGTTGATGGCAGCTTCGATGGCTGTTCGCTGCGCTCGCGCCACCGCCGCGCCATTCGATGCGGCAGTCGCCGGCCTTCATGGCCGGATCGGCGGCGATCAGTACGCGGCCCTCATAGCCCTCTTCATGGGCGATATCGTCGAGGCGCGGTTGCAGAATCGCGGTCACGGCGGGCGCGGCGCGGAGGGTGATGCGCGGCTCGCCGATGGCCTGATGCATGGCCTGGCGCAACGCGATTTCGACATCGCCGGCGGGCAGGGCGGCGAGGGCGGCGGGGGCGATTTTCCTGGCCATGGCCAGCGCCACGTGAGCGGCTTCGTCGCGCACAGTTTCGATTTCGGCGTGGCCTGGTGTCGAGCGCCGCGCGCACCGCGATGGTCAGCGCGGCAATCGCGCGCTCCAGCGCCTGGTTGGTGCGGGCCTGGCGGAATTGTTCTCGCCTTCGCTGCGGGCGTCGGCCTGCATCCGGTCCAGCTCTTCGGTCGTCAGCGTCTGCTTCTGGCGGGCGCGGGCGGCCGGCGCCCGGCGGTCTTCCGCGCCCAGGAACTCGGTGTCGAAGGTGAATTTGCTGTTTGATGCGGCCATCAGTACACCAGCTCGTCTTCGGCGCTGCCGCCGGCGATCATGATTTCGCCCTTGTTGGCCAGGTCCTTGGCGACATTGATCATGCGCATCTGGGCCTCGTCGACTTCCTTCAGGCGCACCGGACCCATGGCTTCCATGTCGTCGCGCAGGATCTTGCCGGCGCGCTCGCTCATGTTGGAGAAGAAGACGTCGCGCAGGCCGTCGGTGGCGCCCTTCAGCGCCAGGCCCAGCTTGTCCTTCTCGATATTGCGCAACAGGGTCTGGATCGAGCCCGGGTCCAGCTTGCCCAGATCCTCGAAGGTGAACATCAGCGCCTTGATGCGCTCGGCGGAATCGCGGTTGCGCTCTTCCAGGGCGGTGATGAAGCGGCTTTCGGTCTGGCGGTCGAAATTGTTGAAGATCTCCGCCATCTGCTCATGGGCGTCACGCTTGGCGGTGCGCGCCAGGTTGGACATGAATTCCACGCGCAGGGTCTGCTCGACCTTGTCCAGAATGTCCTTCTGCACGCTTTCCATGCGCAGCATGCGCTGCACCACTTCCAGCGCAAACTCTTCGGGCAAAGAACCAAGGACACGTGCGGCGTGTTCCGGCTTGATCTTGGACAGCACCACCGAAACGGTCTGGGGATATTCGTTCTTCAGATAGTTGGCCAGAACGCTTTCATTCACATTGGCCAGCTTGTCCCACATGGTGCGACCGGCGGGACCGCGGATTTCCTCCATGATGGTGCCGACTTTTTCCGGCGGCAGGATGCCGGCGAGAAGCCGCTCGGTGGATTCATAGGAACCCATCAGCGAACCGGTGCCCGACATCTGGGACACGAAATCCACCAGCAGCTTTTCGATCAGGGCGGCGGAAACCGAACCCAGGTTGGACATCACCTGGGAGACTTCCTTGATCTCTTCCTCGTCCATCATCTCCCAGATGCGCTGGGAATGATCTTCGCCCAGCGCCAGCATCACGATGGCGGCGCGTTCGGCGCCCGACAGCGAGCGCAGATCTTCTTTGACGGGACCTTTAACCTTCGACATGGATCAAACCGGTTGGTGCAGCCAGGTGCGGATGATCGCCAGCGCTTCTTCAGGATGCGCTGTGACCACTTCACCGACTTTCTTGATGGAGGAATTGGAAACCTGGCCGTCGATGCGGCTGATATCGATGCTGGGCGCTGGCGGCGGCAGGGCAATCGGCTGGGCGCCCTCCGCGCCCGGCGCTTGCGACGCGGCAGGGGCGGCAAGCACGCCCGCGATCGGAGAGGCATTGGCGATGGCCAGGGTGCCGGAACCGGCCGCGGTCTGGGCCGTGAACATGCGGTTGATCAGGGGCTTGGCCACGAACAGGCCGATCAACAGCGCGGTGACGCACATGATCGCGGCTTCGATGATCTTGAACCAGTAGGCGCTGTCCAGGCCGAGCAGCGGCTTGGGTGCGGGCGTGCCGACGGTGTCATCCATGCGGGCGAACTGCATGTTGGTGACCTGCACCTGGTCGCCGCGCGAAGTGTCAAAGCCCATCGCCGACTTCACCAGGGCGGTGATCTTGCTCATCTCTTCGGCACTGCGCGGCTTGTAGTCGGCCGCGGTATCGCCGGAACCGTCGACCACAACGGCAACCGACAATTTGTGGACGTCGCCGCCGTCCACGGTTGAGGTGGTGACTTTTTTGGAGATTTCGTAGTTGGTGGTTTCCTCGGTGCGGCCCGATGTGTCCTTGCTGGAATCGCCGCCCGAAGCCTGGCCGCCGGGCAGCGCATTGGCCACCGATACGGCGTTGGCACCGCCCGAGCTGTTGGTGGCGTTCTGCTCGATGGTCTGGGTCGAGCGCACCACCTTGGTGTCGGGATTATAGTCTTCGCTGGTGGTCTGGGTGTGGTTGTAGTTGATGTCGGCGGCGACCTGGACCTGGACATGGTTGGGGCCGACCACGCTGGAGACGATGGATTCGATGCGCTGGCGCAGCTCGTTCTCGTAATTGGTGGTGTCTTCGTCCTGGTTGCGGGCCAGCGCGTCCGGACCGGACTTGTCGTCGCCGCCGGCGAGCAGGTTGCCGCGGTCGTCGACAATGGCGACGCGATCGGGGGTAAGACCGGCGACGGCGGCGGCGACCAGATGCTGGATGGCCTGCACCTGGCCACGGTCCATGCGGCCGGCGGTCTTGAGCACCACCGAGGCGGAAGGCTGCTGGTCGTCGCGCGAAAAGATCTGGCGTTCCGGAATGACCAGATGCACGCGGGCCGACTGGATGCCGTCGATGGTCTGCATCGAGCGCGACAATTCGCCTTCCAGCGCGCGCTGATGATTGATGTTCTGCACGAAAGCCGTGGTGCCGAAGGCATCCGACTTGTCGAAGATTTCATAGCCGACGCCGGCGGCGGGCAGATTGTCCTGGGCCAGCGCCATGCGCAGCTTGGTCACCTGGTCGGCGGGCACCAGGATCGTGCCGCCGTCCTTGACGTCATACTTCACGGCCATGCCGTCGAGCTTGGCGGTGACGGCGGCGGCGTCGCGCGATTCCAGACCGGAGTAGAGAATGGTCTTGGGTGGTTCGGTGATGGCGCCGGCGATATAAAGGAAAAAGGCAGTGAGCACGGCGGCGACACCGGCCATGACGCCGAACCGCGCTGCTCCGACCTGTTTGAAGAACTCCGGCACAATGCCCTCCTAGCGAGCGGACGGGAGAAACCCCGTCCGTTCCTGCTAGGCAAACATTGCCGCCTGTACGGTAAAATTTGGCTTAAGACGAAACGCGTGCGCGTATTGTCGCGTGCGCTATTTTGCTAACGCGCCGTTTACGAATTCCCTAACGATTGGTTTCCGCGCGGCCCGCATCAATTGCGGTACTGCTGTACCCGTGTCGCGCGCAAGCCCGCCAGGCCGAAACGGTCGATGGCGTGCTGCCAGGCAAGGAATTCCTCGACCGTCAGCGTATAGCGCTTGCAGGCGTCGTCCAGGCTGAGCAGGCCGCCACGCACCGCGGCCACGACCTCGGCCTTGCGGCGGATCACCCAGCGGCGCGTCGAAGGCGGCGGCAGATCGGCGAGCGTCAACGGCGACCCATCGGGCCCGATGACATAACTCACGCGTCCTTTGCGCTCTTCCATATGAAAACTCCCGACATATCCCACGCGAAGTTACGCGAACCCATGTTTAAAAAGGGCCAAGACACGTGGTAAACGAATCCATAAAAGCTTCACTCAACTCTTCGGCAATTACACGGGAAAGGCCCATTTTACGGGCCTTTCCCGCTCATGTTACGTTGAAGGCAGCTGTTCCAGTTCCTGCAGCATCTGATCGGCGGTGGTGACGATGCGCGCCGATGCGCTGTAGGCGCGCTGGGTGGTGATCAGGTTGGTGAACTCCGTTGCCAGATCCACGGTGGAGGCTTCCAGCGAGTTGGAGGCGACCGAACCGGCAGGCCCCGTGTTGGCGAGGTTGATGTCGGCGGCGCCGGAGCTCTTGGTGGCGACATAGGCATCGCCGCTGACCTGGCCCAGGCCGTCCGAGCTGGCGAAGGTGGCCAGCGGGATCTTGTAGACGTCCTGCGACAGGCCGTTGGAGAATTGCGCCGTCACGGTGCCGTCGGTCGCAACCGTCACGCCCGTCACGCTGCCGAAGGGCGAGCCGTCGGGAGTTGGCGCCGGTGAAGCTCGACGGCGTGTCGAACTGGGTGAGGCCCGAGGTGCTGCCCACCGTGCCCAGATTGACCGCGACGCTCTGGCTGGCAAGACCGGTGGAGGCCGCCCACGGGATCGTCAGGTTGAACGCGCCCGATGCCGGCGACGCACCGTTCACATTGGCGAGGCTGCCGTCGGTATTGAAGCTGACGGTGCCGGTGCCGATGGGATTGGCGCTGGACAGATTGGCCGCCGAACCCGCATAGGCGGCTTCATAGGCCCAGGTATTGGCGCCGGTCTTGATGAAGGAGAAGCTGACCGGCTGCACGCCACCCTGGCTGTCATAGACATTGATGGTGCGCTGGAAGTCCGGCGTCGCCACACCCGACGTCATGTCGCCGGTGGTATAGGTCGCATCGACCGTGGCGCTGGATTCCAGGTTGGCCTGCAAGGTCATGGTCGAGGTGGCTTGAGCCTTGCCCGCCAGGTTGGTGACATTGATCAGGCTGAGCTGGCTGGTGTTGGTGGGGATATTGCCCGCCGAATCCAGCGCATAACCCTGCAGGTACAGGCCCGCGGCGTTCTTCAGATTGCCGCTGGAGTCCGGGGTAAAGCTGCCGGCGCGGGTATATTCCTGCGTGCCGGTGCCGCTGGAGTTGGTCGAGACCACGAAGAAGCCGTTGCCCGAGATCGACAGATCGGTGGGCGAGGAGGTCTGCGTGGGCAGGCCTTGCGCGGTGACATCCTGGCCGATCACGGCGGCGACGCCCGCGGAGGCGTTGCCGACTAGGCCGGAACTGTTGAGAAAGGTTTCGAAGTTGGCGGTTTCGTCCTTGTAGCCGACGGTGTTGACGTTGGCGATGTTGGACGAGGTGGCGGACAGCGCGGCGCTGTTGGCCGAAAGGCCGGCCACGCCGATGTTCAGTGCTCCATACAGACTCATTTTACATTTCCTTGTCGCGGCCTTTGGTCCTTCAGACCGTCTCCGCTTGAGGTTTGGCGCCGCTTCTGCGTGCCGGTTTGGGTTTCAAAACTTCAAAATCAATTGCTGACCGCAGCGACATCGCTGGGGCTGACTTCCATGTTGCCGATGACCAGCTTGGGCGCCGACCCCGTCAGATCGATCTGGCTGACGGTGCCGGCGCTGGCGACCGAGGTGGTGACGGTGGCGCCGGACTGGTCCGTGGCCGTGACAGTCAGCTTGTAGGTGCCGTCACTCAGCTGGTTGCCGTTGGCGTCCTCGCCGTTCCAGTTGAAGGTGTTGTTGCCGGCAGTGGTGGAACCGGCGCCGGTATAGACGGTCTGGCCGGTCGCATTGGTGACGCTGAGCTGGGTGGTGGCCGAGGCCGTGCCCAGATTGTAGGTCCAGGTCGCGGCGCCATCGGTCAGCGAGGCGTTGCCGTTGGTGACCGAGACGTTCTTGCCCAGATAGCCGGTGGTGACGGCCGACGCGTTGGTGGTGCCCTGGGTGATCAGGGTCTGCAGATTGGTGTTGGTGTTGATCTGCTGCTCGACCTGGCTGTACTCGACCAGCTGCTGGGTGAACTCGTTGGAATCCATCGGGCTGGTGGGGTCCTGGTTCTTCAGCTGGGTGGTGAGCAGGGTCAGGAAGGTCGAGAAGTTGCCCGCCAGCTGGTTCAGATCGCCGGCGCCCGTGGTGGTGCCATTGGCGTTGGTCGTGGCGGCGGTGGTCGCGGGCGTCGTGGTGGTGGTGCCGACTGTCATGGTCCTGTTCCTTAAACTGTGATGTCGAGACGGCCGTCGGCCGGTGCGCTGTAGGCGGCGCTGGCTTGGGTGGCGTCGATGCTGCTGGTGGCGGAAAGCGTGAAAGAACGGCCATTGCCAAAGTTCTGGCCCTGGCCTGCGCCGGTATCGCTCGACTGCTGGCGCAGCGAGAAATTCAGCCCGTTCTGCGACACATCCAGGCCGGCGTCGCGCAAGGCGCGCGTCAGCGTGGGGGCATCCTTCTGCAGAAGCTCGAGCGTCTGGGGCTGGTCGGCCGACAGATGCGCACTGGCCTTGCCGGTGGCGTCGATGGAAAGCCGCACTTCGACCCGGCCCAGTTCCGGCGGATCCAGCCGGATGTCGAACTGCTTGGCGCCCGACTGCGACTTGGCGGCGATTTCCACCGCCAGCGCGGGCATGTTGGGGGTCGGTGTCGAAACCTGCACATTCTGGGTGATCGACGGCGCATCACCGTTCTGTGTCTGCTGGGCCTGCGGTGTGGCCGCGCCGATGGCCGGCATGGCGCTGGCGCTTGCATCGACCGGCTTTGACACCGGCGTGTCGCTGGCGACGGGGACTTGCGGCGCGGGTGCGGCAGCCTGCTTCACGTCATTGGCGTTGGCAGTGTTCGTCTGGCTGGAATTGGTGCTGGCGTTGCTGCTGCTGTTGTTGGCATTGGCGCTCTGCGTCTTGGCCTGCCAAGGCTTGGGGGCGCCATTGGGCTGCGTCTGCTGGGCAGCGGCCGGCTGTGCCGCGGTCTGACTTGTTGCTTGCGCTTGCGCGGCCGCCTGCGCCTGCGCGGCATTGGTCTGGGCTGCAGCCTGATTGGCCGCCTGATTGGAGGCCTGATTGGCCGGCGGGTTGGCCGGCTGATTGGCAGCCTGATTGGCTGTTTGAGTGTTCTGGGCGTTTTGCGCCGCCGGGCCGTTCGGGATGTTTTGGGCGTTCTGGATGTTTTGACTGGTCTGCGCGGAGCCGGTGGCGCTAGCAGCGCCAATAGCGCCGGCAGCGCCCGTGGCAGTTGTTTCGTCATTCGTGTCGTCGTTGGCCGTGGTGTTGGTGGTATTGGCCGGGGCGTTGGCGGCGGCAGCAGCAGCCATAGCGGAAAGCTGGGCGGAAAGCTGGTCGGTGCCGGGCGTGACCGGCGGCTGGGGCTGCGCATTCGCTTGCTGAGCGGCCTGCTGTTGGCTGGCCTGCTGCTGATTGGCCTGCGCAAGAGCCTGGGCCGTGGCGTCCGCCGGATCGGTGTCGCCGCTATTGTTCTGGATGTTCTTGTCGTCGTTCTTGCTGTCGCTCTTGTCGGTCTTCGACGGCTTGACGGCAGCTTGTGACGCGGTCTGGGTCGCTGCAGCCTGGGTCGCGGCATCGGTGCCGGTGTCTGGCTGGCGGTGCTCGTGTCGCTCGGCTTGCCGCTCGCGCTGTCCTTGCCCTGCGTATCGCTCTGCTGGGCGGCGGGCTTGGCCTGCACCTGACCCACCAGCAGTGCAAAAGGCGAAGCTTCATTCGCCTGATTGGCATCCGCCTTCGACTGCACGGACGGCAAGGTCGCAGGAGAGGCAATCCGGGATGTCGCTGATGCTCGCACGAATGGCAATCCGATGATGATCCGCAAAAACCCATCGCAAGGGACGGGCCAGATGCCGAGCCTCAAGATTTTGCTGCATTTTTTCCCGCGCACGGCAAACAGACAGCACGAACAGACGGGCAGGAGATGCCGGACGGGCAAAGTCTGCCGCCTGCGGCGCGCACCCTGAACAGCGTGAAAACCGAGGTTTCCCGCGGAAAAACCACCTGATCCATATGGCACGGGGCTTGCGACAGCTTGTGCGGAAGAAAAGCATTTGGACACCCCATCGTGAGCCTGAACGGAATTACCGCCAGTGCCATCAGCGCGCTCCAGACCAATCAGGCTGCGCTGAATGTGGTGTCGAACAACGTCTCCAACCTCAACACGCCTGGCTATGCGCGCCGCGTCGTCAATAAGTCGACCTTGTCGGCCGGCGGCCAGCTCACCGGCGTCGACATCGCCTCGGTGCAGCGCGTCACCAACCAGTTCCTGCAGCAGGAGCAGCTGGCAGCGGGCGGCTCCGCCTCGCAGTACGACACCATGGCCAACCTGTTCTCGCAGCTGAACGGTCTTCTGGGCGGGCCCGGCGACAACCAGTCGCTCGCCACCCAGCTCACCAATGTGACTAGCGCTTTCGCCACCGCCTCCCAGGCGCCGACCTCCAGCGCCAGCCAGACCGGCGTCATGAATGCGCTGAACGGGCTGGCCTCCACTTTCTCCAATGTCTCCAGCACCATCACGTCGCTGCAGAACCAGGTCGACCAGCAGGTGGTCAATTCCGTCGGCTCGACCAACACGCTGATCCAGCAGATCTATCAGCTCAATTCGCAGATCAAGACCGCCAATGCCAGCGGCGACCAGGCGTCCGCCTTGCTCGACCAGCGCGACACCGCGCTGACCAACCTGGCCCAGGTGATGGGGATCCAGACCACCACCAATTCCGACGGCAGCGTCAATGTCTCCACCACCGACGGCATCAACCTGGTGTCCAACACCTATGCCCAGCTGTCCTATAGCGGCGGGGCGCAGAACGGTTCCTACGGCAATATCACCATCCAGGACGTCAATCCGGGCAACGGCAATTTGCTCGGCACGCCGCAGGCGCTGGACCCGCATCTGTCGGGCGGCTCGCTCAAGGGCATGATCGACATGCGCGACCAGGTGCTGGGCGGTCTTTCCCAAAGCCTGGGCAATCTGGCGCAGCAGACGGCGCAGACCTTCAACGCCCAGTCGAATGCCAACGCCGCCTTTCCGCCGCCCACCTCGCTGACGGGCCGCGATACCGGCCTGCTTTCCACCGACGCCCTGAATTTCACCGGCCAGACCACCATCGCGGTCGCCAATTCCAGCGGCAACCTGGTGTCGCGCATCGACGTGGACTTCGGCGCCGGCACCTTGTCGGTGGACGGCGGCGCGACCCAGCCCATCGGCGCCACCATCGGCAGCTTCACCACCGCGCTGAACAGCGCGCTGGGTGTGAATGGTTCGGCCAGCTTCAACAATGGCCAGCTTTCGATTGCCGCCACCGGCACCAATGGTGTGGTGGTGCAGGACAACGCGGCCAGCCCGTCGCAGCGCGGCGATAGCGGCTTCTCCCAGTTCTTCGGTCTCAACGACGTCTTCCAGGCCCAGGCGCCTTCTGTCACCGCAACCGGCCTGTCGGCCGGGACTCCAGCGGCCTGGCAGTGGGCGGCACTATTTCCATGGCGCTCAAGGGCTCGGACGGCGATGTCGTCAAGAATGTCAGCATCACCACCACGGCCGGCCAGACCGTCGGCAATGTGATTTCGGCGCTGAACACCGCGCTGGGCGGGGCGGCGACCTTGACCTTGAACAGCGACGGCTCGATTTCCACCGCCGACAGCGCGCTTTATCCCGGCTACAGCCTGAACGTGACGGGCGATACCACCCAGCGCGGCACCACGGGCGTCAGTTTCAGCGAGCTTTTCGGGCTGGGTTCCAACGCGCTCGCCCAGCAGGCGCAGGGCTTCAGCGTGACATCCGCCGTGGCCAACAATCCGGCCCGTCTTGGCTCGGCCACGCCGGGCATCACCGCCACCACCGTGGCAGGCAACAATATTGTGCGAGTCGGGTGACAATTCCGGCGCCATCGCGTTCGAAAATGCCATCAACACGACCAAAAGCTTCCAGGCGGCCGGCGGCATCTCGGCCCAGACCGCGTCGCTCTCTGATTATGCGGCGAGCTTCTACCAGAACCTTTCGACCCAATCGAACGCCGTCACCACCAACCAGACCACCCAGGACGACCGGCTGACCGAAGCCAATTCGCGGGTCGCGTCCAATTCGGGCGTCAATCTGGACGAGGAACTGACCAACCTGACCACCTATCAGCAGGCCTATGCGGCCGGCGCGCGCATCCTGACGACGGTGGACGCGCTTTATCAGACCCTGCTGCAGATCCAGTAAGGATGAGTGAAGGAATTCTGGCATGAGCATCGACCGCGTCGCCACCGCCTCCCAGACCGCCTATTTTCTGTCGCAGATCGAAAATGCCGGCAGTGCTCTGGACACGACCCAGCAGCAGATCGCCTCGGGCGTGAATGCCACCACCTATGCCGGCTTCGGCAACCAGGCCCAGGTGCTGACCGCGACCCTGTCCGCGAATGCGCGCAACAGCGCCTATACCACCGCGACCAGTCTCGCCTCCACCCAGGTCTCATTGCAGGATACCCAGCTCACCAGTCTGTCGAGCCTGGCGTCGCAGCTGCAGCAGGCGATCAGCAGTGCGGTGGCCAACAACAACGCCAGCGACCTGATGACCCAGGCGCAGAGCATCTTCTCGCAGGCCCAGAACATCCTCAATTCCCAGGATGCCAACGGCAATTATCTGTTCGGCGGCGGCAACGTCACCAACCCGCCGGTGACGGTGTCTTCGCTTTCCGCTCTCGCGGCTCTGCCTGCGGTTGTGCCGGCGGCGTCGAACGCCTTCCAGAACGGCAGCTTCAAGACTTCGGTGCAGGTGGCCGACGGCCAGAGCGTGACCTATGGCGTCACGGCCTCCGATGTCGGCACCGGCCTGATGCAGCAGCTGCAGTCTCTCGCCCAGTTCGATGCGAGCGCCAATGGCAACCTGAACAACGCCACCAGCCTGTCCAGCGCCCAGAACAACTTTCTCACCGGCGCCATCTCCGGGGCCAACACGGTGGCCCAGAATCTCAACGCCGCGACCGCCGCCAATGGCTATGTCGCCAACCAGCTCACCGATGCCCAGACGCAGCAGACCTCGATGGACACGCTCTACAAGGGCTTTGCCTCCAATATCCAGGACACCAACATGGCCCAGGCCGCCACCCAGCTGTCGCTGAACCAGACCCAGCTGCAGGCGGCGCTGCAGGTCACCGCCGGGCTGCACCAGCTGTCGCTGCTGAACTATCTGGCAACGCCGACCACAACCGGCTGATAAGCGCTTCTTCTTGCGGTGTGAGGAGCGCTTTGCGAAGCAAACAAAACGGTCCAGTGGACCGTTTTGAGCGACGCACGCCCCGAGCTTGGGCGAGGGGCCTCGGAAAACCATTCAATCTTGCGGTTCCTTGAGCTTGGTCCTATAGCACCGCGCCATGACCGATACCGCCCTCAAGCCCGGAAGCCGGATCGTGGCCGCGATGAGCGGCGGCGTGGATTCCTCCGTCACCGCGGCCTTGCTGAAAAAGCAGGGCTATGACGTGATCGGCATCACCCTGCAGCTTTATCCGGAAGACAAGACGCCCGCGCGCAAGGGCGCCTGTTGCGCCGGCGCCGACATCTATGACGCCAAGAAGGTGGCCGAGGCGATCGGCATTCCGCACTATGTGCTGGATTATGAAAGCCGTTTCCGCAAAAACGTGATCCAGGATTTCGCCGACAGCTATGCACGCGGCGAAACGCCGATCCCCTGCGTGCGGTGCAATGAGCGGGTGAAGTTCGCCGACCTGCTGGACACCGCGCGCGAGTTGGGCGCGGTGGCGCTGGCCACCGGCCATTATGTGCGCCGGGTGGAAGGCACACAGGGTGCGGAGCTGCATGCCGCCGCCGACAGCACGCGCGACCAGAGCTATTTCCTGTTCACCACCACCCAGGCGCAGCTCGACTATCTGCGCTTTCCGCTGGGCGACATGGACAAGACCGATGTGCGCGCCATCGCTACTGAGCTGGGGCTGGTCAATGCGGACAAGCCCGACAGCCAGGACATCTGTTTTGTGCCGGCCGGCCGCTACACCCAGATCGTGGGCCGCATCCGTCCCGACATGGCGCGCCCGGGCGAGATTGTCGACCAGAGCGGTGCGGTCGTGGGCCGCCATGACGGCATCGCCCATTTCACAGTCGGCCAGCGCAAGGGGCTTGGGCTGTCGGGCCATGAGGAGCCGCTGTTCGTGCTCAAGCTCGATGCGGTCAATGCCAGGGTGGTGGTGGGTCCGCGCGCGGCGCTGGCGTCCTCCGTCATCCAGCTCAAGGATGTGAACTGGCTTGGCCATCACGATGTGCCGTTTGAGGCGCGGGTCAAGGTACGCTCCATGCGCCCGCCGGTGGCCGCCACCGTGACGCCGATTGCGGGTGGCGCGGCGCGGGTGGAACTGGCCGTGCCGGAAGAGGCCATCGCGCCCGGCCAGGCCTGCGTCTTTTATGAAGCCGCCGGCAGCCGGGTTCTGGGCGGCGGCTGGATCCTGCAGCCGCAAGCCGCAGTTGCGGCGGAATAGCCCCAAAAATCCCTTGAAAACTTGACAGTCCCAAGGGGGCCGGACTAAACCCCGCGCCCGGACCAGCAGGCGGTCCGTCCCGGCTTGGCAGCGTAGCTCAGTGGTAGAGTAGGGAAATCATAATCCTTTGGTCGGGGGTTCAAATCCCTCCGCTGCTACCATTCCTTACCCGCGCGAACCGCGGGTAAGGAATGACAAGCCCGCCCGCGCGACAGCGTCTTAGGGCGGGCGCGTCAGGCGAAAACATCGGCTTCGACGCATAAACAGAATGCCAACGATGGTTGGCCAACGTGCCAGCCTGACACTGGCTGGCTTTACATCAAGCGGCATACTATCGGGCCAGAATGACCTCCGCCCCCACCTTCGCTGACATTCAAACCGCAGCCCACCTGATCGGCCCCGCCCTGGTGCGCACGCCCACACGCCATTCCCGCACCCTGTCAGGCATCGCCGGCTGTGAAGTGTGGCTCAAATTCGAGAACCGCCAGTTCACCGCCAGCTTCAAGGAGCGCGGGGCGCTGAACCGCATCCTGTCCTTGAACGAAGATGAACGCCGGCGCGGGGTGGCGGCGATGAGCGCGGGCAATCATGCCCAGGGTGTGGCCTATCATGCCGGCCGTCTGGGCATTCCCGCCACCATCGTGATGCCGGTGACCACGCCCTTCAACAAGGTCAAGCACACCCGCGATTTCGGCGCCACCGTGATCCTGCATGGCCAAAGCCTGATCGAGGCCGATGCCGAGGCGCGCCGCATCGCCCACGAACAAGGTCTCACCTTCATTCATCCTTACGACGATCCGCTGGTGATTGCGGGCCAGGGCACATGCGCGCTGGAGATGCTGGAAGACGTGCCGCAACTCGATGCTCTGATCGTGCCGGTGGGCGGCGGTGGATTGATCTCGGGCTGCGCCATCGCCGCCAAGGCGATCAAACCGGCCATCGAAATCTTTGGCGCGCAGAGCGAGCTCTATCCGGCGATGTTTGATGCCGTGAAAGGCCTGGCGCCACCGTCCACACCGGCCAGCGCCACCATTGCCGAAGGCATCGCGGTCAAGCGGCCGGGCCAACTCACTACCGCCATCTGCAAGGATCTGGTGCAGGACATCTTCGTGGTGGGCGAGGACGCCATCGAGCATGCCCTGATCATGATCCTGGAAATCGAGAAGACGGTGATCGAGGGCGCCGCCGCGTCCGGCTTTGCCGCGCTGCTGGCGCAAGCGGACCGCTTCAAGGATCGCCGCGTCGGTATCGTGATGTCGGGCGGCAATATCGACATGCGGCTTTTGTCCAACGTGATCTTGCGGGAACTGACGCGGGAGGGCCGCATCATCCTTCTGGTGCTGCAGATCGAGGACCGCCCGGGCCAACTGGCCGACATTGCCCGCATCATCGCCGACGCCGGGGGGAATGTGCTGGAAGTTTCCCACAACCGCATGATGGCCGGGATTCCGGCCAAATCCGCCACCCTGGAACTGGTGGTGGAGGCCCGCGATACCGAACATGCACAGGAAATCCGCGACCGGCTGGCGTCCCACGGCTTTCGTCAGGCCTGATTCAGGCTTAACGTTTCTCCCGGAATATTAACCTTTCCGGCAAGGTCCGTTTCACTTTGAGACACCCGCTTCCTAACACTCCGGATATGCGGGGTGGTCTGCCAATTCCCAAGAGCGTGGCGCAGCTTACGGGCGTGCTGGTGACGGCGATTGTCGCCTTCGGCACTGATATCGAAGTCTATTATGCCGTGCCTCTGGGCGTCTTTGCGGGCGCCTTGGCGATGTTCTTTGTCTCGCTGTCGGAAGCGCAGAACGATTATCGCGAGCGCTGGACGCCGCCACCCAAAGAGCAGGCCTATCGCGACCGCTGGGAACGCTACAAGTAGTTGACGGCCGCGCCGGCGCTTAAGACGCGTCCGGCGGGATGGTGTTGAGCGAGTTTTCCAGTTCCTGGAAGCTCGGCTGATATTCGCTCGGCACGCTGCCGCGGCCGATTTCCACCGACACCTGCGCCGCATTGCCGTGCAGATGCGCGACCAGGATGTCGCGGATGACGTGATAGAACAGCGCGTCCTCGTCGATCACCGCCTTCAGGCGCGTGCCCATCGGGCCGATGATGCCGTAAGCCAGGAACACACCCAGAAAGGTGCCGACCAGCGCCGAGCCGATCATGCCGCCCAGAACTTCGGGCGGTTCGCTGATCGCGCCCATGGTCTTGATCACGCCCAAGACGGCAGCGACGATGCCCAGCGCCGGCAGGCCGTCGGCCATGGCGGACAATGCATTGGCGCCGACCAGGGCCTCGTGATGGTGCTTTTCCAGCTGCTTTTCCATTGCGGTTTCCACCTGATTGGGGTCTTCCAGGCTCATGGTCATCATGCGCAGCGTGTCGCAGATGAAATCCAGGCCGAAATGATCTTTACAGATCTTGGGATAGCGCTTGAAGATCGAGGAATCGCTGGGCTTTTCGATATGGGCTTCCAGCGCGATCAGTCCCTTGGACTTCATGGTCTTGGTCAGCAGGAACAACAGGCACAGCAGGTCATTGTAATCCTTCGGCTTCCAGCGCGGGCCGGAAATCACCTGGCCCAGCGAGCCCACGATCTTCTTCATGTTGAACATCGAGCCGGCGATCAGCATGGCGGCGAGGGCGGCGCCGAAAATGGTGAGGATTTCGTGCGGCAGGGCTTCCATGATGACGCCCAGCGAACCGCCGGTCATCAGGTAGCCGCCGAAGACGCAGCCGAAAAGAACAACAATACCACCAAGTTGCAGCATGAACCGAAAGCCCGCGAATACCGGCACTCAGTATTAATGGCAGGGCTTAAAGAGGGATGAATTGCCCGCGATTTGCCGGGCTTTAAAACGTTAACGTCCGGTGACTGACAAGCACTTAGGGCAAGAAATTACCCGTGGCCCGCATCCGTCAGCCGCCGGGCCACCAGCGCCGCCAGTTCGGCGGCCACCGCATCGCCCATGGCGACGTCGCCGTCCTCGGCGCGGGCGGCGCGGCCGATGGCCGAGACATTCAGCGCCACCAAGGTCAAATCCACCGGCTTTTTGATGCGCTCCATGTCGTCCATGTAGCGGCACAGGATATCGGCGATGCGGCCGGTGGTGACAAGTCCCGCACTTTCGGCAAAGCCGCGAATTTCATGGGCCGTCTCGAATATTTTCGTCATGTTACCCTGGGCGTTTTCCAGCGCATCGACATATTCCAGAATGGCGGCGCGCATGGCGGGAACCTGCGCGTCCATCGCGGCCTGGGCGTTGGCGGCCACCTGCGCGGAGCGCAGGGCCTGCATCGCGCGTGCCGCGTTCTGCCGGCTCACCATCTGCGGATAGGCGTCGGCTGCGATGATCTGGGCCATTTGTTTGCGGGCGGTCTTCATCAGCGCACATCCACTTCCTGCTGAAAGTCGTCCTGGCGGCGCCAGGGGCCGGCATAATCGTCGAGCTGGTGGCGCCGGCGATCGGGTCCGAAATAATTGTCACAGCGCACAAAGGCGCGCGGCCGCTCCACGATCTCGGCGATGCGCGCGAACAGATTGTGCGCGGTGATGGGCTTGGCCAGGAATTCGGTGACCCCGGCATCGCGCGCCGCTTCCACCCGGTATTTCTCGGTGTGCCCGGTGATCATGATGATGGGCACGAAGGGGTTGGGGCTGTGCTCGTCATTGCGCACCCGGCGGGTGAATTCCAGCCCGTCCATTGGTTTCATGGCGAGATCGCTGAGCACCAGGTCGGATTTGTGTTCGCGCAGCACGGCGAGTGCGGCCTGCCCGCTGGCAGCTTCCGCAATCAGCTTGATACCGGCCGAATTCAAAACCGCGCGCAGAAGAGTGCGCATATGCGCATTGTCCTCGACAATCAGCGCCTTGAGCGTCTCGAATCCGGCTCCAGTCATCGACGATTCTCTCGCGCGCCAGCAAACGGCCCGTACGACACACGGCCGCCCGCGCGCAAAAAAGTTCTACCGGAGGTTACGGCTCAGGCGTTATTGAACTGTTACGACACTGTGGCGGCTGGAAATTTGGGCTTTTTAAAAACCGCGGTTTTCCGCCTTTTCATCACCGCCCGGGTGCTGTGGTCCCCCACCGCCATGGGCGTGGCCGCGCTGGTGCTGGATGGCCAGGGCCGGGTGCTTTTGGTGCGTCACAGCTACAATCCGGGCTGGCGGCTGCCCGGTGGCGGGGTGGGCCGCGGCGAGCCGCCGGCCGCCGCGGTGCTGCGCGAGATGCAGGAAGAAGTGGGGCTCGCGGGCGGCAGCGCCAGCTTTGTGTCCCTTCATTCCTGCCGGGCCGGCTGGGCGAGCGTGGTGGTGGCGCTGTATCGCGTGACGGGCGCGGAGCGTGAATTTCCGCCCCAATCTGGAAATCCGCGAGATCTGTTTCGCCGATCCGCACCATCCGCCGGACGGCACCACACCCTCCACCCGGCGCCGGCTGGCGGAGTTCACCGGCGCTCTTACGCCTTCCCCTTATTGGTAGCTTGCCTTTTTCGACCCGGACGGTTAGCGAGACAGCTTATGAATGTGATGGCTCCTGCCTGGCAGATACGCCTGGAAGCGCCGCAAGACGCCGCAAGCGTCGAAGCGTTGAACGCGCAAAGCTTTGGTCCCGGACGCTTCGCCAAATCCGCCTATCGCCTGCGTGAAGGCGTGCATCCGGTCCGGGGCCTGTCCTTTGTCGCCGCCGAGCACGGCATCTTGCGCGGCTCGGTGCGGTTCTGGCCCATCACCGTGGGCGGGCATCAGGAACTGCTGCTGGGGCCCTTGGCGGTGCAGAGCGACCAGCGCGGCCGCGGCATCGGCATCGCCCTGATGCAGGCCGGGATCGAAGCGGCCCAGCAAGGGCCCTGGCGCGGTATCCTGCTGGTGGGTGATGAGCCCTATTATACGCGGGTGGGTTTCGCCCGCCTGCCGCCCGGCCGGGTGAAGTTTCCCGGGCCCGTCGACCAGAACCGTATTCTCGGATTGTCGCTCAAGGCGGGCGAAGTGCTCACGCTTTCCGGTGAAGTGCGCCGCGCCCAGATCGATGATCCGGTTTGCGCTGTGGGCGCCGGAGTCGGTTGAGAGATCGGATCAGCGGCCTTCAAGCCTCCAGGCCAGAAGCAGCGCGCCCACAATCAACAGCAGCGCCAGCCATTGCGGCAGAAGTTTTTGCTGCTCCAGCGACGTGACGCGATAGGCGCCATTGTTGCGCAGTCCGATCCAGCGGTCGCCACTCGCGGTTTCGCCCATGCCGACGCGGCGGATCTCCGGCAGGCCGTCGTCCAGCCAATGCACACTGCCGCCGCTGGCCTCGGCTACGGGCTTGAGCACCGCATCGGTGGCGCGCATATCGGCCACTTCTTTCGGATTCAGCGGTCCCGCCGCGGTCACGGTGGACAGGATGCCGTCGGTGGCGCGGTACAGGCCCAGTTCACCGGCCATGGCGTCGGCGCGCCAGATGCCGGGCTCGGCGCGGGTCAGGGGCAGAAGCTGTGTCTTGCCCGACGGCATGGTCAGGGTCACCGCTGGGGTCTGCGGCGCCATGGTGTGGCGGGTGATGCGGATGTGATCGCCGTTGATTTCGGCCTGAAGCGATTCCGCTTCCAGTTCCGGCTCCTTCATCAGCCAGTGTGCCAGCCGGCGCAGCAGTTCGGCCTGTGGCCCGCCGCCTTCAAAGCCGCGCGCCCACAGCCAGGTCTGGTCGCTCATCAGCTCGGCGACGCGGCCCTTGCCGACACGATCCAGCACCAGCAGTGGATGGTTCGACGCATCCGCCATCACGGTCTGGCCGGCAATCTTGTTGCCGCCGATGATGCGGAACCAGCGGCCCCAGGTGGGCGCCGTCTTGTCCTGGTTGCGGTCTCCCTGATTTCTTCCTGGCAGTTCGCGCGTCACCGGGTGGGCCATGCCATCCTCGGTCACCATCGGCTTGAACGGGCCGGTATAGATCTGTCCGGTCGGCTGCACCGGCAGCACCTGGGATAGCGGCGTGCGATAGACGCTTTCGGGCCCGGAGAATTCCGGACCAGAGGAAATCAGCAGCGCGCCGCCATCCTGGACGTAGGATGCCAGATTTCTCGAAATAGGCCATCGGCAGCACGCCGCGTTCGGTATAGCGGTCGAACACCACCAGATCGAAAGAGCCGAGCTTTTCCTGGAACAGCTCGCGCGAGGGAAAGGCGATCAGCGCCAGTTCATTGAGCGGCGTGGAATCCTGCTTGTCCGGCGGGCGCAGGATGGTGAAGTGCACCAGATCCACCGACGGATCGGCTTTCAGCAGATTGCGCCACACCCGCTCGCCGGCATGGGGTTCGCCCGACACCAAAAGCACGCGCAACCTGTCGCGCACGCCCGACACCGTGACCACGGCGCGGTTGTTCTCCAGAGTCAGTTCGGCGGGGCCCGGCCCTGCCGACAGTTCAATCAGGTTTTCGCCCTCATGGTTGACCGGCACCTTGATGTCGGTGTCCTGACCCACCGGCACGATACGCGAGCCGAAGGGCTTGCCGTCGATGCGGATATCCAGCACCGCGCTGGTTTCGCCGCCGCCGCCCAAATCGTCGATCCGAAGCCGCATCGGCGCCCATTGCCCCACAATGGCGAAGCGCGCCGCGCTTTGCACCGTCAGCTTGCGGTCGCGCTCGCCGCGCTTGCCCGCCACCAGCACCTGCAGCGGCGCGTGCAGGGTCCCCGGCGCGGGCGCGTCATGGACTTCGCCATCGGTGATCAGGATGGCGCCGGCCACCCGGCTCTCTGGCACGTCCGCCAGCGCGGCATTCAGGGCAGCAAAAGCCTGGGTGCCGTTGTTCTCGCCGGTCGCTGTGGTGGTGACGCTGGTCTCACGCACGGTCAGGCCGGGTTGGGCGGCCAGAAGTTTCTTCACCTGGTTGCGCGCGGCTTCTGCCTGGGCCGTGCGGCTGCACAGGGACATGCTTTGCGAGCGGTCGGTGACGATTACCGCCACGTCGGACAAGGCTGCGTGCTTCTCGCGCACCAGAAGCGGACCCCCCAGGGCGAAGATCAGCACGGCGAACGCAAGTCCGCGCGCCCAGGCGCCGCGCGCGCGCACGAAAAAGGCATAGGCCGTGATCAACAGTGCGATCACCGCCAGCGCGGTCAACAGCGGCATGGGGATCAGGGGTGCAAAGGCAAGCCTGGTCATGGCCCGTTCCCCTTCATTGTCCGTTTCCTAGGCGTTGCAGCAGGGCGGGCGCATGCACCACATCCGTCTTGTAGTTACCGGTCAGCGCATACATCACCAGATTGATGCCGAAGCGAAACGCCATCTCGCGCTGCAGTTCGCCGCCCGGCGAGGGCGTGGCCATGAAGTGGCCGCTCTGATCCACCGCCCAGGCGTCCGCCCAGTCATTGTTGCCGATGATCACCGGCGATACGCCGTCGCCGCCGCGCGCGGGCGGCGATCCGTTCTTGGGCGCGGGCGGCAAGGCCTCGACCCAGATATCGCCGCCGGTCCAGCGGCCGGGAAAGTCGCGCAGGATATAAAAGGTCTTGGCCAGCACATGATCGCCGGGCAGCTTTTCCAGGGGCGGGAAATCCAGCCCGCTGGTCAGCCGCCTGAGCGTCTGTTCGCCGGGTGACGAGGCCCCATGCACCGCGCCAAGCGTCAGGTCGCGGGTGTCGAAGAAGATGGTGCCGCCATTGCGCATGAAATCGGCAATCTTCGACAGCGCCCTGGGTGACAGGTTCTTCTCGCGCGGGTCCATCGGCCAGTAGAGCAGGGGATAGAGCGAAAGATCGTCATGCTCGGGATCGACGCCGATGGGCTCCAGCGGTTCGTAGGAGGTGCGCGCTTTCAGGGCAAAGCCAAGACCCGTCAGCCCCGCCTGACTGATGGCGTCCACATCCGCAAGCCCGGTCTTCACATAGGCAAGGCGGGTGTCCAGCGCCGCCTTCATGTTCATGGTGTCGTCGGCGCGCGCGCCGGAAATCGAAACAAAGGGCACGAACAGAACAAACGCGGCGGCCGCGCCCAGCCATCTGAGTTTCCCGGGCGTGAAGCCGCGCAGCCATAGCGACAACAGGCAGTCCAGCAGCAAGAGGATCATGGCGGCTGCCAGCAGATACGGCTCCAGCACCCGGGCGTGGGTGTTGCCATAGGTCTGCATCGCCACATTGCCCAGCGGCGTCAGCCGGTCACCCGCGCGCATCACATTCAGGGCGCTTTCGACCTCATGGGCGCCGTAAAGGCCGGGCGGATGCTGCGGCGACACGCGGATATGCGAGAAATCCTTTGCCGCGATCGGTGCGGCGTCGCCCGGTGTCGGTTCGGGATGGCCAAAGCCGTCCAGCAGCGACACCGGCGGCAGGCTGGTCAGCCCGGCCAGATCGCGCGCCGGCGTGCCCGCCGACAGCGCCAGCAGCCGCTTGAGCATATCGACATAGAGGCCCGACAGCGGCAGCGACGACCAGGTCGGGCTGGCGGTGATGTGGAACAGCACGACCCAGCCCTGGCCCAAGCCTTCAGCAGTGATCAGCGGCGTGCCGTCGGAAAGCTGTGCCCAGGTGCGGCCCTGCAGTTCGGCCGACGGCTCGGCCAGCACCTGGCGCGACACCGTCACTTCGCTTGGCGTGTCCAGGCCGTTGAACGGGCTCGACGGCCCGAATGGCGCCAGATGCTGGGGCGAAGACCAGGCCATGGCGCTGCCCAAATAGCGCCCACCGACCCGCAGCGGCACCGGCACCAGATCGTCGGAGCCGCCGGTCATGTGATCGCCGGCAAAGCGGATCAGCATGCCGCCTTTGCTGACGAAATCCCTCACCTTGCCCATATCGTCGCCCGAGATTTTGGCGACGTCGGCCAGGATCAGCACCGAGACATGCTTGTCCAGCAGCTGGGAGATATTGCCCTTGGCGATTTCGGCATAAGGCGACAGCGCCCGGTCGAGATAATAGATGTCGGACAAAAGTGGTTGGCCTTCGGACGAGGCATTCTCCGACACGATGCCGGCGCTGCGCTGGGCTGCACCCCGGTCCAGCAGTTGCACCGCGCCGGCGCTATCTTCGCCGGAAACGGCCAGCCGCGCGGTGGCGTTGCGCACTTCCATCGGCAAGGCGATGTGGCCGGATGCCTGGGTCTGGCCGCGGCGGAAGCGGATGCGGGTGGCGGCCAGGGTCTCGCCGCGGGCGCCGATGGCGCCGGCTTCGATCTCCAGCGGTGCGTTTGCCGAGGCGCGCGTGGCCGTGAGGGCAAAACCGCTGGCGTCGCGTACCACCGGCAACAGACCCAGCGCGGTGCGCGCAGGCCCGAATATGGTGACATCGCCATAACGGTGGAAAGCATCGCGCAAGCTCTTGCTCTGGCCATCTTCCAGTCCGTCGGTCAGCCAATAGAGCGCAGGCGCCGCGGCGAATTTGAAACGTCCCAGCGCGCGGGCTGCGCTCGCACGGTCGCCGGGCCAGGGCATGGGCTTCAGTTCCTTGGCGATGCGCGCCGCTTCGCCTTCATTCAAAAGGCCTTGCGGCGCGGGCCCGGCGGTCGGGATGATGGCGACGGGTCGTCCCTGGGCGCTGTGCAGCAGGTCGGCCATCAGGTCCTGGCGCGTGTCCCAGTCTTTTGCGGCGGTCCAGCCATTGTCGATGACAAGCACCAGTGGCCCGATGGTGGCGAGCTTGGGGCTTTGGCCCAGCAGCGGATCGGCCAAAGCGACGATCAGAAGTGCGGCCGCCAGCAGTCTGAGCAGCAACAGCCACCAGGGCGTCGCGGCGGGTGTCTGTTCTTCGTCTTGCAGGCCGCGCAGCAGTTTGAGCGGCGGAAAGGGCGTTCGCCGCGGCAGGGGCGGAGTGACGCGCAACAGCCACCACAAGACCGGCAGCGCCGCCAGCGCCGCCAAAATCCATGGCGCGCCGAAGCTCAGGGGAAAGCCGAACAGGTTATCCATGATCGCCTGTGGGCACGCGGGCGCCGCGCATCAGATGCCGCCGATGGCGGCATGCAGCGCGATCAGCGACGCTTGCGGTGCGTGATCGGTGCGATGGACAGTGCAAGTCCAGCCCAGCCCTGCCGCGGCTTGCGCGATCCTTTCGCCATGGGCGATGAAGCGGGCGCGATAGGGTGCGCGAATCCGTTCGGCGCGGCCGAAGATTTCGTTCTCCTGGCCCTTGTCGCTTTGACTTAGAGGCGATTCAAAACGGGTGCGCCCGGTGTAGGGAAAATCCTCTTCCGCCGGATCGATGATCCTGACCAGATGGCCCGCCACGCCCAGGCGCGACAGCTGCTTCATGGCGTCAAAGATGCCGTCATCCAGAAAGTCGCTGAACCAGACCAGCTGGTTGCCCCGCTTGAAGGGGGCGGGTGGCGGCAGCGCTGCGGTGCTGGCGGCAAACATGGCGCGGCCGATGCGGGTCAGGGCTTGGCGCGAAGCGCTGGCCCCGCCCTCCATGCCCAGGAAACCGACGCGCTCGCCGCCGCGCACCAGAAGCGAAGCCAGCGCCAGCAGCAACAGATCGGCACGGTCGCGCTTGGACACATCACTTCCCTTTGGGCCCGACTTGAAACTCATATTGGCGCTGGCATCGCGCCAGAACCACACGGTCTGGGCCGCTTCCCATTCCCGCTCGCGCACAAAGATATGCTGCGACTTGGCTGACTGGCGCCAGTCGATGGCCGAAGACGAGTCGTGGCTGGCATAGCGGCGAAACTGCCAGAAGCTTTCGCCGATGCCAGCGCGGCGCCTGCCATGCACGCCCAGACTGACCGAGGCCGCCAGATGATCGGCTTGCACCATCAGCGGCGGCAAGCCGGCGGACAGGCCGTCGGCTTCGTGCTGAAGCGTGGAGAATTGGGTCAAACGGGCCTCAAATAGCGAAGCGGTAGGCCATTAAAAAGTCTCTTGTTAAAAGAGATCATGGCACAGCCGCTCGATCACGCTGGCGGTGGAGGCCCCTTCGGCGCGGGCGGCGAAATTGAGCGCCATGCGATGGCGCAGCACCGGGCCCGCCAGCGCCACCACATCGTCGGTCGAGGGCGCGAGCCTGCCATCCAGCAGGGCGCGGGCGCGCACCGCCAGCATCAAGGCCTGGCTGGCGCGGGGGCCGGGGCCCCAGGCGATCTGGCCGCGCACACCGCTGTCATGGTCGGAATCGGGCCGTGCCGCGCGCACCAGGGTCAGAATGGCGTCCATCACCTGTTCGCCCACCGGAATGCGGCGCACCAGGCTTTGGGCTTCCAGAAGATCTTCCGGCCCGCAGACTTTCATGGCGCTTTTCTCGTCGCCCATGGTGGTGGCGAGCAGCATGCGGCGTTCGGCCTCCAGGTCGGGATAGCCGACATCGATCTGCAGCAGGAAACGGTCGAGCTGGGCTTCGGGCAGGGGATAGGTGCCTTCCTGCTCCAGCGGATTTTGCGTCGCCAGCACATGGAACAGACGCGGCAGGTCGTGGCGCGCGCCCGCAACCGTCACATGCTTTTCCTGCATCGCCTGCAGCAGCGCCGACTGGGTTCTGGGGCTGGCGCGATTGATTTCGTCGGCCATCAAAAGCTGGGTGAAGACTGGACCGCGCAGGAAGCGGAAGGCGCGTTCGCCGCTGACGGATTCTTCCATCACTTCGGAGCCGGTGATATCGGCCGGCATCAGGTCGGGGGTGAACTGCACCCGGCTGGTGTCCAGACCCATCACCACGCCCAGCGTATCAACCAGCTTGGTCTTAGCCAGGCCCGGAACGCCAATCAAAAGACCGTGGCCACCCGCCAGCAAGGTCACCAAACTCTGTTCGATCACTTCGTCCTGGCCGAAGATCACCGCTTTCAGACCGTCGCGCACTTTGGCGAAGGTGGCGGCCGTGGCCTCAAGTCGCTTGGGCGCTTCGTCCAGTATGTCCACCTTGTTCATGCGAGGAACGCGCCTTTGCGAGCTTGCCGGGATGACGGTTATGTTGCACCGTCCGGCGCGGACGGTGCAACCCCGGAAATGGCCTTAAGATTCAACAGAAATTCATCAATTGTGGCGCGATGACGGCATCCAAAAATTCCCCCGCCCCAGGCCCGATGGAACCGCCGGCGTGAAGCTGTTGGAAGCCTTGCGGGAACGGCTGCAGCAAGAGCCGACCGAGGTTCGCGCGCATGACGATTACGATCTGGCGCCGGAGCTTGGGGCCGCCACCTTCGTCGGGGTTAAGGCGGCCGTTCTTTTACCCATCGTGACGCGCCAAACGCCCAGCCTGCTGTTCACCCGCCGCACCGAGACCCTGGCGCGGCACAGCGGCCAGGTCAGCTTTCCCGGCGGCCGCAGCGAGGATGCCGATCTGTCGCCGGTCGAAACCGCCCTGCGCGAGACCTTTGAAGAGACCGGCATCGCGCCGGGCTCTGTCGCGGTGGCGGGCTATCTCGACCGCTATCTCACTGGCACCGGCTTTGACATCCAGCCGGTGGTGGGCGTGCTGGCGCAGGGCTTCACACTGAAGCCCGATCCACGCGAGGTCGCCCATGTGTTCGAAGTGCCGCTGGCCTTTCTGCTCGATCCCGCCAACCGCCGGCGCGAGAGCCGCCACATCGGCGGCCGCGACCGGCGCTTCTATGCTTTCACCTATAAAGAGCATGAAATCTGGGGCGCGACGGCGGCGATCATCGTCGATCTGGCGGCGCGTTTCGATGATATAAGCCTGGAGTCATGAAGATCGATCCCGCGCAACACGGATGGATGCCCCGTCGCGCGGAATGGCCCGGGCTGATTGGTACAAATCGGTCGCCGGTCGTTCCGGCCGTTAGCGCGCGACAAAATATAAAAAGGAGCTGCTGTGCGAATTGACCCCGCCCAGCACGGATGGATGACAGCGCCCGAGACGGTGGCGGTGATGGCGGCGCTGGGCGAAGCGCGTTTCGTCGGCGGTGCGGTGCGCAATGCGCTGATGGGCGCCAATGTCGTCGACATTGATATCGCGGTGCCCATGCCGCCGACCGAGGCGCTGCTGCGGCTGACCGCCAAGGATATAAAGGTGGTCGAAACGGGTATGGACCATGGCACCGTCACCGCAATCGCCGGCACGCACGCTTTCGAGATCACCTCGCTGCGCCGGGACGTGGAAACCGATGGCCGCCACGCCAAGGTGGTGTTCACCGACGACTGGGCCGAAGACGCGGCGCGGCGCGATTTCACCATCAATGCGATGTACGCCTCGGCCACTGGCGAGATCTTCGATTACGCCACCGGTGTCGCAGACCTGATCGCGGGCAAGGTGCGTTTCATGGGCGATGCGCGCACCCGCATCGCCGAAGACTATCTGCGTGTCCTGCGGCTGTTTCGCTTCCATGCCTGGTACGGCAAAGGCGACATGGATGTCGAAGGCCTGCGTGCCGCGGCCGAAGCCAAGGACAAGCTCGGCACCCTGTCCGCCGAGCGGGTGGCGAAGGAGATGCTGCGGTTGCTGGAAGCGCGCAACCCCGCGCCAGTACTGCGTATCATGGCGGCGACGGGGATATTGTCTGAGATCCTGCCGGAAGCGTTGCAGTTGCCAAGGCTGGAACATCTGGCAGAAATCGATGCCGACAACATGTTCTTGGGTGATGCGGTACTGCGCTTGGCCGCGCTGCTCGATAGCAGCGAAGCGGCACATTCCGCCAGCGACCGGCTGAAGCTCTCCAATGCCGACCGCACGCGGCTGGAACAGGCGCTGTCGGGCGACCGCATCACCGCCGGCCTCTCGGCGCAGGGTGCCCGGCGGCTGCTCTACCGCATCGGTGCGGCACGCTTCCGCGACAAGGTATTTCTGCAATGGGCGGCAGCGCCCCGCGCCGCCGGCGCCCTGGCATGGCGCATGTTGCTGCAGATGGCGGAAAGCTGGCAGCGGCCGCGCTTTCCCCTCACCGGCCGTGATGTGATGCAGGCCGGCGTGCCGGAAGGCCCCGATGTGGGCCGCATCCTGGCCCAGGTGGAAGACTGGTGGGTGGGTACCGATTTCGCGGCGGATGAGGGGGCTTGCCGCGACCAGCTCCAGCAGGTGATCGCGCGAGCCCAGCCATGACATTCGCGTTGCTGGACCAACTCACCCTGCCGGGCGATCCCGCCAAGGCCAATGAGGATTTTCTGGTGCACGCCGCGCATGCCGCGCTGGTGATCGATGGCGCCACCCCCCTGGGTGACAGCCTGATGCCCGGCCCCAGTGATGCGGCCTGGATCGCGCAGTTCGGCGCGCGGCGTTTGATGGCGCATCTGGGTGAAGACAAAAGCGCGCGCAAGGCGCTGCGTGACGCGCTGGGCGATGCCGAGACGAGTTTTGAAGCGTTGCGCCGTCATCCGCCGGAAGAAATGTGGCAGACGCCCTGCGCCTCCATGATGCTGGCGGTGCCCGATGACGGCGGCGTGGAGTTTCTTTGGTATGGCGATTGCGCGGCACTGGTCAAACAGGGCGATGCGGCGGTGAGCGTGGTCGGCGAGACCTTTGACAAGCGCGCCGCCGAAGCGATGCGTGCCCGCGCCATCGCGAAAGAGAAAAACCTGTCACCGGCTTCCGGTCTCAGCCGGCCGGAATTCATTGGTACCCTGCGCTCGGCACGCAACCGCATCAACAGCGGCAGCTATTGGTTGTTCAGTCCGGATGCGCGCGCGGCTTCGCATGTCTCGCGCCGGATCATCAAGACGGCGCCGGGCACGGTGCTGCTGCTGGCCACCGACGGTTTTGCGGCACTGGCCAGCGATTATGGCGTCTACAGCGCCGACAGTCTTATGGAAGCTTCGCTGTCCAGGGGACTGGCGGCGCTGGGCGAAGAACTGCGCGCCATTGAGGCCGGCGATGTCGGCGGCGACAAATTCCCGCGCTTCAAAAAATCGGATGATGCTACCGCGCTGTTGTTGAGGTTGGATTGAGCGCAAATGCACTCTTCATGTCTGTTCTAGCGACAGCGTGAGAACAGACATGAAGAGACGCGGTAGGCGCTGCTGATCAAGATCAGCTGACGGCTTTCAGCACGTCATGGCCACCATGCCAGATCATCGACAGCGCCACATATAAGACAATCGCCAGGCCCAGATAGCTGATCCAGCGGAAACGCTCGAGCAGCCGGGCGATGACATTGGCGGCAGCCCCCATCAGCGCCACCGACAGCATCAGTCCGATCACCAGCACGTCCAGGTGATCGCGCGCGGCGCCGGCCACCGCCAGCACATTGTCCAGCGACATGGAGACATCGGCTAGCACGATCTGGGTGATGGCGCGCTTGAGCGAGGCATTGGCCTGAAGCGCGGCACTTTCATGCGGCTTGTGGCAGGAAATGTCGCGCCAGAAGCGCCAGCACACCCACAACAGCAGGATGCCGCCGGCCAGGGTCAGCCCGATCACCTTCATCAGCGACACGGCGAGGATCGCCAGGATGACCCGCAGGCCCACCGCCGCCACCAGGCCCCAGAAGATCACTTTGCTGCGCAGGACCGACGGCACCTTGGCCGCGGCCATGCCGATGACCACGGCATTGTCGCCGGCCAGCACAATGTCGATCATCAGCACTTGGCCGAGTGCAATAAGGCCGCCGGGCTGAAACAGGGTCAGCTCCAAGTTCACTCCATCCCCGGGAACCCGTTTGTCTGGCGCAGGGCTTCCCCCAGCACCATCGCGGCCGCTTGGGCCACATTCAAGGACCGCAGGCCAGCAAGCAGGGGGATAATCAGCCGGGCATCGGCCGCGGCATGGACGGCCTCTGGTACGCCCGCGCTTTCGCGCCCCACCATCAGCGTGTCGCCTGCCGCAAACGCGAAGTCGGTATAGGCGCAGGTACCGCTTGTGGTCAGCAGAACCAGTCTTTTAGGCGCGCTAGGCGCGCTGACCGAGAAATTGTCACGGAATCGCGCCCAGGATTCGTGGCGCCGGATATCAGCATGGGCGAGGTAATCCATCCCCGCGCGGCGGAAATTGCGGTCAGTCAGCAAAAATCCACAGGGCTCGATAAGATCGACACCCACCCCCAGGCAGGCGCCCAGGCGCATCAGGCTGCCCGCATTTTGCGGGATATCGGGCTCATATAGCGCCAGGCGCACCCCAAACCTCCATTTTTGCCCCTCCGGGCATTAAGTCGCGGCAGAACAAGGCATTTTCTGCGTCATCGTGCCGCAAGACCCTCGAAAACCGACTTTCTATTTTACCGGCGCAATGAACAAGCGGCGGGGGCCGGCGCGTCACCGCGTCAGTACCTCTGTCGCGCTTGTTTGTGGCAAGAGTTCGAACACGTTCCTTTCCGTTTTCCATAAGGGTGGACCCAGTGGCAGCTACGACGAGTGACGCGGGCACGCGACGCGATTTTCTATATGTGGCGTCGGGCGCGATTGGTGGAGTGGGCGTTGCCGCGATGGCATGGCCGTTCATCGACCAGATGAACCCGTCCTCCGCTACGCTGGCTGCGGGCACCGCGGAAATTGATCTTTCCGCCATCCAGCCGGGCCAGCAGATCGTCTTCAAATTCCGCGGCCATCCGCTGTTCGTGCGCCGCCGCACCCCGGCCGAGATCGCTGCCGCGAATGCGGTGCCCGTGAGCAGCCTGCCCGATCCGCTGGCCGAAAACGACAACCTGCCCGACAGCGCTCCGGCCACCGACGCCAACCGCGCCATCAAACCGGAATGGCTGATCCTGGTTGGCGTGTGCACCCATCTGGGCTGCACGCCCCAAGTCTCCACGCCGCAGATGCCGGAAGGCGATTACGGCGGCTGGCTCTGCCACTGCCATGGTTCGCAGTACGACACCGCGGGCCGCATTCGCAAAGGTCCGGCGCCGCGCAATCTGCAGGTACCGGTTTACAGCTTCCTGTCCGCCACCCGCGTCAAGGTCGGTTGAGGAGAACAACATGTCTGGCCCTTCGACCTACAAGCCCAATTCCGGTTTCGAGCGTTGGCTCGATGCCCGCCTGCCGCTGCCCCGGCTCATGCATGACACCATGCAGACCTTCCCGACGCCCAGGAACCTGAACATCTGGTACACCTTCGGCGGCATACTCACCTTCTGCCTGGCGGTGCAGATCATCACCGGTGTCGTGCTGGCGATGCATTATGTCGCCAATGCGGGGCTCGCCTTCGACAGCGTCGAAAGCATCATGCGCGATGTGAACTATGGCTGGCTGATGCGTTACATGCATTCCAACGGCGCCTCCATGTTCTTCCTCGCCGTTTACATCCATATGTTCCGGGGCCTTTATTATGGTTCCTACAAGGCGCCGCGCGAGCTGATCTGGATCATCGGCGTCTTGATCTATCTGCTGATGATGGCCACGGCTTTCTTCGGCTATGTGCTGCCCTGGGGCCAGATGTCTTTCTGGGGCGCCACCGTCATCACCAACCTGTTCACCGCCATTCCGGTGGTGGGCACCCACATCGCCACCTGGCTGTGGGGCGACTTCGCGGTGGGTGATGCGACGCTGAACCGCTTCTTCTCGCTGCACTACCTCTTACCCTTCATCATCGCCGCCGTGGTGGGCTTGCACATCTGGGCGCTGCATGTGCCCGGCAACAACAACCCGCTGGGCATCGACGTGAAGAGCCCGCAGGACACGGTGCCCTTCCACCCCTATTACACGGTGAAGGACGCCTTCTATCTGGTGCTGTTCGTGATCCTGTTCGCGGGCTTTGTCTTCTATGCCCCGAACTTCTTCGGCAACCCGGACAATTACCAGCAGGCCAATCCGCTGGTGACCCCGCCCGATATCGTGCCGGAATGGTACCTGCTGCCCTTCTACGCCATGCTGCGTTCGATCCCGAACAAGCTGATGGGCGTGATCGTGATGGGCGGCGCCATCGTGACCCTGGTCTTCATTCCCTGGCTGGACACCAGCCGGGTGCGCTCCTGCCGCTTCCGCCCGCTGATGAAGCAGTTCTTCTGGGCCTTCGCGGTGGCCTGCGTGGCTCTGGGCTATTGCGGCTCCCAGAGTGTGGACGCCGCCGTCGCCGGCGTGCCCTTGGTGTGGGTGGCGCGTATCGCCGGGCTCTATTACTACGCCTTCTTCTGGCTGATCATGCCGATCGTCGGCCTGATCGAGACCCCGAAGAAGCTTCCTGCATCCATCGCGCAATCCGTGCTCGGCGACACCGCCGGCGCCCCTGCCGAGTGAGAACCAACATGCGTCTGAAGACCCTTTCGCTCGGTACCTCGCTGGCCCTCGCCGTTGGGCTTTTGGCTTCCACCTCGGCCTTGCCCTGGACACCACCCGGCTGGCTCCCAAGGACGAGAGCTTCTCGTTCGAGGGCCCTTTCGGCACCTATGATCGCGGCGCCTTGCAGCGCGGCTATCAGGTCTACAAGGAAGTCTGCTCGGCCTGCCATCGGCCCAGCACCTGGCCTTCCACAATCTGGACGAGGCGGGCGGCCCGGAATTCACGGAAGCCCAGGCTCGTGCGCTGGCCGCCGCCGCCAAGTTCCGGCCGATCCCAACGACAAGGGCGAGACCGTCGACGACAAGGGCGTGCCTTTGATGCGCTCAGGCACCCTGGCCGATCACCTCCCGTCGCCGTTCCCCAACGAACAGGCGGCCCGCGCCAACAATGGCGGTGCGCTGCCGCCCGATCTGTCCATGATCGTCAAGGCGCGTGAAGGCGGTCCGCAGTATGTCTATTCGATCCTGACCGGCTTCGGCGGCCATGTGCCGGCCGGTTTCAAGGTGACGGACGGCAAGTACTACAATCCCTATTTCGAAGGCTGGAACATCTCCATGCCGCCGCCCCTGAAGGACGGCACCGTCACCTATTCCGACGGCACCAAGGCGACGGTCGAGCAGGAAGCCCATGATGTGGTGACCTTCCTCAGCTGGGCCAGCGAACCAAAATTGGAGGAGCGCAAGCGCTTTGGCTTCGGTGTGATGGCGTTCCTGGTGCTTCTGGCAGGCGTGCTGTTTGCCGCCTACAAGAAAGTCTGGAAAGACACCCATTAGTGAGCTGCAGTTGGCCGTAGGCCAACGAAACGTCCGGCGGATCTTTCGCGCAGCGAACGCCGCGAGCTTGGGCGAGCGGCCGCGCGGCATGCGGCACTTAGGTGTCACGAAATAGTCGTGGCGGCGAACTTGCCCGACCATGATAAAAGGGCGCTTTCTTCAGGGAAGCGCCCTTTTATCATGGCCAAAACCATGCTCGGCATCATCGGCGGCTCCGGCGTCTATCAGATCGAGGGTCTGGAAAACGCCCAGTGGCAGAGCGTGAAAAGCCCCTGGGGCGCGCCGTCGGACCAGCTTCTGACCGGCAACTATGCCGGCGTGGACCTGGTGTTCTTGCCGCGCCACGGCCGCGGCCATGTCCAGACACCCACCAGCATCAACTACCGGGCCAATATCGATGCCTTGAAGCGCATCGGCGTCACCGATGTGATCAGCGTCTCGGCCTGCGGGTCGCTGCGGGAAGAACTGCCGCCCGGAACCTTTGTGATGGCCGACCAGTTCATCGACCGCACTTTTGCGCGCGAAAAAAGCTTCTTTGGCCTAGGCTTTGTCGCCCATGTGCCCATGGCCCATCCGGTCTGTCCCCGGCTGTCGGGCGCGCTGACCTTGGCTGCGCGCGAACTGAAGATCGATCATAGCGAGGGCGGCACCTACATCTGCATGGAAGGGCCGCAATTTTCTACCCGCGCCGAAAGCTTCCTGTATCGCAGTTGGGATTGCAGCGTGATCGGCATGACCGCGATGCCGGAAGCCAAGCTGGCGCGCGAGGCGGAGCTTCCCTATGCCATCGTCGGCATGGTGACCGATTATGACTGCTGGCATGACGACCATGAGCATGTGACGGTGGATGCGGTGATCAAGGTGATGACACAGAACGCCGCCAATGCGCGCCGGCTGATCCAGCAGGTGGCGCCCAAGCTGGGGCCGGACCGACGGCCCTGTCCGCTTGGGGTGGAAACCATGCTGGACATGGCGCTGATCACCGCGCCCGACAAGCGCGATCCGGCATTCCCAGCTGATGGGTCGCAGGAAACTACGAAGTGCGGTCAGGCGCGGCCGAGCGATCTACCCTTACAAGACGAGGGCTGAGAACAAGGCAAGCATGGATTACAAAGCCGCGATCCGCACCATTCCCGACTATCCCAAGCCGGGTATCATATTCCGCGACATCACCACGCTGTCGGCAATCCGCGCGCCTTCCGCCGCGCGGTGGACGAGATGGTGCAGCCTTATGCCGGTCTGAAGATCGACAAGGTCGCGGGGCTGGAAGCGCGCGGCTTTATCCTGGGCGGCGCGGTGGCGCACCAGCTATCGGTCGGGTTCATTCCGCTGCGCAAGAAGGGCAAGCTGCCCCATACCGTGATCGGCGAAGATTACGATCTGGAATATGGCAAGGACCGCGTCGAGATTCATATCGACGCCTGGAAAAAGGCGAGCGCGTATTACTGATCGACGACCTGATCGCCACTGGCGGCACCGCCTTTGCCGGCATCAAGCTGCTGGAGCGGGCTGGCGCCAATGTGGTGGGCTGCCTTTGTGATCGATTTTCCGGAACTGGGCGGCGCCGACAAGCTGCGCGCCATCGGCAAGCCGGTGGCGGCGCTGGTCGCCTTCGAAGGGCATTAT
>CAWHLV010000098.1:0-82133 GCA_963830095.1 uncultured Alphaproteobacteria bacterium
CCAGGATGTGCAGGCGCCCACCCTTGGCCTGCTCCAGCGCGACCTTCATGATTTCCTTGGTGATGCCGGAAATCTTGATGTCCATCTGCAGCGAGGTGACGCCGTCTTCGGTGCCGGCGACCTTGAAGTCCATGTCGCCCAGGTGATCTTCGTCACCCAGGATGTCCGACAACACCACATAGCGGTCACCTTCCAGGATCAGACCCATGGCGATACCGGCGGTGGGCTTTTTGAGCGGAACGCCCGCATCCATCAGCGCCAACGAGGTGCCGCAGACTGTCGCCATAGAAGATGAACCGTTGGATTGGTGATCTCCGACACCACGCGAATGGTGTAGGGGAATTCCTCCTTCTTGGGCAGCATCGGATGGATGGCGCGCCAGGCGAGCTTGCCATGGCCGATTTCGCGGCGGCCGGGCGAACCCATGCGGCCCGTTTCACCCACCGAGTAGGGAGGGAAATTGTAGTGCAGCATGAAGGTTTCCTTGCCGGTCCCCATCAGGCTGTCGATGAACTGCTCGTCCTCGGCGGTGCCAAGAGTCGCAACCACGATCGCCTGGGTCTCGCCGCGGGTGAACAGCGCCGAACCATGGGTGCGCGGCAGGATGCCCACTTCCGCCTGGATCGGACGCACCGTGGTCAGGTCGCGGCCATCGACGCGCTTCTTGGTGTCCAGCACCGCGTTGCGCATCACATCGGCTTCGACATCATGCAGCAGGCCGCCATAGACATTGGCCGCCACCTTGCCTTCACCTTCGCCGACGAATTGTTCGGCATACTTCTTCTTGATCGCCGACAGCGCATCGCGGCGCTCGAACTTGATCGGCATCTGGAAGGCCTTCGCCAGCTCGGCGCCGGCCGCCGCCTTGATTGCGGCGCGCGTGGCCGCATGCAGGTCCTGCGGCACCGCACGCGGATCCTTCGCCGCCTTTTCCGCCAGGCGGATGATCGCGTCGATGGCGGTCTGCATCTGCGCATGGCCGAACACCACCGCACCCAGCATCACCTCTTCGGAGAGCTCCTGGGCTTCGGATTCCACCATCATCACCGCATCGCGCGTGCCCGCGACAACCAGGTCGAGCTGGGATTCCGGATAGGTGTCGATCAGCGGATTGAGCACATACTCGCCGTTGATATAGCCGACGCGGGCCGCGCCGATCGGGCCCATGAAGGGCAGGCCCGAAAGGGTCAGCGCCGCCGACGCGGCGACCATCGCCACGACATCGGGATCGTTCTCCTGGTCGTGGCTCAGCACCTGCGTCACCACCAGCACTTCATTCTTGAAGCCGTCGGCGAACAGCGGACGGATCGGGCGGTCGATCAGGCGCGAAGTCAGGGTCTCGCGTTCGGTAGGGGCGCGCTCGCGCTTGAAATAGCCGCCCGGAATCTTGCCGGCGGCGTAATAGCGTTCCTGATAATTCACAGTCAGGGGGAAGAAGTCCTGGCCTTCCTTGGCCGACTGGGCGCCGACGGCGGTGGCCAGCACCACGGTCTCGCCATAGGTGGCCAGCACCGCGCCGTCAGCCTGACGGGCGATCTTGCCGGTTTCCAGGGTCAAGGTGCGGCCGCCCCAGTCGAAGCTCTCTTTATGGATATTGAACATCTGATTTTCTTTCGTCATCGCCCGGCGCCATATTGCGGCAGGCCTTCTTTTTTGGTCGCTCTGGCTCGCGCCAACGCTCCAATGGTCCCCCTATGGGACCCTGCTTTAGCGGAAGCTCATCCCCCGAAAAGCAAAGCGACGACTGAAGCCTTTTCGCTCCAGCCGTCGCCAATTCTGTTTCTGTCCGAACTCAGCGGCGCAGACCCAGCTTGCTGATGATCGCCTCATAGCGCTTGACGTCCTTGGACTTCACATAGTCCAGAAGATTGCGGCGCAGGGAGACCATCTTGATCATGCCGCGGCGCGAGTGATTGTCCTTGGCGTGGGTCTTGAAGTGGTCGGTCAGGTTGGTGATGCGCTCCGACAGGATCGCGATCTGCACTTCCGGCGAACCGGAATCATTGGCGCCGGTCGCATGTTCTGCGATCAGCTCTTTCTTGCGTTCAGGCGTAATCATTGGTCTCGGTCATCCGCTGGTTGAAAAGTTGAAGACACGAAACGGCCGCAGTTCCCCGCCGGCGATTTCGGCCAATGCCACAGGCGACCCGTCCTCTTCCTGGAGAAACACGGTCTGCCCGAGAAGCTCGCCATCACCGAATCCATCTTTCATGCGGGCGAACAGATCGCTGCGGATGAGGATGGGGTTTCCGGATCGGATACGAACCGTATCGGGGCCCGAAACGGCCAACGCCGGGATGCCGTCCAGCGCGGTCGAAAGGGGCCTCAAATACCCAAAAGCGGCGGGACTATGCATAAAAGGGGTCAGGGTATCCAGTCCGACCGCGGAATTTTCATCCCAGGGGCCCAGGCGGGTGCGGCGCAGGGCCGAAACATGGCCCAAAGTTCCCAGCGCCAGAGCGATATCGCGGACCCAGGACCGGACGTAAGTCCCTTTACTGCAAAGGATTTCGAACTCGGCCTGGTGCTCGTCCGCTTCCAGCAGCCGGGCCTCGAAGACCTCCACGGCGCGGGGCGCCAAGACCACCTCTTCCCCGTCCCGGGCCAGGTCATAGGCCCGCTCACCCCCCACCTTGATGGCGCTGTAGGCCGGGGGGGTCTGGTTCAGGGTTCCGGTAAAGCGGGGCAGCATGGCTTCGATTTCGGCCTGGGTCGGGCGGCGGTCGGATGCGCCGGTGACCTTGCCTTGCGCATCGTCAGTGTCGCGGGCCTCGCCCCAACTCGCGGTGAAGCGGTAGGTCTTGTCGGCATCCATGGCATACGGGACGGTCTTGGTCGCCTCGCCCAATGCGATGGCCAGAATGCCGGTTGCCATGGGATCGAGCGTGCCGGCATGACCGGCTTTCTTCGCATCGAAGATGCGGCGCACGGCAGCCACGGCCTGGGTCGAGGTCATGCCGATCGGCTTGTCCAGGATGACCCATCCATGGACCGGATTACCCTTTTTACGACGTCCCATCAGTCTTCTTCTTCTTCTTCGTCAGGAGCGGAGAGATCCCGCTGCACTTCCGGCGATTTGAGAATTGTTTCGATCTTCTGGGCTTCGGCAAAGGACTTGTCTTCGACAAAGCGCAGGTCGGGCGTGAATTTCATGGTGATGCGATGGCCCATCTCGCCGCGCAGAAAGCCCTTGTGCCGGTTCAGCGCCGCGATGATCTGTTTGGCATTCTCCCCGCCCAGCGGCTCGCAATAGACCGTGGCATAGCGCATGTCGGGCGACGGCTTGATCTGGGTAAGGGTCACCGACACGCCGTCCAGATCGGGATCGCGAATGTCGTTCTCGCGCAGCACTTCGGCCAGCGCGTGCCGCAGCATTTCGCCCACCCTGAGCTGGCGCTGGGTTGGGCCTTGATTTGAGTCGCCGCGCATGGCGCGGCCGCCGCGGCGTGGATGGGGTGGACGGGGCATGTCAATTCTCCGGATAGCCATGCTGGGCGACAAAGGGTGCCAGCACGGGCAGAACAGGTTCAAGTTCACGGACATAACGGCGCCATTGCGCCACGCCGGCATCGCTCAATCCGCGCGCAACCTGCGCGCTGGACGGGGTATCGATGTTTTGGGTCTGGGCGCGGCTGGCAAAGCCCGCCATCTCGTCGCGAAACACAAGCCCCAGAAATGCGCAAAGCCGTCTGGCTTCGCCGGCAAAATCGGCAACCAGGCTTTCATGCCGGGCCTCAAACATTGGCAGCGAAAGCTTTTCGCTATAGATCTGCATCAGCCGCATCACCGCGCCATAATAGGCCACAGCCGAATCCAGCCGGGTGAATTCATACATGCCCGCATTCATGGCGAAGCGGCGGCGAAAACAGGACAGGATCACATCACGCGGATCGCGCAGCGCGAACAGGATGCGCGCATGGGGGAACAGTTTGGCGATCAGCGGCAGGAAAATCGCGTTCAACGGCATCTTGTCAACGAACACCGGCTTTGAAGGAACCATGCCGCTTTCGGCGGCGCGCTCCCAGTAACGGGCGCGCCAGACATCCAGGTCGCTTTCAGACAGCGCCGCCAGCCGGTCGAGATCGTTGCCGGAGCCGAAAAACACGGCCGCCGAATCCATCAGACAAGTGCGCTCCTCCATGGTCTGCACATCGCGATGGCTGGCCAGGACCTGGCCCAGAAGCGTGGTGCCGGAGCGGGGAAAGCCCACCAGAAAAACATGGATTCGCCCGGACGCAGCCGCCGTCCCGCGCCAAGCCGCCGGATCGGCGCGGCGAAAATATTCCACGAGCCTTGTTTCACGCACCCTGACACTTTCCACCCGCGCCATATGGGGCGCATAGGCTTCGCGCAGAACCTGCTTGGACTGGCCATAGGCGACAAAGGCTTCCGCGACCCGGTTCTGCGCATCCAGCACATCGCCCGCCAGGCTGAGCGCAAAAGCGCGGTTGACCGGGCCCAGATCCGGATTCTGCGACAAGGCCGCGACCATCTGCTCGGCGGCAAAGATATCCTTCTGCTGCAGAGAGGCTTGCGCAAAGGCAATCGCAGCCGCCGCATCGCGCGGATCGATCGCCAGCGCGCGGGCGGCCAGTTCGCGCGCGCGCGTGGCGTCGCCACGCTGCACCGCCAGGACCGCCAGCCGCGAGAGCGCCGCGGAAGAGGAAGGCGACAGCGCCAGCACCTGTTCGAAGCCCGCGCGCGCCGCATCCAGCTCGCTCAGGTCTTCCAGCACCAGCGCCCGGCCCATATGCAGCCGCACATCCCGCGGCGCCGCCATCAAGGCGGCATCAAAGGCCTCCACCGCCTCGCGCGGACGGCCCAGCCGCGAGAAACAGGTGCCCAGGGCATTGAGAAGATCGGCATGCTGCGGCGCCAGTTCGCGCGCGCGCAGGAGCAGCGGCAACGCGCCGTCATTGTCGCCGGCCTGCATGCGTTTCATCGCGGTGAGCGAAAGCAGAGTGGGATGGACCGCGCCGGTACCCACCGCTTCCTCGCTCAGCTGCATTGCCCTTGGCATGTCGGCAGCCCGCAACGCGGCTTCGACTGCCGAAACGGTGCTGGCCAGCGCTTCGCTGCCGGGCAAAGACATGGGCTAATTCCCGCGCGGGAGGACTAAAGCGCCCGCTGAATGGGCTGCGAACCGAGTAGGTTGCGGACCTGCTCGGTTCGCAACGGCGCAGGGCCGCGCGCGCCAGCGAAGTAAGCGGCCCGAGCCCGGGACTGCTAGAGTGCTCGCTGAATTGTTTCGACCTCGAAACATTCGATGACGTCACCCTTCTGCATGTCCTGATAGTTGGTAAAGGCCATGCCGCATTCCTGACTGACCTGCACCTCACGCACTTCGTCCTTGAAGCGCTTGAGGGTGGAAAGGTCGCCTTCATGGATAACGACATTGTCGCGGATCAGGCGCACCTTGGAACCGCGGCGCACCACGCCTTCGGTGACCTTGCAGCCGGCGACCTTGCCGACCTTGGAGATGTTGAACACTTCCAGGATCTCGGCATTGCCCAGGAACTTTTCGCGCGTCTCGGGCGTCAGCATGCCCGACAGCGCCGCCTTCACGTCATCCACCAGGTTGTAGATGATGTTGTAATAGCGGATTTCCACCCCGTCGCGCTTGGCGCGGTCGCGCGCCTGATTGTTGGCGCGAACATTGAACCCGATCACGGCCGCGCCGCTGGCATGCGCTAGGATCACGTCGCTTTCGGTGATGCCGCCCACACCCGACTGCAGAATCTGCGCGCCCACTTCGCTAGTGGCCAGCTTGGCCAGCGCACCCTGGATGGCTTCCGAAGAACCCTGCACGTCGGTCTTGAGCACCAGCGGCAGCAAGCGCTTCTCGCCAGCTTCGCGGGTCTGCAGCAACTGGTCCAAAGTCTGGCGCGAGGATGAAGCCTGGCGCTGTTCGCGGCGCTTCCTGGCGCGATATTCCGCCACTTCGCGGGCGCGGGCTTCGTTCTCGACCACGACCATTTCGTCGCCCGCTTCGGGTGCGGCAGACAGGCCCAGCACTTCGATGGGAGTCGAGGGCCCGGCGGACTGCACCGACTCGCCGCGTTCGTTGGCGAGCAGACGCACCCGGCCCCATTCGGCGCCGGCCACGACGATATCGCCGACCTTGAGCGTGCCGCGCTGTACCAGCACGGTGGCGACGGGGCCGCGGCCCTTGTCGAGCTTGGCTTCCACCACTGCGCCTTCGGCGGCGCGGTCGGGATTGGCCTTCAGATCCAGGATTTCGGCCTGCAGCAGAATGGCTTCTTCCAGCTTGTCGAGCCCGATGCCCTTGGTGGCGGAAACTTCAACAGCCTGGGTTTCGCCGCCCATGTCTTCGACCTGAACCTCATGCTGCAGCAGTTCGGTCTTCACCCGGGTCGGATTGGCGTCGCCCTTGTCGACCTTGTTGACCGCAACAATCATCGGCACGCCTGCCGCCTTGGCATGGGCGATGGCCTCGACGGTCTGGGGCATCACGCCGTCATCGGCGGCTACCACCAGGATCACCAGATCGGTGACCTTGGCGCCGCGCGCGCGCATCTGGGTGAAGGCCGCATGGCCCGGCGTGTCGAGGAAGGTGATCTTGGCGCCCGACTTCAGGTTCACCTGATAGGCGCCGATATGCTGGGTGATGCCGCCGGCTTCGCCCGACACCACATCGGTCTTGCGCAGCGCGTCCAGCAGCGAGGTCTTGCCGTGGTCGACATGGCCCATGATGGTGACCACCGGTGGACGCGACACCATGCTGGCGGCGGCGTCGGTCTCACCGGCCAGGCCTTCCAGCACGTCGCTTTCCGCCACGCGCTTGACGACATGGCCATATTCGGTCGCCACAAGTTCGGCGGTGTCGGCGTCGATAATATCGTTGGGCGTCGCCATCATGCCGTTCTTCATCAGCACCTTGATGACGTCGACGGTGCGGCGCGCCATGCGGTTGGCCAGATCGGCCACGGTGATGGTTTCCGGAACAATGATGTCGCGCGGGCCGGCGGGACCGGCCGGCTGCTGCTGATGGCCCTTGTTGACGCGCTGCAGGTGGCGCTTGTAGGAGGCGACCGAGCGCACGCGCTCATCGTCATCGGACAAAGCGCGGGTGACGGTCAGCTTGCCGCGGCGGCGTTCGCCTTCGGCCTTCTTGGGCGCGGGCGCCTTGGCGGGAACCAGCTTGCCGCCGATCTTCTTGGCGCCGCCTTCTTCTTCCTCTTCATTTTCCAACCGGCGGCGCGGCGCCTCGGTGGGGGCGAGCTCCTTGGGCGCCGCTTCCAGACGGCGCGCGGCTTCCTGCTCGGCGCGCTTCTTGGCCAGCTCGTCGGCGGCCTTGCGGGCGTCTTCCTCAACCTTGCGCTTTTCGGCGGCGACACGCTCGGCGCGCATCTGCTCTTCTTCGCGGGCCTTGCGCCCGGCTTCCTGCTCGGCGTGGCGGCGCGCCTCGGTGTCGGAGACACGGGCGTCAGCCAGGGCGGCGGCGCGGCGCGCCTTTTCCTCATCCGAAAGCTGGCGCAGGACCACGCCACCACGGGCTGGCGCAGCCGCCGCCTTGGCAGCATCAGCCTTGGCGGCCGGCGCCTGGGGCGCGGCGGCTGCGGCGGCCGGCTTGTCCGCGGCCTTGGCCGCCGGCTTGGCGGTCACAGCCGGCGGAGCGGCGGAGCGCTTTTTCTCCACCACCACGGCCTTGGTGCGGCCATGGCTGAAGCTTTGCTTGACGGTGGACGTCTCCGTCTTCTTCAGCGACAGCGTTTTGCCCGGGCGCTTGGTTTCGTCGGTATCGCTCATGAATTCTCTTTCGTTACGGCCGCGGAACCCAGAAAGTCTTTCCGCATCAAACATTAAACGGTCAGCCAGGCCGCCCCGCTGGACGGCGGCATGTATCACATTCTCGCGTCCCAGCGCCAAGCCCAATTCGGCGCTGGTCAGGGTCTCGATCACCACGCAATCCAGGCCCACCCTGTGAGCGGCGGCGTACAATTTGCGCTTGCCGTCAGACGCCCCGTCAAAGGCTTCGATCAAAAGTTTGGGCGGCTTTGGGCCTTCCAGCTGGCGCAGCACATTGTCGAAACCCAGCACCAGGCTGCCGGAACGCCGCGCGATCCCCAGATCGCCCAGCATGCGGGTGACCAGCGCTTTTTCGGCACGGTCGGCGAGGTCCGCATCCGCCGTCACTTGCACCTTGGCGGCACGGGAGAAAAGTTTCTTCTCCACCGCCTTGGCCACGGCGGCCCGGGATGCTTGCACCCACAATCCGCGCCCCGGCAGCTTGGCCGCGACATCGGGCACGACCTGGCCATCGGGATCGGCGACAAAACGCAACAGGCGGTTTTCGGGCATGACTTCGCCCGATACGATATCGCGGCGTTCGCGCGCGTCCGCGCGCGAACCATCAGAAGAATCCTGGCCGCGCGCTGCGCGCGCGTCCGGGGCGCACGCGTCCGCGCGTGAGCCACGGGATGCATCACCGCGCATATCGTCCGTCTCGTCCGTTTTGTGCGCCACAGCTGTCATCAGGCTTCGGCGGGCTCCTCACCCTCGCTGCCTTCTTCGACAGCTTCTTCTTCGACAAGCTCCTCGATCCAGCCGGCCTTGACGCGCGCCTTCATGATGATGGCGTTGGCGTCATCGCTGGTGAGATTGAACCCGTCCAGGGCGCCAGGAATGCGGGTGCGTTCCTTGTCCTTGCCGATTTCGTAATAGCCGATCAGGTCGTCGGTGGCGCAGCCGGCGAGATCCTCGAGTGTCTTGACCTCGTGTTCGCCCAAGGCGACGGCAAGGGCCGGGGTGACGCCGTCCACTTCCAGAACCTCGTCGGCGACACCAAGCGCCAGCCGCTTGTCGTCCAGTTCCTTGTTGCGGGCCTCGATGAACTCCACCGCCCGGCTCTGCAGTTCCTGCGCGGTTTCCTCGTCGAAGGCTTCGATCTGGGCCAGTTCGCCGAGATCGACATAGGCCACATCCTCGATGGTGGCGAAGCCTTCCGATGCCAGCAGCTGGGCCACGGTCTCGTCCACGTCCAGCGATTCCATGAACAGCTGGGTGCGCTGGGTGAATTCCTTCTGGCGGCGTTCCGATTCCTCGGCCTCGGTCAGGATGTCGATCTGCCAGCCGGTGAGCTGGGAGGCGAGCCGCACATTCTGACCGCGGCGGCCGATGCCCAGCGACAGCTGCTCGTCGGGCACCACCACTTCAACGCGATGCGTGTCTTCGTCCAGCACCACCTTGGTGACTTCGGCCGGCGCCAGCGCATTGACGATGAAGGTCGCCGCTTCGCCGTTCCACGGAATGATGTCGATGCGTTCGCCCTGCAGCTCCTGCACCACCGCCTGCACGCGCACGCCGCGCATGCCGACGCAGGCGCCGACCGGATCGATGCTGGAATCCTTGCTGATCACGGCGATCTTGGCGCGGCTGCCCGGATCGCGCGCCACCGCGCGGATCTCGATCACGCCGTCATAGATTTCCGGCACTTCCTGGGCGAACAGGCGCACCATGAATTGGGGATGGCTGCGCGACAGGAAAATCTGCGGCCCACGCGGTTCGCGGCGCACGTCATAGATATAGGCGCGGATGCGGTCGCCGGCGCGGAAGGATTCACGCGGGATCATTTCGTCGCGGCGCACCACGCCTTCGGCCTTGCCCAAGTCCACGACCACGGAGCCGAACTCGCTGCGCTTGACCACGCCATGCACCACTTCGCCGATGCGGTCCTTGTATTCGTCATACTGACGCTCGCGCTCGGCATCGCGCACCTTCTGCACGATCACCTGCTTGGCGTTCTGGGCATTGATGCGGTTGAAATCGACCGGCGGCAGGGTCTCGGCGATGATGTCGCCGATCTGGGCGTCGGGATTGCGCTTGCGCGCGTCGACCAGCGAAATCTCGGTCTTGTCATTTTCGACCATCTCCACGACATGCAGATAGCGCGAGACATGGGTCTCGCCCGTCTTGGGGTCGATATCGACCTTGATGTCGTTCTCGGTGCCATAGTGGGCCTTGGCGGCGCGCTGCATCGCCTCTTCCATTGCGGTCAGAACCACCTGCTTGTCGATGGACTTGTCGCGCGCGACGGCGTCGGCGATCTGCAGAAGTTCGAGCCGGTTGGCGGCCACTGTGCTTGCCATTGTCTTCTCCTATGGTCCTCTAAGTAGTCGTTCCCGCTTTCGCGGACGCTTCGGTCCCCTTGCGGGCCTTCAAATCTTCGTTGATGAGCTTGTCGGTAAGAACGAGTTTCGCATTGGCGAGGCTGCGAAACGGAAACTTGATGTCGGTATTATCGGCGCGGATCATGACATCGGTGCCGTCCAGGCCCAGCAGCACGGCGCGGAAACGCTTGCGGCCTTTACTTTGGTCGCTCTGGCTCTCGCCAACGCTCCCGACAGGCGCATGCAGCTCGATCTTGGCCTCATGGCCAGCCCAGCGCGCGAAATCCATCAGCCGTGTCAGGGGGCGGTCGATGCCGGGCGAAGAGACCTCGATCTCGTACTCGCCCTCGATCGGGTCTTTGGCCTCGATGAAATCCAGCAGCGCATGGGAAAGCGTGGCGCAGCCTTCGACATCCATGCTGCCGTCGGGCCGCTCGGCCATCACTTGCAGGGTCTTGGCCGCGCCGCCCATGATGCGCAAACGCACCAGTTTGAAGCCCGCCTTTTCAATCACGGGTTCAAATACCGGTTCCAGATGCGATGCCGATGCTATGACCAAGTGCGCCTCAAAGTACGAAGCGGGTGGCGCTTCGAATAAGTGTAAAGCCTTTCGCCCGCGGCGGCCCTTTCGGACCGCCACACAACACGTCTTGTTGTTTGGGATGGCGCGGATATACGCCGGGAAGGCCCTAATTACAAGGCTTCAGTGCTTGGTGGGGGCGATGCCGACACTGACTTCACCCGTGGAAACCGCCTTTTGTATGGTTTCCTGACGGGCTTTTTCGTCTTCCTGGGCCTTTTCTTTCTGATACTTGGCGATGGGGGACGGCAGCACCATCATCAGAATGAGCGCCAGGGTACAGAAGGCCGCGATGATCACCACCCCGATATCACCGAAACCGGTGCGGTAAAGGGCGCGCACGCCCTCGTCGTCATCATTTTTGCTGGACGTTTTCATGACGCTTTTTTATCGCGAACGCCTGCGAAAAGCGAACGGCGCTGAAATCTCAGCCCCGCGCGGCTACCGCCGCTCAAACCGTAAAAATACCGGCGGTCCCTTGATTGCCTTGGTTTCATAGCGGGTTGGCGGCCAATCGGCCGGGCGCGCCTTCCAGTCGGCCGCACCATTGGCCAGCCAGTCAAAGGCCGGGTGCGCCATCAGCCGCTCCAGGGCATATGGCAGATAGCTTTTGTCGTCGGTGGCAAAGCGCAGTTCCGCCCCCGGCTTGAGCACCCGTGCCAGGGTGTCCAGCATCTCCACCTGCAGGAAGCGGCGCTTGTGGTGCCGGGTCTTGGGCCAGGGATCGGGGAACAGCAGGAAAAACCGGCCCAGGCTTTGGTCGGGTAGGGCCTCGATGATGTCGCGGCCATCACCTTCAAACAACCGAACGGTGTTCAGGGAAGATTCTTCCAGCTTGGTCAATATCTTGGCCATGCCCATCTCATAGGGCTCGGCGCCAATCAGCCCGACATCGGGATGGGCCTGGGCCTGCCAGACCAGATGCTCGCCGGCGCCAAATCCCACCTCCAGCCAAACCTCCCGAACACTGTTCGGAAACTGGACCAGGGGATCGCCGCCCAGCTTCCAGGCCAGATCGCTTAACAGTGTTTGGCGCAGGCCCGCCTGCCTGCCCGACAGCTTGGGGCCTTTGCGCCGGCCATACAATTTCCGCCGGTTACGATCTGGATGGTCCATCACCATTGTCATTCCCGGCCGAGCGGAGCGCCAGCTTCGCGAGGGAGTGAGGCGCGGTTCGCCGCTGGCGAACGAAATGGTCCAGTGGACCATTTGAGCGTCTAACGCCGCGAGCTTAAGCGAGCGGTCGGAATCATTCGCAGTCATATCGCCCTCCACCTGGGTCGTTCCTACGCTGTCGCTAGGAATCCCTCGCATCGCGCATGATGCGCGATGCTCGCCGGGGATGACAGGTTTTAGCCGACCGCAGCTTTGATCTTGTCCGCCAGGTCGGTCTTCTCCCAGGAGAAGCCGCCCTCTGAATTTGGCTCGCGGCCGAAATGGCCGTAAGCCGAGGTGCGGGCAAAGATGGGCTTGTTCAGGTCCAGATGCTGGCGGATGCCGCGCGGCTTCAGATTCATCAGCTGCGGCAGGATCAGTTCCAGCTTGGCCTCATCAACCTTGCCGGTGCCATGGGTGTCGACATAGACGCTCAGCGGCTCGGCCACGCCGATGGCATAGGCGATCTGGATCGTGCAACGGTCGGCAACGCCCGAGGCCACGACGTTCTTGGCGAGATAGCGCGCGGCATAGGCGGCCGAACGGTCCACCTTGGTGGAGTCCTTGCCCGAGAAGGCGCCGCCGCCATGCGGGGCCGCGCCGCCGTAGGTGTCGACGATGATCTTGCGCCCGGTCAGGCCGCAGTCGCCGTCGGGACCGCCGATCACAAAGGCGCCGGTGGGATTGATGTGCCACATGGTCTTTGAATTGATCCATTCGCCCGGCAGCGCCTGACGAATGTAAGGCTCGACGATCTTGCGGATATCATCGCTGGTCTGGTTTTCGTCCATATGCTGGGTGGAAAGCACGATCTGGGTCGCTTCCACCGGCTTGCCGTTCTCATAGCGCAGGGTGACCTGGCTTTTGGCATCGGGGCCCAAGGTCGATTCCTTGCCGGATTTGCGGGCCTTGGCCAGCAGTTCCAGAATCTTGTGGCTGTAGAACAGGGGCGCCGGCATCAGGGCCGGAGTCTCGCGGCAGGCATAGCCGAACATGATGCCCTGGTCGCCCGCGCCTTCATCCTTGTTGCCGCTAGCGTCCACGCCCTGGGCGATGTGCGCCGACTGGGCATGCAGCAGCACTTCGACCTGCGCGGTCTTCCAGTGAAAGCCCTCCTGCTCATAGCCGATGTCCTTGATCGCCTGGCGCGCGGCTTCTTCGATCTGCGCCGGGCCGACCGATTTGGGGCCGCGGGTTTCGCCCGCGATGATCACGCGGTTGGTGGTCGCCATGGTTTCGCAGGCGGCGCGGATGTCCCAGGGGCTCATGCCCTCCTTGGGGCCTTCGCGGAAGAACAGATCTACCACCTCGTCCGAGATGCGGTCACACACCTTGTCGGGATGGCCTTCGGAAACGCTTTCGGACGTGAAGAGATAGTTCTGGCGCGCCATGATGAACCTTTGCCGTTAAGTATTCGATGGTCGCGCGGGCCTGACGCTGCTCTGGGCACTTCGCTGGGCCGACGCTCCGGGGGCCCTCTTTACAGGGTTTGGCCGGGGGGTCAACAGGACATGTCAAATATGACATATCCCTGTCCGTGACGGGGATTCACGCCGAACCCAGCGGCTGCTATACACCCGAAACACCGAAAGAATCTGTGATGCGCACCGCCACCGTTGAACGCAAGACCCGCGAGACCGAGATCTCCGTCTCCCTGGACCTGGACGGGACCGGCGAGAGCGACATCGACACCGGCATCGGCTTTCTGGACCATATGCTGGAGAGCTTCTCGCGCCATTCCATGATCGACCTGAAGGTGCGCGCCACCGGCGACCTGCATGTCGACTATCATCACACCACCGAAGACACTGCCATCGTCATTGGCCAGGCGGTGAAAAAGGCGCTGGGCGATTTTGCCGGCATCACCCGCTTCGGCTGGGCCCTGATCCCCATGGACGAAGCGCTGACCCGGGTGGCGCTGGATCTTTCCAATCGCCCTTACCTGATCTGGAAGGTTCAGATTCCCAAGCCCAAGCTGGGGGAGATGGACACCGAACTGTTCAAGGAATGGTTCCAGGCCTTCGCCCAGAACGCCGGGGTGTGCCTGCACATCGAAAATCTGTACGCCGACAACAGCCATCACATTGTCGAGACCTGCTTCAAGGGTCTGGCGCGGGCGTTGCGGATGGCGATCACGCCCGATGAGCGCCTTGACGGAGCCTCCCCATCCAGCAAGGGCAGCCTCTAATTTTGGGATTGCTCGCATGCGCTCGCGGGCCGCTATACTGGCCGCATGAGCCAGCTTTTTCCCGTCCCCGACAGTGATCGCCGCGCCGCGCTGGAAGCGGCCGAAGCCTATGCGCTTGGCCTGTTCACGGCCATCGAGCGCGATCAGTTGATCCAGCCCGGTCGCCTGGAAAGCGATGTCGAAGACGATATCCGCGAGCTGGCGGCGCGCGAGTTCGGGGTGGAGAAACACTGGCATCGCCGCATTGTGCGCAGCGGCCCCAACAGCATCACCACGGCGGGCGACCATCCGCCTGTGCGGACGATTGAGAACGACGACATAGTCTATCTGGACCTGGGGCCGGTGTTCGGCGGCTGGGAAGCCGATATCGGCAAGAGCTATGCGCTCGGTGATCATCCGCGCAAGCAGGCACTGGTGGCGGAGCTGCCGCGCCAGTTCAAAAAGCTGCAACAGCATTTCCGCGCGCACCGCAATATCACCGGCGCGGCGCTCTATGATTTCGCCGTGCGCTCGGCGGAAGAAGCAGGCTGGAAATTCGGCGGCGTGATCGCCGGCCATATCATCAGCGAATTCGCCCATGCCCAGATTCCGGGCGCCAAGGATCTGACGCGAATTTTCCCGGGCAATCCCGCACCCATGTCCGATCCCGACGGCAACGGCAATCCGCGCCACTGGATCGGCGAGATCCATCTGCTCGAGCTGGATGGAAGCTTCGGCGGTTTTTACGAGAGGCTGCTGTGATCTCGTCTTCCACAGCTGCCGAGGTCGCGCGTGGCGTCAGCCGTCTTCTGGTGGCAGAAGGCTATTCCCCCATTCTGGAATTCACCTTGCCCAATGGGCGGCGTCTGGATGTGGCCGCGATCGGGCCAGGCGGCGAAATGCTGGGGATCGAGATCAAGGTGGCGCTGGCCGATTTGCGCGGCGACAGCAAATGGCCAGAGTATCTGGATTATTGCGACCTGTTCTATTTCGCCATTCCACCGGATTTCCCGCCCGAGCATGTGCCGAACGCAACCGGCCTGATCGTGGCCGACCGTTATGGCGGTGCCATCATCAAGGAAGCAGAAGCGCAGGCGCTGCATGCCAGCCGGCGCAAGGCGGTGACCATCAGCTTTGCGCGTGCCGCCGCCGAAAGGCTGTCGCGCACGCTTGATGCGATTGCCCTGTCAGAAACTCCCAATCTGGTGTTGCCCGATGTTGAGTAGGAGCAGCCGCGAACGCGAGCATAGCGAGCGCCTCGCGGTGCGACCATGATTAGCAAGGCTGAAGCCCGAAAAATCATGCTGGCGATGAAGGGTGCATCTGAGAGCGCCTTATTTCGGCAAGCCCGCGGTGTTCTATGCCGAAAGCTTTGTCGGCCGGGTGCATGACAAGGAAGATGCGGTGGCGCTGCGCGTGGGCACCATCGAGATGCGCGATGTGATGCTGGAAGCCGAGCCCAGGCTTTTCTACATCACCGATCACTACAAGCCCTGGCCGATGCTATTGGCGCGCCTCGCGGTTCTGGACCGCGCAACCCTGAAAGAATTGATGGCGGCCCGCATGGGCGAAATAGATGCCAAGGCAAAAAAGCCGCGAAAGAAGCCGCGCAAACCGGCAAAAAAAGCCAAAAAGCTAACCGGGCGCTAACGCTGGCGGGCGCAGGATTGCGCCATGCCGGAGAGGCTGAAATTCGAACTCGCGCCGGAATGGCTGGCGCTGGCGCTGATCGCGGTGATCGACGCGTTCTGGGCGCGGCTGATCGGCTTTCATCTCATTGTCACCTGGCACGACCTGCAGCAGCCCGCGGCCGTGCTGGCGCTGACCTTGACGCTGCGTTGCTTTTCTTTCCCGCGCGCCGCACTGGCCGCCGAACTACTGGGTCTGTGGCTGGTAATGGCCGGGATATTCCAGGTTCTTTCCTATCTCTGCATGGCTTCTTCGGGACCACTGGTCGATCCCACGCTTCAGTCGCTGGACAAGATGATCGGTTTCGACTGGCTGGCAGGTTACCACCTGGTGATGGCGCATCCGAAAATTTCTTGGCTGTTGGGCCATCTCTACGACAGCTTCACCTGGCAGACGCTCTATTTCTGCGTGCTGATGGGATTGATGAATCGCGCCGGGCGCGTGCGCGAACTTGTCTGGATCATTTTCCTGTGCACCGTGATCACTGATCTGGCCGCAATGCTCTTCCCGGTTTTGGGCCCCTATCATGAATTTGGCCTGGACCGCATCAGCGACTACCTTCCCGACGTGAAACATCTGGTCACCCACCACAATCTCAGCTTCGCGCTTGGGCAGCTGAAAGGTGTGGTGCAATTCCCCTCCTTTCACACCGTCATGGCGCTGGCTTTCATCTATGGCTTCCGCAGGCTGGGGCCGATCAGTTTTGTGATGACCGCAGCCAATGTCGTGATGCTGGTCAGTGTGCCCTTTTTCGGCGGGCATTATCTCACCGACGTGCTGGGGGGCGTGATCGTGTTCGCAGGCGTGACGCTGGGCGTGCGCCAGGCCGCGCGGCTTGTCCATGCGCGCTTCCCGGCGTCATGGCTGACGCTGCAACATGACGGCCTGGGTCACGCGACCCGAAAACGGGAGCGTCGGTCCAGCATAGCGCTGCGGCAGCGCCCGGCGCGCAAAGCGCGCCTATCCAATTATTGGGGCGCGACGCGCCCCGGGGCCGCGCAACTCAAAACTAACGAGGACTGCGCTTCGCCAGAATGCGTTGCAGAGTGCGACGATGCATATTCAGTCTGCGCGCCGTTTCCGACACGTTATGGCCGCACAATTCATAGACGCGCTGGATATGCTCCCAGCGCACCCGGTCGGCCGACATGGGATTTTCCGGCGGCTTGGGCTTGGTGCCGGGCGTGGCCATCAGCGCCGCCAGAATGTCATCGGCATCGGCGGGCTTGGGCAGATAGTCGATGGCGCCATACTTCACCGCGGCCACAGCGGTGGCGATGTTGCCGAAACCGGTCAGCACCACCACGCGGCTTTCGGGGCGGGTGGTGTGCAGGGTCTCGACCACATCCAGACCGTTGCCGTCATCCAGCTTGAGGTCGACCACGGCATAGGCCGGCGGGGCATCCTTGGCGCGGGCCTTGCCCTCGGCCACGGACTCGGCCTGGGTGACGGTGAAGCCGCGCGCTTCCATGGCGCGGGCCAAGCGCTCGCGCAGAGGCCGGTCGTCCTCAACCAGAAGCAGGGTTTTGTCGTCGGAAGTCATTCTAGCTGCGGCGTTTAGTACCCTTTTGAGAACTGGTCAAAATAATTCGCATATCCGGCTACACATGGCTCTCATGTCTTCGCCCTATGTTTCGGCTTGGGCGGGCGGCTGGGGCCCGTCGATCACCCCGCGCGGCCAGCGGATCGAGACCTGTGCCCCGCCGCTTTCCGGGTTGTCAGCCTTAACCAAGCCCCCGGTCTGTTCCAGCAGGATCTTGGCGATGAAAAAGCCCAGCCCCATGCCTTCATGCTGGTCGAGCGCGCCCACCGGTCCCAGATCAGTTTCCCCCAGGGCGTGATGGCCGGGCCGCGAGGTGATATAGGGCTCGCCCAGGGCCTCGAAAATCTCCGGCGCAAAGCCGGGGCCGTCATCGGTGACCGAAATGTGCAGAAACTGATCGTCCCAGCCGGCATGTATCGCCACCAGCGAGTGGGCGAAGTCGGCGGCGTTCTCGATGATGTTGCCCAGCCCGTGCAGCAGTTCGGGGGCGCGCCACACCTGCGGCACTTGGCTGTCGCCCTTGGGCGGCGATACGGTAATGCGGATTTCCAGGTCTTCGCCGCGATGGGGGCCGGCGATGTCATCCAGAAATGCGCCCAGCGGCAGCCGCGCCGTGGCGCCCAGCAGGGCCTCTCCGGGATTGGCGAGCCGGGCTATGATGGTTCGGCAGCGTTCGGCCTGGTCGCGTAGCAGGCGCACGTCTTCCACTTCTGGGGAATTTTCCGGCAGCGCCCGCTCCAGCTCGCGCGCCACCACGGCGATGGTGCCGAGCGGCGTGCCCAGTTCATGCGCGGCCGCGGTCGCCAGCGCGCCAAGTGCTGCCAGCCGGTGTTCGCGCGCCAAAGCCAGCTGCGTGGCCGCCAGCCCCGCCGACATGCGCGCCGATTCTGATGCAATGCGCCAGGCATAGACCGATGTGAACCCGATGCCGATCACCAGCGCCATCCAGATACCGGCCTGGTAGAGCTGGGGCAGCAGCAGCGCCTCGTTGGTTGGCCAGGGCAAAGGCCGGTGCACGATGGCGATCAGCGAGGCCGAGGCAAAGGCGAGGCCGGCCAAGATCATCACATTGCCCAGGTTCAAGGTGGTGGCCGCGATCACCACCGGGCCCACGAACATCAGGGCAAAGGGATTGGTGATGCCGCCGGTCAGATACAGCAACGCCGCCAACTGCAGCACGTCAAAGGCAAGATAAAAGGTGGCTTCGCGGTTGGTAAGCCGGTGCGCGGGCGGATAGCGCACGGCCAGAAGCACATTCAGCGCCGCACTGACCACGATGGCGATGGCGCAATAGAGAATGGGCAGGCTGTAGCCCAGGGCAAAATAGACCAGGAACAGGGCCGCCGACTGGCCGGCCACCGCTAGCCAGCGCAGGTTCGACAGCGTGCGCAGCCGTACCCGGCCGGCTGCTCCGGCTCCTTGCGCGAAACCTCGCGCCATTTCCTTGCGCGCCAAAGTCACTTCCTTTTGCGATGGCTAGTGTCCCGATTCCGAAATTCGCCGTAGATCGATATCAAAATCATGCGAATTTCGGAATCGAAGGACACTAGCAACTTAATAATTGCCAGTGTCGTTCTGGTTTCGAAGTTCGCCTTAAGCCCGATATCTATGCTATTGCGAACTTCGAAACCACGACACTGGCTGGGATTAGTAGAGCATTGCCCATGCTGAGCAACAAGCAAGCCTTGATCCCCTATCTGCTGCTGATCGCGGCGCTGGCCGGCGGGCTTTTGTGGCACGAAAGCGAGATGGTGCCGGGGCTGGGCAAGACCGTGATCAGCGGCGAGGCCACCGTTGGCGGGCCGTTCCACCTCACCGACCAGACCGGCAAGAGCGTAACCGACGCCGACTTTCGCGGCCGCTATATGCTGGTCTATTTCGGCTACAGCTTCTGTCCCGATGTCTGCCCCACCACCCTGGGCGTGATGGCCCAGGCGCTTGACAAGATGGGCGCGATTCAAGCCGCGTCGTGCCCGTCTTCATCACCATCGATCCGGCGCGCGACACGCCCAAGGTGCTGGCCGACTATATGAAAGCGTTCGGGCCCAGTTTTGTCGGCCTGACCGGTAACGACGCACAAATCAAAGCGGTGGAAAAAGAATATCGCGTCTATGCCGCAAAACGGCCGCTGGATAACGGCAATTACGGCATGGACCATTCATCGGTGCTGTATCTGATGGGGCCGAACGGCAAGATGATCAGCTTCTATGATGAAGCGATTTCGCCCGACGATCTGGCCAAAGACCTGAAGCAGAAAATCTGATCCACACTGTCATTCCCGCGAAAGCGGGAATCCATGGCAGCCCAAAGAAGATGGATGCCCGCTTGCGCGGGCATGACAATTGTCAGAGCGCAGTCGGCAGCGGAAGATTATTCTGCGCGCACGCCGCAATCAGCGTGTTGTACATCAGGCAGACAATCGTCATCGCGCCGACGCCGCCCGGCACCGGCGTGATCGCACCCGCGACTTCTTTTGCCGCGTCATAGTCCACATCACCAACCAGCTTGTACTTGCCCTCGCCCGCATCGACGCGGTTGATGCCGACATCGATCACCACCGCGCCCGGCTTGACCCAATCGGCCTTGACGAACTGCGGCCTGCCGATGGCGGCGACCAGAATGTCGGCGCGCCGCGCCAGCGCGGGCAGATCCTTGAGCGGGAATGCGCCATGGTGACGGTGGCATTGGCCGCCAGCAGCAGTTGCGCCGCCGGCTTGCCGAACAACAGCGAACGGCCGATCACCAGCGCATCCTTGCCCGCGATGTCGCCCATATATTCCTTGAGCAACAGCATCACCCCCGACGGGGTGCAGCTGACCAGATGGGCGCGGCCCGACAGCAGCAGCCCGGCATTCCTGGGCGTCAGCGCGTCCACGTCCTTGGCCGGGATCCAGCGCATCCAGCACCGCGTTTTCGTCCAGATGCTTGGGCAGAGGCAGCTGCACCAGAATACCGTGCACCGAGGATCGGCGGAAAGCGCCTTTACCCGCGCCAGCAATTCGTCCTGACGACATCGGCCGGCAGCTCGACATGCACCGACTTGAAGCCGATGGCTTCGGCGGTCTTGCGCTTGTTCTTCACATAAACTTCGGAAGCCGGATCATTGCCCACCAGCACGGTCGCCAGGCCGGGCTGGATGCCGTGCCTGGCCTTCAGATCGGTGGTAAAGGCCGCGATCTTCTCGCGCAGCTTGCGCGGCGCTGGCCTTGCCGTCAATGACCGTTGCCGACATCGCTTAGAACCCGTAACGGAAGGACGCCCAGCCGATCGTATATTTGATGGTTTCGATCAGCAGGATCACCACAATCGGCGACAGGTCGAGCCCGCTGATCGGCGGGATGATCCGGCGGACCTGGCGGAACACCGGATCGGTCAGGGCGATCAGACGCGCAACAGGCTGCGCACAAAGTTGTTGTGCTCATTGATGACATTGAAGGCGGTCAGCCAGCTCACGATCACCGCAACGATCACCACCCATTCATAGATGTTGAGAATCTGCAGGATCAGAAAGGCGATGGGGTTCATCATGGGTCTTTATTGGCCTTCACTGCTTGAGGCCGGGATGGCCTGTCGCTTCTTGCCTTGAGGCGGTTCCTTGTAACCGGGGGAACCGGGGCGGAAAAGCCTGAAAATCAAGGCCGCTTGACAGGGGAAAGCCATGATCCCTACAAACCCCGCCTCGCCCGGCACTGCCGGGAGAGACCGGTTCGGGGCTGTAGCTCAGTTGGGAGAGCGCCTCGTTCGCAATGAGGAGGCCAGCGGTTCGATTCCGCTCAGCTCCACCATCCTTCGCCCGCTACGCGGGCTTCGGATGGCAGGCCGAACCGGGCCTCACTTCGCCGTATACGCCACCCGCCAGACCACATTGCCGACATCGTCGGCGATCAGCAGGCTGCCGTCCTTGGCCACCGCCAGCCCGACCGGGCGGCCCCAGACCTTGGCCGGCTCGCCGGGTGTGCCCATGCCGTTCCAGAAGCCGGTAGCGAAATTCTCATAGCCATTGTCGGGCTTGCCATTGGTGAAATGGACCCGCACCACCTTGTAGCCGGTGGGATTGCCCGCATTCCACGATCCGTGCAGCGAGACAAAGGCGTCGCCCTTGAAATCGGCCGGGAAGCTGGCGCCGGTATAGAAGGCGAGCCCGGTGGGCGCGCTATGGGCATGAAACAGCACGTCCGGGGTGATGGTCGAGGCGATCTTGCCGCCCGGATCCTTGGCGCCCCACACCGGATCGGGGTTCTTGCCGATATAGGCGTAAGGGTAGCCGTAGAACCCGCCCGCCTTGACGCTGGTGAAATAGTCCGGCGGCAGATCGTCACCCAGCCCGTCGCGCTCATTGGTGGTGACATAGAGCGTGTTGGTGCCCGGCGCGAAGGCGATGCCCACGGGATTTCGGATGCCGCTGGCGAATTCGCTCATGCTGCCGTCGGGGTTGATCTTGAACACCTGCGCCCCCGGCTTGAAGTCGGAGATGTTGTCTCTGCTGCCCAGCGCCAGATAGAGCGCGCCGTCGGGGCCAAAAGCGATATCGCGGGTGACGTGATTGCCCTTGGGCCGCAAGTCCGCGACCTTGGTGGTGACCTTTTCGGGCGCGCCCGCAACCGTCTGGCCGTCGTGATAGGCAAAGCGCCAGATCCCGCGCAGGTCGCCGACATAGAGATAGCCGTCATGGAAGGCCAGGCCATGCGGATAGACAAAACCCGCCGACGACGGCAGGAAGGTGAAGCTCTTGTCCGCCTTGCCGTCACCATTGAAGTCCCGAAGAATGGTGATCTTGCCGCCATTGTCGGTCGGCTCGGCCAGGAAGATGTCGCCATTGGGCGCCACTGCCATCCAGCGGGCATCGCTGAGATGATCGGCGAAGATGGATGATCTGGAAGCCCCGGGGCACGTCCGGCATGGCCCCGGCCGGGCGCGGGATGGCGATGGATTCATTGCCCGCCGCGGGGGTGGCATAGGGCCTGGGCAGGCTTGCCGGCAAAATCTGGAACCGCTGGCCCGGATGGTCGGCTGCCTTTGCTGCCGAAATCTGGGCCGCCCCGCCTATCAGCGCCACGGCCAAAGCCGCCAAAACAAGGCTGGATCTGGTCATTCGTCCTCCGTGAATCCTCTGGCGTTAAAATTCGGTTTACCAATCCGGCGCTTACTGCTCCAGCCGAAAGATCGAACCGATGCGCCCCACCCTGCCTGTTCTTGTTCTGGCCGCCGCCCTGGCAACGGGTGTGTCCGCGCGCGCGCGGAGGATGCCCCCAAAGCCCAGAAAGCGCCAGAGCACAAGACCACCCAGTCCAAGAGCTTTATCGGGATCGACCCGATCTACACCACCATCGTGGCGGACAATCATGCGGCGGGCATGCTGATGATCGGCGTCGGCCTGGATGTGCCCGATGAGACGCTGCGGGACGACGTCAATCGCTCGCTGCCAGTGCTGCGCGACGCCTATATCCGCAACCTGATGACTTTCACGGCCAATGTGGTGCGCACCGATACCCAGCCGGATGTGGGCATGATCGCCGACCGGCTGCAGGCCGTGACCGACCGCGCCCTGGGAAAGAAGGGCGCCAAGGTGCTGCTGGCCCAGGTCGCCATCCGGATCACCACAAAATAGTCAAAGCCCCACGCGGTTTCCCGCGCAGGGCTTTTCCTTCATTCGCCAGCTATCAGGCCGACAGCAGCGCCGCGCTGAGCGAGGCTTCTGTCGTATCTTCGCTGTCGTCCGCCGCCGTCACGCCAAGCGCGTCGGTCGTCGAACTCGTGCTGGCCGTCTGGGACGAGTTGCTCGACTGGGGCGCCTGCATCCCGCCACCATGATGATGGTGGTGGTGGTGCGCAGGCGTACCTTGCGTCTGGCCCGTCTGCCCGGTCGAACTGGCGTCAGTGGGATCGCTGCTCGGATCCTGCTGGGTCAGGTTCATCAGGGCCTGAAGTGTGTTGCTGTCCAGGCTGGCGGTGGTGCTTCCAGTCAACGAATTGGAACTGGAAGCGCCGGTGGTGGAGGTATCGTTCGTTGTGCTGGTGGTTGTGGTCAGCGCATCGGCCGATACAGCCGCAGCAGCTTGTGCCTGCTGGGCCGCGTAAAGCTGACTGAGGGAAGACGTCCCCCCAATCGAACCAGTGCTCATGGGTCTCTCCGTTACTTGGCGTCCGCAGGAAAAGCGCGGACGCACAAGCAAATGCGTAGCGAAAATGGTGCCCGCGCAATGTGAGCGGCGGAAGGCAGAGAAACCGGCGGAAAACGCAGTAACGGAGAACTTAAGGCGGCGGGTGCTGGCAAAAACTGCCCGGCAAAGACGGGTTTCCGTGGGATGACGGGCGGCGTTAACGATAATAACCTACCGGCATATGGATTTGTCGAACGCCGCCATGACTGGTCCAGGCCGCTCAGCATCTGGCTGATGCCGGCGCTGCTTTTGGTCCTGGGCGCGGCCGTCATCCTGTTGGATCCCTTTGGCATCGAAGCCGGTCTCAGCAACCGGTTGTTCGACGCCTATCAGCGCCATGCCGCGCGGCCCTTCGACACCGCCAACAAGGTGCGGGTGCTGGAATTGCCCACACTCGACGAGGACAGTCTGGTCAAGGTCACGCGCCAGCTCGGCGCGCAAGGCGCGCGGCTGATCGTCTTCACCGCGCCCATCCAGGCGGGCCCCTCGCCCGAAAGCCTGGCGGCGCGGCTGCCGCCCGGCAGCGACGCCGCCCGCGCCGCGCTGGAGAAACTGCCGGAGCCCGGCCACGATCTGGCCGCGGCCATTGCCGACACCAAGGCCATTGTGCCGGTGATGCTGGGCACCCAGGGCCGCGAGCCCCGCATCAAGGCGCACTTCGTCTATCGCGGCACCGCCAATCCCTTTGGCGAGGCGCCGCTGTTCAATGCCGCGTCGGCCGCGCCGGCTTTGCTGGAGACCAATGCCGCAGGTAGCGCCGCCGCCAATCTGATACCGGACGGTGACGGCGTGGTCCGGCGCATGCCGATGGCGCTGCGCCTGGGCGCTGGCCTGGTGCCGGGCATGGCGGCGGAGGTGCTGCGCGTCGCCGATGGCGCAAGCGACATCACCATGATCAGCAATGAGCATGATCCCTTGAGCTTCGTCACCGGCATCGGGCTTTCGGCACTGGAGACCAAAGACACACGCGTGCCCACCGACGGCAGCGGGCAAATCCGTCTGCATTACGCCGCCGATGTCTCCCAGCGCATTCTGAGCCTGGACGCCTTGCCCACCGAACCGCTGAAAGACGCCATTGTGCTGGTGGGGGTGCAGGGCCAGGTGGTGAAAACCCCGCTGGGGCCGGCCAGCATCGCCAATGTGATGGCCGAAAGCGTGGAAGACCTTTTGTCCGGCCAGGTGCTGACGCGGCCCGACTGGCTCAGGCCCCTCGAAGCCCTGCTGCTGCTGCTTTTGGGCGCGGGCATGATCTTTTTGCTGCGCTTCGGCCTGGGCTGGTCGGCGGCACTGGCGATGGCGGGATCACTGGGGCTGGGGCTCGCCTCCTGGTACCTCTATGCCAGCCATGGCCTGCTCACCGACGCCGCCACGCCGACTGTGTTTCTGTGGCTATCTTTCGCGGCGGGCGCGGCCGCCTGGATCCAGGATCTGCGCGTCGCCTATGCCGGTCTGCGCGCGGCCTTTTCCGATTCCCTGCCGCACGCAACAATAGAGAAAATCGCGCGCCGCCCGAGTCTTTTGAAGATGGAAGGCGAGACCCGTACCATCACCTATCTGGTCTGCGGCGTGCGCGGACTGGCCAGTCTTGCCGCCGATTACAAGGACGATGCCGCCGGCTTCACCCGCATGATGCAGCGGGTACTCACACCCCTGATGGATCAGGCGCTGGCCCATGGCGGCACCATCGACCGGCTGACCGCCGACGGCTTTGCCGCGTTCTGGAACGCACCGCTGGATGACGCCGAACATGCGCTGCACGCCTGCGAGGCCGCCAATGGCATGGCGATCATGTCGGCACGGGTGGGCGAGGAGCTGGCGCAGGAACGCAAGGACCTGTCGCCGCTGGTGGAGATCGGCGTGGGCATCGCCACCGGACCGGTGATCGCGGGCGGCTTCGGCGGTTCGGGCCGCATGGGCTACAGCGTCAATGGCAATGCGGTGAACCTGGCGCAGCGCATCCAGGGGCTGTCCCATCACTATGGCCCCGCGCTGGTGGTGGCGGACGAAACCAAAAAACTGGCCGAGCGCGGCTTTGCTTTTCTGGAGATCGACTCGGTGGCGCTCGGCGGGCCACCGGTCACGCTCTACTCCATCATGGGCAATCCGGTGGCGCGGGCCTCACCCAAATTCCGGGCTTTGACCGTGTTCCACGATCACATCTTCCAGGCCATGCGCAAACAGAACTGGCAGATGGCGCGCGAACTGATTTCGCAATGCCGCAAGCTGTCGGGCGCCAGCCACAAGCTTTACGACCTGCATCTGACGCGCATCACTTACTATGAGCAGCATCCGCCCGGGGCGGAGTGGGACGGCGCATTCAGACCGGTGTTGGAATAACTGCCAATCCGTAATGCGCGGCGGGCGCGTCGCTCAGCGCCGCCCACAATTGATCGCCCCAGCTGAAGTGCCACCATTCGTCGGGATGGCCGGCAAAGCCCTCGTCCACCATAAGCCAGTGCAGCAGGCGGCGATTGGCGCGTGCCTCCTGATCGGAGAAAGAGAAATTTTCCGCCGCCAGATGCTCGAAGCGGTCACGATGGGCCAGCGGTGTCACGTCATCGAACAGCGAACCCATCCACAGCTGTTCGCCGTCCTTCCAGCGCAGAGTGAGATCGGTTGCCGCCCCCGTCGCATGGGGCGCGGGCGAATCGGCACTTTCCGATGGCGCGGCCCAATAGCGTTCCACTTCCTCGGTCAGCGCGTCACCGGTCAGCGCAGGATCGCGGCGCTGTAGTTCGCGCGGCATCCACACGTCGTGGAAATAGGCCTGCACCGCGCGGGGCCGCCAGGCATCGAGCAAAAACAGCTCCAGCCCCACGGATGCAGCGCGCTCATTCACCCGCAGCAGTTTTTCTATCACCGTCTGGCGCAGCCACAATTTGTCGGTGGCGCCGTCCACCTTGTGCCAATAGGGCGGGTTCCTGGCCGTAGCGTAGAAATTCTCGCCGGCAAGACCCGCATCGCGCACTTCCACCACGCTTTCACTGAACAGCGCATTGTCGCGGCTAAGCGGGATGCGCTGACGGAAGCCCTTTCGGGCCGCGCGGGCGCGCGCCTGATCGCCAATGGGGCGGGCGCGCAATTCTTCCAGATCACCGAAGGCCGACATTGCGCTAGAGTAGAATGATGGATGCCGATCCCGAAAGCCCCCTCGTCCGTGCGCAAGTCTATCGCGCCCAGCGCCGCGCCTTCATCGCGGCCTGCGACACAGCCGGTGTGGATGCGATTGCGCGCCTCAATCCGGCGAAGGCGGCGGACGGCAAACCGCTGTTCATGGATGCGGCGGCGCTGGGCCCCCGGCTCGCCACACGCGCCTTGATGGCGATTGCGGCCGACGCCAACGGATCGGCCATCGCCGTGGCGCTGCTGGAGGAAGACATCGCCCTGCCTCCCGATACAAGGCTGGTGCTGGTGCATGCCCTGGACCCGGCCGCTTTTGCGGGGGTTGCGGGCGATCCCGCCTGGCCCGCCGTGATGCTGGCGGCGGTGGCGCATGAGGATATGTCGCGGGTTGTTCACCCGCGCGTGCTGCCGCTGGGCGGCGCAGACGCCGGTCAACGGACCGCGCTGGCCGCGGCCCAGCTTCAAACCCCCGTCACAATCCTGCCGCCCGCCGCCACTCTGGCCGAGGCAAGGGCGGCCCTTGCCGATGTTTTCGCCGGTTAACGCCGCTGCTTTGCAAGGCCGGGCTGTTTTCTTTATAGGGTCCACCAGCACGCACCCGTAGCTCAGCTGGATAGAGTGCTGCCCTCCGAAGGCAGAGGTCATAGGTTCGAATCCTGTCGGGTGCGCCAGTTTTTGTTAGCGCGCTGTGCGCGCTTACAAAAACTGAGCGCCCCTTCGAGCAAAGCGAGGGGGGCGCCAACCCTGCCTCACACGGCACCCCCCAAATGGAACTTCTCCACCCCCAATCCCGCCACGTTCCTGCCGCGAGATCATGCTCCCCTGTGCAGCGCCGCAGGGAGTTGCGATGCCCGGAACAAACAGACCACCCCGAGAACGGCACACCCGCTTTTTGGCCGGCGCCTTCACCGTCGCCGTGCATATTGCGGCCCTTGCTCTGCTGCTTTTGCCGCGCGGCAGCGCGCCAAAGTCTCATGTGGAGCCCAAGTCCGAGCCTATTCAGGTCAGCCTGATCGATACGCCCAAGCCGCCGCCACCGGGTCCGCCCGATGTGACCTTGGTCCAGCCCGAGGCCGCGTCCGCGCCGCCTCTGCCGCAGGTGACCACCCGCCCGACAGTTCGGGCCACGGCCAAGCCCGACAATTCCGATCTGTTGAGTGCGTCCCAACTCGCCGGCGCGGCCGCCGTGGGCGAAGGCGGCGGAGGCGGTAGCGGCTGCGATCTGGCGCGCGCCGTACAGCAGGCGCTCAGGCGCGATCCCCACGTGCGCTCCGCGGTCGAGGGGGCCAACCGCTCGGGCAAGGCCATCATGCTATGGGATGGCGACTGGGTGCGTTCCGGCGGACAGGACGGCAAGGGCCTGTCGGCGGCGCGCGAAGCCGTGGTGTGGGAAGTAGGTTTTGCCCCCGAAGCCTGCCGCCATCAACAGATGCACGGCCTGTTGCTGCTGTCGCTTGCCGACGGCGCCACACGCTTCGCCATCGGCGCGGGCGATTGGCGCTGGTCTGACCTTTTGGACTTGCACTGACTGGCGAAAACAAATTGGGGCCGGCCCGGCATTAGCCGGGCGCGGCCCCAATCTGCGTCACGCCATCACGACCAGCACGACGCGGCGGTTTTCCGCGCGGCCATGCCGGGTCTTGTTGCTGTCCACCGGATCCTGCTTGCCATAGGAGATGGTCGCCATCCGGTTCAACGGCACGCCATGCTGGTTCATGAACAGGCGCACGGCCTCGGCCCGTTCTTCACCCAGCCTGGTGTTGATGGTATCCGGTCCCTTGGCATCGGTGTGGCCCTGGATTTCCAGATAGACATTGCGGTTGTCGCTTTTCAGCTTGTCCGCAAAATCCGACAGACGCTGCTGGGCTTCCGGCGAAAGCTTGGAGCTGTCGACCGGGAACTTCACCGAATCGTCTGACAAGACCATGGAATAGAGGAATTTCCCCTCGGCCAGCTTGCCGGCGGCCGTGGCGCGGTCGAGCGCGTCCTTGGTCGATTGGTCGAGCTGGCTGAGATGCTGATCGGTTTGGGACTGATTGGTCTGGACCTTGCTGTCTTCGGCCGAAACTTGCTGGTTGACATAATCCTTGGTCGCACAACCGCCGAGACTGACAGCGGCGACGGCCATGACGGTTGCAAAAATGGCGGGCTTTATTCTCTGCATCGCACGTTTCCTTTTTAGCTCCCCGCGACACCCGTCATGATGCTGCTGATACAGTATGGCGGAATTGGGGAAGCAAAAGGGCGAAGCTGGAGCAGAAAGATTGCCTGCTGCACTGCATCCGCCCACAATCCTGCCATGTTGGTGTCCACCCTTCCCATTGTCTTTGGCCTGATGGCGGTGACCGCCTTCGCCGCCCTGGGCGCGCGGCGCACCGGCATTCCGGAATCCATTTTCCTGGTGCTGGTGGGACTTGCGATCGGCTTTTTGCCCGGCATGCCACGCATCGAGCTGGAACCCGATCTGGTCTTGAGCCTGCTGTTGCCGCCGCTGCTCTATCGCGCCGGCGTCAATATGAGCTGGCGCGGCTTTCGCGCCAACCTGCGGTCGATCCTGCTGCTGGCGGTCGGGCTGGTGATCTTCACGGCTGTCGCGGTGGCGGAGGTCTCGCATTATCTGCTGGGCCTGCCTTTGACGGTGGGCTTTGTCCTGGGCGCGGTGGTGTCGCCGCCCGATGCGGTGGCGCCCATGGCGATCGCGCGCCGCTTTGTGCTGCCCAGCCGGGTGCTGACGGTGCTGGAAGGCGAAGGGCTGGTGAATGACGCCACCGCCCTGATCCTGTTCTCTTTCGCCATCGCCGCGGTCACCGAAGGCAGACACTTCTCGCTTGTGGAAGCCGGGGGCGAGTTCTTCGCCATCGTGCTGGGCGAAATCGCCTGGGGCCTGTTCCTAGGCTGGAGCGCGCTGAGGCTGCGGCGCTGGGCCAGCGATCCGCGAGTGGAGATGGTGTTTGCGCTTCTCACGCCTTTTGCTGCCTTCTGGATTCCGGAGGTGCTGGGCGGATCGGGCGTGCTGGCGACGGTGACCTGCGGACTGTTCGTAAGCTGGAATGGGCCGCGGTTCATTTCGCCGGCGACCCGGCTGCAAGGCTATTTCGTCTGGGACCTGATGGTCTATCTGGTGGAGAGCGTGGTCTTCCTGCTGACCGGCCTGCAGGCGCGCGTGGTGGCCGAAGCCCTGGACCCGGCCGAATGGGAACGTCTGGCGGGAGCATGCGCCGCCGTCTGTGTGGTCATCATCGCAGTGCGTTTCATCTGGGTCTATCTGGCCACCTATCTGCCGCGCTGGCTGTCGCGCTCGCTTGCCCGCAAGGATCCCGCGCCAACGGGCAGAAGCACCTTTGTCGTTGCCTTCACCGGCATTCGTGGCGTGGTCTCGCTGGCGGCCGCATTGTCCATCCCGATGGATGCGGGCGGCGGGGCGTTCCCCGATCGCGGACTGGTGCTGCTGGCGACCTTCGCCGTGATCCTGGTCACTCTGGTCGGACAAGGCCTCACCCTGCCCTGGGTGATCTCCTGCCTGGGCATTGCCGAGTATGGCAAGAAGGAAGCCGATACCGACAAGCGCCGCGAAATCAACGCCCGCCTCGCCAGCATCGACGCGGCTCTGGCGCGGCTGGACAATCTTGAGGGCGCGGTATCAGCGCCGGAGACGGTGGGCGCGCTTCGGCGCCGCAACCAGGACCGCCGCGCCTATTTTGTCGCCGCTTGCCGCGATGTCGCGCATGGCGATATCTCCAATGCCGCCGCCGCGTTGCAGTTGCAATTCCTGGACGCCGAGCGCGGCAGCATCGCCGAGATCTATGGCCGGGGTGAGATCAACGACGAAGCCCGCCGCCGCATCGAGCGAGAACTCGATCTGGAAGACGCCCGCATTCGGCATGCGGCAGAGAGTGGTGCCGCCCGGGCGCTTTAGTGGAAACTCGAGCGCCGCATTCCGCGGCGCGACCTTCAGCATCCGACAGCTTCCTTCCCCCGTCGGGCGAAGCACAGGAAGGGGGAAGGTGTCGTAGCGAGGTGTTTGCATAGCAAACCTGAGCTGCGACGGATGGGGGTAAACAAATTAAAGCGGCTTTCTCCACACCAGCATTTTACTGGTCAGAACCTGTACCACTTCGCCTCTTTGATTCTTGGTCTCGCTTTTCAGGGTGATCATGCCGCGATCGGGTTTGGAGCGGGACGGCATCATCGCCAGCACTTCGCTTTCCACCACGAGCACATCGCCGGGCCGGGTGGGGCGCGGCCAGGAGAGTTCACAACCCGCGCCGATCAGCCCGCCGGCGATGGTCATGCCGCTTTTCACCAGCAGCGCCATGGTGATGGAAGCGGTATGCCAACCGCTGGCAGCCAGGCCATGGAAAAAACTGTTCCGCGCCGCCGCTTCGTCGGTGTGGAAAGGCTGGGGATCGAAACTTGAGGCGAACGCCTTTATCTGGCTGGCATCCAGCGCGTGGGTCGCGCTGACAAAGCGCTGACCCACCGTGAAGTCTTCGAGATAAAGCTCGGCCATGCGGCCAATCTAGGAAGTGCGGAGCTTTTTCGCCACCTGAGCCACACGCTTGCCCTGGAAACGGGCGACGGCAAGTTCGGCTTCGGTCGGACCGGACGGCGGATTGCCGGAGATCACCGAGGCGCCATAGGGCGAGCCCGCGCCGGCGAACATCACGCCATCGGCATAGCCGGTCGGCACGATGATGAAGCCCAGATGGGCCAGCGGTGCCCAGAGCGACAGCACGGTTGCTTCATTGCCGCCATGCGGCTGGCCGGAGCCGGCAAAAACCGATCCCACCTTGCCGTTGAGCTTGCCCTGAAACCACAACCCGCCCAGCCCATCCATGTAGGCCTTGAGCTCAGAGGAGACGATGCCAAAGCGGGTCGGCGTGCCGAAGATCACCGCATCGGCCCAATCGGCGTCTTCCGCGGTGGGAGCGGGATAGCGGTTGTTCATTGCTTCCGCACTCTCCTTCCAGCCCGGCATAGTGCTCATGATGTCATTGCCGACCAGCTCGCGCGCCCGGCGCAGGCGGACCTCGGCGCCTTCGGCCTCGGCGCCCTCGGCAACGGCGCGGGCCAGTTTCTCGATGGTGCCGGTGCGGGAATAGAAGGGGATGAAGACTTTGGGGGCGGTCATGGGGCTCTCCGGGTTCAAATCTCGAAACGGAAGATGGGGGGCTGGCTCCATTCTGAAAACTGGGATAATTTCGATCGGATCATTCTAGAAAGTTGAATAGCTGGATCCGAGAGCCCCGACTTTGGACCAGATCGCGGTCTTTCTGGCGATTGTGGAGACCGGAAGTTTTGCCGGAGCCGCCCGCAAGCTGGGCCGGGCCAATTCGGTGATCAGCTACGCTATCGCCAATCTGGAGAGCCAGCTGGGGGTCAGCCTGTTTGCCCGCTCGGGCACGTCGCGGCCCAAACTGACTGATGCCGGCCGCGCCATTCTGGCGGACTCCCGCGGGCTGGCCATCGCGCTGGACGGCCTGCTGGCCAAGGCGCGCGGCCTGACCTCGGGGCTGGAGGCGGAAGTCTCGCTGGTGATGGATGTGATGTGGCCGGCCAAGAAGCTGGTCAAGGCACTGGATGATTTCAGAAAGCACTATCCCACCGTCGCGCTCAGGCTCCGGGTCGAGGCGCTGGGAGCGGTGACCCAGGCGGTGATGGAGGGCGCAGCCATCTTCGGCGTCAGCGGTCCGCTGGAACTGGCCAGCGATCTTCTGGCGCGCGGACCGGCGGGATCGGTGAAGCTGGTGGCGGTGGCCGCCCCCGATCATCCGCTGGCGCAACTGGGTGTGCCGGTCAGTGCGGCGCTGGCGCGCGATCACATCCAGCTGGTGCTGACCGACCGCTCATCGTTGACCGAGAACCGCGACTTCGGTGTGCTGTCGGTGAAGACCTGGCGGCTGGCCGACATGGGTGCCAAGCATGCGCTGCTGCTGGCGGGGATGGGCTGGGGCAACATGCCCAAGCCGATGGTGAATGACGATCTGAAGCGCGGGCGGCTGGTGGAGCTTCAGATCGAGACACCCAGCGAGATGGTCTATCCCTTTCATACCGTCTATCGCAGCGACATCCCGCCTGGTCCCGCCGCATCCTGGCTAATGGAGCGGCTGGCGCTTTCCACCCAATAGACGCTTCGAAAGAAAATGCGCGCGGAACGAATGCAGCGCTCGCGCATTGGCGCGAAGACGCGTAGAGTTTTTTCATCCGACATCAAAACCATGGAGTGAATGACATGGCAGCGAAGAAAAAGAAGAAAGCGAAGAAAGCGTCCAAGGCCGTGAAGGCCAGGAAGGCCCCCGCGAAGAAATCCAAGGCAAAGAAGTCCAAAAAGGCCGCCAAGCGCCCGGCCAAGAAAGCCAAGAAGACGACGAAGAAAGCGGTGAAAGCAGCCGCCAAGAAAGCTCCCGCAAAGAAGGCCAAGAAGCCGGCAGCCAAGAAGAAGACCGTTGGGGAAGGCGACTACGCCGCCTCCAAGAGCTTCCTCAAGGATCAATCCAGCTTCGTCGAGAAGAACAAGGCCTCCATCCCCGCCATGGGACAGGCGGCTGAAAAGGCATTGGAAGGCCCGGAAGGCAGCGCCCTGCGCGAAGCCGAGGCCAGTGCTGCGGCCCGTTCGCGCGACACATTCTGAATTGCCCGGGAGCGTCCGCGAGAGCGGGAGCGACCAAAAATCAAGTGAAAACGCCGCGGCCCATGCGAGCCGCGGCGTTTTTCTTTGTGACGATGCCCGGCTACTTGGCCTCGGGCTTGAAGGCCAGCACGCAGCCTGGAGCGTAGGCGTGAGCCGGAGCGACCAAAATAAACGAACGGCTGCGCCTGCTCAGCCCTTAGGCTCCGGTTTGAAATCCAGGGCGCAGCCGTTCGTGCAATAGCGCAGGCCGGTTGGCCCGGGGCCGTCATTGAAGATATGGCCCAGATGGCCGCCGCATTGGGCGCAATGGAATTCGGTGCGCACCATGCCGTGGCTGGTGTCGGTCGTGGTCTTCACCGCCCCGGGCCTGGTGTCCCAGAAGCTGGGCCAGCCGGTGCCGCTGTCGAACTTGTGCTGGGCGTCGAACAGTTCGGCGCCGCAGCCGGCGCACTGAAACTCGCCAGGGCGCTTTTCATGGTTCAGGGGGCTGGAGCCCGGACGCTCGGTGCCATGCTCGCGCATCACACGATGCTGTTCCGGGGTCAGGCTGCGTTCGGCCTTGGTGCCAGTTTTGATGTCAGTCATGGCGTCTTCCTTTCCTTTCCCAATACGCTGGAAACCCGTGAAAGTTACGGGTTCGAGGCCATCACCATGGCCAGCATTTCGCTGAGCCGGCCGGTATTGCCGAAGGCGAAACCGGCGTCATAAACCACATCGTCCACCTTCCAGCCCTGCGGCGTGTTCACCAGCAGCACCGTGTCGTTCCAGTTGGCGGGCTTGGCCTTGGAACCGGCCGCGGGCGGCGGGGCATAGCTCAGGGTCACGCCGCAACTGGCGGTTTTGGCCGTGGTCTGACAGGCCCCGACCTTCCAGGCGCTGGCGCCTTCAAACAGCGACGAGAAGATATCGCCTTCCAGCACCGGCGGCACGGCATTCCTCACCTTGGCGGTCAGCCGCGCCTGGGCGGATGCCGCATCCGACAGTTGCTTGTTGAGGCGCGGGCTTAAGACTGGCTGAAATCGCATCCGCACCGTAGCGTCGGGAATGCCGCCGCCCTGGGCGCGCTGGCCGTTATAGACGTCATAAAAAGCGTTCACCGCGGCGGCGGGATCACCGGCGGCCAAGGCCGGCGACGCCAGAAGCAGAAGTGCAAATACCAGACGCTGCATCACCGGGATTTGAGACCGTCGCGGATTTCGCGCAGCAGCAGCACTTCTTCCGAAGGCGGCGATGGCGCGGCGGCGGCCGGCGGCGCCACCAGCTTGTTGAGCTGGCGCAGCAGCAGAAACAGGACAAAGGCGACGATCAGGAAATTGATCACCGCATTGATGAAGATGCCGTAGTTGATGGTGACGTCCTTGGCGGCCTTGGCGGCGGCGAGCGTGTCCACGGCGCGGTCGCCCTTCAGCACCAGGAAGAAGTTGGCGAAATCCACCCCGCCCAGCGCCAAGCCGATGGGGGGCATGATCACGTCATTGACCAGGGAGGTGACAATGCCGGTGAAGGACGCACCGATGATCACACCGACCGCGAGGTCCACCACATTGCCGCGCACGGCGAATTTCTTGAATTCCGTAATCAGGGACATGGGATGCCGGTCACCTCTTTGAACTTGCAGGCGTCAGGCTAATGGGACGGGCGCGCGCAACAAGGCGGCGGCGTGGCGGGATCAAGAGATAGACCACCGCCACGGCCAGTCCGGCCACCGCACCCAGGTCATTGGCGAAAAAATCGTCCCACTCGGCGTCGCGGCCGACAAAGGACTGGATGATCTCCAGCGCCCCGCCCAGCGCCACCATGGCGACGAACACAAAGACCAGCGAGCGCCGCAGGCCCCAGGCTAGGGACGCCAGCAAGGTCAGGCCGAAATAGGCGATGAAATGTTCCGCCTTGTCCCAGAGCAGGGCAGCCAGTTTGGGCGGGTGCGGCGTGAGTTCGCCCCAGACCACCACCGCAAGCGCAGGCCAGAACAGCCATGCTCCGGCGCGGCGCACCCAGGGCAGGAAAATACCTTGAAAGAAGATCATGTCCGTCAGCTAACGCGCAGAGCCGGCCAAAATGTGGCGACACAAAAGCGTCGCGGGGTTTCAGGCCAGCTTGGCGCCGGCCATCGCCATCGCGGGCATCGACAGGCGGAAGCTGAGGCCCAGATGGGTGGATTGGATCTGCAGTTCGCCGCCGACCTCCGCGGCCAGGCTGCGCATCACCTTGAAGCCCATGCCGCCCGACTGCGCGGGATCAAAACCTTCCGGCAGGCCCACGCCGTCATCGCTGATGGTCAGGACCAGCCGTCCGTCGCCGGAAACCTCGCAATCCACCAGCATGATCAGCGGCACGCCGGTGGGATGGGCGTATTTCATCGCATTGACGAAGATCTCGCACAGCATCAGCACGATGGGCTGGACATGGCGCATCTGCACCATGCAGTCGCCACCGGTGTGCATGAACTTGACCTGCTGATCTGTTGACGAGAGCGCGGCCACCAGCGCGTCGGTGACCTCGTGCAGATGCGGCTTCAGGCTGATCACGCCGTCGGCGCCGGCATGGGACAGAATGCGATGCAGCTGGCTGATGGTGTTGATGCGCGCGGCGACGCCGTCGAGCAGATGGCGGACCTCGGCATTGCTGTAGCTCTCCCCGGTCTTCTTCACCGAGGACGACTGCATGCGCACCATGCTGACCAGCAGGGTCAGGCTGTTGGCGATGCGGTGATTGGCTTCCGCCACCAGATCAGCGGCGCGAGGGCCTGTTTCGGGGAAGGACCGGGTCGTGAGGATGGCGTCCATGGGATCATCCTTCTTTCTACCGTAGACCATGATGCGCCCGTTTATCCGCTCCTGCAAATAAAATAAATGATAAATTTCAATAGGTTAAGTGAGTAAGCGGCTGATTTGGTACAGAGTTCGGACTTGGCAGAAGGAACTAATGGCTCCTAGATTGGGTTTTGTTAGGCGAATGAGTAAGTCACTCATTCTTGTTATTTTGCGCTAAGCCATTGGGAACAAAGGACGGGAGGCCTGTCATGAATGATTTGACGCGCGGTGAGCGCCTTCAGATCATGCTGACCAAGGAAGAGGTGGACGCGCTGGACAACTGGCGCTTCACCAAGCGAATGCCCAGCCGGGCTGCCGCCATCCGCGAGCTTTTGAAGCGCGGCCTGGCCGCCGAAGGCTTTGATCTGGCTGAGGGCGGCCGCAAATCCCAGGATTTCGGGGTCACGGGCGCCCGCGATAGGCACGACACCGACAGTTCACCGGAATAGCCAATAGAGACTTGCGCAGAAGAGCGGCCCCTTATAGAAGGCGCGGCTCTTGGGCGGCCCGGCCGGACATGCCGTGGCAGCCCCAAATGCGACCCCCGTGTGGCCTGTCTGCACAACCAACCAGGGGGACCGGATTACTCCGGCAGCCGTAAAGGATAGCAAAATGTCCAAGATGAAGACCAAGTCGGGCGCTAAGAAGCGCTTCAAGATCACGGCCAAAGGCAAGATCAAGACCCACCAGGTCGGCAAGCGCCACCGCCTGATCAACAATTCGCCGGCGCGCACCCGCGACCTGCGTGGCATGGACGCCCTGTCGGAGTCCGAAACCCGGCGCGTCAAGCGCTGGATGCCCTATGGCGGAGGTATCTGATCCATGAGCCGTTCACCCCGCGCAGTACCGAGCCACGCCCGCCGCAAGAAGGTCTTCAAGCAGACCAAGGGCATGCGCGGCCGCCGCAAGAACAACATCACCACGGCCAATGCCGCAGCCGACAAGTCGCTGCAGCACAACTATATCGGCCGCAAGGAGAAGAAGCGTAACTTCCGCGCGCTCTGGATCCAGCGCATCAACGCCGCCGTGCGCGAGCATGGCATCACCTACAGCCGATTTATCGCCGGGCTCGCCGGCGCCGGTATCGAGATCGACCGCAAGGTTCTGTCCGATCTGGCGATCCACGAGCCCCAGGCGTTCAAGGCTCTGGTGGATCAGGCGTCTAAGGCCTAAGCAGACTTCACCGGAGAATCGGCCGGCGCTGAGCAGCGCCGGTCATTCCCACCCGGAGTTTGCATGACCGATATCGCCGCCCTTCAGTCCGAAATACTGGCCGCTGTCGCAGGCGCCGCCGATGAGGCCGCCCTCGAAGCGGTGCGCGTTGGCACGCTGGGCAAGAAGGGTTCGGTCAGCGCGCTCCTTGCCACCATGGGCAACCTTTCGCCCGACGAGCGCAAGGTTCAGGGCCCCAAATTCAACGGCCTGAAAGACGCCGTCACCGAGGCCATCGCGGCGCGCAAGATCGCGCTGGCGGATGTGGCGCTGGATGCGCGGCTGAAATCCGAGACCCTGGACGTCACCCTGCCCGCGCGGCCAGAGAACACCGGCACAGTGCATCCGATCAGTCAGGTGCTGGAAGAAGTCGTGGCGATCTTCGCCGATCTGGGCTTTGGCGTCGCCGAAGGCCCGGACGTGGAGCATGACGATTACAACTTCACCAAACTGAACATCCCGCCCGATCATCCGGCGCGGCAGATGCAGGATACCTTCTACGTCGCGCCCCAGGCTGATGGGTCGAGCCATGTGCTGCGCACCCACACCTCGCCGGTGCAGGTGCGGGTGATGCTGAAGCAGAAGCCACCCATCCGCGTGATCTCACCGGGCCGCACCTATCGCGTGGACAGCGACGCCACCCACTCGCCCATGTTTCATCAGGTCGAGGCGCTGGTGGTGGATGAAGGCATCCATCTGGGCCATTTGAAGTGGACGGTGGAGCAGTTCTGCAAGGCCTTCTTCGAGATCGATCAGATTGAGTTGCGCGCCCGGCCCAGCTTCTTTCCTTTCACCGAACCGTCGCTGGAATGGGACATGCGCTGCGATCGCAGCGTGCCGGGCAAGATCACTTTCGGCACCGGCAATGACTGGCTGGAGCTGGGCGGCTCGGGCATGGCCCATCGCAAGGTGCTGGAGAATTGCGGCATCGATTCCAGCAAGTATCAGGGCTTTGCCTTCGGCTTCGGCCTGGACCGCATGGCGATGCTGAAATACGGCATGCCCGACATCCGCAGCTTCTTTGAATCCGACCTGCGCTGGCTGAAGCATTACGGCTTTGCCGCACTCGACATCCCGACATTGGATGGTGGGTTGTCGCGATGAAATTCACCCTGAGCTGGCTGAAAGAGCATCTGGACACCGATGCGGCCCCGGCGGAGATCGCCGCAAAGCTGACGGCCATCGGCCTGGAAGTGGAAAGCGTCACCGACCCGGGCGCGAGCCTGAAGGATTTCATCGTCGGCGAGGTCGTCACCGCCGAGAAGCATCCCAATGCCGACAAGCTGCGTCTGTGCAGCGTCAGCGACGGCAAGGACACGCTGCAGATCGTCTGCGGCGCCCCCAATGCGCGCGCCGGCATCAAGGTGGTGCTGGCCCGGCCCGGCACCGTGATCCCCGCCAGCGGCGAAGCGTTGAAGCTGGGCACCATCCGCGGCGTGGAATCGCGCGGCATGATGTGCAGCGCGCGTGAGCTGCTGCTGGGTGAAGATCATGACGGTATCATCGAGCTGAAGCCCGGCGCCAAAGTCGGCGAGCCGTGGTGGCCGGCGTTGGTGGAGGCGGGGCTGCTGGCCAACGATCCCGTGTTTGATGTCTCCATCACCCCCAATCGCGGCGATGCGGCCAGCGTGTTCGGCATCGCGCGTGACCTGGCCGCCAGCGGGCTGGGCACGCTGAAGACCGAAAAGGTCGCGCCCGTCGCGGGCAAATTCTCCAGCCCCAAGACAATCACGCTCGACTTTTCGCCTGAGAACAAAAGCGCCTGCCCGATCTTCGCGGGCCGGCTGATCCGCGGCGTCAAGAACGGCCCCGCGCCCCAATGGGTGCAGGAGCGGTTGAAGTCCGTCGGCATGAAGTCGATCTCCGCGCTGGTGGATGCGACCAACCTGATTTCCCAGGATCGTGGCCGCCCCCTGCATGTGTTCGACGCCGACAAGCTGTCGGGCAACCTGCATGCGCGCATGGCGAGCGACCATGAGCAGGTCTATGCCCTGGACGACAAGGCCTATGTGCTGGACACCGACACCATCGTCATCGCCGATGACAGCTATGCCCGCGGCATCGCCGGCATCATGGGCGGCATGGACACCGGCAGCTTTGAAGACACCAAAAACGTCTTCATCGAGTCTGCGTATTTCGATCCGGCGCGCATCGCGCGTGCGGGCCGCAAGCAGGGCATTATTTCCGATGCGCGCTATCGTTTCGAGCGCGGTGTCGATCCGCAATTCGTGCTGCCGGGGCTGGAGCTTTGCACCCAGTTGATTCTGGAATGGTGTGGCGGTGAGGCTTCCGATGTGGTGATCGCCGGCGAACTGCCGCCGCCGCACAGGCCGATCCTGTTCGACGCTGCCACAGTCGAAAAGCTGGGCGGCATCACCGTGCCGCGCGACAAGATCATTTCCATCCTCGAGGACCTGGGCTTTGTCGTCGAGGATCACGGCACTTTGCATGTCACCCCGCCCAGCTGGCGGCATGACGTGGATGGCCCCGCCGATCTGGTGGAAGAAGTTGTCCGCATCCATGGCCTGAGCGATGTGCCATCGGTGGCATTGCCCCGCGTCGATGGCGTGGCCGCGCCGGTGTTGTCCAAGGCGCAGCGCCGCACTCGCACCGCACGCCGCGCGCTTGCTTCGCGCGGTTTCAATGAGTGTGTGAGCTTTTCCTTTATCGCCCGCGCCCAGGCCGCGCTGTTTGGCGGCGGCGATGACGCGCGCCAGCTATCCAACCCCATCGCCTCTGATCTCGATGCCCTGCGCCCGTCGGTGCTGCCGTCCTTGCTGGCGGCGGCCTCGCGCAATGCCGCGCGCGGCTTCGCCAATCTGCAACTGTTCGAGATCGGTGCTGCCTTCGACAGCGGCATGCCGGAAGCGCAGAAGACGGTTGCCGCCGCCATCCGCACCGGCCATCCCGAGCGCCATTGGCAGAAAGGCGGCGACGATACCGCGTCTGTTTGCCGTCAAAGCCGATTTGCTGGCCGCGCTGGAAGCCATCACCGGCGCGCCGATGTCGGCGCCGATCACGCAAGGAGCCCCCGGCTGGTATCATCCCGGCCGCAGCGGCACCATCGCCATGGGCCCGAAAATGCATCGCCCAGTTCGGCGAGCTGCATCCCAAGGTGCTGGCTGCGCTCGACCTGAAAGTGCCGGCCGCCGGCTTCGAAATCGTTCCTGGACGCCATCCCCGACGCGAAATCCAAAGGTAAGGCCAAGCCGCTGTTCCCGCCCTCGCCCTTCCAGGCGATCGAGCGCGACTTCGCCTTTGTGGTGGATGCGAAAGTCGCCGCCGGCGAGATCGTCAAGGCGGTGAAGCTGGCCGACCGCAGCCTGATCGAGCAGGTCACTGTCTTTGACGTCTATGAAGGCAAGGGCGTGCCGGAGGGGCAGAAATCCATCGCCGTCGCGGTGCGCATCCAGCCCAAAGACGCCACCCTGACCGACGCCGAAATCGAGGCCCTGGCGCAAAAGATCGTCGCCGCCGCCCTGAAGCTGGGCGCGACCCTGCGCGGTTGACCAGCCTCGCGGTGCGCCTGGATGCGCGCCACTGCGGCCACAATCCGCCACTACGTCCCCGCAAAGTTCCCGCGACAGCGGAGGTGCGCATGGTTCAGCGGTTCGATCTGGCCATTGTCGGGGGCAGTTTTGCAGGCCTGGCCTGTGCTCGCAGCGCGGCCTTGCGCGGCCTGAAAGTGGCGGTTCTGGACGCCAAGCCCGATCCCGGCCTGCGGGTCCGCACTACCGGCATCGTGGTCAAGGAAGCCAGCGATACCTTCGACCTGCCGGCGCTGATGATGCGCAAGGTGCCCGGCGTGCGCCTGTATGCACCCGACAACCGTTCGCTGGACCTGTCCGCGCCCGGCTATTTCTTCCAGGCGACCGACATGCCCGCGCTGATGCGCTGGATGGCCGAGGAAGCCGCGCGCGCCGGCGCGACCCTGATGTATGGCAAGAAGTTCGAGGGCGGGCTGGAATATGAACGCGGCGTATCGCTAGGTGATCTACACGCCTCGTTTCTGGTAGGTGCCGATGGCGCGAAGTCGCGGGTCGCCGAAGTCTTTGGCCTGAGCGAAGACCGGCGCTTTCTGGCCGGACTGGAAATCGAATGCGAACCGCTGGAGGGCGTGGATGGCCGCTTCCTGCACTGTTTTGCCGACAGCAAGATCGCGCCCGGCTATATCGCCTGGATGGTGCCGGGCGTGGGCGCGACCCAGATCGGCCTGGCCGCCAGCCGGCCGCAGCGCCCCGACCTAGGCGCATTCCTGCGGCGTCTGAAATACGTTCTCGATCTGCGCGAAATCCGCGTCACCGCGCGCCGCAGCGGCTTGATCCCGTCGGGCGGCGTGGTGTCCAAGATAGGCTCGCGGCGGGTGATGCTGGTGGGCGATGCCGCCGGCATGGTGTCGCCCGTCACCGGTGGCGGTATTCACACCGCCCTGCACTATGGTCGCCGTGCTGCGGTGCTGATCGCCAATCATCTGGGCCATCGCGGACCAGGCCCCGTCGCAGTGATGGCGCGGGAAGCACCGCGCTTTGGCGCCAAGCTGTGGTTGCGCCGGGCGCTGGACCTGGCGCCGCCCAATCCGTTGATCAATGCGCTACTGATGACAGCGCCAGCGCGGCGTCTGGCGCGGCGGCTTTATTTCCATTCCCGCGGCGAGAGCGGGGAATCCTTTAAAGCCTGGTCCAAAAGTTTCGCGCAACAGGAACAGACGGCGCGCGCCGACCTCAAGCTGGTCTAGGCGAATTTCAGCAATCCGGGTGCAGCGCCAATCTCAGCAACCAGCTTCTCAAACTCCGCCTTGGCGCGCGGATTGGAGCGCTGGTGGCGTTCGGCGAAGATCATCTCGTTCTTCTGGGTATGCTCGAAACCGACAAATTCGGTCACCCGCACCTTGTAGCCATGAGCTTCCAGATACAGCCCGCGCAACACATTGGTCAGCTGCGCACCGAATTCCCGCCGCTGGAGGGGGTGGCGCCAGAGCTGATCCAGCACCCTTTTTTGCCGTCCAGTTCGCGCGCCACTTCCGCCTGGCAGCAAGGCACCAGCGCCACGAATTTCGCATCATGCTTCAAGGCAAACAGAATGGCTTCATCCGTCGCGGTATCGCAGGCATGCAGCGCCGTGACGATATCGACCGCGCCCACTTCGGATTCCGCGATCACACCTTCGACAAAACGCATGCGGGCAAAGCCGCTTTCCTTGGCGATCTTCTGTGCGGTCTTGATCAGATCGGCGCGCGCTTCCACCGCGATCACCTGGCCGCGGCCGGCGCGCGCAAAATAGAGATCGTAAAGAATAAAGCCCAGATAGGATTTGCCCGCGCCCAGATCGGCCAGCACCGGCTGATGCTTTTCTTTCAGCGCATCATCAATCGCGGGCTTTATCAGCTGCGCCAGATGCTGGACCTGTTTTAGCTTGCGCCGGGAATCCGCATTCAGCCCGCCATTGTGGGTGAGGATATGCAGCGCCTTTAACAGCGACACCGACTGACCCGGCCACAAATCGCCGACTGGATTCTTTTCCACCTTCACTTGCGCCATCCGTCGAACATATGGGTAATGCCGTAATAATAGTTATAGGCGCGGATCGCCCAGTAATTCATATCCGCCCATTGCTTCGGCGGCGTCAGGTCGTCCCAATCCGGCGACAGCGACTTTTCGATCTGGCTGGCCATATAGATGCGCCGCCGCCCCTGCCAATAGTGCAGAAACGTATCGCGCACTTCGGCAATCGGCGTCTGGCTCAGCCGTGCCACTTCACTGACGGCGAATTGCTCGAGGGTGGGGAATTTGTGGGCCCGCCCGATCAGGGCGTCGATGAAGGCCAGGGTGTCTTCCATCAGCGGGATATGGACCGGTGTCACCCCGATCAGCCCGGAATTGAACATCCAGCTGTTCTTTGTGTCGTAGTGATAGGCGCCCCGGTGCGGCAGGCGGGTGCGAAAGCCGCGAAGCGGCGGAAACGGATTGCGCAGCTCGAACCGGTTCATCACCACCGCGGTCTTGGTCACCGACCAGATTTCCTGCGGCGCAAGCTTGGCGCAGACCTCGGCATGGAAGCCGGCCTTCACAATGGTGTCGCTGTCCAGAAGGCAGACCGGGCCATCGAACCGCCTCAGGGCATCGAGCACCGCCGCGGGCTTGATGCGGTGATGGTAAACCCCCTGCCCCGACCAGGCCTGGGTCCTGGCCGCGATGTCCACCACCTCGACCGGCCAGTTGGCATAGACGGCGGGCGCATCGGTATAGACCGCGATGCGGGCATCCGCCGCCGCGCCCAGCTCCTGGCGCAACGAAATCAGGCTGTATTTCAGCTCCCGCCGGTACTGGGGCAGCCCCCGTAATCGAGATAGAGGTAATGCAGCATAGGCCCGCTTATAGCCGGAAAAGCCTGTGGAATGGGGGTGGGGGTTCTGCTAACACCCCCGGCAAATGGCAGACCTTTCCAAGATCCGCAACTTCTCCATCGTCGCCCATATCGACCATGGCAAGTCCACCCTGGCCGACCGACTGATCCAGTTCACCGGCACGGTCTCGGCCCGCGACATGACCAACCAGATCCTGGATTCGATGGATATCGAGCGGGAGCGCGGCATCACCATCAAGGCCCAGACCGTGCGGCTGGAATACAAGGCCCAGGACGGCCAGACCTACATCCTGAACCTGATGGACACGCCGGGCCATGTGGACTTCGGCTATGAGGTTTCGCGCTGCCTGGCCGCCTGCGAGGGCGCGCTGCTGGTGGTCGACGCCAGCCAGGGGGTGGAAGCCCAGACCCTGGCCAATGTCTATCAGGCGATCGATGCCGGGCTGGAGATCGTGCCGGTCCTCAACAAGATCGACCTGCCCGCCGCCGAGCCCGAGCGGGTCAAGACCCAGATCGAAGACGTGATCGGCATTGACGCCTCCGACGCCGTGGCGATTTCGGCCAAGACCGGCCTCAATATCGACCAGGTGCTGGAAGCGGTGGTCAAACGTCTGCCGCCGCCCAAGGGCACCCTGGATGCGCCGCTGAAGGCGCTGCTGATCGACAGCTATTACGACGCCTATCTGGGCGTGGTGGTGCTGGTGCGCATCATCGACGGCGAACTGAGGAAGGGCCAGAAGATCCGCATGATGGCGGCCGACGCCGTCTATCAGGTCGAGCAGATCGGTGTGTTCAAGCCCAAGAAGGTGGGCGTCGAGGTGCTTGGCCCCGGCGAGGTCGGCTATATCACCGCCCAGATCAAGCAGGTCGCCGACACCAAGGTGGGCGACACCATCACCGACGAACGCAAGGGCACAGCTACCCCCCTGCCCGGTTTCAAGCCGGCGCAGCAGGTCGTGTTCTGCGGCCTGTTCCCGGTGGACGCGGCGCTGTTCGAAGACCTGCGCGAGGCGCTGGGCAAGCTGCATCTGAACGACGCCAGCTTCACCTATGAGACCGAAAGCAGCGCGGCGCTGGGCTTCGGCTTCCGCTGCGGCTTTTTAGGTTTGCTGCATCTGGAAATCGTGCGCGAACGGCTGGAGCGGGAATTCAATCTGGACCTGATCACCACCGCGCCGAGCGTGATTTATAATATCTATATGAACGACGGCACGATGAAGGAGCTGCACAATCCGGCCGACATGCCGGACGTGACCTATATCGACCACATTGAAGAACCGTGGATCAAGGCGACGGTGCTGGTGCCGGATGAATATCTGGGCAGCGTGCTGAAGCTGTGCGAGGACCGGCGCGGCCGCCAGGTCGAGCTCACCTATGCCGGCAACCGCGCCATGGTGATCTACATGCTGCCGCTCAACGAAGTGGTGTTCGACTTCTATGACCGGCTGAAAAGCGTGTCGCGCGGCTATGCCAGCTTCGATTATCACATCGAGAAGTATGAGGAAGGCGATCTGGTCAAGATGTCCATCCTGGTCAATGACGACCCGGTGGACGCGCTTTCCATGATCGTCAACCGCCAGCGCGCCGAAGGCCGTGGCCGGGCAATGTGCGAAAAGCTCAAAGACCTGATCCCGCGCCATATGTTCAAGATCCCGATCCAGGCCGCGATCGGCGGCAAGGTGATCGCGCGCGAAACCCTCAGCGCTTTGCGAAAAGACGTCACCGCCAAATGTTATGGCGGCGACATTTCCCGCAAGCGCAAGCTGCTGGACAAGCAGAAAGAGGGCAAGAAGAAGATGCGCCAGTTCGGCAAGGTGGAGATTCCCCAGGAAGCCTTCATTGCCGCGCTGAAGATGGACGATAACTAGCGTCCCGACATCTGCAACCCATGCCGGGCTGCCCTGCCTTGGCCGATTTCGACAAATCCTTTTTGAGCCTTTATACGACCGCTTATGTCCACAGTGGCCCTCATCGACTATGGCTCCGGCAACCTCGCCAGCGCGGCGAAGGCTTTGGCAAAGGTCGCCAATGGCAAATCCGAGATCGTCACTACCGCCGACCCGCAGGTGGTCAGGGATGCCGAACGTATTGTCCTGCCGGGCGTGGGCGCCTTTGCCGATTGCATGAAAGGCCTGTCCTCCGTGCCCGGCATGGTCGAGGCGTTGCGGGAAAGGGTGCTGAAAGAAGGCGCGCCGTTCCTCGGCATCTGCGTGGGCATGCAGCTGCTGGCGACGGTGGGCGTGGAGTTCGGCCGTCATGCCGGGCTGGGCTGGATCGCCGGCGAAGTGGTCAAGATCACGCCCTCCGATCCCAATCTCAAAATCCCGCATATGGGCTGGAACGAGCTCAATATCCTCATCGAACATCCGCTGCTCAAAGGCATCGAGCCGGGTAGCCACGCCTATTTCGTCCATAGCTTTCGAGCTCAAGCCCACCCTGCCCGACGACCTGATCGCCACCACCGATTATGGCGGACCGCTGACCGCCATGGTGGGCAACGAGAATATCGCGGGCACCCAGTTCCATCCGGAAAAGAGCCAGGCGACCGGGTCGAGCTGCTGGAAAATTTCCTTAGTTGGCGACCTTAGCGGAGCTTCCAAGTTGAGCTCATATTTCTACCGCTTGTCATTCCCGCGTAAGCGGGAATCCATAGTTCAAACGCCATCGCTTTCGGCCATGGATGCCCGCTTTCGCGGGCATGACAGCATAGGTGAAAAGCCATGATCATCTTCCCCGCGATCGACCTGAAGGACGGCGTCTGCGTGCGCCTGAAGAAGGGCGTGATGGAAGACGCCACCGTCTTCAACACCGATCCGGCGGCGCAGGCCAAAAGCTTCGCGGCGCAAGGCTTCCAATGGCTGCATTGCGTGGACCTGAATGGCGCCTTCGCCGGCCACAGCGCCAATACCGAAGCGATCAAGTCCATCCGCGCCGCTATCGATCTGCCGATCCAACTGGGCGGCGGCATCCGCGACATGGCGGCAGTGGAGGCGTGGCTCGCCGCCGGCATCACCCGCGTCATTCTGGGCACTGCGGCGCTGACCAATCCGCGGTTCGTCAAAGACGCCGCCCGCGCCTTCCCCGGCCGCATTGTGGTGGGCGCCGACGCCAAGGGCGGCAAGATCGCCACCGCCGGCTGGGCCGAGGTCAGCGACTCTGACCCCCGTCGATCTGGGCAAACGTTTCGAGGATGCGGGCGTGGCCGCGATCCTGTTCACCGACATTGACGGCGACGGGCTGCTGAAGGGCGTGAATGTGACGGCAACCGCCGCCCTGGCCCGGGCCCTCTCAATTCCCGTGATCGCCTCCGGCGGGGTCGGCGCAAACGCCGACATCGATGCGCTGATTGCCGCGAACGAGCCGGGGATCGAAGGCGTGGTGGTCGGCCGGGCGCTGTATGACGGCCGCATCGATGTATCGGCTGCGTTGGCCAAAACGCAGCGATGAAGCCCTGCGAAAACTAGCCTCGCACGAGCCGCCGCACGATTTCGTCCAGCTGTTCCAGGCTCGAGTAAGCCACCCTCACCTCGCCCTTATCCCCCTTTTTATCCACCTTGTGAGTAATCTGGGTCTTGAGGCCTAAAGTGGCGCAAATGTCGGCTTCCAGCGCCGCAATGTTGGGGTCCGGCTGGGGTTTTCCACCGGCCTTCTTCTTGGGCGAACGCTGTTCGGCCTGGCGCACGGTCAGCGCGCCCTCAATCAATTCCCGCGCCCGGGCTTCCGGATCGGCCACCCCCAGCAGGGTACGGGCATGGCCGGCCGTGAGCTTGCCTTCCCGTACCCAGGCCTTCACGGCCTCGGGCAGCTTGAGCAGCCGGATGGTGTTGGCGACATGGCTGCGGCTTTTGCCGACCTCGCGCGCCACATCTTCCTGGGTGCGGCCGAACTGGGTGATCAGCTCTTCGTAAGCCGCCCCCTCCTCGATCGCGTTCAGGTCGGCGCGCTGGACGTTTTCGATGATGGCGATTTCCAGCGCCTGATCATCCGGCAACTCGCGCACCACCACCGGCACGTCATGCAGCTTGGCGATCTGGGCGGCGCGCCAGCGCCGCTCACCCGCCACAATCTCATAGCGGTCGGCGCCGATGGGCCGCACCAGAATGGGCGACAAGACGCCCTTCTCCTTGATGCTGGCGGCGAGATCGGCCAGCGGCTGTTCGTCGAAACTCTTGCGCGGCTGATAGCGGCCCGGCTGCAGGAAGGCGACGGGCAAGGTGCGCGTGTCTTTGCGGGCGACGGGCTCACCCTTCACCGCGGCGACTTCATCACCGATCAAAGCCGAAAGGCCGCGGCCCAAACCGCGCGGACGATCCTGGGGAGGAGGGTTCATGCCGCGACCCGAACCCGTTCTCGTTGGATCAATTCTCCAGCGAGTTTTATATAAGCCTGGCTGCCCGGACAGCGCAGGTCATAGACCAGCGCCGGCACGCCATGACTGGGCGCTTCGGAAATGCGCACATTGCGCGGGATCACGGTGGCATAAACTTTTTCGCCCAGGGTCGCGCGCACGTCATCGGCGACCTGATCCGACAGCTTGTTGCGCTTGTCGAACATGGTCAGCACGACGCCCTGGATTTCAAGCGTCGGGATTGAGCTTGTCGCGCACCAGCTCGATGGTCTTCATCAACTGGCTCAACCCTTCCAGCGCGAAGAACTCGCACTGCAAAGGCACCATCACCGCATCAGCCGCCGCCATCGCATTGAGCGTGAGCAGGGTGAGGGACGGCGGGCAATCGATCAGGATGTAGGAAAAGGTATTTCCTCCGTGTGCGGAATATTCCTCGATCGCGTCGCGCAGGATGAAATTGCGCCGGGGCAAATCGGCCAGCTCCAGCTCCGCGCCTGACAGATCCACAGTGGCCGGCACCAGCGACAGGCCGGGGATGCGGGTCGGTACGATGGCCTGGGCGAGGGGGGCCTCGCCGGTCAGGACTTCATAGGTCGTCAGCTTGCGGTCCTGGCGATGGAGGCCCAGCCCGGTGGAAGCATTGCCCTGGGGGTCGATATCGATCACCAGGGTCGGCTCGCCCACCGCGGCCAGGGCGGTGCCCAGATTGATGGCGGTGGTGGTCTTACCGACCCCGCCTTTTTGATTGGCGACGACCAGAATGCGCGGTTTTTTGGGGTGCGACATGACGGGGGCCCAGCTCTCTCACCGTCACTATAGCAGCCGAAGGGTCGGTCTGGCTTGGGACTTGAGAGGCCTTCATGCTCCAATATTTAGAGGCTTCGGTCAATTCTGACCCCACATTTTGGCCCTTCAGGAACAAGCAAACAGTGTTCGGACCTGTGAACCGATGGGCATAGTCGAGCAACTGGGGCAGGGGCGCCAGCGCCCGGGCCGTCACCACATCAAAAGGCTGTGTCGGCAGATCCTCCAGCCGGGCATTGCGGATTTCGACCTTGATGCCCATGCAGTCGGCAGCGGCCTGCAGGAAGGCGCACTTCTTGGTGGTGGCCTCGTGCAAGGTAACTTTCAGCTCGGGGCGCATCGCTGCCAGCACCAGACCGGGGAAGCCGGCACCCGAACCAAGATCGGCCAAAGTGCGGGCAGTTTCCGGGATCAGGGGTGCAAGCTGTGCGGAATCCCATAAATGGCGCTGCCAGAGGTCGGGCAGGGTGCTTTTGGCCACCAGATTGTGCCGGGCATTCCAGTCCGCCAGCAGATCGGCATAGGCCTTCAGCCGGGCCAATGTTTCACGTGAAACACCCGTCCTGACGGCGAATTCCTCGGGACCGAAGGCCGCCTCAGGCACTTTTCGCCCGTTGAATGCCCTTCACATGGGCCAGAACGAGGGTCAGGGCCGCCGCCGTCACGCCTTCGATGCGGGCGGCCTGGCCCAAGGTGGCGGGGCGGATGCGCTCCAGCTTCTGGCGGACTTCGTTGGAGAGGCCGATCACGGCGCCATAATCCAGACCGGCGGGCAGGGCGCGGCCCTCATCCCGGCGGAAGGCGAGAATGTCAGCGTCCTGGCGGTCCAGATAACCGGCATATTGGGCGTCGATCTCCAGTTGCTCGGTCACATCGGGGGCAAAAGAGCCCAGCTCCGGCCAGATCCGGGTCAGTTCCGGGATCACCCGGCAAGGGAAAGAAGCTGCAGACCATCGCGGCGGACGCCATCCATGCGAATGTCAGGCCGTGTTTGGCGGCCTCGTTGGGGGTCAGGCTCAGGGCCTGCCATTGTTTCACGTGAAACATCCAGCCTATCCAGCTTGCCGGCAAAGGCTTTTGCCCGTTCGGACCTAACAATCCCGTGATCCTGGCCCAGCCGGGTCAGGCGCTGATCGGCATTGTCGGCCCTGAGCGTCAGCCGGTATTCGGCCCGGCTGGTGAACATGCGATAGGGCTCGGATACGCCCTTGGTCACCAGGTCATCGATCAGCACGCCGATATAGGCCTGCGCCCGGTCCAGAATAACGGGACCTGAGCCGCCCGCGGCGCGGGCGGCATTCCAGCCCGCCATCAACCCCTGGGCGGCGGCTTCCTCATAGCCGGTGGTGCCATTGATCTGGCCGGCCAGGTAGAGGCCGGGCACCGCCTTCACTTCCAGTGACGGCGCCAGCTCGCGCGGGTCGACATAGTCATATTCGATGGCATAGCCCGGCCGCTGGATCGCCGCCTTTTCCAGCCCCGGAATGGTGGCCAAAAGCGCCAGCTGGACGTCCTGGGGCAGGGAGGTGGAAATGCCGTTGGGATAGATCGTGATTGTCGTTAAGTCCTTCTGGTTCCAGGAAAATCTGGTGCGACTCGCGGTCGGCGAAGCGGCTGACCTTGTCCTCGATCGAGGGACAATAGCGCGGCCCGGTGGACGCGATCTGGCCCGAATACATGGGCGAGCGGTGCAGGTTGGCGCGGATGACCTCATGGGTCGCCAAGGTCGTCCGGGTGATGCCGCAGGCGATCTGGGGCGTGGTAATCTTGGTGGTCAGGAAGGAGAAGGGCTGTGGCGGGTCATCGCCTTGCTGCATCTCCAACGCCGCCCAATGAATGGTGCGGCCGTCCAGCCGGGGTGGCGTGCCAGTCTTGAGCCGGCCCATCCTCAAGCCGAAGCCATAGAGCGTCTTCGACAGGCCGATGCTGGGCGCCTCGATGCCGTCCTGGATTTTCATCCGGCCGGCGGGAATTTTGGTTTCGCCGATATGGATCAAGCCATTCAGGAAAGTGCCGGTGGTGAGCACCACCTGCACGCAGGAAATCTCTTCTCCGTCCGCCGTCAAAACCCCGGCGACGATTCCGTCTCGCAAAATCAGGTCTTCCGCACTCGCGACGCAAATTTCCAGGTTGGAAATGCTGCGCAGCATGTTTTGCATTGCTGCGCGGTAAAGGCTTCTGTCGGCTTGGGCTCTGGGTCCACGCACCGCCGGCCCCTTGCGCCGGTTGAGCAGACGAAACTGAATTCCCGCCGCATCCGCCACGCGGCCCATCAGGCCATCGAGCGCATCGATTTCGCGCACCAGATGGCCCTTGCCCACCCCGCCGATGGCGGGATTGCAGGACATCTCGCCCAGGGTCTCGAAAGCATGGGTCAGCAGCAGCGTGCGCGCGCCAAAGCGTGCGGAAGCTGCGGCTGCTTCACAGCCGGCGTGACCGCCACCAATGACGACGACATCGTACTTCATCGCCGCGCTCATACGCGCGCGCAAATCCATCCACAAGCCCGTTTGCGTGCAACTAGCGGATGCGGCGTACCGGAACTTCGCGCGCGAGGCCCGAAAGCTTCATGGCATAGCTGCCGCCGCCGCCGCGCCCGATGAGGACGGTATAGCTCAGCGCGGGCCGCGCCAGGTGCTGCAGCGGTTCGCTGCCGGCGGACTCACGCCACATCTGGCCATTGTCCAGAGTGACGATCACATAGCCATCCACGAACTGGTAATTGACCAGCCGCGCGCTGATCTGGTCGATGGTGCGCCGTCCATGGGGATCGGATAGGTACTGCGATCAAATTCCACAATCTTGTCGGGACGGCGCGAAAAATTGGCCTGAATGGTCACAGTCAGCATCTTGAGCGAGCGGGGCTCTATGGGCTTCCCGTGCCGTTGCAGGATGCAGGCCGCCAACTCCATGGAGGTCAGAGGAACGCCAGTCTCGCGCAGGATTTCGAGGGCTGTGCGACTTCCAGCACCCTTGGGCAGGCCAGCAGGGTTCTTGCCGGTCGTGACCTTGGCCGGAATGGCCTCCGGGTCAATTTCCTTGGAAAAGAGCTTGAGGCAGTTGTCCACGCTGCCTAGTTCGGACCGCAAGGCGATTACTCGCCATTGGACCTCTTGAAGCTCCCCGGCCAAGCGGGCGCGCTTCTCTCTCAGGGCGGAAACAACGTGGGTGTCGGTCATAGGTGCTGTGCCACTAAGTCGAACGCTATGCAGGCAAGCCAGATACCAAGGCAAACGACCATGGCCCCTAAAAACCTCGCCCTGAACACGCGGCCCACCGGCTGCGTCCGGTAGCGGGCAAATTTGAAGGCAAAATACAGGGCCATCACAAACGTGATGACTGCCATAATCATGGAAAACTGGGACAGGTGATAAACGAGGATATGCATCCCTGCCAAATTATCCCCGGACCCCCGAAGTACAAGAAGTACCGCTTGGAACTCTGCTACCTAATACCGATCATTTTCCGATACAGAAATCGCGGAAGACGAAATCCAGCAGCTCTTCCACATCGACCTGGCCGGTGATGCGGCCAATGGCGCGCAGCCCTAAGCGCAGATCTTCGGCCAGCAATTCGGGCTGATCGCTGGGCGTGCGCAAGCCATGCTGCAAATGGCCCAGCGCATCGGCCAGCGCATGGCGATGGCGCGGCCGTGTCAGCAGCGGTGCTGTGTCCTTGCTCTCCAGTTTTTGCTGCACCTTTTGCTGCAGCATTTCCAGCAGCGCCGACAGCCCTTCGCCGGTCTTGAGCGAGATGGAAATGCCGTCATGGGTGCCACCAAGGTCGGATTTGTTCCACACAATCAGCTCGGGTTCGGGCAGGTCAGGGGGCAAGCCGGCATATGGGTCTGCTGCAGAACCATCCAGCAGCAAAAGCGTCATGCCCCCTGCGGCATGCGAAAGCGCCCGGCGCACGCCTTCGGCCTCGATCGCGTCCGCGGTGTCGCGCACCCCGGCGGTGTCCGCCACCATGATCAGATAGCCGCCCAGGTCCAGCCGGGCCTCCACCACATCGCGGGTGGTGCCGGGAACGTCGGAAACGATGGCGACGTCGCGCCGGGCCAGGGCGTTGATCAGCGAGGACTTGCCGGCGTTGGGCGGCCCCAGGATGGTCAGGCGCAGGCCTTCGCGCAGGCTTTCGCCCCGCCCGGCGTCATCCATATGTTCTTGTATTTCCTCGATGATTTGTTTCACTGCCGCCTTTGATGCAGCAAATTCACTCTCGCCGACCCCATCATCCGAGAAATCTATCGCTGCCTCGCAGCGCCCCAGCGCCGCGATCAGCCGGGTGCGCCAGCCCTCATAAAGATCGGCCAGCGCCCCATCATGCTGGCGCAGCGCCTGTCTGAGCTGTGCCGGGGTCTCCGCATCGACCAGATCGGCGATGGCCTCCGCCCTTGTCAGGTCCAGCTTGCCGTTTTCCACCGCCCGGCGGCTGAATTCCCCGGGCTCGGCCGGCCGCGCACCCAGGGCGGAAAGCGCGGAAAACAGAGCCTCGCGCACCGCCTGGCCGCCATGAATATGGAATTCGGCGACGTCCTCGCCGGTGAAACTGCCGGGCGCGGGAAACCACAGCAGCAGGGCATGGTCGATCTCGCGGCCTTCATGGCCCAGCCGCCGCAACACCGCCTTGCGGGGCGGGGGCAGGGGACCGGCCAAGGCTTGCGCAACCCTGCCCGCGTCCAGGCCGGACAGCCGCACGACCGCAATCCCGGCGCGCCCCACAGCACTGGCGAGCGCGAAAATGGCCGGGTTCATGGCGGCTATTTGCTGTCTTTGTTCAGCATGGCGGTGGCGCCGTCCCACATCGCCTTCTGGAACTTCTGGAAAGTCTCGGCCCCACCCCCAAATCCCGAAGATAGGGGCATCCAGGCCCGCATCATCGCGTCCATGTCATTGGTATCGAAAGCCGCCTTCATCCGGGACTGCATGTCCTCCAGCATTTTCTTCTGCAGAGGCGCGACATCGGGCAACCCCATGAAGGCCCGGGCCTCCTCGGGGGTCATGTCCATGGTGATATTTACCTTCATTGGCACTGCCTTCCGCAGGGGTTTCGCAGGTCCTGCTTTTCGATGTAAGTAACCCGGCCCCAAAAACATCACAGAAGTGGGCCGGCGGGAAGCATCCTTCCGCACACATACAGAATCTTGGACCCAACGATGATCCCGAAGAACGCGACCAGCCCCTATCTTCTTTCCCACAAGGACAACGCCGTCCAGTGGCGCGGCTGGGGCCCCGACGCCCTGGCCGAGGCTAAGGCCCAAGACAAGCCTGTCCTGCTCAACCTGGGGTATGGCGGCTGCCACTGGTGCCATGTCATGGCCAGGGAAAGCTTCGCCGACCCCGAGGTCGCGGCCTTCATCAATGAAAACTACATCCCCGTGTTGGTGGACCGTGACGAACGTCCGGACGTGGACATGCTCTATCAGGGCGCGGCCGGGATCATGGGCCATTCCGGCGGCTGGCCGCTCAACATCTTCCTGATGCCCGATGGCGTGCCCTTCTGGGTGGCGGGCTATCAGCCCAAGGACGACAAGCCGGAGATCCCCAGCTTCGCGCGTGTGGCCCGCGAAACCCTGGCACTGTGGAAAGACAACCGCGCCCATGCCGAAGACACCGCCGGCAAGATCAAGGCCGCGGTTGAAAGTCTCTACAACCGCGACATGGGCCTGGGCCAGGAACAGATGAACCTGGACCTGTCGTCGCTGCGCCTCGCCCAGCGTTTCGACATCTTCTTTGGCGGCCTGCAGGGTCCGCTCAAATTCCCCAACCCCTTGCTGATGGAAGTGTTGTGGCGCGCCTTCCTGCGCAGCGGCATGCCCCAGTTCAGCCAGCTGATCTTCACCACCCTGGACGGCATCCTGTTCGGCGGCATCTATGACCATGTCGGCGGCGGCTTCTTCCGTCACGCACTGGACGAGCGCTGGCTGGAGCCGGCCTTTGAAAAGATGCTCTACGACCAGGCGCAGATGATCGACATCTGCACCAGCGTCTTCCAGTTCAACCGCAATGAACTCTCGCGCCAGCGCGTGACCGAAACCATCGCCTTCCTGATCCGCGAACTGCAGGTGGGCGATGTCTTTGCCGCCTCGATTTCGTCGGGCGCCCAGACTGAAGATGGCAAATATTACACCTGGAGCGAGGCGGAGATCGACGCCGCCCTGGTCGGCACCTTCTCGGCCCGTTTCAAGCAGGTCTATGGCATTACCCGCGACGGCAATGTGCAGGGCCGCAACCTGCCGCGCCGGCTGGGCAATCCGGTGCCCGCCAATGAAGCCGACGAGGCGCTGCTGGCCAAGCAGCGCGGCATGCTGCTGGCAGCGCGCCAGAAGCGGACCTCGCCCACCCGCGACGACCGCGTCCTGACCGACTGGAACGCGCTGGCGATCACAGCGATTGTGCGCGCCGGTGTGGTGTTCGAAAAGCGCGAATGGATCGATCTGGCGATCAAAGCCTTTGGCGGCATCGTCAAGACGCTCGGGCGCGGCAACAAGCTTTCACACCTGAAGGGCGTGACCGGCTTTGCCGACGATTACGCCGACATGGCGCGCGCTGCACTTCAGCTGTGGGAAGTGACCAGCGACGAGCGCTTCCTCGACCATGCCAAGGCCTGGACCAAGGAACTCGACGACCATTTCTGGAACAGCCAGATCAATGGCTATTGCATGTATGCCGCCGATGCCGATCCCCTGTTCGTGCGCGCGCGCATGGTGTTCGACAATCCCACGCCCAGCGCCAATGGCACCATGCTGATGGTGCTGACACGGCTGGCGCTTCTGACCGGCGACAAGGACTATATGAGCCGCGCCTCGACCCTGGGCGCGACCTTCCCCGCCGAAGCCAATCGCATGCTCAATGGCGCGGGCAGTTACCTCAACGGCTTCGAATATCTGGTCAACAGCCTGGTGATCGTGGTGGTCGGCCATAAGGGCAATTCGCGCACCCATGATTTGCTGCGCGCCTATTGGGGCAAGCCCATGCCCAACGGCATGATCATGCAGATCGAGCCGGGCGATCCACTGCCGCCGGGCCATCCGGCCTCGGGCCGCGGCATGGAGGGCGGTCAGCCCACCGCCTATATCTGCCAGGCGGGCGTGTGCTCCAATGCAATCACCAATCCGGCGGATCTGGCCGGTGTGCTGACCTTGCCGCCGCAGCTGCGCGGCCAGCCGCAGCAACAAATGAGAGCCTAATTTAATAACCCCCTCCGCCCTTCGCACCTAAGCGGTGCTACGGGCACCTCCCCCTCGCAGGTGCTACGCACGCGATGGGGAGGAGGACCCGAGAGGATGCAACAGATGATCAAGGCCATCCGTTTCGAGAAAACCGGCGGCAGTGACGTGCTGCAATATGTCGATTACGACCTGCCGCCGCCGGCCAAGGGCCAGGTGCAGGTCAAACACACCGCCATCGGTGTGAACTTCATCGACACCTATCATCGCACCGGCCTGTATGTGCTGCCGCTGCCGTCAGGCCTGGGCTCGGAAGCCGCCGGCACCGTGGCGGCGCTGGGCGAGGGCGTGACCCAGTTCAAGCTTGGCGACCGGGTGGGCTATTCCAGCGGCGCCATCGGTTCCTATGCGCAGGCCAACAATGTGGCGGCGCAAAAGCTGGTCAAGTTGCCCGACAGCATCAACGACGAAACCGCCGCCGCCATTCTGCTCAAGGGCATGACCGCCCAGTACCTGCTGCGCCAGATCCATCGCGTGCAGGCGGGCGAAACCATCGTCTTCCATGCCGCCGCCGGTGGCGTCGGCCAGATCGCCTGCCAGTGGGCCCACCATCTGGGCGCCACCGTGATCGGATCGACCACCTCCCCGGAAAAAGTGGCGCTGGCCAAGGCCAATGGCTGCGCCCATGTGATCAACACCCACGACGCCGGCTGGGAAAAGCAGGTGCGCGAGCTAACCGGCGGCAAGGGCGTGCCGGTGGTTTATGATTCCATCGGCAAGGACACCTTCCTGGCCGGGCTGGATTGCCTTTCGCCGCGCGGCATCATGGTGACCTATGGCAATGCTAGCGGCCCGGTGGATCCGTTCGCGCCCGGTATCCTGGCGGCCAAGGGCTCGCTCTTCGTCACCCGCCCGACCTTGGCGCACTACACCAGCACCCATGCCGAACTGCAGGCCGTGGCCGATGATCTGTTCGCGGTGATCGGTTCGGGCGCGGTGAAGGTTGCGATCAACCAGCGCTTTGCGCTCAAGGATGCCGCCCAGGCGCATGATGCGCTGACCGGCAAGAAGACCACCGGCGCGACGATTCTGATTCCGTGAGAGCGGAACAGCAAAAGCCCCAGTGGGGCTTTTGCCCGCTCGAACGCCCGCGAAGCGGGCCGGGCGCTCGCATAAGCTTGCGGCGATGCCCACTTGCACCTCGCGCGGTTTGAGCTAGGCTTTCCTGCGGTGTGCCCACGCCCCCTCCCTCCGATTGGGAAGCATCTTCATGCAGGGCAATTTCATCATCGAACCAACCGTTCGGGTACGGCGCAAAAGGAGGGACTTGCAATTTCGGCCCGCAATGGAAGGTCGCTCATGAAACTATCCGCACCCGTTTACCGCCTGAAGCGCAATGCCGGGCTTTTATCCCGCAACAAACATATTCCGCTGCATCAAGCGCTGGATCGCGTCGCCCGGCAGGAAGGCTATGAAAGCTGGAGCCTGCTTGCCGCCAAACTGTCAGCCGAGACGCCCGCCGCCAGGCTGTTCATCCAGCTCGCGCCGGGTGATCTGCTGCTGATCGGCGCCAGGCCCGGTCACGGCAAAACATTGCTGTCTCTGGAGCTCGCGCTTGAAGCGATAAGTCGGGAAGCCCGGGCAAATTCTTCAGTCTGGAGTATGCAACCCGAGACATGGATGAATGCCTGCGCGCTATCGGAGCCGACCGGGCACTTTTGAATGGCATGTTCGAGTTTGACGGCTCCGATGCCATCAGCGCCGACTATGTAATTGCGGCCCTGGCGTCCGCGCCGCGCGGCACTCTGGTGGTCATCGATTATCTTCAGCTGCTGGACCAGAAACGCGACCGGCCTGATCTGATGATCCAAGTGCAGGCCCTGAAGACTTTTGCGTTCGAGCGGGGGCTGATCCTGATCGTCCTGTCCCAGATCGACCGGTCTTACGATTTCGGCGCGAAGCCATACCCGGGCATTGAAGACGTCCGGCTAACAAACCCGCTGGACCTGACGCATTTCAACAAGACCTGCTTTCTGAACGACGGCGCGATTCACTTCCGGACAGCGCACTAACGAAAAACCCCGCCCGTTACCGGGCGGGGCTGTTTCGTCAGGCGCAGGCGCGCCGCAACGATTAGGTATTCATCGATTTCAAAGAAGTCCGCGTTGTTCTTGGCCGAGCGCAGCTTGTCGAGCAGGAACTCGATCGCGTCCACCGTGCCCATGGGCGAGAGAATGCGGCGCAGGACATAGGTCTTGGACAAGGTGCCCTTCTCGACCAGGAGCTCGTCCTTGCGGGTGCCAGACCGCATGATGTCGATGGCGGGGAAGACGCGCTTGTCGGCGACCTTGCGGTCCAGAATGATTTCGCTGTTGCCGGTGCCCTTGAACTCTTCGAAGATCACTTCGTCCATGCGGCTGCCGGTATCGATCAGCGCGGTGGCGATGATGGTCAGCGAACCGCCTTCCTCGATATTGCGGGCGGCGCCGAAGAAGCGCTTGGGGCGCTGCAGGGCATTGGCGTCCACGCCACCGGTCAAGACCTTGCCCGACGACGGCACGACGGTGTTGTAGGCGCGGCCCAGGCGGGTGATGGAGTCCAGAAGGATGATCACATCGCGCTTGTGCTCGACCAGGCGCTTGGCCTTTTCGATCACCATTTCCGCGACCTGAACGTGGCGCGTCGCCGGTTCGTCGAAGGTCGACGAGATCACCTCGCCCACCACGGTGCGCTGCATGTCGGTGACTTCTTCCGGGCGCTCGTCGATCAGAAGCACGATCAGGAAGGCATCGGGATGATTGGCGGCAATCGCCTTGGCGATGTTCTGCAGGATCACCGTCTTGCCGGTGCGCGGCGGCGCAGTGATCAGGGCGCGCTGGCCCATGCCCTGCGGCGCCACGATGTCGATCACCCGGCCGGTCTTGTCCTTGATGGTGGGATCGTCCAGTTCCATCTTCAGCCAGCGGGTGGGGTAGAGCGGCGTCAGATTGTCGAAATGGACCTTGTGCTTGATCTGCTCGGGGTCCTCGAAATTGATGGTGGTGACCTTGAGCAGGGCGAAATAGCGCTCGCCTTCCTTAGGCGCCCGGATCGGGCCTTCGGCGGTGTCGCCGGTGCGCAGGCCGAAGCGGCGGATCTGGGAGGGCGAAACATAGATATCGTCGGGGCCGGGCAGGTAGTTGGATTCCGGCGAGCGCAGGAAGCCGAAGCCGTCCTGCAGGATTTCCACCACGCCCGAACCGGTGATCTCGACCTCGCGGTCGGCCAGTTCCTTGAGGATGGCGAACAGCATGTCCTGCTTGCGCATGGAGGATGCGTTCTCGATCTCCAGTTCCTCGGCAAAAGCCAGCAGATCCGCGGGTTTCTTGTTCTTCAGATCCTGCAACTTCATCGCCTGCAGGCCATCTTGGACAGTCATGGGGGGGCACCTGATCGACAGTGGGGGAATGGTTTCGATGCACGGAGGGCGGGCGGCCCCGAACGCATCATCGAAGAGGTTGGTTTGACCCGGACCGGGCTTTCCGGCTCGCAGCCCCCTGAACCATCAGTGGCCGCGCAGGTCTTTTGGACGGAGCGGTTATAGCGTGATTTGTGACGCTTGCAAATATCCCCCTCCTAACCCTCAGGGGGGCGCTGCAATTATTGTTTCAGGCGGTTCATCGGCCCTTCAGTCACCAAAGGGCTGAACCTTGACCAGGATGACGATCAGAACCATCAGCACCGCCGGCACTTCGTTGATGATCCTGTAGTAGCGCGCGCTATGGGTGTTGCGGTCGTTGGCGAAATCGCGCCAGCGGCCGACGTAAAGCCCGTGCATGCCGCTCATGATCAGCACCAGCACGAATTTGATCTGCAGCCAGGTGTCGAGATAGGCGCCGGTCAGCCACGCCAGCAGCGGGCCCAGAATCCACACCGCGATCATGGCGGGATTCATGATGTCTTTCAGCAGCCGGCGCTCCATCACCTTGAAGCGTTCGCTGAAGTCCGAGCCCGGCGTGGTTTCGGTGTGATAGACGAACAGGCGCGGCAGATAGAGCATGGCCGACATCCAGGCGATCACCGCGATGATGTGAAAGGCCAGGATCCAGGGAATGTAGTTGGACAGGGTGTTGCGCAGCGCGTCCATCACGTCTTTCCTTGATTTTTGCGCGCATCCGCGCGCGGGGCTCCATATCCACAGCCGGAGTGGTTTGTGGGACAGATGCGGCCTTCAGCGCAAGTGACAATCTTGCCCTCGGCCGCCCAGCGCACAAGATCTGCGAGAGCGGCAATGAAATCGGGGTGTGTGCCCACCGTGGCGGCGCGGCGGTAATCTGGCACGTCGTGCTCGCCCGCCAGCTTGCGATATTCGATATCCAGCTCCACCAGGGTTTCGGAATGTTCGCTGACAAAGGCGATGGGCACGACCATCACGCCCTTGCCGTCCCGGCCGGCACGGATGATTTCGGCATCGGTCGATGGCCCGATCCATTGCAGTGGACCAACCCGGCTCTGGTAACACACCACGGGTTCAAGTGCCGGGAAGGGCCAGCTCCTTCACAATCGCCTCGGCGCTGCGCTCGACCTGCCATTGATAGGGATCGCCTTTTGCAACCGTGCGCTTGGGCAAGCCGTGCGCCGACAGCAGCAGACGCCAGGAAATATTCTCCGGCGCACCCGTCATGGCGTCGCGGATTTTTGCGGCAGCAGCCGTGACGAAGCCCGGCTCCCAGGGATAGCAGCATACCCGCGATGTGGGCTTGTCCAGTTCGGCTTTCCTGGCGGCACGGGCCCAGTCTTTCAGGGATGAGCCGGTGGTGGTGGTCGAATATTGCGGATAAAGCGGTAAAAGGACGATTTTATCGGGGTTAAATGCTTTGACCGCCCGCGCCGCGCCATCGCTGAAGGGATGCCAGTAGCGCATGGCGACAAAGGCCTTCGCCTCCACGCCATCACCGCTCAACACTTTTTCCAAAGCATCGGCCTGGGCGCGGGTCTCCTCGAAAATCGGCGAGCGGCCCGCCAATATGTCCATAGATCTTCTGCGCGACAGGTGCGCGGCGCCTGGCGATGAAGCGGCCCAAGGGCAGGCGCAGCAACGCGGGCAGGGCGATAATGTCGGGATCGCTGAACAGATTGCGCAGAAAGGGTTCGACCGCTTCGGGCGCATCGGGCCCGCCCAGATTGAAAAGGATCACCGCCAATTTTTGGGGGACGAGCTTCAACCGCGGATCCGTTTCAGCAATTGTTCGACATGGGCGATGGGTGTCTCGGGCAGAATGCCATGACCCAGGTTGAAGATATGGGGCTTGCCGGCCATCGCTTCCAGAATCTCGTCCACCGCCTCATCCAGCGCAGCACCGCCCGCGATCAGGGCGATCGGGTCCAGATTGCCTTGCAGCGCGCAGCCCAGTGACTTCGCTGCCCAGTCCATTGGAGCGGCAGTGTCCAGCGACACCGCATCCACACCGGTGGCGCGCACGTAAGATTCATAACCCGCCAGGGTGGAGGCGCGAGGGAAACCAATGATCTTCGCCTTGGGCCGGGCGCTGCGCACAGCATTCCACAATCTTTTTCGTCGGCGCGATCACCACTTGCTCGAACAGCGCCACCGGCAGGCCGCTCGCCCAACTGTCGAAAATCTGCACCGCATCCGCACCGGCATCAATCTGGCGGATCAGATGGAAGGCGACACACTCACCCAAGATATCCAGAAGATATCCAAAGCCCTCCGGATCACGATAAGCCCACAACTTGGCAGCCTTCTGTTCGTCGCCACCCGCGCCTGCCGCCAGATAGGTGGCAAGTGTCCAGGGCGCGCCGGCAAAGCCCAGCAGCGTGGTGCCCTGGGGCAGGCCTGCGCGGGTCAATCGCAGCGCCGCATAGACGGGCTCGAAATAACGCGCCCACGCCTCACGGTCTTCGACAAAGCCTCTGGCAGTGGTCACAGGCTTGAGGCTCGGGCCTTCGCCTTCGGTGAAGGTCACTTTCTGACCCAAAGCTTCCGGCACGGTCAGAATATCGGAAAACAGGATCGCCGCATCAAAGCCAAAGCGCCTGATCGGCTGCAAGGTCACTTCGGCGGCATATTCCGGGGTCAGCGCCATCGCCCAGAAGGATCCAGCCTTGGCGCGAAGCTCCCGGTACTCCGGCAAATAGCGTCCGGCCTGGCGCATCAGCCAGACGGGAGGCACTTTCTCAGCGCTCCCGTTCAGCACACGCACAAGCTTGGGTTCACTACTCAAAAACAAGACTCCTAAGAACTCTAAGGATGATGAAGATGATGTTAGGGCTGTGGGTTGTGGGTCAAACGGTGAGCAGGCCTTGGCTTAAGCGAAGGTGGTCGCTTCTTCAAGCACTTGGCGTAAATGGCCGGCAAGGCGGAGCGCGAGCCGCCATGTTGGCGGATGGCCGGACCGTCCCCAGTGCTTCCCGGTTTGCACAGCGGGGCCTTGATTGGGTATCACGCCTGTTAGTCTTGTCCGGTCTCTCCCGTCCTTAACCCCAGGCAGCGCCCTGGCCTGCGGATACTTCTGTGGATCATAAATTTCATGTTCATCTTGTGTCGGACTCCACTGGCGAGACCCTTAACGCCATGGCCAATGCCGCGCTCGCCCAGTTCGAGAATGTGGAGGTGATGATCCATCCCTATGCCCTGGTGCGCGCCGAAGCCCAGCTGACCCGGGCGCTGGATCATATCGCCATCATGCCGGGGATTGTGTTTTTCACCTTGGCCAATCCACGGCTGCGCCGAGACCTTGATGGCGCGCTGCAGGGATATCGAAGTGCGCTGCATCGATGTTCTGGAAGGGCCGGTAACGGCACTACGCCATTTCCTCGGCAAGACCGAAACCCACAAGGTCGGCCGCCAGCACGAAGTGGATGCCCGTTATCTGGACCGTATCGAGGCGCTGAACTTCACCATCGCCCATGATGACGGCCAGTCGCTGGATTCCATTGGCGAGGCCGAGGTGATCCTGACCGGGGCCAGCCGCACCTCCAAGACCCCGACCTGTGTCTACCTGGCCATCCGCGGTATCCGCGCCGCCAATGTGCCGCTGGTGCCGCGCATGCCAGCGCCGCCCCAGCTTCTGGCGGCCGCCCAGCCCTTGATCGTGGGGCTGTGGGTGTCGCCCGACCGGCTGGTGCAGGTGCGCCGCAACCGGTTGAACACCATGGGCGAGATGCGCGACAGCAATTATGTGGAACTGGATGCGGTGCGCGCCGAGATCGCCGCCACCCGCCAGCTGTTCGAAAACCAGAACTGGCCGATGATCGACGTGTCGCGCCGCTCGATCGAAGAGACCGCGGCGGCGGTGATGAACCTGCTGGCCGAGCGCAAGGAGGCGATGGTCATGACTCTGGTGCTGGCATCGGGCAGCGCAAGCCGCAAGAAACTTCTGACTGCGGCAGGGGTGCCCTTCACCGCCGATCCGGCCGACCTGGATGAGGACGCGCTGATCGCGGGCCTGAAAGGGCGCGGCGCCGATGCGATGCAGATCGCATCCGAACTGGCGGGACAGAAAGCGCTTTGCGTTTCGCGCCGCCATCCCGGCCGGCTGGTGCTGGGCGGCGACAGCGTGATTGCGCTGGGCGTCAGCTTCATCGGCAAATGCACCACCATGGATGAGGCGAAGGCCCTGCTGCACAAGCTGTCGTCCAAGGAGCATCTTCTGGTTTCGGCGGCGGCGCTGGCCCGCGACGGGGCCCTGTTGTGGACGCATGCCAGCCCCTGCCGGATGGTGATGCGCAGCCTCAGCCGCAAATTCCTGGACGATTATCTGGCCGCCGAAGGTCCCGCGATCCTGTCATCGGTGGGTTGCTATCATTATGAGGGGCGTGGGGCGCAGCTTTTCGATAAAGTGGATGGGGACTATTTCTCGGTGCTGGGCCTGCCGCTTTTGCCGGTGCTGGCCGAGCTGCGCAAGGAAGGCGTGCTGGAACAGTGACCGCGGAAAGCACTCGGCGTCGTAGGCTGGCCGGTGGAGCATTCCTTGTCGCCGGTGCTGCATGGCCACTGGCTGAAGGAATATGAATATTGACGGAGCTACGGACGCTCGCGGCTGAGCGCGGAGGAGTTCACCGACGTTGTTGTTGGCCTGCGCGCGAAGGCTTTCGCGGCCTCAATGTCACCGTGCCGCATAAAGAAGCGGCTTTGCACTGGCCGCAGACTGGACGCGCCGCGACAAAGGCAGCGGCGCGGCCAATCTGTTGATTTTACAGCCGATGGAGGATAGATGGCCGAAACACCGATGCCTCCGGGCTTGTTTGAAAGCCTGAGCAGAGAAATCGGGCACGCTGCGCCGGTAAAAATGTGTGCTGCTGGGCGCGGGCGGCGCGGCGCGGGGCGCGTGCTGGCGCTTGCAGCAGTTGGGCGCGTAGCAAAGGTCCATCTGCTAAACCGCGATGCCGATCGCGCCAGACACTTGCGGGGATGTCCAAACAGGTAAAGCACCTGCAAGCCGGGCGCGAATTGAACGACTGGAGGAATGGTCGGAGGCCGGCGATGCCGCGCTGGTGGTAAACTCTACCACCGCCGGCATGAGAGGAAATCCGCCACTTGATATTGATCTGTCAGTGTTACCGAAAAACGCTGCCGTCTGCGATATCGTCTATAATCCGCTGGAGACCGGGCTGCTGAAAGACGCGCGCGGCGCGCGGCCATAAGGCGATTGATGGCCTGGGCATGCTGATGCACCAGGCGGTGCCATCCTTTCGAGGCTTTTTTCGGCGAAATGGGCCGCAAGATGCCTGCGGTGACACAAGGACTCCGCGATACGCTGGAGAAAGCGCTGAAAGCCCATGGCTAAGCCTTTTGTCATCGGCCTCACCGGCTCGATCGGCATGGGCAAAAGCGAGACCGCCAAACTGTTCGCCGCCGAAGGCATTCCGGTGTTCGATGCCGACGCTGCCATCCATGATCTTTATGCCGGCGAGGCGGCGGCGATGATAGAAGCGGCCTTTCCCGGCACGACAAGACATGGCGCGGTGGATCGCATCGGCGCTGTCCAAGGCGGTGACCGGCGATCCCGGGGCGCTCAGGCGGCTGGAAGACTTGATGCACCCGCTGGTGGCAGACCGGCGTGACGCGTTCCTCAAAAACACGCACACCCCCATCGTGCTGCTGGACATGCCCCTGCTGCTGGAAACGGGTCACGCCGGTGGATGCGGTGGTGGTGGCGACGGCGCCCCATCACATCCAGCGCGAACGGGTGCTAGCGCGGCCGGGCATGAGCGAGGCCAAATTCCAGGCACTTGTGGCGCGCCAGATGAGCGATGCCGAAAAGCGTGCACAGGCGCATTACCTGGTGATCACCGACAAGGGCTTGGATCACGCCCGTGAACAGGTGAAAATGATCCTCGCCGATGTAAGGTCCAGACTTCATGCGTGAAATAGTCTTCGACACAGAAACGACAGGCTTCGAGCCGGGAGATGGCCACCGGATCGTCGAAGTCGGCTGCGTCGAGTTGCTGGATCACTTCCCCACCGGCCGCACTCTGCAATTCTATCTGAACCCCGAACGCGACGTTCCCATCGAGTCCCAGCGGGTGCATGGGCTATCCGGCGAATTTCTGGCCGATAAGCCACTGTTCGCCCATGTGGTGGAAGAGTTTCTGGAATTTCTGGGCGATGCGCCACTGGTCATCCACAATGCCAGCTTCGACATCAAGTTCATCAATGCCGAACTGAAGCGCACCGGCCACAAGCCCATTGCGCTGGCGCGTGCCATCGACACGATCGAAATCGCCAAGCGCAAATTTCCCGGCGCGCGCTATTCGCTGGACGAACTCTGCAAGCGCTTCGCCATCGATCTGTCGGTGCGCACCAAGCATGGCGCGCTGCTCGACGCCCAGCTCACTGCGGAAGTCTATCTGGAACTGATCGGCGGGCGTCAACGCGGGCTGATGCTGGCGCCGGTCGAGATCGCGGCCGCAGCAGGCGGCCGAAAGCGGCACCCGGGCCGCGCGCCAGCGCGCCGAGAAACTCGCACTCCGGCTCACCGAGGCCGAGCTTGCCGCTCACACCGCCTTTGTTGCCAAAGAGCTTGGTGACAAAAATCTTTGGAATATTTAAGCGGCCCTCGCCCGTGCGAACGCCGCGTGGAACTGATTACGCCACGCCCCTTATGCAACGCCTTGGGGCGCGCCCTGGCCCTGGGCGACGCGCGCTTGATAAAGCGCCATGAAGTCGATCGGCTCGATCATCAGGGGCGGCATGCCGCCATCGCGCACCACATCCGACGACGATCCGGCGCACGAAGGGGAACAGCATGTGCGGCGCCTGGATCAAGAGGATCATCTGCTGGGTGGCGACGTCGGCGACATTGCTCAGGCGGAAGATGCCGGCATAGGCGACTTCCAGCAGGAACAAGGCCTTGCCTTCATTCTTGGCGTCGACGCGGATTTTCAGCTCGACCTCGAACATGTCCTTTTCGGCCAGTCGCGGCGGCGTTCAGGTCTACGGCCAGCTCGATCTGGGGCCGATCGGCGATATTGGCGGTGGCGCCGGGATTTTCGAAGGACAGATCCTTGATGTACTGGGCCGCCACCTGCAGGTTGGGGATGCCGGGGTTCGCGGGCGCCTGTGTTCCGTCACTGCTCATGATCATCTTTCGCGGGAATTTCGGCCCGCGCGCTACCATACAAAGAGCGATCCTGACAAGGAGCCCTTAGGTCAAAAGCCTTTTCAGGCCCGCTTGCGGCGGTTAGGGTCCGCCCCGGTGGCGAAAAGCGGGGCCATTTTTAGGGTTTGTCATGCCGGATACCCAGACGCTGGTTCTTCTCATCGCCGCCATGGTCGCGGGCGTCGTCTGTTTTCGCCTCTTTACCATGTTGGGACGCCGCACCGGCCAAGAACCGCAGATCCGCCCCGCGCCATCGCCCCTGACGCCGCCCGCCCCCCAGGTCGCGGCGGAACCTTCAGCTTCCTCCAACGGGCTGCTGGACATCCAGCTGGCCGACCGCAACTTCGACACCGCCAAATTTCTCGCGGGCAGCCGCGAGGCCTATGTCCAGATCGTCACGGCGTTTGCCTCTGGCGACCGCGCCAGCCTGCGCCCGTTGCTGTCGCCAGAAGTCTATGCCGCCTTCGATGCCGGCATCAGCCAGCGCACGGCCCCTGCGGCGGCCTTCGTCAAGCTGCATGATGCGCGCATTGTCGGTTCGGCGCTGCATGGGCGCGGCGCCGAGATTACACTGGCCTTCGCGGCGGAGTTCGCCACCGGCACCGTCACCGACGTGTGGACCTTCGAACGCAATCTGGATTCAGGTGATCCCAACTGGGCCCTGATCGCGACCTCGGGCGAATTGCCGGAATGACGATACGGCCGGCCATTCTGGCCACGGCACTTCTGCTTGCCGCCTGCACCGCCGAAAAACCGCCGCCTGCAGTTCCCGCCGGCTTGCATCTGTCGCGCGCAAGTTTCGACCAGCTTCCCGGCTGGCCGGAGAGCGATGCGCAGGGCGCGCTGGCGTCGTTCCAGCGCGGCTGTGCGATCTTGATGCAAAAGCCCGACGCCACGCCCATGGGCGGTGCCGGCTACGGCGGAACGGTCGGTGACTGGCGCGGCGTCTGTGCCGCTGCGCGCGGCGACGCCAAAACATTTTTTGCTGAGAACTTCACACCCTATGCGGTGAGCGGCGACGCCCTGTTCACCGGCTATTACGAGCCGCAAATTCGAGGGGCACGTGCGAGCGGCGGCGCGTTTCAGACCCCCGTCTATGGCTTGCCGTCCGACTTGGTGCGCGCCGATCTGGGCCTGTTCGATCTCAAGCTGAAGGGCGAACATGTTTCGGGCCGCGTGTTGGGCCACGCGCTGGTGCCGTATTCCGACCGCGCCCAGATCGAAAGCCACGGCGTGAAAACCGCCTCGGTGCTGTTCTACACCGACGATCCGATAGCTTTCTTTTTCTTGCAGATTCAGGGTTCGGGCCGGGTGCTGTTTGACGATGGCGGTTCCGAACGCATCGCCTATGCCGGCGAGAACGGCCAGCCCTACACGGCCATCGGCCGCACCTTGATCGCCGATGGTTCGCTGGCGCGCGAAGACGTCTCGCTGCAATCCATCCGCGCCTGGCTGCTCGCCCATCCCGACCGCGCGGCCCAGGTGATGCAGACCGACAGAAGCTATGTCTTCTTCCAGGAAAAGCCACTTGGAGATATCACGCTGGGCAGCACGGGGTCGCTGGGCGCAAACCTCACACCTCTGGCAAGCGTGGCGATCGACCAGCGCATTCACGCGCTGGGTGCGCCGATATTTGTCGCAGCCGATGGGCCCGATCCGGTGCATGGCGTGATGGTGGCCCAGGATACCGGCGGCGCTATTCGGGGTGCGGCGCGTGGCGACATTTTCTTTGGCTTTGGGGCGCAAGCCGAGAACCACGCCGGCATGATGAAGGCGCCGGGCCGGCTTTATGTGCTGCTGCCCAACGGCCTGGCCGCGAAACTGGGCGAGGTGGCGGATTTCCCGTCATGACGAAACGCACGACCAGTGATGAGGAACGAAAGCTCTTCGAGCAGAATTTCAAGGAGTCGCGCCCGCTCAAAGCCACCATGTCTACCGCCGCGCCCCGCAAGAAGATCGCGGGCAGCCAGCCCGGTGGCGTCAATGGCGCCACCGAAGACCGCTTGCGGCGCGGACTGATGGAGCCCGACGCCCGTATCGACCTGCATGGCATGACGCAGGGGTCGGCCCATCGCACCCTGTTTGCCTGGCTGGCCACCGCGCACGCCCGGGGTCACCGGCTGGTCCTGGTGGTCACCGGCAAGGGCAATCCCAAGAATGACGAGAACGCGTCCTGGATGATGTCGGAGCACGGCGTGCTGAAGCAGATGGTGCCGCGCTGGCTGAACGAGCCGGAGCTGGCGGCGCTGATCGCCCATACCCGCCCCGCCCATGCCAAACATGGCGGCGAGGGCGCGCTGTATGTCTATCTGCGCAAGCGCGCATGAAGCAGGCCCATCACACCATCACAGTTTCGACCCGGGGCCCCGGGCTTTATGAGTTCACCGATGCGGCGATTGATTTTGTGCGTGGGGCGGGGATCGAAGACGGCTTGCTGACCTGTTTCATTCGTCACACGTCGGCGTCGCTGGTGATCCAGGAAAATGCCGATCCGGATGTGTGCAAAGACCTGCGCGATTTCTTTGCCTGGCTGGCGACCAGCGGGCCGCGCTTTCGCCACACCACCGAAGGGCCCGACGACATGCCCTCGCATATCCGTTCGGCGCTGACACAGACGTCAATCGGGATTCCGCTGCACAAGGGCCGGCCGGCGCTGGGCACCTGGCAGGGGATTTATGTGTTTGAGCATCGCGACGCGCCGCACCGGCGCGAGGTCATGTTGCACATGATGGGGGAATAGCTCTTTTTCCTGTCGTTCCCGCGTAAGCGGGAATCCAACTTGAGCGGTACGATGGATGCCCGCTTTCGCGGGCATGACAAAAGGGTCAGATCAGTGCCGCCTCCGCCGCCATGTCCCTGAGCGAGGTCTCCGGACGTGCCCCGTAATGCGAAATCACTTCCGCCGCGGCAAGCGCGCCCAGCCGGCCGCAATCCGCCAGCCCCTTGCCATGCGTGATGCCGTAGAGAAATCCGGCGGCGAACTGGTCGCCCGCCCCGGTGGTGTCGATCACGTGTTTGACCGGCGCGGCGGGTATTTCGTGAATCATGCCTTCCTCGACAATCACGCAGCCCTTGGCCGAACGGGTCAGCGCGGCGATGCCGCCCCATTTTTTTGCACCTGCGACTACGCCCGCGAAGTCTTCCACCTCGAACAACGCCTTGGCCTCATCTTCATTGGCGAACAGGATGCCGACATCCTTGTCCAGCAGATGCAGGAATTCATTGCGGAAGCGGCCGACACAGAAGGGATCCGACAGGCTCAGCGCAATGCGCCCGGCCGCGCCTTTGACCGCCGCAATCGCCTTGCGCGAGGCCTGCTTGGCCGTTTCCTCGTCCCACAGATAGCCTTCGATATAGAGGATGCGCGCGCCCGCGATCTTGTCTTCGTCCACATCGTCCGGCACCATTTCGCGGCAGGCGCCCAGGAAGGTGTTCATGCTGCGCTGGCCATCCGGCGTCACCGCGATCATGGAAGAAGCGGTGGAGGCGCTGGTTCTGGCAACGCCATTGTGGAAGGTCACGCCGGTCGCCGCCATGGAATCGCCGAACACCTTGCCCAGCCGGTCGTCCGATACTTTGCCCAGGAACAGGCCGTTGCCGCCCAGTGACGCCAGGCCCGCCATGGTATTGGCCGCCGATCCGCCCGCCACTTCATGCAGGCTCGACATGGTCTGGTGATTATCGGCCAGCGCCTTCAACAGCTCCTTGGCGCGAAATTCATCGATCAGGGTCATGGTGCCCTTGGCGATGCGGTGGGTGAGCAGGAAGCGGTCATCGACGGACGCGATGATGTCCACAATGGCATTGCCAAGGCTGGCGACATCAAACTGCTGCTGCGACATGGGAACCCCTGGGGACTTTAGACGGCCCCGCTTACACGGCCCATAAGGGCCCTTGCAAGGGCGTGCGGCGCTGGTGCAGAACGCCAGCCATGATCCGCCGCGTCGCCATCCTGACATTGGCCCTGCTGCTCGGGGCCTGCGCCGCAAAGGCGCCGCAAGCGCCTGTGCCCCAGCCTGGCGCCGCCAGCATTCCATCCGCCCCGCCGCGCGGCGAACCCAGCCAGTATATCAACATGGCGGCAACCAGCCTTCAGGCTGCATTCGGCAAACCTGCTTTTGTGCGCAAAGACGGCGCCACCGAAATGTGGCGCTATGACGGGTCGGCCTGCCGCGCTTTCTTTTTCCTCTATGGCGCGCCCTTGATGGTGCGCCATGTCGAGACCCTGCCGCATGGCGCCCAGAGTGCGGCGGACAGCGCCTGTCTTACCGCCTTGAGCGCTTCACCGGCCAAAACATCCTGATATTGTGTCTCACAAGTTCTGGAGTTCGCGATGCCCATGAGACGGGGCTTGCGCTATGGCGGAGTCGCGGGCCTTCCCCCCGATGATGTACCAAACAGGAGGTCGGCGGGCGTTTGGCAGCGGATGGCAGCGAAATTGCAGCTGTCATTCTGCACCGCCAAATGCATGATCAAATATATTAGCGCGACACCAATCCCAATTGACACCAAGAGCAGGACGAATGGGTCAATACCTTTCCGCGGGTTGGGAACCGATAGGTCATCCTTTTTAGCTTCTGCCCTGATCAATATCGAAGTCTTGCAATACCTGATGATCTCAAAGATTTTGTGATTGTCGCCCCATCGATCCGAAATGCGTTCGGCAACGACGAGGGGCGAGCCAAATTCTTTGAGCGTTTTGCAGAGAGCTGCGACACCGTCCCCCATGGTCACAATCTTCGCAGCTGACGTTGAATATCGTGCTTGCAGCTGGTCGATCTTCCTTTCCGCGATTTCAATATGGTAGCGCTGCAATTCAACAACGTTGCGAGGTTGGCCGGGCGCGAAAATACGCGTGCTAACAGTGCTGCTGAATAATACCATTTGCGTTTCGCATTCTTCGGCGATCCGCGATGCAAATTGCATTAAGCGCTCGCAATTGCGATTCAAGTCGAGAAAACAAACAAGATTTGATATTTTCATGCTGCTCGCTGATGGGGAATTATCCAGCCAAACAGGGCAGCGCGCATCTTGAACGACTTTCGCCACTGTCGAATTCAGCAAAAAGCGCTGGAATATCCGATCTGCATTCCATGTGCTTTCCATATGCCATTTTGGATCTGTCCCCATGACAATGAGGTCGACCCCTTCGCGCCGAGCTATGTTCAATATTTCAAGCGAGGGAGGACCAAGAGCGGTGACGGTTCTGACGCTAACCTCTGGCGCGGCCAGCGTTACCGATAGCCGCGCTCTTTCAAGCTCAGCCCCATCCGCATCGGAATGGTCACGGGGAGACCTGACGCAAAGAAGAACGATATCTGCACCGCTAAGTCGTGCAAGCCAGACGGCACGGTTCAGGTGCGAGGAGTGCCCCCCGAGGGCTATAGGTACGAGTACGGATCTAAGCAAAAGAGCAAACCCATCGCGCCGCGCTATGATTTGTGAAATAGAATTGTATCCAAATAATGCCGGGCCTGAACCGAATGTATTGATGATCGCTGGTGGCGTAGCCTAGCGCCTTGCTTTGGCCAGCTTCGGTTTTTCCGCCGGAAGCTCTTTTGTCTTGTCCTTGAAGCGGCACAGATCGCTGACCACACAGGTCGGGCACAAGGGCTTGCGCGCCACGCAGGTATAGCGGCCGTGCAGGATCAGCCAGTGATGGGCATGAAGCTTGTAGGTGTCCGGCACCACCTTCTCCAGCTTCAGCTCCACCTCCAGCACATCCTTGCCCGGCGCCAGGCCGGTGCGGTTGGAAACGCGGAAGATGTGGGTGTCCACGGCAATGGTCGGCTCGCCGAACGCCACGTTCAAAACCACATTGGCGGTCTTGCGCCCCACGCCGGGCAGCGCTTCCAGCGCCTCGCGATCCTTGGGCACCTTGCCGCCATGGTTTTCGATCAGCAGTTTGGACAAAGCGATTACGTTCTTGGCCTTGCCGCGGTAAAGCCCGATGGTCTTGATCGCGTCGGCCAGCTTTTCCTCGCCCAGCGCCACCATCTGCTCAGGCGTCTTCACCGTCTTGAACAAAGGCGCGGTCGCCTTGTTCACGCCCTTGTCGGTGGCCTGGGCCGACATCACCACGGCCACCAGCAGGGTATAGGCGTTAACATACTGCAGCTCGGTTTTCGGATCAGGCGTGTGCCTCTTCAGCCGCGCGAAAAACTCTTCGACTTCGGCTTTGGAAAATGGCTTGGGCATTAAAGGCCCAACACGTCCGTCATCGAATACAGGCCGGGCTTCTGGCCGTGGCCCCACTTGGCCGCGGTCAGCGCGCCATGGGCAAAGATGGAGCGGTCTTCGGCGGAATGGGAAAGCGTGATGCGCTCGCCGGTGCCGGCGAAGACGATGGAATGTTCGCCCACCACCGTGCCGCCGCGCAGACTGGCAAAGCCGATATCGCCATCCTTGCGCGGGCCGGTATGGCCGTCGCGCGACTTGACCGCATGCTTGTTCAGCACCACCTCACGGCCGCGTGCTGCGGCCTGGCCCAAAAGCAGCGCGGTGCCCGACGGCGCATCCACCTTGTTGCGGTGATGCATTTCCAGCACCTCGATATCGTAATCGGGCAGCGCCCTGGCGGCGCGTTCGGCCAGCGCCGCCAGCAGGTTCACACCCATGCTCATGTTGCCGGATTTCACGATCACGGCATGGCGGGCGGCGGCCGTGATGCGATTTTCGCCCTTTTCGTCAAAGCCGGTGGTGCCGATCACGTGCACGATGCGCGCCTGGGCCGCCAGATCCGCCAGCATGGTGGAAACCATCGGGGTCGTGAAATCCACAATCGCCTGGGCATGCGCCAGCAAGGTCAGCGGGTCGGCAGTCAGCTTGATGCCATTGGGCTGCATGCCGGCCAAGGTGCCGGAGTCCAGCCCCAGATTGGGATGGCCTTCCATCTCCAGCGCGCCGCACAGGGTGATGCCCGAGCCCTGGGCGATCTCGCGGATCAGGGTACGCCCCATGCGCCCGGACGCGCCGGTGACGACGATATTCAGGTCGGACATGGGACGCCTCTTTTTATTTAGACCTTAGTATCCACGCCGGGGGCTTCGGCGGGCACATCTTTTTTCGCAACCGTGACCATGGCCGGACGCAACAGCCGCTCGCCAATCATGTAACCCGTCTGCACCATATCCACGATGGCGCCGCCCGGCTTGCCGTTGCCGGGCACCTCCGCGATCGCCTGGTGCAGGTTGGGATCGAATTTGCCGTCGGTCGCCACGGGCTTCACGCCATAGCGCTCAAGCGTCTGGATGAACTGGCGGTCGGTGGCTTCCACCCCGTCCAGCACCGCTTTGACCTGCGGGTCGGCGGCCTCGCGCACGGCCTGAGGCACGGCGGCCAGGGCGCGGGCGAAATTGTCGGCAATCCCCACCATGTCGCGGGCGAATTTGGTCACCGCATACTGGCTGGCTTCGGTCTTTTCGCGCTCGGCGCGGCGGCGGATATTCTCGACCTCGGCCAGGGCGCGCAGCCGCTGGTCCTTCAGGGATTCCACTTCGGCTTTCAGGGCTTCCAGCACCGCGAATTCCGCGGCATGGGGATTTTCGGAATCGGGCAGTTGGGTTTGTTCGTCATTCATCCATTCTTCCTTGAAGTCGCGTCCTTAAACCTTAAGCGAGCAATCGTCCAATGACTTTCGCGGTGTGGTCGACCATGGGGATGATGCGGCCATAATTCAGCCGGGTGGGGCCCAGAACCCCGATCACGCCCACGATCTTGCCTTTCGCATTGGCGTAGGGCGCGGCCACGATGGAGGAGCCGGAGAGCGAAAACAGCCGGTTCTCCGAGCCAATGAAAATGCGGACCCCGTCGCCGTCCTTGGCCAGCTCCAGCAGCCGGATCAGGTCGGCCTTGCGTTCGATATCGTCGAACAGGGTGCGGATGCGTTCGATGTCGGCCTGGACCGCCACATTGTCGAGAAGGTTCGAGGTGCCGCGCACGATCAGCACTTTTTCGGGACCGGCCAGCGTTGCCAGGCCCTCCGCCACCAGCTTGGCGGTCAGCGTATCCAGTTCGCTCTTTTCGCTGTCCAGGTCCGCCAGGATTTCATCGCGGGCGGTGTCCAGGGTGCGGCCGCGCAGCCGTGCGCCCAGATAATTGCTGGCTTCCCACAGCGCGGAAACCGGAAGGCCCGGCGGGGTTTCGATGACGCGGTTTTCCACCTGGCCGTCTTCGCTGACCATGATGACCAGCGCCTTGCCCGGCGCGACAGAGACGAATTCCACATGCTTGAGGGCGGAATCCTGCTTGGTCGTACCATCAGGCCGGCGCAGCGCGACAGGCCCGCCAGCGACTGGGTGGCCTGGGTCAGAACGTCTTCGATGCTGGCGTCCACTGCCCGACATGCGGGCCTCGATCGCCACCCGTTCATCGGGGGCCAATTCTCCAATTTCGAGAAGCCCGTCCACGAACAGACGCAGGCCTTTTTCGGTGGGGGCCCGGCCGGCGCTGGTATGGGGGGCGTAGAGCAGGCCCATGCTTTCCAGGTCGCTCATCACATTGCGGATCGAGGCCGGCGACAGCGCCAGAGGCAGGCGCTGGCTCAAGGTGCGCGATCCCACCGGCTCGCCGGAGGCCAGAAAGGCTTCCACCAGATGGCGGAAAACCTCGCGCGGGCGCTCGGTCAGGCCCTGGGGCATCAGGAAGGGGGTGCGCGATTCAAAACTCAAGCTGTTGAAAACCTTGTAATTTCTGGTTTGCGGTTGCGTATACCAGGGCGGTGACCTAGGTAACGCCCCAACTTAGCAGACCGATATATGAGGCTCCATGCGCCCTTCAACTCGCCGGGCAACCGTGCTCCTGACCAAATGCGTGCCGTTTCGCTCACCCCGGGCTTCTCCCGCCACGCCGAAGGGTCGTGTCTGGTCAAGTTCGGCGACACCCATGTGCTGGTCACCGCCAGCCTGGAGGAAAAGGCGCCGCCTTTTCTCAAGGGCTCGGGCAAGGGCTGGGTCACGGCGGAATACGGCATGCTGCCCCGTTCCACCCACGACCGCATGCGGCGCGAAGCGGCCGCCGGCAAACAGTCGGGCCGGACGCAAGAGATCCAGCGGCTGGTGGGCCGCAGCTTGCGCGCCATCTGCGATCTGCCGGCGCTGGGCGAACGCCAGATCACGATGGACTGCGACGTGCTGCAGGCCGATGGCGGAACCCGCACCGCCGCCATCACCGGCGGCTTTGTTGCGCTCAGCCAGTGCCTCGCCTTCATGAAGAAGACCGGCCTGGTCACCCCGCCGTGATCAAGGACCATGTTGCGGCGATCAGCTGCGGCATCGTCAAGGGCGAGCCGGTTCTGGACCTGGACTATGACGAAGACTCCACCGCCGAGACCGACGCCAATTTTGTCCTGACCGGTTCAGGCGGGCTGGTGGAAATCCAGGGCACCGCGGAAGGTGCGCCTTTCAGCGAGGAACAGCTGGTGGCGCTGCTCATCTGGCGCGCAAGGGCATCGGCGAGCTGGTCGAACTGCAGAAGGAGGCTGCTTGCTTGATGCTGCCGCGCGGCAGCCATCTGGTGGTCGCTTCCCACAATGCGGGCAAGGTGCGGGAGATCAAAGCGTTGCTCGGCCCGCATGGAATCGGGCCGTCAGTGCCGGCGCTGGGATTGCCTGAGCCGGAAGAAACCGGACGAACTTTCGCCGCCAATGCCGAGATCAAGGCGCATGCGTCAGCCAAGGCCAGCCATCATGCCGCGCTGGCCGATGATTCCGGGCTTTGTGTTGATGCGCTGGATGGCGCGCCCGGTATCTATTCGGCCCGCTGGGCAGGACCGACCAAGGATTTCCGCATCGCCATGACCCGCATTCATGACGAACTGCGCGACAAGGGACTTTTGACCAGCGCGGCGAAATTCGTCTGCGCGCTCTGCATCGCACTGCCGTCTGGCGAGTCGCATGTGTTCGAAGGTGAGGTCCGCGGGCCTCTCACCTTCCCGCCGCGCGGCGATCACGGCTTTGGCTATGATCCCATCTTCATCGCCGACGGCATGGAGCAGACCTTTGCCGAAATCGATCCGGCGCGAGAAGCACGCCATGAGCCACCGCGCCAGGGCGTTCGAGAAGCTGCTGCATTCCGGTATCTTTGCGGAATCGCTTTAAGTGAGTTTCGGCGTCTATGTTCACTGGCCGTTTTGTGCCGCCAAATGTCCCTATTGCGATTTCAATTCCCATGTCCGCACCGCGATCGATGAAGACGGCTGGGTGGACGGCATTCGTCTGAACTGGACTGGGTCGCGGCCCAAGACCGGCAGGCCTGTGGTGGAGACGATTTTTTTCGGCGGCGGCACGCCGTCGCTGATGCGGGGCCTCGGCCGGCCGGATCCTGGAAAAGATCGCAGCACTCTGGCCATGGCCAACGATGCCGAGATCACCCTGGAAGCCAATCCGGCCAGCGCCGATGCCGGCCGCTTTGCCGATTATCGCGCCGCCGGCATCAACCGCGTCTCGCTGGGGGTGCAGGCGTTGAACGATGCCGACCTGAAAAAGCTGGGCCGGCTGCATGACGTGGCGGAAGCCAAACGCGCCCTGAAACTGGCGATGGACAACTTTGATCGCGCCTCACTGGACCTGATCTATGCCCGCCCGGATCAGAGCGAAGCGGCATGGCGCAGCGAATTGAAAGAGGCGCTGTCCTTCGGCACCGATCATCTGTCGCTTTATCAGCTCACCATCGAGCCCGAGACGCCTTATGCCCTATTGCACAGAAACGGCCAGCTGCAGATTCCAGACGAAGACCTGGCAACGGAATTGTTCGAGACCACGCAGGAACTGACGCAGGCGGCCGGAATTCCGGCCTATGAGATTTCCAATCATGCGCGGCCCGGTCAGGAAAGCCGGCACAATCTGATCTATTGGCGCTATGGCGATTATGCCGGGGTGGGTCCCGGCGCACATGGGCGGCTGGCGCTGAATGGCCGGCGCATGGCCACCGCCGCAATCAAGCTGCCGGAACGCTGGCGCGACACGGTCGGCAAAACCGGTCATGGCTTTACCGAGATGACGCCGGTCAGCGACCAGGAAGCCGCGCGCGAGCATCTGTTGATGAATTTGCGCCTGGCCGAAGGGCTTGATCTGGCGGGGTATGGAGCGCGCTGGAACACAAAACTCGACGCGGCAAAGATCACGGCGCTGGTGGAGCAGGGCTTTCTGTCAGATGCGAACAACCGTCTGACCGCAACGCCGGCAGGCCGTCTGCTGCTCAACCGCGTGATCGAAGAACTTCTCTAGAAGTCATCCTTATTGTCCGCAGGCAATTCAATTTGTCATGGCCCGCAAATGCAGGGGCATAGAGATAGCACAAGGACTTTACACCCTCTGACCGACAAGTCATTCGGGGTGTAACGCTATTTGGACAATTGGCTCACGGTTTGAATGTCCGCCGCTAAAAACGGACACTTCATCACCGTCCTGGCGTTGGTCCTTGGGGTCTCATCGCACACCTCGCCCTAGGCGAGCGTCCAATCAAACCATTTCACCTGCGAGCCCGCGGGAGAGAATCCCATTCTTTCTGGGTATGACAGACGCGGTGCGATCCAAGTCGTGAGTTGCCGCCAGCATCCTCATCGATGCAGACCAGCTTTTCAGCGGCAGGCTGCTCTGTACCAGCCACGGCTGGGGCAGCAGGCATCGGGGCCGGTGATGGCTCAGTTTGCGCAAAGGCAGCGGCGGACAAGAGCGACGTGAAAGACAGAACAAAGATCGGCGCGCGCATTTAATGCACTCCAGATGTGACGGTTATAACCAACGTCGGATGCAGATCGATGAGTTGTTGTAAGATCAAGAAAAAGGCCCGGCGCGAGGGTAAGTCGGACCGGGCCTTAAAAGCTTGGGCAGTGTATGGAGACACTGACGCCCCCAGCTTCTGAGGCAATCAAAGCCGTCCAATTGGCTGCTGTCAACATGGCTAAGGGTTTTCCGTTTCACGTATGGAACGGACATTCCCGGTGCTCCGGAAGTGCCAATCACCCTTAAACACTTCGGCCAACAAGGCTTTTATTTAAGTGACTTAGCGCATGTCTCGGGCAGAGTTTCGAGCCAAAGGAGTTCGCCCGTGGCTAATCACCGATAAACTCGATCGCGATTCGTCCGGATGATGGCGAACTACCCGACCACGGGTATGGCCGATCGTAATCTGTTCCCCCACGACTGGCCGGGACGTAGTACGCAAGGATGCACCCAGCAAAGATATGTCGATCACCTCGTACAACGGCTGCTCGCCGTTAGCGCAGGTAAAATGGAAGGTCGAGGCGACAGATATGCGCGGATGGCTGCGCAGCCTTGTATTCCCAATGGACCCATCTCGCACAAAAGCATTTAAGGCGCAAACTAGGCGTTGTCGCTTCGCATCCTTACAGTCAAACTTTAAGCCAAGCTCGCCCTCCATGAAACGGAGCGCTGTCCCTTCAAACCGGCCGAAGCCGTCCACGTACAGAACCACAAACGTATGAAGAGAAGGAGGTTCGTCGCATTTGACACTCGCACCACCTGCCGAAAGGTTGAGTACGCGGCAATCCATTGTCAGATCTTCGGCGGGGACGAAGAGCTTACCCAGCAGTCCGGTTGAGACGCGCTCATATTGGCGCTGATCAACACTCGGTTCAGTGGCGTGTGCAATCTGTTTCATCGCATTTCTCGTGTCGCGGATACTCAACACTGCGATGACAGAACGGTAACGTCTCTCGCTTAATATCCAGTTAAGCGGATTCGGCCAGCGACCGATGGCGCATCGATAAGACGGTGCCTCAAAAGGAAAAGCCCAGTAGCTTTCTGCCACTGGGCTTGTCTTTGTCTTCTTTTTGTTCTTGCACTCCACCAGCAGTCGGAGAGGACCGCTACATCAATCGTACACCGCACGAATGAAGCAATCCGGAAACCGGATGTTGGAACTTTACGGACCCCTGCTGGAAAGAGCAGGTTCCAAATAGAATATTCACCTGGCAATCGCTCAGCGGGAATGGCCTTTGGGTCAAAAGTCATTCAGACGTTAGGGAGCCTGAGGGCCTGCCCAGACGATTAATGGTATCCTAGATTATCCGGTTTGTGCGGCTGACGGTTTGCCGCCTTTTGTAGAGCATTCAAAACTGATTTCGGAATAGTTGTTGATGTCAATGGTGTTTGAATGGAAAGAAAAACCTGATAGACGGCGGGATATGTTGCGTTCGGATGGTCAAAATATAACCGGAGTTGTCATACCAGCCAGTTTCAAAACTTTGAGGAATTCATCATTAAACAAAACACCACCAGTAAGCCATCGATCAACTAAAGCTGCTAAAACATTTCCTCTGTGTTCTCTGATTGCTTGTTCGATCTCCACCAATACCACCGGTAATTTCAGGACCACCTAAAATGATGTTTCCTTCGTCATCATGTAAAACACGAGGCGCAAGACTGGCAATTCGTTGTTTCTCTGCTTGCGGCAAAAATAGACCATGCTTAATTTATATCTGACTTTCTGTTCTTCCAAATTTTACTTTGAACCACGATGCATAAGTTTCGTATTCATCGCCAATACTTGTGTCTGCTTTATCACTTGCGTAATTACTTGCGCTATTTCTGGATCATCCGTAAAATAGGCCATCGGTCCAGCGGTAGCCCTAGAATTTGGAACCCTTGCGCCAACACGATCTGGCCGTCTCGTTCCATGATAGACCGGTAATGGGTTACCAGCAGCATCCACAACTTTTGAATTCCCCAACCATGCACGAAATGCAAGACTATCAACTGACACAGTTTCATTGATAATTTCAAAGTAACGCATACAATATTTAGTGTAAATGTTTTCTTAATACCCAATGTATAAATAAGTCCGAATATAATTCGGAAAAAACAATCATGACTGCTAAAAGCAAAATAAAAGGAAATGCCGGAGAACGTGAGCTTTGCAAGCTATTGAGTGAAATTTTTTTTGGGAAGTTTTGTTCGCGTTCCGAACAGTGGTGCCAATGTTGGAGGCAAAAATGTTCATCGTCGCGGTTTCACTCAGCACTACTCAAGATCGTGCTTTTGGCGGCGACATTATTCCGTCCCGATCTTACTTCCCGAAATTGATTATAGAATCAAAATCATACAAATCGTTCCCCTTTCATCAATTGTTACAACCCGGCTCATGTCCTATGCTTGACAGTTGGATCAAGCAGACTATCGACATTATCGATGTGGGTGACCAGTGGTTTGTAGCCTTCAAAATAACAAGAATTGGCTGGTACATAGCTATTCCAGAAGCAGAATGCTCAGACTGTATATTTGATAATTATTGTGTATATAATGGCCCTCATGGTCGGTTTCGAGTTACCGACATGTTGACTTTCTTCAAGGCCAATCACGAACTTATTTCGAAAAAAGCTGCCTAAATTCAAATACTGTGAACATACCTCCGAACACCATGAAAAGACAAGTTTTTTCGCTAAATATACCACTTGACAAACCTCGATTCTGTGGTAAGCTGTCTATATCAGGAGAGAACGATGAAACTGGCGGAAATCACAGACACCGACCCGGCACTGGGACAGTGGCTCATGAAGCTGCACAAAGGTGCGGTTGCGGGCTTCAACGCCAAGACCACGGCGGCAATCCTTGGTCTGTTCAACGGCTGGAAAATCGAGAAAGCCGTATTCATCAAGCCGAGTGACGAGCTTGGATACAACAGCGGTTTCCGGGCGGATACTGAGGTTCATACCGAAGAGTATTCTGAAACCTTCAAGCAAATGAGGCCGTGGAAGATTTCGTTGATTGGCTCCCTCCGCTGATGCCGATCTTCGTTTCACGATGCCTTCGCACACCAAGAAGGAAGCCGAAGCTACCGCATGCCAGCGTGGGGAATACGCTGTTGCTAAGCTGCCCGATTCGAAGAAAGCCAAGGCCGACGATTATTTCGTCATGGACTTGACCGATCCCAAAGCGGAGAAGGTACGGGACAATTACAGTGGTGACGACAAACTGGTCACGTGTGGCTGTGGTCATTCCGCCTTTTCCGCAAGTGCAGCGGCTATCATATCACGGCGCCGGATGGCAAATCGTTCGACGTGTGCGGCCCGGTGCAAATTCTCCGGTTATGGGGGCACCAAGGATTTCGCTGCGTTCTTCAAATGGGCGCTGGCTGAAACCAACCTGGAAAGCGAAGTGAACGAGCGGCTTGGACTGGTCAAGCACGTGAAGGCATCGGAGCGACCGCGTGTGCCAGTGGGCGGCCAGACGATCGGCCATTGTGCAATCTGCATGCGCGAGCAAGTTGTTCGGCATGATGTGATGGTGCTGCATGGCTATCAGCGGCCCGGTCATGGTTACATCATCGGAAATCGTTTTGGCGTTGATGACAAACCTGTACGAAGTGTCGGCTGAAGCCTGCGTTGCCTATCTTCCGGTGCTGCATCAACACAAGAGCGACGAAGAAAAACGGTTGAACGATCTCAATTCCGGCAGGATCAAGGCTTTATCCAGGACCAAAGATAACTATCGTACCAGACAAGACGGAGTCACTGTTGTCAAAAAAGGGCGACCGTGAATTCGCCAGCCTTCTCAAAGGCCAGATTCATGACGCCGAGCGTCAAATAAATAGACATCACCTAAGATATCACGGAAATGCAGGGCCGCATTGACAACTGGAAGCCGGGCACGCTGCGGCGGGTGGAAGGATTGCCTGGAGT
>CAWHLV010000099.1:0-34606 GCA_963830095.1 uncultured Alphaproteobacteria bacterium
TTTGCGCCATGTGTGGACGGCTCTCCGTTGGCAAGGGATTTCTTGATGTTCTGTCCTTCGGTCGGTGCGGCCATGTGTGCGGCCTGTTTGTGCGGCACACAAAGGCCGCTGGCCATAATGCCTTGCGCTAAGACGGGTCCCGGTCAAAAGCACGCGCTCTAGGCGCTTTGGCGCAAATGGGTTTTCCCGTTCTCGGTTTCGACCGATGGTGCATTACATCGCGATTGCCCTTCCCAAACTCTGCCCGGTGCTGCTGGCTAGGCCGCAGCCACCACAGGGTCTCTATATCGTTCCCCGGTCATCATCATGGCCCAGATCATCCTGGCCATCTTGTTGGCCAGTGCGACCGCCGCGATCTTGGGCGACCGCCGGGCGAGCAGTTGCACCAGCCAAGGGCGCCTTGTCCCATGCGTCTGGGCGTAGCGGATCACCGCCAGGGCCCCGGCCACCAGCAGCTGCCGCAAATATCGGTCGCCCTGCTTGGTGATGCCGCCCAACTTCTCCTTGCCGCCGCTGGAGTTCTGCCGCGGGACAAGCCCGATCCAGGCTGCCAGGTTTCTACCAGACTTGAAGACTGTGGGGTCGGGCACCGTTGCGACCATGGCGCTGGCCAGCACCGGGCCGACGCCGGGTACTTCCATCAGCCGGCAGCCCAGTTCCGTGGACCTAGCGCTCGATCTGACCCTCCGGTCGTTCTCCAGCACCTGGTCATTCACCAGCCCGAACTGGCAGACCAGCGGCGCCAGTGAGGCGCGGGCTACTGCCGGTACACGCTCATCATCCGGGTTGCCCAGGATGGCGATCAATCGCTGAAGGCCATTGCGGCCCACCGGAGCAACCAGGCCGTACTCTGCCATATGGCCTCGGATCGCATTCGACAGCTGTACACGCTGGCGCATCAGCATCAGTCTCACCCGGTGCAGGACCAGCGTTCCCTGCTGCTCGCAGGTCTTGATCTCGACAAAGCGCATGTTCGGCCGGGTCACCGCCTCACAGATCGCCTCGGCATCAGCGGCATCGTTCTTCTGCCGCTTCACATAGGGCTTTACATAGCGCGGCGGCATTAGTCGCACCCTGTGCCCCAGCTTGCTGCGTTCTCTCCCCCAATGGTGGGCGGCTGCACAGGCCTCCATCCCCACCAGGCAAGGCGGTTGCTTCGCAAAGAACCCCAGCAGCTTGCCCCGCGTCAGCCGACGCTGGATCACAACCGCCCCGCCCGCATCAACGCCATGCACCTGAAAAACCGACTTCCCCAAGTCCAATCCGATTGTTACCGCACACTCCATGGCTCTCCTCCTTCTTGCCAACCCCTAAAGGCTGGCGGGTTGGTGAAGAGCCATCCACACAAGACATTCCTCGCGCTATGTATCCGCGGAGAACCGCCTTGCGTCCTGCGTGGAAATTGCAGTCTAACAGACTTGTAATAGCGCTTGTGTCTCGCAGGCTGGCGGAAAGTAGGCAGAGGCATGCTTAAGGCTAGCAGGCCTGGGAAAAAGAAGCTGGTTGTCGTGTACGACAAGATGCAGCGCAATTACCGCTATGAACGCGTCGCAGCGATTGGCCGCAGCTTCGATCCGGCGTTCACGCCGGAGCTGACGCCAAAGCAAATGCTGGCACTCGGCGTTTTCGGCGGCAGATACATGACCGATTGCAGGCGGGAATTTCCCGAGAGCTGGTTTGTCAGCGCGAAGCTTTCGCCAACTGGCCGAGATCGCAAATGCAATTATTTTGGCGTTGAGGCCAGTCAGCCGCTGGCGTTGTGGACGAAGAAAGGTTGGATTCACCCCCAGGATCCGCGCGGCTGGTTCCAATGGTATTGCCGCTACTATATGGGCCGGCGCACCGAGGACGACGCGCGCCAGATCAAACGCTGGAAAGCGATCCGTCGCCATATCGCCCAGGTGAAGAAGAACTGCGAATGCGGTGATCCCCATTGCCGGCCGCGCCAGCGCCAGGCCCTTTTGCATTGGGCCTATGACAGCCGGAAGATTTGAAAACAGGAACGGCTCGGCTTGCAAACGCATGTCCGCTTTGCACGGCGGTCATTCGTCTTCCATCGGCTCGGAGGCCCGCCCCAAACGAAAACGACGGCACGATGGCCGCCGTCTCATGCTCGATAGGTACAGCCAGTTCCATGCCGGTGGACCGAGCATCCCACGCTAGTGCCGACTGCAGCCCCAAGCGGATGAGGGCGGCGGGAGTTGTGTCAGTAGGCGAAGTATGGGCCTGTGAAGCCTCCCGCGTTGCGCCCCTCGATGGCTGTGTAGACGTTGCGTCCATAGAAGAACGGCAAGCCGAAGTCGAAGCTGTGCGGGTATGCGCTCAGGGTGCCGACAAGATTGGGATTGATTCCGATGCCGGGGAATACCGAGTCGTTGGTCGACAGCAAGGCCTGAGCATTGTTGAGGGTGAAGGCGGCGGACACGCTTACACCGTTTTGGCCCTGGAGCGTAGGACTTAATGTTTCGGCACTCGTCGGACAGTAGTAGCCCTTCAACTGGCTCTGTGTGCAGTTGGGGATTGCCCGATCGACGAAGAAATACGCATTACTGCCGCTATCCAGGAAGCTTTCGTCAAGTGAAACGCCATTGTAGACGGCCGTCAAAAGCCCCACGCCTGCGGAACTTGTAGAGGGAGTGGTGGTCAGGATCGTGGCCGAGCCAAGGGCATTGTTGGTCTGGGTACCGATGCCGAAATAAAGGGTTCCTGTCATTGTCGCCTGGCCAGCATTTGGTGCGGCAGGCAAACTGATGATGGTCCCGTTGTTGTCCACGCTCATTGCCGCTACGGGATTGGGCAATTGCTGGAACGGCGCAGTGGTCGAAGAGACGCGCGCGATAATCGCGCCACAGCCCGTGTTCGGGCAATCGTAGTAGGTCGCCGCGCCGGAGCCCCCGGCACTCGTGCAGGCTGATCCGCAATCGGTAGGGGTCACGCCGATGCCCATCACCCCATTGGCGCCGAAGGCTTGAACGCTGTTCTCGTTTGTTCCGCCTCCAGACGAACAGGAGCCGGGAATGGTGGAGAACACGCCCGCGTCGGCGATGGCCATGAACGGCATGTTGGCGACTGTTTCGCCGCCGACCTGAAAGTTGGCCTGACGCACCGACCCAAAAATGTAGCCTTCGACAAATCCGTAGCAGGCGCCCACGGGATTGGAATTCGCGTCCGTTTCCAGGGGCAAGGCGCTGAGCAAGCTCGCATTGATCACCGAGGCGAAGATGCGCAAGCCTACCGATCCGGTATCCACCAGAACGTGATCAATGGTCTGGCAGTTGGTAGTGCTTCCCGGAGCACACAGTGTCACCGACACATAAGCCGTATTGTCCGCGATATAGCCGTTTGGGCCGACACCAAGTGCCGCGGGGCCGCTATCGACCGTGATGGTCGCAAAATTAGTCGGTGCGGGCGTTGTTGTCGTCGTTCCGCCCGCCGGGGTGGCTGACGAAGTGCTCCCGCCTCCGCCTGATGAAGTGCTCCCGCCCCCACCGCCCTGGCCGCAAGCGGTGAGCGCGAGACAGAGGCCAATCAATCCAAGAAGTCTCTTAAGCATCTGGGATTTAGTTAAGATCAGAAGGTGAAAAGCCGGAGGGGGCCAGCGCCGGAAGAAGGGCTTGACCGTGGAAGGCCCCGGGATGACCGCGGCTTTGGACCACAAAGTCCGATTTCTCGATGGTCGGCGGCGCGCGGCGAATGCCCCGCGTAGGCGGCAAAAGTCCCGCTTGGAAAGCGGCGAAATGCGATCCGAGCAACTGAACAAGGTCTGGCCGCCCCGGCGTTCGCCACGAGAGGCCGAACACGATGCCGCCAGAGGCGTATTCGTGGATTGTTCCACCATTGGGTAACGTCAGGACGTAGGTTGTGTAGGCCCCATAATTGGTCGAGACCACGGGCGCTGAAAAATGAGTCCCGTCGGCTTCCACCGTGCCAATTCCGCCGCCGAGCGACGCTTGCGCGCTCCCAGCCGAGCATAGCGGCGCGGCGATCATGGCCAAAGCGAGAAGGAAAAGGCTCCAGTCGGTACGCATGGAACGCGCAATGTCCTCGCACAGAAAGATGTCGACGGCAACGTGCCCTTTGCGCCGGATCTGGACCTGCCAGTTCCCAGAAAGTAGCTGTCCCCTTGATGCCCCGCAACAATTTAAGACCTCTTTCTCTGTTGGGAACGGGCTTTTTGAAACTGGGCCAGTGCCCTCCATTCAAGGGGGCAACTCAATTCTGGCATGACCAGTCGCCCTGCCGGAGGCCCGGCCAATGTCTGCTAATGGGATGGACCGGCTGCTCCCCCTGAATGGGCTAGCCTGTGAAAGCTAGCACCCACCAACAGGAGAAGCGGTCATTCAGGCATGAGGCGGTTGACGGGCAAGTTCGGTCTTGTCAGCGGGCGTGAGGTCGAGTTGAGCGGCGCGGGCGAACTGCGCTTTCGCCTCCTCGTGCTCGCCCGCATAGGTGCCCGAGAGAATTGAATGCCTCAGCAGCGACATCTTCCGCTTCTGGACTCCGCGAACCCTCGTGTTTTGGGGCCGCCGCGCTCCGTCCTCGAACCCGCCGCTCGGCGTCGCACCGGTCCAGAACTGATATTCGGCTGCGCCCGCAGTTATTGACGCTTCACGCAAAGGGCGTACATTAATCGTTGCCGCGAAAGGATCTTCTGGGTCAATTTCAAGGAGGAAATGATGGATCCGAAATCAAAAAGCCGCAGGGAGCTCTTAAAGGGTGGCGCGGTGGCAGTGGGAACGGTAGCCGCCGGCGCGTCAGTCAGTAAGATCGCGTCCGCCCAAACCCCAGCATCGGGCCCGGCACCGGCACACCCCACATTCGCGGCGAACGAAGCGCCGATGGTCCCGGCCAGCGAAGACGTGATCGCCTACGGCGTACGCTCTCATTACGTGACGTCGAAGCGCATACCGGCACTGGGCCGGCCGTCACCCGACGACTTTGGGTTGGAGTTCCACATAGCCACGCCGTTGCAGGATTCTTTTGGCACGATCCAGGCATCGTCGCTCCACTATGTGGCGACGACCAAGGGCTCCTTCATCCCGGACATCGATCCCGCGAAGCATACTCTGATGATTGACGGCCTGGTGGACCGGCCTCGGATTTTCACCATGGCGGACTTGAAGCGTTTCCCGTCCGTCAGCCGGTTTCATTTCATCGAGTGTTCGGGAAACAGCGCCAATGAGCGTGACAAGACCGTGCAGGAATCGCACGGGCTGACCAGTAACGCGGAATGGACCGGGGTGCTCCTTTCAACCCTGTTCAAGGAGTGCGGCCTGCAACCCAAAGCGACATGGTTCGTTGCCGAAGCCGCCGAGGAAAACAAGGGCGCATCGACCATACCCATCAACAAAGGGATGACCGACGTGATCGTCGCCTATGGCATGAACGGCGAACCCTTGCGGCCGCAGCAAGGGTTTCCGGTGCGCCTGATCGTCCCCGGCTTCGAGGGTATCTTCAACACCAAATGGCTGCGCCACATTAAAGTCGTCGACCAGTATCAGCTCAACATGAACGACTTTGGGCATCTGCGGCGAAGTCCGGTTGAGGCTGCGCTCGGCTACCAGATCGGGCCCAAGTCGGTCATCACGTTCCCCTCCGGCGGACAGAAACTGCCCGAGCGGGGATGGTACGAGATCACAGGGCTGGCCTGGTCCGGCGGGGGCGCTGTTCGCAAGGTGGAGATATCCACCGACGGCGGGAAGTCGTGGCACGACGCCACGCTCAAGGGGACACCGCAAGCCATGGCGCACACCCGGTTCGGCTATATGTGGAACTGGGACGGAGACGAGCATGTGATTCTTTCGCGCACCACCGACGAGATCGGGCTGGTCCAGCCAACTCGCGAGGAAGTCGCCAAGTTTTTGAGCGTGGCTTATACGCCAAAGTTCAGACCGCCTATGAACAACAACACCATTATGCCGTGGAAAGTCGCCCGCGACGGAAGCGTGACCAATGGGCTCGCTTAGGATCGGCCTGATTTTTCTGCTGGTGGCGAGCCCCGCGCTGGCGCAGACATATGGTGTGGGGCGCGCGCCGACCGCAGCAGAACTCGCCCAGGATATCACGATCAGTCCAACGGGAGCGGGACTTCCTCCGGGCCACGGCACCGCCGCGGAAGGCAAAGTGCTCTTTACGCAGAAGAACTGCGTCGGCTGTCACGGCCCAGACGGCGCGGGAGGGGTGACATCGGCGCCCAATTTGCTGGCGAAGAAAGGCCCGGAGGTTAACGCCTGGCTTCGTGGCACCGGGGGGGACGGCATCCCCGTGAAGGCGCCGAATGCGGTGATCGTGTGGGATTTCATCCATCGCGCCATGCCTCTCGGAAATGAGGGGACTCTTACCCCCAATGAGGTATATGCGCTGACGGCTTACCTGCTCGCCATCAACAAGATAATCCCGGAGGACCAAGCCCTCGACCAAAATAATCTGGCGAAGGTCAAGATGCCGATCGGCAATGAGTGGGTCCGAGTGCCCGATTGGAAGCCTAGATCGCCAAGACTTGCGGGGTACCCCTACTAGCCCCCGATTATTCAGCAGGGTTCCAGTTTGAACTGGCGAATGTGGCGCAAGACATGGCGTCCCACTCGGATTGGCTGTGTCTGAGGTTCGGCGATCCGTTTTTGCCAAGCCTCGCATGCAGCATCATAATGGTCTTGTAGTCTTCGGATCACGGAGCTCGACAGCCGATTGCCGCGTCGATATTCGCCTGTTCCAGGAGGGCGGCTAAATGAAACTGTTTGGAATAGCGCTTGCGCTCGTCTCTTGCGGCGCAAGCGCAGCGAAAGCGGACTGGGAATACACAAAATGGGGCATGACCCCCGGGCAGGTGGTCAGCGCCGCGAAGAATCTGACGAGAAAAAGCTCCGATCTCCACCCGGATAGCGACGGCAATGTCACCAAACTGGTCGCGCCATACCGAAGCGGAAAGTTTTCCTTTGAGGCCCAGTTTGGGTTCGACGCGGCCGACAGGCTTTCATCCGTAACACTTGTCTTGAATGATAAATTCGCGGGCATGGATATGAGTATGGGCGCGGATATGAATATGAACATGGATCAAGGGGGATGCCACGATCTTCTGGCGAGCGTGAAGACCACGTATGGCCCGCCACAAGGCGGCCGCTCGGCCCACATGCAATATAGCATCGAGACTTGGCAGGATCGGAAAAACAAAAATAATGTAACTTACACTGTGCTCGACAGGGTAGGTTGCTATGTTCAATATAGCGCCATCAAGCCGGCTGGAGCACACTGAGGCTTGTAGCACACGTAGCGGAGAATGGACGGGAATGACGCCATCCGAGAGGCGCTGCGGTACTTGCACTCTCTGCTGCAAGCTGTTGACCATACCGGAATTCGGCAACCCGAGCGGCCAATGGTGTCCGCACTGCGTCAAGGGGCGCGGTTGTGCGATCCATTCTGACCGGCCGGATGAGTGCCGTGCCTTTTACTGCGGATATCTGCTGTGGCCCGAGCTCGGCGAGCACTGGCGGCCGTCCCGCAGCAAACTGGTTGTCGCGTTCAAGCCGGATGGCATGGAAATCGTCATTCACGTCGATCCCGGTGTTCCCAATGCCTGGCGGGCCGAGCCCTACTATTCGGAAATTCGCAGCATGGCCGGCCAGGCCGCAGGCACGGCCTATACGGTATTTGTGCAGATCGGTCGAAGGGTCATCACGGTCTTCCCGGACCGGGAGGTGGATCTCGGCGTCGTGGCAGAGGATGAAAGGATTGCCATCCAGAAGGAGGCGGGAACCGGGAGGCTCGCCGCGGTGAAGGTGAAGGTGGACGATCCCCGCATCGTCTGACCTTCGATCCGAACGCCGGCACCATGGTACCAATCATTTGCACGGCCAGGCCGGCCAGCCTATAAAGGTGCTCTTTGCTATCTCGACTTCTCGCTGAGAGGTTGAAGCAAACGGGGGACAGTCGCATGAGCTCCGTGATCGATCCCGGGAGTATCGGTCTTCCTGAGAGGGTCGCAGCGATCAAGTTCTGGACCCGCCAGGCCCTCGCACTTACTGACGAATACATTGTGTCGGTCAGCGAATTTGCCTGCGGTAAGCCAACCTGCCCAAATCAACATACAGCGATTATGGTGATGTCCGGGGAGGGGCCTATGAGGAAAATTTCCATCCACAAGCCCATCGCGAATATTTGCGAATTTGATGTTCTGGATGCTTGTTTGGACCTGTTGCGTAAGTCGCCAGCTTAATTTTGTTCGAACAGCCGGGAGGCGGAATCTTCGTCGCTCCTGAATCCCACGACCGCAGATCATAAAACGCGGGGTAGGATGCCGGACATCAAGGATGTGATTTCGCGCCGCTCGCTCTTGAAGGGCGCTCCGTTGGCCGCCGGCGCAGCCGTCTCACTCGACGGCCTGACGCCCGGTAAAGCCACGGCCCAGCAGACAAAACTGCCGCAGGCACTGTAAAATATCAAGACACGCCCAAAAACGGGCAGCAGTACTCTACTTGCTCGCATTTCGTTGCGCCGGCCGCATGCGCAATAGTCGTCGATCCCATTGCCCCGCAAGGCTGGTGCCAGTTCTACGCGAAGCCCTGATCGAAAGCCAAGGCGGAAAGAACACTGATACCGGCCCGCTTGCGGATATATTTGTAATTGGCGCTTTCATCGGCGTCCTGGAACCTGCCCCAACAGCTATAAACAGAACAGAGGTTGCGAATGTGCTTTGGGTCAGAACTGGTCATTCAGCCCCGATCAGGCCAATGACCGTTTTGCGCCAGAAGCGAACATTCCATGCTCCAAGCCCGCTGGCGTTCTGATCAATTCCTGATTACTAGAGCATCGTGCGTTCACTTGAGTCCATATCCGGCGGCGTTGAAGAAGTTGCGGCACTCCTCTGGTTTGAAGAGGCTGCAGATGTCTCCGATGGCCTGCCAGAGTTCATCGACGGTTCTGGCGGCCCGGGCACGAAGGTGGGCCTTGAGCTTGGAGAATGCCATCTCTATCGGGTTCAGATCGGGGCTGTAAGGCGGCAGGAAGAGTAGCCACGCGCCGCGTTCGCGGACGGCTTGCTCGGCGGCGGCACTTTTGTGGGCGGCCAAGTTATCCAGGATCACGACATCACCTTTGGACAGGGTCGGAACAAGTTGGGTGCGGACCCAGGTATCGAAGATGCGCCGGTTCATTGGTTGATCGACGACAAAGGGGGCGGTCAGCGCACCTCGCCGCAATCCGGCGATGAAGGTCTGGGTTTTCCAATGACCGAACGGGGCTTGGCCCTTCAGGCGTTGGCTTTTGGCGCAGCGTCCACGGGTGCGTACCATTTTCGTGGTCGTGCCGGTTTCGTCGACAAAAACCAAACGGTGCGCCTCAAGCCGCATCCGCGGTTGGCGTTTCGTCACCCATTCGCGGCGCGCCGCTGCTACGTCCGGGCGATCTTGTTCGCTGGCCAAAAGGCTTTTTTTTATAACGATAGTCATTTCGCCGATACCAGCGCGACAGCGAGGCCTGATCGATCCGCAAGCCCATCCCCGCAAGTTCCCCGGCCAGCTCCGCCATCGTGATATCGGTCTTCTCCGCCACACGGCGCTCCAGAAAGGCCCGGTGCGGATCGAGCTTTGAGTAGCGCCAGCCGCCTTCCGGCTTGGCGGCATAGCTGCCGGTGGACCGGAACGCCGACACCAGCTTCACCACAAAGGACACGGAGACATCAAAATGAGCCGCTGCGGCGTGCCGCGAGTTGCCCGCCTCGACAAAACCAACCACCCGACTGCGAAGATCCAGGGAATAAGCCTTCATCGCGAATCACCTCCCGATGAGGAAAAGTGAATCACGTCCGCGGACCCCTAGGAATTTTTCGATTCAATCAGACCGCAAAATGCTCTAGATTTCAGTTGAATTTTATCCCACTTGGAAACGTCATGTGCTCGAGAATCCGCTCGGTGCAGCGGATATAATAATAGCGTTGGTGGCCAGGATGGCGCAGCTCCAAATTCACCGAAATCCCACAGACGTCGCGCGCGCTGATGCCTCTTTTCAGCAACTCCTGATAGCTCCGCGCGATTACTTCCGCGCATTCATTGCACCCCTTTAAATCGCAAACCGTGCGTCTTGGCATTCTTGCCCTCCACAACAAATTGCTAATCAGGTTCTCATTTATTGACCATGCTTTTTTTGATCCTGATCAATATTGCAATGCACCGCTCATCGTGAAGCATATCTAATTTCCGAGTGATGTTCGCCCGCTGTGCGGCAACAGCGGACCATGGTCTCTGACGAACTATTGCGCCAAATTGATTTGGATCAAATTCAAGCCAACCGATGCCAGTGATAATTCCAATACATTAAGTGAGGCCAATATGGCCAAACGCATCATTTGCGACGAAAAGGATTGTACCAAGTGCCGTGATCTAATCACGCACATTTATGAGGAATGGCGAAAAAATGGTGAAACCGACCGCGATGCCTTTCTTTCTTCCGTTGATGTTCTTGGGCTGCACCATCCAGGACACGAACGTTATGACTACTTCCGCTGTGTAGCGCGATTGCTAAGCGACAAACGCTAGACGAGGTCCGCTAATGGGTCAGAATGCCAAGTGGGAAGCCCGCCAGGACTAATCGTCACGACAATAGCGCTTTATTTGCGCCTCCGTAGCTTCGGGCCATAGACGTTTCAGTCAAGGAGACGAGCGTTTGCATTGTGGATGATGCGGGCAGGCTTGTGCGGGAAGTGAAAGTGGCGAGCGAACCGGAGGCGCTGCTGCAGGTTCTGATGATCCCCGGTCAGGCCTTCAAGCGGATTGGGTTGGAAGCGGGGCCGTTCTCGCAGTGGCTTTTTAGCGCTCTGGCGGAGGTGGGCCTGCCGGTGATTTGTGTTGAGACGCGGCACATGAGAGCGGTTTTGAAGGCACAGATCAACAAGACGGATCGCAATGATGCGCGCGGCATGGCGCAGATGATGCGGGTGGGGATTTATCGCCCTGTACATGTCAAGACGTTACGCAGTCAGAAACTGCGAATGCTGCTGACCCATCGCAAGCTGCTGCAGTCGAAGGCCATCGCCATCGACAATGATTTGCGTGCCACCTTGCGCAACTTCGGTCTCAAGGTTGGCCTGGTGGGGACGGCAAAGTTCGAGGCGCGCATCAAGGAGCTTGTCGAGGACCTTCCCGACCTGGACGCGCTGGTCGAGCCGCTGCTGGTCGTCCGGCGGGTGCTTCGCGAACAGATCGGCATCCTTCATCGCCGCTTGCTGGTCATCGTTCGGGACGATGATGTCTGCCGACGCCTGATGACGGTGCCCGGTGTCGGCCCCGTAGTGGCGCTGACCTATCGTGCGACCGTCGACGTGCCCGCCCGCTTCCGTAACTCCAAGGCGGTCGGGGCGGTATTTGGACTGACGCCCTCCAAGTATCAATCAGGTGAGGTCAACCGAAGCGGACATTGGCTCTTTTCCAAATCCTGCACGTCACTCACGCATAGGGTATAACTTAAGAAAGCGATCGGGAGGAACGTATGTCCTTGAACAGACGCGATGCATTGCGGCGCGGCGGCGTGGTTGCGGCAATCACTGGCCTGACAGGTATCCCAGGCAGTGCCGCGCTAGCTGCAGATAGTTTGAATTGGGATCGCGAAGCCGACGTGGTGGTCATTGGTTCCGGTGCCAGTGGACTACCAGCCGCAATTGTGGCGCGAGAAGCTGGTTGTTCGGCAATCGTGGTCGAAGCCCAGAATCATATCGGGGGCCACGCCATCACCAGCGGCGGCAATGTCCCCCTGGGCGGCGGTACCAGCCAACAGAAGAAGTACGGCATCGTCGATTCCCCCGATCTTGTATTTCGGGATTTGACGGATTGGTCAGTCGTCGAACCCAATGGATTTCCCGACTATCGCTACAATGACCGTGAGATCATTCGCGCCTTTGCCGATAACAGCGTTGCCACATTCGAGTGGCTGATTGCGCATGGCGTGGTCTTCGTGGATAAGGCCCCGGACGGCGCCGGCGGCAATGCAGTGGGCAATTCAGTGCCCCGTGAACACCATGCGGCGGCGATGGATTGGCCCCTTGTGCAAACCGGCCAGCCAGCCCCGTCAGATAGCCGCACCACCATGTCCACCGGCAACGGGCTAATGCAGCCCCTGGCCGCGGCCGCCCGGAAAGCGGGTGTCGAAATTCTGCTCGGGCACAAGATGAGCGCGCTCCACCGCGTAGGCGGCCGTGTCCAGGGTATTGCCGCAGACCACCATGGCACGAAGCTCAACATTCGCGCACGCAAGGCAGTGATCATCGCCAGTGGCGGCTCAAGCGGCAACGTGAATTTCCGGCGCATGTTCGATCCGCGGTTGACTGAAGAATATTGCGGCTTAGCGGGGATGCCGTGGTCGGACCAGGACGCCAGCGGAGAAATTGCCGCGATGGCGGTCGGCGCCTCACTCTGGGGACTCTATAATCAGACCGGCGAGTTCGGTTACAAAGTCACCAAGGCTGCAAGAATCGGCTGCCAATACGGCTATCACCTCGAATGGATGCCGGGCAGTAGCGTGTTTCGACCGCGCCCGAGCCACGGGCCTGCGAGTGGTAGACTGGCAGAACGTCATTACCGTGAACATGTTGGGCAAGCGCTTCTATGATGAAACCGGACCGCAATTCACGACCAACGATTTTGGCTCGATCGATCCATATGTTCAGGACAGCTATCTCAACGCCAAAAACGTCAAATACAACCCCAATAACTTCATCAATGCGGCGATGGCCGATATCGGCGACGGCCACAATGGCGGCGGACCGATCTGGGCGATTTTCGATGCCGACGCTGTAGTGCGCGAAAAATGGAATCCCGCGCCACCGGATGTCGATACCGGTGCGGGGTTCTTTTTCAGTGCGAGCACGATTGGCGATCTCGCACGAAAGATTATGATGAAATATCAACGTCTGCCGATGCCATCCGAAAATCTCGAAGCTACGGTGGCGCGCTATAATTCTTTCGTTGAATCAGGCACGGATGAAGATTTCGGGAAGCCAAAACCTCTTTATAAAATCGCAAAGGCGCCTTTCTATGCCGCCTGGGCGACCCCCGTTATTCACGATACGCGTGCGGGCCTTCGAATAAACGCAAAGTGCCAGGTGATCGACATGAACGGGGAAGTTATTCCCGGTCTCTACTGCAACGGCGAGGCAGCGGGTGGTTTCAGTGAGCATGGTCTCGCGCGCGCCACGTGTCAGGGTTATATCGCGGGCAAACATGCGGCGGCTGAGCGAATCCGAACGTAGACGCGCCGAAGTCGCTCAATCGTGCCAATGACTTATTTGGCACTTTTCGATTGGTACTGTTACGGATCAGCGAGCGATTCAATCGTTTTACTGACCAGAGTCAGCAGCGACTACGAAATCAGCGAGATTTTTGGAAAAGCTCCTTGCACAGTGGATGTCTAGAAGGAATTGCCGCGGTGAAATCCCCACACCTCGACCGACGGGTCGAAGCGATATCCGCAGCCCTTTGGGCGTGTTCACAAGGGCGACGTCGATATAGTCCAAATCCACCGGATTGCCTGCGCCATTTGCCATGGGTGAACTCCCGTAAAGGCAGATTTACGAATGATAGCATGTCAGATTGGTTCTTACATCAGCAGATCCACCGATGTGTTCTTGTAAGCCAAAAGCCGGTGGTCCAAACTACCGCATTATTTTAGCATTAGTTCGGGGAAACCGTGTCCATAGAACCTCGAAATTTTGGATCGGGCCGTCAGCCATCTCGCAACGTGTTTGGCGAGCCACTGCAATCCTGTTCAATCTCACCGATGACGGGCTTTTTTCGCAACGGCTGTTGTGACACAGGACACAGTGATACGGGCAGTCATACGGTGTGCGTTTCGATGACCGATGAATTCCTGCAGTTTTCGAAGCAAAGAGGAAACGATCTTTCCACTCCTTTACCGGACTTCGGCTTTCCCGGATTAAAGGCTGGCGACCGATGGTGTCTCTGTGCGCCGCGTTGGCAGGAGGCTTTAGAGGCCGGTCGAGCACCGCGTGTTATCTTGCGCGCGACACACGAAGGTGCACTCGAACATTGTTCGTTGGATGACTTGAGACGATTTGCAATCGATTTGGCATAGTGGGTTTGCGTGAAATGCACCATCGCGGCTCAATCTCGTATGCATATCTTAGCTGCCCAGGGAATTCTATGAAATGTGTTTCGCCTGACGCGGCCACTTTCGCCAAAAGCCGATTGTTCGTCCGGCGGACAGATGATTAGGATGTTCTGGTGGTCGATTTTAATATTGCAGCCAGGCCATCGCTGTTTGAAACAGCAGAGTATGCAGCCAAACAACAGGGGAGGTTCACATGAATTCACGTCTAAGAGTAGCGACTTGCTATGCGTCCGCGCTGGCATTTGTTTTGACATTTTGCGGCCCGGCTTTCGCTCAGAGCGCGGGTATGGCAACGAGCAAACCACCGGAAAATATGGCAGCCGCAAAGCCAACAATAAAAGTGCTTGGTGAGAACGACAAAGTGCGAGTCATCGACGAAGTCCGTCGCCCCGGAGAGATGTCGCCAATGGGTACGCGGCCTATGCGCGTCCTGTACGTAATAGATGGAGGGGTCTTGGAGCGCACTTTTGCGGACGGCACAAAAGAAACTCACACGCTGAAGAAAGGCCAAACCGAGATACTTACCGAGAAGCGAGCTTATTCTGTGAACAACATCGGCAAGACCACAATCCATATAGTGGAAGTCGCTCTGAAATAGTTAGCTTTACGGGGGTAAACCCTTCCACTTGCGGCTGATCGCATGATGGGCCGCCGCGCTCGCTAAGGCCAACCGCCGACTCCGGCCATCCGCCGCTGGATCGGTTGGTGGGCCGGAATGACCGCTCACATGGGCCGACCGAGCCGAATGACTGCTACTGACCCATTAGCGGACATCGCCATCCGCCTCGTGAGGGATCGGCACTAACTGCGGGTCTTTAGGGCCTCCAGTCAGGCGTTGAAACGTAGGCGCGTGTGATGTCCGCAACCTTCTGCGTGCCGCAATTGCCCATCACCAACTTTAGCTCGCCTTGCATGATCTCCAGTACGCGCTCGACACCGGCCTGCCCAAATGCGCCCAGACCCCACAACATGGGACGGCCAATGCCCACGGCTTGGGCACCCAGCGCCAGCGCCTTAAAGACATCGGTGCCGCGTCGGAATCCGCCGTCAACAAACACGGGAATGTGCCCGCCAGCAGCCGCCACGACTTCCGGCAGTGCCTCGATGGTCGCACGTCCGGTCTCTGTCGAACGTCCGCCATGATTGGAAACAAGGATGCCGTCGATACCATGATCCACGCATAATCGTGCGTCTTCGCCCGTGTCCATCCCTTTGATCATAAGCTTGCCCTTCCAGGCCTTGCGCAGCCGATCAAGGAACGCCCAATCCATGGCGGGGTTCTGCGTCCCGACGCCTGTCATGTCGATACCGTCATACATCGGCCGCTCCTTGACAGCAGTGCCAGGCGGCCCTTCATGGCAACTGCTGCATTGGCGCAGATCCTTTGGCCGCGTGCGCAAATAGGTCTCGCTGTTGCGGCCCGTGGTGTTGTCGACCGTCAGCAGGACAACGGGGCAACCGGCGGCTTCCACCCGCTGAAGGATCTTTTCGCACGCATCCCAGGATGATGGCGCATAGAGCTGATACCACACTGGGCGGCCATGAGCCCTGTTGACCTCCTCTACGGGCGTCGAGGTTGAAGTTGAGAGGATTTGGAGTGTCCCGCGTGCGTTTGTCGCCCGCGCAACCGACAGCTCGCCATCCATAAAGAAGGATCTTTCACCGCCTGTAGGGCAGGTGAAGATGGGACTTTCATAAACCGTACCGAACAGCTCGACACGCATGTCAACTTTGGTGGCGTCGCGCAGCCGCCGCGGCCGCAACTCGACATGCCTGAACCCTTCGCGATTGGCGCGCAGGGTTTCATCGCCATCTACGCCGCTGGCCATATAGGCCCAATGCCCGGGTTGCACCTTGCGGTGCGCAACCTCCTCGAAGTCGAACACACTGAGTGCTTCGGCCGGCGCTCCAATCAGGTCCGGCGTACCTTGCGCGAATGCGCTTTCCAGATAGGCCGCGACTCCGCCGCATGCGGCCACGTAGGGGCTTGCCGCCAGGAATTCGAGGAATCGGCGCCGGGCGAAAGAATGGGGGGTGAGGGGGTTCATGGCGCCACCTTCATGTTCTGTATTCGGCCGTGGTCCGGTCAGGCCACGCTATCGGATGGGCGTCGAAAAAACGAGGCCTTCATTTGGCGGGCATTTCTGGCGCCTGTTGTCCGTTCCTGGCGAAAAGCGGACGTTGCCTGAGTGTCAGCTTTTGCCAAAGTGGACATTCCCGGCACGGGCCGGCAATAGGCAGAAGAAGCGGAGCGCAGAAAGCCGCCGGTGAAGATCCTATGGCCAGGGCGGCGGCCGAGGCATGGCCGACGTGGATGGCGAACGAGGAAACTATGGCATCGCAAGCGCGCGATAAGTCGATATGCTAGGCAGGAACAGCATATCACTAATCAAGAGTGCGACGGGTGGAAAGGACAAGGTTATGGTCGGGGACCGTCGGGAATTTTTGAAGGGCGCAGGTTGCACGCTTGGTGTGCTTTCATTTGCGGGCGCGACAACCCCTGCCGCCGCGGCGCCCATCGTCTTGTCACCAAATGGCAGACCCCTCGCGGGCGTGTTTCCTATCGGATGGACACCTTGTAAGGCGGATAACACGTTTGATCCGGATGCGATGGTCAGACAGCAGCAATTCTTAAATCGCGGGAAGGTCGCCGGCATAGCCTGGCCCCAGAATGCAAGCGGATGGCAGAGTTTGAGCGCGTCGGAATGGAACATCGGCGCGGAAGCCTTGGCATCGGTGAAAGGCAACACTGGCCTGGTCCTGGGGGTTCAGACGGAGGGTTTCAACGTCGCAAATTCGCAGTCCTATGCCCAAAAAGCAAAAAGCCTCAATGCGGATGCCATTATTTCGCTTGTCCCAGGATCGGGAAGCGATGCGGACATCATTGCATACTTTAAGGCGCTGTCTGATGCCTCGGGATTGCCGATGATGGTGCAGGCGACCGGGAATGTGAGCGTCGACACGCTCGTGGCTCTGGCCAATGCAGTGCCGACCATCATCGCTGTAAAAGATGAAGCGGGAGACCCGCTGGAGCGGGCGCCGACTTTGCTTCAAAGGACGGGCGGCAAGCTGGAAGATTTTTCTGGTGGCGGGGGCATGACCTTCTTTCCCGAGCTGGAGCTGGGATTCTTGGGCACCTGTCCATACACCGGTCTCGCAGATGTTCTGCAGGAATGCTTTAATGCCTACAGGGCGGGCCGTAAGCGTGATTCCTACGACCTCTTTGGGCGCTTCCTTGCTTTCAACACGCTGCCGCATGCGAATGAGTATGTGATGAAGGCGCGCGGTGTCTTCGCGGAAGACGCCGTCATGCGGGCCAATCCCGCTACTCTACCGGCAGTGGGCGGCAACCGGCAGCGCGGCAGTCCCATTACGGATGCCCAAAAAGCCGGGATCGGGGGGCTTTGGGTACCTACCTGAAACCGTTCCTTGTTGCTTGAGCCGTTAGAGCAAATTCCTTCATGCGATGACGCCATCGAAGATGGGCCCATTCGCGGCAAAGCGTTGTGGCAACAGCCGTCTGCACCGTAAGGGGACTGCCTTGTCACGTCTTTTGTGATGATATAAATTCACTTCCAACAATAAACACACGGTGCGAGGCCGGGATGTCTTATCGTGAAACTTTGTTGGCGGCATGCTCGATCATTTCCCTTGCGGGATTCCTAACCTTCGATCCGCTTTACGTATCCCCATCAGAAGCGCAAATGTTTTATGGCAAAGTGGGGCCAGCGCATGGTGAACCCGACGGTAACGGCGTTCCGTGCAATGGTTTTCTGGACGGCGGCGGACAATGTCTGACCACCCAAAATGCCGCGAGTTCCGCAGACCATCCCACCCGGCTTGTTGGTACAGTGGGGAAAACTCGGCCCCGCGATGGTTTTGAGCAATTTGGTCGGCGCGCGCGCGACCTCATCTACATTGCCACGCCCGGCGGTTCTTCAGACGAACCGGATTCAACTATCAGGAACGGCGAAGGGATTATCGTACTGGATGCCAAGGCCAACTATGCCTTCGTCAAGCGGATTCACCTTCAGGATCTACCCGCGTCTCTTACGCCTGAGGAAGTGTCGGCTATGATGGCCGATCCGGTCACCGACATGCTCTATATCTCCACGCGCGGCCATCTGATAGCGATGAATTTGACGACTGAAAAAATTGTCTGGAACAACACCTATGAACCAGGCACCTGCTGCGAGCGGGGCCAGATCACGCCAGACGGCCTGACGTTGGAAGTAGGCTCGAACCTCCAGGACTTTCATCGGGTGATCGACGCCCGAACTGGCGCGGTGAAAGGTATAATCCAGACGCCAAAGAGCATGTTCAACCACAATATGGGAATGAGCGCAGACGGAAAAGCCGTTTTTGATGCTCCCAATGGTATCACTATGACGGTCGCGGATATGGCGACGATGAAGGCCACGCGGACCATCACGTTCGACGATCACATTCGGGTTTTTGTCATCAATCACGATGCTTCGCGGGTATACGCAAATCTCAACAATCTTTTGGGTTTTGAGATCGCGGACGCCAATTCTGGAAAAATCATCAAACGCGTGGAGGCCCCCGGGGAAATGTGGAAAGCCAAGTCGGGCCGATCCCAATCTTCAATTCTTTGGTCATGGTGCGCCTCAACATGGCCTTGCGCTCACGCCCGACGAAAGCGAGATCTGGGTGCCCGATTCCATAAACAACCAGATGTTGGTCTATGACAATGAGGGTCACGATCTTTGGAATCTCGATCCTGCAAAGACGATAAAGTTACAGCACGCATCCAACTGGATCACGATGGGGTTGGACGGAAAGATTGCGTTGTCCTCGTCCGGCGACGTAGTCGATGTGAAATCGCACAAGGTCGTCGCGCAGCTCAAAGATGAATATGGAAATCTCATCCACAGCGAGAAGTTTCTCGAGCTGGGCTTTGATAATAAGGGACAACTGATGCGCACTGAGAACCAGTTCGCCGAGGGCGATCCCGCAGCGGTTGAATCCAGGCGCGCATCATTGGATACGGGGGCCGGTAAGCAAGCCCGCAACTGATATGGCGCGCAAGGCGGCGTGGCACATCTTGGTGTGCAGGGCATTGATTTTGGGACTTGCCGCCTCGGTCATTGCGGGCGCTCTGGCAATTACGGCCAGCTCTCCCGTTCGGGCCCTGGCCGGCGATTTGGCCGCAATCAAGGCTGCGTCCGATTTGGATCAGAACCCGCGGGATGCGCAGGCCGTAGCAGCGGTTTGCACGGTCTGCCACTCCTCTTCCCAGTTTCTTTCGACGCCGCGCGGCAGCAGCCGCTGGGAACAGGTGTTTGCCGAAATGTCGGGTTACGGCGCGGACGGCACTGATGATCAGCTGGACCGAGTGGTGAACTATTTCCAGAAAAATCTCACCGTCATCAATGTGAACACGTCTCCGGTTGAAGATGTGCAACAAACCCTGCAAGTGAGCGACCAAGTGGCTGCTGAGATTATGGCGCGTCGCAAGCGGGGGGCGTTCACTGGAATAGATGACTTAGGTAAAATTCCTGGTGTGGATCGATCCGTTTTGGAAAAATTGGCGGCGAAGAATTGCCTTCAATTTTGAAGGCTCAAAATTTCTGTCAATATGCGGTCTGATCGTGGCCGGGCGGAAGGCGCTGGGAAAGTGGCTAGACGCGCCGGTAGTGGCCAGCAAATTATGGCGTCTGAAAAATGCGCATGGCCAGCTACTCCTCCGCACCGAACTGACCAAACAACATCAAGATATTGATCCGCTGAGACAGATAGCGGAGCTGTCATCTGTAGCACTGTCCCGCTACTATCCTTTTGCAAAAAGGGGCGGGGCATGGCGCATAAACTGCTGGTCTATCAATCGCTTTGGGCCATGGAGCGGCGCCGTCCTGACGGCCAGGAATGGTCACTGTCTGAAAAACTGTCAATGATCCGGAGTGCTGGTTTCGACGGCTGCGGCGTGCGCTTCATCGATCCGTCTTTCGCGCGTGAGGTCACAAGCTTTCTGCGCGCCAATGGTATGAGCTGGCAGGCACAATGCTATCCGCAGACCGTGGACGACCTGAAGCCGGTCCTGGCGCTGGTGCAGGAACTGGGTGCCGATCACCTGAATCTTCAGGCGGATGTGCGCCCCTACCGCCTCGAGGAATGCGTTCCCTATATCGATGGCTGGTGCGGGCTAGCGGCGGATGCAGGGGTCGAGCTGCATATCGAGACCCATCGCGACCGCATGACCACCGACCTTTTATTCACCCTGCAGCTGCTTGACCGGTTTCCCGACCTGCGCTTTACCGCAGACTTGTCGCACTATCTGGTAGGCCGCGAATTCGCGTGGCCTGTCGTGCCCGAAAACCACGCCATGATCCACCGCATTTTGGACAACAGCTGGGGCCTGCATGGTCGCGTCGCCAGCCGCGAGCAGATCCAGGTGCAGTTCAACTTTCCCCAGCACAAGGACTGGCTGGAGCTGTTCATGGGCTGGTGGGAATACGCCATCCGCTCCTGGAAGAAGCGCGCCGGGCCGGACGAGACTTTCACCTTCCTGTGCGAGTTCGGGCCGCCGCCTTACGCCATGACCGGCGCCGACGGCTATGAACTGTCCGACCGCTGGGCCGAAGCCATGCAGATGAAGGACATGGTCCGCGCCCTGTGGCAGCGGATCGAACAGGACGGCTAGCGGTCCTGGACATCGTCCTGGCGGATGTCGCTTTTGTAGGTTTCGGGCCCGCACCACACCGCAAAGGCGGTAACCAGCGATATCGCCACGATGTAAATGCACACGCCCCAGGGCGCGCCCGAGGCCCACACCACCAGCAGTCCGGCGATCAGCGGCGCTGGCCCCCCAGCAATGATAGAACCCAGCTCGCGCGCAAAAGCAAAGCCGGAATAGCGCAGGCGCGGCCCGAATAATTCCGCGAAATAGACCGCTTGCGGCCCGAACATAGCGGCGCTGCCGATCCCCATCTCGATGCAGAAGGCCAGTATTATCAGATTTGCGTTGCCGGTCTGAGCCACTAAGAAAAAAGGAAAGGCGCAGGCGGCCGAGAACAGTGCGCCGAAAATATAAACCGGGCGGCGTCCGATGCGATCCGACAGGGCCGCAAAACCCAGCGCCCCAACTACCAGCGCGGTGCTGCCCGCGATGGTGCCCATGATCGGCACATTGCGCGGCACATGCAGGTTGTTGATCAGGTAGCTGACGCCGAACACCGGATAGAGATAACCGAGCGCGTTTTCCGCCAGCCGCGCGCCCACCACCACAAAGAAGTTGCGCGGGCTGCGCCGCACGGCCTCAAACGCGGGCAGTTTCAATGGGGGATGGCGTGCCTTTGCCGCCCGGAACACCGGCGTTTCGCTCACACGGCTGCGGATATAGACGCCCAGCCCCAGCAGCACGATCGAGACCAAAAAGGGGATGCGCCAGCCCCAGGCCAGCATCGAATCCTTCGCCATGTGGCCGATCAGCCAGAAGCCGCCACCGGCCAGTGCGCTGCCCACCTGCGTACCCATGGGCGCGAAGGCGCCGTAAAGGCCGCGCTTGCCGGGCGGCGCGAACTCCACCGCCATCACCACCGCGCCGCCATATTCGGCGCCTGCGCCGAAGCCCTGGACATAAGCGCAAGATCAGCAGCAGAACCGGCGCCCACATCCCCACCTGCGCATAGGTCGGCAGCAGCCCAATGGCGAAGGTACTGCCACCTACCAGCATCAGGGTCGCAACGAGCATGGGCTTGCGGCCCCAGCGGTCGCCAAAATGGCCAAAGAACAAACCGCCGAAGGGACGCGCCAAAAATCCTACCGCGAAGGTTGCGAAGGAAGCCAGCGTCCCGGCTGCGGCGTCATACTTAGGAAAGAACAGTGGCCCAAATATCAGCGCCGAGGCCAGGCCATAGATATAGAAGTCGTACCATTCCAATGCTGATCCAATGCCGGCCGAGAGCAGGACATGGCGAAGCCGGGCCGGCGAAGTCGTGTCTGTCACACTTTCCCCCAGCACGGCGTCTTGCGCGCCGCTAATTCAGACCTTGGCGGGCTCTCGCTGTTCGAAATACTTGTTCTGCGCCGTGGTCTGATTTTCGTAGATCGAACCCTGGAACGGCGCGGGTGGCAGCGGCATGCGCACAGGTGCGGGAACGATTCGCGGCGTATTGATCGGTGTGCCCGACACCAGGTTGCGGTTGTATTGCTCCCAGTCCTTGATGCCCATCAGGGGAAAGGCATCACCCGCGGAGAACTCATAGAGCAGCAGGCGCCGCGGCTTGTCGGAAACATTCTGCGCCGAGCCATGCACCATCCGCACATGATGGAAGCTCATCGAGCCGGCCTTGCCGGTCAGTGGCACGGCAGATTCGAAATCGACCTCCTTGCGGGTGGGGTCCATGGCGCCGCAGAAATAGCCGCCCGAATGATGATCCCAAGTCGGGCCCTTGTGCGAGCCCGGCACCACCAGCAGCGGTCCGTTCTCCAGGAAGGCGTCATCCAGCATCACGCCCACCGCCAGCATGTCGTCATTGGTGTGGGGATAGAAGGCCCAGTCCTGGTGCCATTCCACCGGTGAGCCGTAATGCGGCGCCTTCAGGTTGATCTTGGAGCTCTGGAGCCGCACCCCGGACGGGCCCAGCAGCCGCTCCAGGATCGCGACCATGGGCCGGTAGTTGGCCAGTTCCCAGAACACTGGGGTATGGGTATGGGGCAGCTTGATGCGGCGTACCTTGGGCTCCGCCGGCGTGTGTCCGGGCTCCAAGTCATAAATATCGGTGTGGCTGATCACCGACGAGGCATTGGCCACTAAGGCATCAAGCGCCCCGCGCAGCCGCGCCAGCAGATCGCCGTCCAGCACATCCGGAACAACCAGATAGCCGGTTTGACGATAATGCTCGACGTCCTTGTCCGAGATCATGCGGTCCCTTAGCCGATGCTAGGTACGTCAGCCAGCGAGTGTCAAATGCCCCAGGAGCCCGAGGGGGCGCACCCCAGCCAGCTGGCGGTCAGCTTTAAATCATTGAGCTGGCAATTGATCGGCAGCAAGCCATCCTTGCGGCCAATTGAATGTCCATCTTTGCGCCAGTAGCGAATATGGTCGACTAATCGGAAGGCTGGGACGCACCAGGGTGGTACCAGAACCTAAGCACTCAAATCAGCACGCTCGACGCTGGCGCAGTGTAGAGGCTCCATTATCCCATGGCTTGGCAGTCCTGTTCCGCAGCCCTGGATATGCCTTTCAATCACCGCCGCCGCGCATGGGTGTGGCCAAACCGTCCTGACAATCGCTAGAAATCTTCGTCCAGTGCGCGACCAGGCATTCCTGCTTCAGCATCGCGGCATCACAGTATTTCCGAATATCGGCCTTGCAGGACTCCATGCTCTTTCCGTTTATGCCTTGCGGCACAGGCCCCTTGCTGCGTTCCTGCGCCATCGCTATGGGCGAGAAGATCATCGCGGCGACAAGAAGACATTGAATTTTCATGGTCAAATCCTCGTTGCCCTTAGGCCTTCGTCACGGGCCGAACGCAGCAGGCCCTCGATGTAACCATAGGAGAAAGCGAACGCCTCCAGCTTCTTGGGATCGTCGGCATGTCTGGGATTATGGTCAGGCAGCAACGTTCCCTCCCATCCGGTGTCGCGCAGCACGCGTAGGCAATTGAGCATGTCGGTGTCACCTTCGTCCTCATAGACTTCGACGAAGTTGCCCTGTCCGCCCCGAATATTGCGAAAATGGACCTGGACGATTTTGCCCCTCTCCGACATCTCGCGCAGCAGCGGAAGTTGGGCATTTGTGTCGGGTATGGATTCGCCCGCGACCCCACATTCGTAGCAAAGCCCATTGTAAGGGTCGTCATAGAGCGACATATATTTGCGGATCGCCGCCATGTAGTTGACGGCATCCCAGTTGTCGACGCCCTGATAGCCGAGCGGCAGCCCACCAGGATCGTAGGGATGCACAGCCAGACGTACTCCGGCTTCCTTCGCCACCGGGACAACGCCCTTGAGAAAATAGTCGATGCGCGACCAATATTCGTCGGATGATACGCGGCCCGCGGCTTCGGTGGGCGGCAGGTCTAGATAGTCCTTTTCCAGCTTGAAACCGTCATAAATGGAATGGCCGCGACCGGGCACTGTAAAATTGCGCCGGATCGGAATCATTGTCCAATGATAGGACACGAGCTTGACGCCCGCGCGCCCAGCCTTGCGGATATTTTCACAGATCAGGTCGAGGTATCTGGTCCGCTGCGGCCCGTCCTTCATAATGATGTAGGCGGAATCCATGCGCACAGCTTCCAGAACTATATCGGCGGCGTGACAATTGTCCTGCCAACGTATCAGCTGATCGCCATTCCAGGGGCCATCGGCATTGAGGAAGCCGCCGGCATGTGGCCACTGCTTCATTTCCTCGGGCGTGGCGTCAGTGTTCGCGCGAACCGTCAGAAAGCGGGCGTTGAAGCGACGAAAATAATCCAGGCTGGCCGGGTCGGTCGGGCCCGTTCCCACAAGCGTATGATAGTCACCGCCGGTGTGGATATCGCCCAGTCGGCGCACCTTGAGATCTGGCAGTACGCGGTACGGCGCATCAGCGGCATGCTTGCTCCCCTTGACCGCTACCGGCTTCGCTGCGGCTGGCGTTTCGCTGCACGCTGCGACACCCGCCATGCCCCCTACCAGTGTCTTGGTGAAATCCCGTCTGTCCATGCGAGCTCCTCCGTTTTTATTTTTGCGCATTAGGTACCACTTACAGGTCAATGCGCGCGTCAAATGTTCTTCGCGGTCTTGGGCCAAAGACTAATCGTATTTCGGCATCGCTTCCGAAGATCGTTAGTAATTTTTTGATCAATACCCCTGGGCTCTTAAATCGTACGAATGGGAAATAGGCGACTGGCAGCAGGTCAGTGCTGTTGATTCCGCCAGAATTTCGCTGCCCACTTTGGCACCAGGCGGGTTTCCTGATGTCCAGCGAAGGGGTAGTGACTTACGACAACAGCTGTCTTCGCCCATTCTATAAGTGCCCTGCCCAGCGGGAGGGCGCGCAGACGGCTTATGGCCCGCGAGGGCAAGTGCCGCACCTTCCTTGATAAGCGCTTTTGCCCTCCTTAACTCAGAGCAATTCTGCTCCTCGAAAGCTCCAAATTCTTCGGCTTTTTCAGGCAGCGCGGCGCGTACGTTGATTGCTGGAAGAGCTTATCTTGCCGTCTTTTTGGGCAGCGAATTCGCTGGACCCTATGTCGCGGCCATATTCATCTTTTCGTTAAATGACTGTCACAGGACCGTCAAACGGACGTGGGACTACCGTCACCACAAGACGGGGCAATCCATAGACGCCACGCAGGGGCGCGTTCGCGAATTGTCGCGATCGCGTCAGCGCATGTGCTTTGCCTCGTTGCCATTTATTTGACGGGGATATTCATGTCTGTACGAAACTCCAAAAGCCTGTATTGCGGCACGGCTTCTGTGGCGCTTGTTGTCGCCGGCCTGTTCTGGGCGGGCAGCGCAGCCGCCCAGCAGGTGGCCCAGGCCAACCGCACCGGCGATATTGAAACCGTGATTGTGACCGGTACCGCGTTCGACACGGAAGTTGCCCCGGCCAAGGCCTCGCTCGACACGATGGAGCCCCAGACCATCATCAACAAGTCTTACATCCAGGACTCGGTCGCCGACACGGCGGACTACACCACCATCCTCGCCATCGCGCCCTCCATGACCGGCCAGGACATCAACGGCCCAGGCCTTTCCGACGGCAACGTCAAGAACACGCTACGCGGCCTGCCCGACGGCGATTTCGACCTGACCTATGATGGCGTTCCGTTCGGCGACACCAACGGCCCGACCCACCATTCCGAATCCTACTTCCCCGGCGTCACCATCGGCACCATCGACGTGGACCGCGGCCCCGGCAATGCCGGCACCCTGGGTGCGGCGACCTTTGGCGGCCAAGTCAACATGCTCTCCGAAGCTCTAACGCAAGATCGGCATTTCCGCGCCTCGGCTGGCATCGGCTCCTGGAACACCCGCTATGCCAACGCGAACTTCCAGACTGGTGATTTTGATGTCGCGGGTCTGAACAACCAGACCCTGATCAACCTGAACTATACCGGCTCCTACGGCTATCTGACTGACCAGAATACCGACCGCCAGAACTATCTGTTCAAGAACCAGACCGATTTACCCTTCGGCTGGACCCTGACTGCTTTCGCCAACTACAACCAGCTCGACCAGCATGTGAACGACAACAATGGCGAGACGCCCGCCCAGATCGCGGCCTATGGCGAAACCTACGCGCTGCAGTCCACCAACCCCAAGCTTGGCAACTACCAGCTCTATAATCCGGAGCACAAAAAGACCGACATGGATTACCTGCGTCTGCAGGGCAAGATCGGCGACATCAGCATCGACGACACCGGCTATACTTATGCCTATGTGAACAAGACCATCTCGTCGACGGATATCCAGCAGACCGCAGCCGATATCGTAAACGGCGTCACCGAAGGCAACTGCGCCACGGGCACTGCGGGCTGCGTCGCGGGCAAGGGTTTCGGCACTGTCGTCAATGGCGTCAATTACACTGGCGACGTGCCGGGCTACACCAAGCTCAATGCTTACCGGGTCTGGGGCAATATCTTCCGGGCTTCCGACGATTTCGATTTCGGCTGGCTGACGGGCCAGGCACGCGCCGGCGTGTGGTGGGAGAATTCGGCCACCCAGCGTGGGCGCTTCGACTATGACCTGACCCAGTGCATCGCCAATGGCTGCGATCCCTTCCACAACCAGGCTTACGCGGATGCATCGCTCGCCCAGCCGAACATGTCGGCTTCAAAGGCTGGCTCTCTGCCTGAGCGGGGCGGCTATGCGGAATATATCGAACATACGAGCTGGAGCCAGTACCAGCCCTTTATCGAGGTCGATCTGCATCCAACCGATGACCTGACCATTACGCCGGGCTTCAAATATGTGTGGTGGCAGCACAATGTGGCCTCGCCGGTCGAGCAGAAGGTAAGGCCGCTGGCGGCGGAAAATGGTTCCTTTATCACCACCCACGACCTGCCGTTCGTGGAAGCCAACTACAAGATCGAGCCCAACTGGAGCATCTATTTCCAGTATGCCAACGGCATCTATGTTCCTGACATCAGCGCGTTTGAGCAGAAGACCGGCGTGCTGAATGATGCCACTGCGCCAAAGGCGATGACGACCACGAACTACCAGTTCGGCACCGTCTATTATGCCGACAATTGGACCTTTGACGGTGACGTTTACTATATCGGCATCGGCAACAACGTCGTCTATCAAGCCTGCACCGCCACGGGGCCATTCGCCGGTCCCTCAGGTGAGAGCTGCGCCGTCAATACCGGTGTCGCCACCTATAAAGGCCTGGAAGGCGAAGGCACCTATGCCTTCAGTGACGAGGATTTCGGCGGTTGGCTCAAGGGCGTGTCGGTCTTTGGCTCAGGCTCGATCAACGACGCTAGGACCGAGCGGCAAATATGTGCCGTTGGCGCCGTTGTGGACCCAGGCGACCGGCATCATCTACAAGGTTGATAACTTCAAGTTCTCCATGATCGACAAGATTGTCGGTCAGCAATATTCCGACACCGGGAACACGGAGTTCTACAAACTCACCGCCTACAACAACATGGACATCAAAGGCGCCTATATCTTTGAAAACTATGCCTTCACGCTGGGCATCTATAATGTGCTGAACCAGCGGAACCTGCTGGCGGTGGGCATCAAAGACTCCAGCCCGCTCGGTGGCGCCAATGTCTATGATGTGGGTAATCGCCCCAGCAGCCTGGATCAGTACTATTACGCGCCGGCCACCAGCGTTCAGTTCTCGATCACAGCCCGGTTCTAGACCTGGGCATGGTCTCTCCCTGATACCGGCCTTCCCGTTCGGCCGGACAAGAGCCGCGTCCCCTGGGCGCGGCTCTTGTGCTATCGGGGGGCATGACCCAGGAAGACAGGATCATGCACGCGGCGTGCGCGCTGCTTTACCGCCATTGGGCCGAGGGCACCCAGCTGGAGGCATTGCCGCCGGCCCTGGTGCCCGCCGGCCGCGCGGAGGCTTATCGGGTGCAGGCCCTGCTGGAGGGCTACAGTCAGGCGCCGCTGTATGGCTGGAAGATCGCCGCCACCAGTGTTGCCGGCCAGCGCCATATCGGCGTGGACGGGCCGCTGGCCGGTCGCATCCTGGCGGAGCGGGTGATCGCCGATGGCGGCACCTGTCCCCTGGGCAACAACCAGATGAAGGTGGCGGAGCTGGAATTCGCTTTTCGGATGGGGCGTGACCTGCCGCCAAGGGCCGAGCCTTATTCCCGGGACGAAGTCTTGGAAGCTGCCCTGAGCCTGCATCCGGCCATCGAGATCCCCGATTCCCGCTTCCGGCATTTTGAGACCGCGGGCATGGCCCAGCTTGTCGTGGACAATGCCTGCGCCCATCGCTTTGTGCTCGGCCCGGCTGCAACCTGTGGACTGGCGCAGCCTGGACCTGGCCGCGCAACGGGGTGCATGTTGCGCAATGGCGCGGTGGCGGAAAACGGCATCGGCAGCAATGTGCTGGGGGATCCGCGCATCGCACTCACCTGGCTGGCCAATGAACTCTCAGCCCATGGCGAAACGCTGAAGGCAGGGCAGGTGGTCACCACCGGTACCTGTGTGAAGCCGGTGCCACTCGCCCAGGGCGACCGTTTCGAGGGCGACCTGGGCGAGCTGGGCAAAGTGTCGGTCTCGATCGTCTAGCCGATCCGGGAAGTGATGGCTTTCACCTCCAGATAGTTCGACAGCACCGCCTGGCCCATCTCACGGCCCCAGCCGGACTGCTTGTAGCCGCCAAACGGCAGGGCGGAATCGAACACATGGTAGCAGTTGATCCACACTGAGCCCGCCTTGATGCCGTTGGCGATGCGATGCGCCTTGGCGATGTCGCGCGTCCACACGCCGCCCGCCAGGCCATAGATGGTGTCATTGGCCGCCGCGAGCAGGCTGTCGTCAACCTCCTTGAACGGCATCGCGACCACCACGGGCCCGAAGATTTCCTCGCGCACCACTTTCATGCTCGCGTTGGTGTCCACCAGCACCGTCGGCTTGACGAAATAGCCCTTGCCCTCCAGCGCGCAGCCACCGGTGAGCGCGCGCGCACCTTCCTCCAGGCCCGCTTTCAGATAGCCCTTCACCCGGCCGTGCTGGACTTCCGACACCATGGGCCCCATTTCGGTTTCGGGGTCCATGCCGATGCCCAGCTTGATCTTTTCGGCATTGGCGGCGATGCCCGCCACCACCTTGTCGAACACTTTTTCCTGGATGAAGAGACGCGAGCCGGCATTGCAGCACTGGCCATGGTTGAAGAAGATGCCGGCGGTGGCGCCGGCGATCGCCGCGTCGATGTCGGCATCGTCCAGGATGATGTTGGGCGACTTGCCGCCCAGTTCCAGGCTGACCTTGCGCAGGTCCTTCGACGCCGCCTGCACGATCAGCCGGCCGACATCGGTCGAGCCGGTGAAGGCGACCTTGTTCACGTCCGGATGCGAGGCCAGCGCCGCGCCGGCGGTCTCGCCAAAGCCCGGCACGATATTGACCACGCCATCGGGCAGGCCGGCTTCCTGCAGCAGCTCGCCCAGCTTGAGCCCCGAAAGCGGCGTTTCCTCGGCGACTTTCAGCACCACGGTGCAGCCGGTGGCCAGCGCCGGCGCCAGCTTCCAGGCCGCCATCAGCAGCGGGAAATTCCAGGGAATGATCTGGCCCACCACGCCAATCGGTTCGGGCCGTGTGTAGGAGAGATATTCGCCCGGCGAGACCAAGTGCGACAGCGCGATATGCTTGCCTTCGATCTTGGTGGCCCAGCCGGACATGTAATGGAACATGTCGGCCGACAGCGGCACGTCGGCGACGCGCGCCACACTGAACGGCTTGCCATTGTCCAGGCTTTCCAGCTGCGCCAGCTCGTCCAGATGTTCCAGGATCAAATCGCCGATCTTGTGAATGATGCGGCCGCGCGCCGATGGCGACATGCGGCTCCAGGGGCCTTCCAAAGCGCGCCTGGCGGCTTTGACCGCGGCATCGATGTCGGCGGCGTCGCCTTCGGCCACCGATGCGATCCGCATTTCGGTGGCGGGATCGAAGACGTCAAAGAATTTTCCGGATTTCGCCTCGACCCATTTGCCGTCGATCAGCATCGGGCGCGGCTTGCCCAGCCAGTTCTTCAGCGCGGCCGGCACGCGATCGAGTGTGGAGCTGGTGGTATGGATGTTCATCTTGGTCTCCCTGATTTTCCCGCGTCTTTGCGCGGACGTCCCGGCCCAAACGCTAGCAGAAATGGGGCGTTCTGGCTTTGGCGCTGTAAGCGCCCGAAACGCTTGGAGAATCCGGGTTCCCTGGGCTAGGTTTGCTGCGCACGGGGGCAGCCATGACCAGGATTTTTCTCGCCGGCATTTTCCACGAAACCCACAGCTTCACCGATGACGTGACCGGCATCGACTGCTTTATGATCCATCGTGGCCAGGCGCTACTGGACCGGATCGGTGACGGTTCGCAGGTGGACGGTTTTCTCACCACCGCCAAACACGAAGGCTGGGAGGTCATTCCCGCCGTGACCTATGTGTGCGGCGCCTCGGGCATGGTGGAGCATGCCGTGTTCGAAGCCTTCTGGGACGAGACCAGGCCGGTTCTGGTTCAGGCCATCGCTGATGGGCTGGACGGCATCTTTCTGTCCTTGCATGGCGCCATGGTCACCACCGAACTGGAAGATCCCGATGGTGAATTGCTCACACGCATCCGCGCCATTCCCGGCGTGCAGGACCTGCCGATCTTCGGCGTCTACGATCTTCACGCCACCCTGACACAGGCGATGGGGGACTTGTCGGACGGCCTGGTCTGTTACCGCGAATGTCCGCATGACGACACCTATGAAAGCGCGGTGCGCGCCAGCGAGCTTTTGGCCCGTTGCTTGAAAACCGGGGTCCGGCCCAGGCAGCATGTGTTGGTGACGCCTATCGTGTGGCCGCCGACCGGCACGGGCACGCGCGACGGCCCCATGCCCGCGCTGGAAGGGGCTGCCCGCCGCATGGAGCGTGGGGTGCCGGGCGTGCTGGCCGTGAATGTGGTAGGCGGCTATTCCTTCGCCGATGTCCGCGATGCCGGGCTGGCCTTTGGCATCATCACCGAAGGTGACGATGCATCCGCCAAAGCTGCCTTGCAGGAGCTGGCTGATATCGCCTGGCGGCAGCGTGCGGGCGGCATTCCCCGCGAACATGATCTCGATGACGTGCTGCGCGACTTCAAGCCAAACCCTAAGGGCCCGGTGCTGCTGGTGGAACCGGCCGACAATATCGGTGGCGGGGGGCCCGGCGACTGCACCGATGTGATGCGTGCGCTGCTCAAGCATGATGTGGCCGGCGCGGCCGTGGTGATCGCCGACCCCAAAGCGATCAGGGCGCTGGAACGCGTACCAGTGGGCGGCCATGCCACCATTGCCATTGGCGGCAGGGGCAGCCGGCTGGACCCCGGGCCCGTGACCTTGGAGATCGAACTGGTCTCACGCAGCGACGGCCGCTTTGAACTGGAAGACCTCAAAAGCCAGATTGTTGTCCTGGGCAGGAAGATCGACATGGGCACGAGCGCGGTGGTGCGCCATCGCGGCCTGACCATACTGCTCACCAGCAAAAGACTGGCGCCGATGGATCTGGGCCAGTGGCGCAGCCAGGGGATCGATCCGCAGAAGCTCAGCGTCATCGGCATCAAGGCCGCTGTCGGCCATCGCCGCGCCTATGACCCTATCGCGTCGGCCAGCTTCACGGTCAGGACGCGCGGGCCGTGTACCTCGGACCTGAGACAGCTTCCGTACAAACATATCCGCCGGCCCGTCTATCCGCTGGATTTCACTGACAGTTAGGGTTGGCGGTTAGGGCTGGGACAAGGCCTGTTGCCGGGCTAGATTGCCGCCAACAATAATTAGAGTGGGGAGATCGCCATGATCCATTGCTTTCGCGCGGCTGCGATACTTGTAGGCCTGATGTTGGGCGCCCTGACCGCATCGGCACAAACGCCGCTTCCACCCTCCGGCATGCCGGCATTGCCCAAGCTGACCGGTGTGCGGGTCTATGTGCTGGATTGCGGCACCATCATCTCCAACCGGCCTGAGGGTTTTGGCGTCACCCGCGACGATGTCTTCAATCCCAATTTCTCCGATCCCTGTTTTCTGGTGATGCATCCCAAGGGGATGCTGCTGTTCGACACCGGTCTGCCGGACAGCCATGTTGGGCGGCCCATCTATGAAAACATGATGGCCTATGAAGGGCATTCTGAAATTCACCACCCTGAAGGGCGAGTTGGCCAATATCGGCGTCACCGCGCCGATGATCACCTATCTGGCCATTTCCCATTCTCATTGGGACCATGTCGGCAATGCCAATGACTATGCCGGTTCAACCTGGTTGGCGCGCAAGGCCGAATATGATTTCATGTTCCGGTCCGACGCCAATCCGGTGGCGCTGAAAAATTATGACAAGCTGGCCCACGGCAACATCAAGTTCATTGACGGCGACTATGACGTGTTCGGCGATGGCAGTGTCGTGCTTCTGTATACGCCGGGTCATTCGCCCGGGCATCAGTCACTTTATCTGAAGCTGGCGCATACGGGCGGGGTGGTGATTTCGGGCGACCTTTATCATTACACCGCCGAGCGCAAGCTGGTCAGATGCCGCCGCGCGAACAGACCACCGAGACGCCGGCCTCGCGCAAAAGGATCGAAGAATTCCTCGTGCGTACCCATTCGCAATTGTGGATCGGTCACGCCATCGACTGGTACCAGAATGCGGTCAAGTCGCCCGGTTGGTACGATTAGAGACTGGTATGACTAGGCGGCCCGTTGCTGCCGGCCGAGGCAGCTGGCCGGGAATTCGGCCCAGGCGCGGGTGCCGCGACCCAGCTGGCTTTCCAGGTGGAACATTCCGCCCTGGGCTTCCACCAGGCCTTTCACGATCGGCAGGCCAAGGCCGGTGCCGCCCCTTTCTATGGTCCACATATCCACCGCCTGACCGAATGGCTCGAGAGCCTTTTCCAAATCCGCCGGCGACATGCCCGGACCTTCATCTTCGACTCCAGCGCGAGGCCTCCGTCAGGAATACAGCGCGCAAACAAAAGAACGCGCCCGCCGGGGTTGGAGAATTTGACCGCGTTGGACAGGAGATTGGTGAGAATTTGCACCACGGCGCGCTCATCTCCCTTGAGCGTGTCGTCAGGTTGACTTCGCTTGAAAGCAGGACCTGTCTTTTTGCCGCTTGAGGTTGGACAAAGAGGAGGGCCTGCCGCGCCAGCGTGGGGAAGTCGAGTTGATGTGCTTGCAGCTCGCGGCGGCCCGCCTCGATCTTGGCCAGGTCCAGAATGTCGTTGATCAGGCTCAGCAGGTGCTCGCCGCTTTGATGAACGTCCTTGAATAATCCTGATATTTTGGGGGCTGGATCCATCCCAGCACCCCCTGGCCATCAGGTCGGTAAAGCCGATAATGGCATTGAGCGGCGTGCGAACTCATGGCTCATATTGGCCAGGAGCTCGATTTGGCCCGATTGCCTGCCTCTGCCTGCGCTTTGGCGCAAAAGTTCCTGCTGTCGCTCCAGCTCCTCGATATAGCGGCGCAGGCGCCGGGCTTCGCCTTCGGCCTGCCGTTCCAGGTGATGGTCCACCAGCGAGCCGACAAGGCCGAGCGCCATGATCAGGAAGGCGGCTGCCGCGACCGCGAGCGCGACAACCAGCGGCTCCATCACCACATCCGCGGCAGGCACGAGCGGGTCGGGCCGATAACCAACGCGGACATGCCGGTAAAATGCATGCTGACGATGGCCAGGGTGAACAGCACGGCGCCGCCCAGCAAGCCGCGCCAGCTGTTTTCCTGACGCGCCATATACATGGCCGGCGCGGTCAGGCAGACACCCAGCGTCACGGACGCCATGACATAGGCCGGATTCCAGATCGCGTCCGCCCGGATTCCCACGGCCGCCATGCCAATATAGTGCATGGCGCCGATTCCTGTGCCGACCACGATGCCGCCCAGAAGAGGCCCCGGCCGCTCAACACCATCCAATAACCCGCGCCACTCAGGATGATGGCCACCAGGGCGGACAGGGCGGTAAGGCGGACATCGAAGCCCATGGTCAGCGGGCTCTTGTAGGCGAGCATGGCCACGAAATGCGTCGCCCAGATGCCGCTGCCGGCGGCAAAAGCTGGGCGCCCAGCCAAACAGCCTGGCGCGCTTTTCTGTGCCGCGGGCGCGCGCAATCATGCTCATCGCCGTGAAACAGGCGAAGAAGCACAGGACGGAGCAAGGCCACCAGCCTGACATCATGTTGCTGGGTGATGCAGCCGAGGACATGAAGCATCCGGCAAGCCTAGGTATTCGGCCGTTAACATCCTCCCAACGGCAGGATGCGGCCTTCTAGGTAGAACCCCTTATGCCCAGCCGGCGCCCGGTTAACCCGCCAGTGAAGATCGCGGCGTCATCGTGTCTGCGATATTGGGGGCAGATCATGGACGGTGC
>CAWHLV010000100.1:0-15035 GCA_963830095.1 uncultured Alphaproteobacteria bacterium
CTAAAGGTAACGTTTGACAGCGCTCTCGACCGAGTTGAGCAAGCAGTCGATATTGCCGGTGCCGCCGCTCCCGCTCCCGGAGCTCAAGTTCCAGCACCGCCAGTGCCGCTGTCTGAGCCAGAGAAGTTTCAGCTTTTGGCCGACCTGTCGCCTTCAGCCGCAATCACAACGAAATGGATAGAGGTTGATAGCGCTGTCAGATCGCTCGCGCTACAGCGTGGCGTTCCATTAAATCCGCCGCAACCGCTCTATCTGATTAGACGATTGCGTCAGAGCGATATAATCGGTGCAAAAACCGCCAACATCTTAGATGAACTTAGAATTCTTAGAAATCTCGCTGCCCATCCGGAAACCGCTGACCGATCACTGTCGAGAGACGATGCATCGCGGTTTGGAGAACTAGCCGATAAGGTGGTTCAGCTTCTCCAAACAAGTCAGGCAAAGGAGTGAAGGCTGGGCTGATCGGTTTTGCTATAACTCCAGCCAACCGAAGTGGATGGACGCAAAAAAGGCGACCCACAGCACCGCCGCAATGCCGCTGGCGATCAGGGCCTTCTTCTTCAGCATGGGATTGAGCGGCGCGCCCGTATCGGGATCGCGCTCCGCGCCTAGCCCCACCGGCAACAGGCAGAACAGGCAGAAAACCACAGCACCGCATAGGCGCTGAACAGAACCACGTAGTGGAGAAACTGCGTCATGGCTAAAGCTCGCTCACCAACACGCGCGTGATCGGCTTCTTGCCCGTGAGCCGGAAAAAGCAATCGCCAGCAGGCGATTGCCCGGCGAACGCCCGAAGCGTAAGCGAAGGGCGGCACCGGTCTCTCATAACTCGCTCACTAGTACACGGGTGATCGGTTTTTTGCCCCAACTATCATGCGCGGCGCGACGCGCGGCGCGGCGCACATTCTCCGCCAGATCATCGGGATCGCTGCGCTTGTTCTTGTCCAGCGTCTCTTCCACCGCCTTCAGCACGGCTTCCTCCACCGGCTCTGGCATGCCTTCGCCCAGCACGGTGGGCGGGGCGGCGATCCTGCCCTTGTGATCCACCACCAGCGCGACCACCAGGAGGCCGGCATAGGCCATGGCGCGGCGATCCTTGGTGAGCCCCTCGCCTTCCGCCACCAGCACCCGTCCATCCATGAAGATGCGCCCCGACGGCACCTCGTCGATCAGTTCGGGCCGGCCCGGCGCCAGCCGGAACATCTGGCCGTTTTCCGGCACCAGGGCCTGCGGCACCTGCAGCGTCACGCGCCAGCTTGGCATGGGACATCTGATGGCGGATCTCGCCATGCACCGGCAGCGCCAGCTTGGGCGGATCCAGTGATACATCTGGGCCAGCTCGTCGCGGCAGGGATGGCCCGAAACATGGACATGATGGTCTTCCACCGTCAGCACCTCGGCGCCGCGCGCCGCCAACTTGTTCTGCATCTCGAAGATGGCGAGCTCGTTGCCGGGAATGACGCGGCTGGAAAAGATCACTGTGTCGCCATCGCCTAAGCTCACATGGGGATGGCTGTTGTCGGCGATGCGGGCGAGTGCGGCGCGCGGCTCGCCCTGGCTGCCGGTGCACATGTACAGCACCTTGTGCGGCGGCAGGTCGGCGGCCTCGGTCTCGTCCAGGATGGGCGGGAAATCCTTCAGATAGCCGGTCTCACGCGCCGCACTGACCATTTTCTGCATCGAGCGGCCGACCAGCGCGATCTTGCGGCCGTTGGCCTTGGCGGCGCGGGCCACGGTATCGAGCCGCGCCACATTGGAGGCAAAGCCGGTGACCGCGACCCGGCCCTTCAAGGTGCCGACCAGCGAATCAGCACATCGCGGACACTGGCTTCCGACCCCGAGGTACCCGGCACCAGCGCGTTGGTGGAATCGCAGACCAGCGCCAAGACGCCCTCATCGCCCAGCTTCTGCAGCGCCGCGGTGTCGGTCTCCTCGCCCAGCACCGGATCGGGATCGATCTTCCAGTCGCCGGTGTGCGCCACCACGCCCAGCGGCGTGCGGATGGCGAGCAGGTTGGGCTCCAGGATGGAATGGGTGATAGAGATGAAATCCAGCGTGAAAGGCCCCAGGGTCAGCTTGCCGCCGACCGGTACTTCCTTGACCTTGACCTTCCCGGCCAATCCCGCCTCGTCCAGCTTGCCGGTGATCAGCCGCGCGGTGAACGGCGTGGCATAGATCGGGCAGCGCAGGCTCGGCCACAGCGGCGCGATGGCGCCGATATGGTCTTCATGGGCATGGGTGGCGATGATGCCCAGGATGTTCTCGCGCTGTTCGGCCAGAAAGCGCACATCGGGCATGATCAGGTCCACGCCCGGGGTGTGGCCCTCGCGCCCGAACAACACGCCGCAATCCACGATGATCCATTGCCGGTCGTCCGCCGGGCCGAAGCCATAGGCGTTGAAATTCATGCCGATCTCGCCCGACCCGCCCAGCGGCAGGAAGACCAGCTCGTCGCCTTTGGAGGGACGCGCCATCAGAACTTGCGATTTCGGGCGTGGATCAGCATCAGCCCGCGCATGGTGAGATCGGGATCGATATGGTCGATCATCGGAAGGTCGGGCTGGAACAGATGCGCCAGCCCGCCGGTCGCCACCACGGTCATGGGCTTGCCGTATTCCTTCTTGATGCCGGCAATCAGCCCGCCGATCAGCCCGACATAACCCCAATAGACACCCGATTGCATGGAGGAGATGGTGTCGCGGCCGATCACCTTCTGGGCGCGGTGAATGGCGACACGCGGCAACAGCGCCGCGGCCTGGTGCAGCGCCTCGATGGAGAGATTGGCGCCCGGCGCTATCACGCTGCCGTCAAAGGCGCCGCTTTCCGCCACGATGTCGAAATTGGTGGCGGTGCCGAAATCCACCACGATCACCGCACCCGGATAGCGCTCATGCGCCGCCACGCTGTTGCACAGCCGGTCGGCGCCCACGGTCTCGGGCCGGTCGACATTGGGCCGCGGCCCGATATCCAGCGCCGGGTCGCCCACCAGCAAAGGCTCGGTCTTCACATAACTGCGGCAGAGCTGGCGCAGGTCGAACAGCACCGCCGGCACGACCGTGGCGATGATGGCGGACTTGATGTCGGCCAAGGTGAGCCCCTCCAGCGCCAGAAGCTGGGAAAGCCACACCGCATATTCGTCAGCGGTGCGCGAGACCTGGGTCACGGCGCGCCACTGGGCGCGCATCTTGTCGCCCTCATAGAGCGCAAAGACGATGTTGGTGTTGCCGGCGTCGATGGCGAGCAGCATCAGAAGAAAACCTCACCGGCGGCGATGGCGCGTACCTGACCGCCTTCGTTCAAGAGCAGCGCGCCGGTGGCGTCGATGCCTTCGAACACGCCGGTGCGGGTCTCTTGCGCAAGACGGGCGCGGATGGGCGATCCCACGCCGAACGCCCGAGCCAGCCATTGCATGCGCAAACTCTCAAACCCGCCCTGCATCCACAGACCATACCAGTGGGTGAAGCGGGCGGCGAGAACAGTCAGCGCCTCGTTCTGTGACGGACTGGCAACGCCCAGCTGCGCCAGCGAGGTGGCAGGGAATTCGGTGCCTTCGGGGTAGGCGGCCAGATTGACGCCGATACCGATGGCGAGCCAACCGCTTCCGCCTTCCAGCAATATCCCCGCTAGCTTTTTGCCGTCCGCCAGCACGTCATTGGGCCATTTGACCGCGATGGCAGCGTTGGGTGCGAAGTGCGCCACCATGTCGGCCACGGCCAGCGCCGCGGCAAAAGACAGTTGGCCGGTTGCCGCCTGTGACGCATCGGGGCGCAACAACAAGGTGGCGGCGAGATTGCCTTCTGGAGAGTGCCAGGCCCGGCCGCGGCGGCCACGGCCTGCGCTCTGACGCTCCGCCATGATCCAGGCAGGCCCCACCTCGCCGGCCTCAGCCAGACGGCGCGCCTCTTCATTGGTGGAATCCAGTTCGGCGTGGATCCGTTTCGAGTAGCCTTGCGGCCAGGAGATCAAGGCAGCAGCGCTTTTGCGGCGGCATCCGCGGCGGTGATCACCGGCGAGGCCGCGAGGATGAAGAACAGCGCCACGACAGACGAGATCACCAGGATGGCCTTCGAGCCCATGCCACTGACCGCATCGAACGCTTCCACCGGCTCGTCAAAGAACATCACCTTCACCAGACGCAGGTAATAAACCAGGCCTATGGCGCTGGCGAGCACGCCGATCACGGCGGGGATCACCAGCCCCGCCTGGATGGCGGCCAGGAAGACATAGAATTTGGCGAAGAAGCCGGCCAGCGGCGGCAGGCCTGCGAGGCTGAGGAACAGGAGCGCAAACACGCTTGCGAGCTTGATGTCATTGCGCGCCAGCCCGGCGAGATCGGAGATAGTCTCCACCGCTTTGCCTTTGCGCTGCATCGCCTGGATGGCGGCGAAGACGCCCAGATTGGTGAAGACATAGATGGCGAGGTAGATCAGCACGCCGCGCGCGCCCAGCGCGGTGCCCGCCGCCAGGCCCAGCAGCGCATAGCCCATATGGCCGATGGAGCTGTAAGCCATCAGGCGCTTGATGTTCTTTTGGCCCAGCGCCGCAATCGCGCCCAACGCCATGGAAAGCACCGAGATGAAGACGATGATCTGACGCCACTGGTGGATCAGGTCCGGGAACGGGGTCAGGATAGCGCGCAGGAACAGGCACAGTGCCGCCACCTTGGCGGCGGTGGCGAAGTAGGCGGTGACCGGTGTGGGCGCACCTTCATACACATCAGGCGTCCACATATGGAACGGCACGGCCGAAACCTTGAAGGCAAGCCCCGCGATCAGGAAGACGATGCCGAAGATCACGCCCAGCTTGGGAACGCCGGCATGGGTGACCGCAGCGATGGCGGAGAATTCGGTCGAACCGGTAAAGCCATAGATCAGCGAAATGCCGTACAGCATCATGCCGGACGACAGCGCCCCCAACACGAAATATTTGAGACCCGCTTCGGTGGAGCGCAGATGGTCGCGGTTGAAGGCGGCCAGCACATAAAGCGCCAGCGACTGAAGCTCCAGACCCATATAGAGCGACAGGAAGCTGGCCGACGACACCATCAAGAGCATGCCCAAGGTGGCCAGCAGCATCAGCACCGGCAGTTCGAAGCGCGATAGCTGGATGGTGGAAAAGAACTCATCCGCCAAAAGGACGGAAAGCGCCGCACCGATCAGGATCAACATCTTGGCAAAGCGCGAAAAGCCGTCGGCGATGAAGGCGCCGTGGAAGGCGAATGCCTGATCCGGGCCCATCACGGTGGCGACGCCGGCCGCTATCAGCAGCACGATGGCGGCCAGGGAAATGGCAGGCGCGCTCTTTTCGCCACTGATGGCGCCAGCCAGCAGCAGCGCCATGGCGCCAACGGCCAGGATCAACTCGGGCAGGAGAACCAGAAGATCGGCTTGCAGGTTCACCGGCCCACTCCCTTGTTCAATTCGGCCACCTTATGGAGGTGGTCCAGCGCCAGCGCGGTCTTGTTGTCACTGATCAGCTTGGCTACGGCCGGCGTGGTCACATCCAGCACCGGCTTGGGATAGATGCCCAGCGCGATGGTGATGACCACCAGCGGAGCCAGAATGGCAATCTCGCGCGCCGTCAGATCCTGAATGGTCTGAAGGCTGGGCTTGACCAGCGCACCAAAGATGATGCGGCGATAAAGGTACAGCGCATAGGCTGCCGACAGGATCACGCCGGTGGCGGCGAAGATGGCGATCCAGCTGTTATGCAGGAAGGCGCCCAGCATGGTGAGAAATTCGCCGATGAAGCCCGACGTACCCGGCAGGCCGACATTGGCCAAGGTGAAGACCATAAAACAGGCGGCATAGATCGGCATGCGGTTGACCAGCCCGCCATAGGCGGCGATCTCGCGGGTGTGCATCCGGTCATAGACCACGCCGACGCAGAGGAACAGCGCGCCTGAGACCACGCCATGGGACAGCATCTGGAAGATGCCACCTTCCACGCCCTGATGAGTGACGGTGAAGATGCCCATGGTGACAAAGCCCATATGCGCCACCGACGAATAGGCGATCAGCTTCTTCATGTCCTCCTGCGCCAACGCCACCAGCGAGGTGTAGATGATGGCGACGATGGAGAGGGTGAAGACCAGCGGCGCGAACATTTCGGACGCGGCCGGGAACATGGGCAGCGAGAAACGCAGGAAGCCGTAACCGCCCATCTTCAGCAGAATGCCCGCCAGGATGACCGAGCCGGCGGTGGGCGCTTCGACATGGGCGTCGGGCAGCCAGGTATGAACCGGCCACATCGGCATCTTGACCGCGAAGCTGGCGAAGAAGGCCAGCCACAGCCAGGTCTGCATGGCGCGCGGAAAATGCACGCCCGAAAGCAGGGTGACGATATCGGTGGTGCCCGAATACCAGTACATGCTCATGATCGCGAGCAGCATCAGCACCGAACCAACAAAGGTATAGAGAAAGAACTTGAAGCTGGCATAAACGCGCCGCTTTCCGCCCCAGATGCCGATGATCAGGAACATCGGGATCAGGCCGCCTTCGAACAGCACATAGAACAGCACCAGATCGAGGGCACAGAACACCCCGATCATCATGGTCTCCAGCACCAGGAAGGCAATCATGTATTCGGCGACGCGGGTCTGGACCGATTCCCAGCTGGCGGCGATACAGAAGGGCATCAGGCCCGCCGTCAACACCACGAACAGCATGGAAATGCCGTCCACGCCCATGTGGTAGGAAATGCCGCCGCCCAGCCAGTTGTGCTTCTCGACCAGCTGGAAGCCGGGGTTGGAGACATCGAAATTGGCCCATACCAGCAACGACAGCACAAAGACCACGATGGTGGTGACCAGCGCGATCCAGCGCGCCGCCTTGGCGCTGGGCATCAGCAGGATGGCCAGTGCGCCCAGCAGCGGAACGAAGGTGGACAGAGACAGCAGCGGAAGGCTCACAGCGCACCTCCCGAAACCATGAACCAGGTGGCAAGCGCAACCACGCCCAAAAGCATCGCCAGCGCATAGTGATAGACATAGCCGGTCTGCAGGCGCACCGCGCCGCGGCTGGCATCCAGCACCCGGGCCGCGATCCCGTCCGGCCCCAACCCGTCGATCACCGTGCCATCACCGCGCTTCCACAGGAAGCGGCCCAGCTTCAGGGCGGGGCGCACAAACAGGAAGTCATAAAGCTCGTCGAAGTACCATTTGTTGTAGAGGAACAGGTAGAGCATGCCCTTTCTGTCTGCGAGCTTCTTCGGCAGGTCGGGATGCAGGATGTAATAATAGAAGGCGACGGCGAAACCGATGATGGTGACGGTCAGCGGCGCCAGCTCGACCCACATGGGCAGCCCGCCCTCGCCACCCTTGGCGACAAAGATCGAGGCATTCCAAAAAGCCTGCGCGCCCTCGCCAATGAAGTAATGGAAAAAGGCGGCACCGGCGAACGCCGCGCCCAACGCCAGCAGACCCAGCGGCACCAGCATCGTCAGCGGCGATTCATGCACATCTTCCAGCTTGGGGGCATGGTGTTCGTCATGACCATGATCGTCATCGTGGACGTGATGATCATGATGCTGACTATGGTCTTGGCCGCGATAGCGGCCATGGAAGGTCATCAGGAACTGGCGCCAGGAATAGAAGCTGGTCATGCCGGCCGACACGATCAGCAGCGTGAAGGCATAGGTGCCGATGCCGCTATGGGCCAGGAAGGTCGAATTGATGATGACGTCCTTGGAATAAAAGCCCGCCAGGCCTATGCCCAGGTAGGGAATGCCCACACCGGTCAGCGCCAGATTGCCAATCAGCATCATCGCCCAGGTGAAGGGGATGGCCTTGGCCAGGCCGCCCATCTTCCGCATGTCCTGTTCGTGATGCATGGAGGTGATTACCGCGCCTGCCGACAGGAACAGCAGCGCCTTGAAGAAGGCATGGGTAAAGAGATGGAACATGGCGGCGTTGTAGGACGACACACCGGCGGCGGCGAACATGTAGCCCAGCTGCGAACAGGTTGAATAAGCGATCACCCGCTTGATGTCGTTCTGGAACAGGCCGACGGACGCGGCGAAGAAAGCTGTGGTCGCGCCGATGAAAGTGACGAATTCCAGCGCCGTGGGCGACAGCTGGAACATGGGCGAGCAGCGGCAGACCAGGAACACACCCGCCGTCACCATGGTGGCGGCATGGATCAGCGCCGAGACCGGCGTGGGACCTTCCATCGCATCGGGCAGCCAGGTGTGCAGGCCCAACTGGGCCGACTTGCCCATCGCGCCCACGAACAACAGCAGACACAGCGTGGTCAGAATGTCGACATTATGGCCGGCAAAGACCATGGACTTGCCCACCATGTGGGGCGCGGCGGCGAACACGGTGTCGAAGTCGAGCGAGCCAAAGATCGCCCACACACCAAAGATGCCCAGCGCAAAGCCGAAGTCGCCGACGCGGTTGACGATGAAGGCCTTCATCGCCGCGGCATTCGCCGACGGGCGCGTATACCAGAAGCCGATCAGAAGATAGGAGGCCAGGCCCACCCCTTCCCAGCCGAAGAACAGCTGGAGGAAATTGTTGGCCGTCACCAGCATCAGCATGGCAAAGGTGAACAGCGACAGGAAGGAGAAGAAACGCGACCGATGCGGGTCCTCTTCCATATAGCCGATGGAATAGAGGTGCACCAGCGACGATACGCCCGTCACCACCACCAGCATGACGGCGGTGATGCTGTCGATCCGGACCGTCCAGTCGGCGACAAAGGCGCCGGAATGGATCCAGGGCAGGATCGGGATGATGTATTTGTGGCCCTCAAGTGCCACATCATTGAAGGCGATAATGGAAAGCGCGGCCGAGACGAACAGCAGGCCCGTTGTGATCAACTCGCTGAGGCGCGCACCCAGCACGCGGCCGAACAGCCCAGCGATAGCCGAACCAATGATGGGAAGAAAGACGATCAGGGAATACATCTTCAGCCCTTCATCAAATTCACGTCTTCAACCGCGATGGTGCCGCGGTTGCGGAAATAGACCACCAGAATGGCGAGGCCGATCGCGGCCTCGGCGGCGGCGACCGTCAGAATGAACAGCGCGAACACCTGGCCCACCAGATCACCCAGATAGGCGCTGAAGGCGACGAAGTTGATGTTAACCGCCAGCAGGATCAGCTCGATCGACATCAGGATGATGATGATGTTCTTGCGGTTCAGGAAAATGCCCAGCACCCCGATGGTGAACAGGATGGCGGCAACCGTGAGATAGTGGGTCAGCCCGATTTCCATGTCAGGCCCCCTGCCCCGGCTTGATGTCGATCATGTCCACGGCCATGGCGGCGGTGCGCGCGTTCTGCACCGCGATCACCTGGCGGCGAACACCCGGCCGCGCGCGCAGGGTCAGCACAATGGCGCCGATCATGGCCACCAGCAGCACCAGGCCCGCGATCTGGAAGTAATAGACATAGTCGGTATAGAGGATGCGCCCCAGGGCTTCGGTGTTGGTCAGACCCGCCGGCGTGGCATGGGCCAGCGCGGTCTTGGCGGCGGGCTTGAGCACCCACACGCCGCCCACCATCACCAGCTCGGCCGCCAGAATGATGCCGATCAGGGCGCCGAAGGGCAGATACTGCAAGGTGCCGCGTTTCAGTTCGGAGAAATCGATGTCGAGCATCATCACCACAAACAGGAACAGCACGGCGACAGCGCCGACATAGACCACGACCAGGATCATGGCCAGGAACTCCGCCCCCAGCAGCACGAACAGGCCCGCCGCATTGAAAAAGGCCAGGATCAGGAACAGCACCGAATGCACAGGATTGCGCGCAGCAATCACCATGACCGCCGAAGCGATCAGGATCGCGGCAAAAAAGTAGAAGGCTAGCGCTGCAAGCATCGGTTTCTCGTTGGCCTAGCGATAAGGCGCGTCCAGTTCCAGGTTGCGGGCGATTTCGGGCTCCCAACGGTCGCCGTTGGCGAGCAGCCGGGCCTTGTCGTAGTAAAGTTCTTCACGCGTCTCGGTGGCGAATTCGAAGTTCGGCCCCTCCACGATCGCATCGACCGGACAGGCTTCCTGGCAGAAACCGCAATAGATGCACTTCACCATGTCGATGTCATAGCGGGTGGTTCGGCGCGAACCGTCTTCGCGCGGCTCGGCTTCGATGGTGATGGCCTGGGCCGGGCAGATCGCCTCGCACAGCTTGCACGCGATGCAGCGTTCCTCGCCATTGGCATAGCGGCGCAGCGCATGTTCGCCGCGGAAGCGCGGCGACAGCGGGCCCTTTTCGAACGGATAGTTCAGCGTGGCTTTCGGCGCGAAGAAATAGCGCATGGTCAGGAAGAAGCTCTTGATGAACTCCACGAAGAATATCTGGCGCGCGGTGCGGTCAAGCGAAGCCATGGCTGCCTCTAAAGGTGCGGTCTGACAAAGGCGACCCAGACCGCAGTCAGGACCACCCAGCCGAGGGATGTCGGCAGAAAGATTTTCCAGCCCAGCCGCATCAGCTGGTCATAGCGGTAGCGCGGCACCATCGCCTTCACCATCGCCATCATGAAGAAGAAGAACGCCGTCTTGGCCAGGAACCAGAAGATGCCCAACACCGGAATATTCAGCGGCCAGATGTTGATCGGCGACAGCCAGCCGCCCAGGAACAGGATGCTCATCATGGCGCAGAGCATGATGACGTTCATATATTCGGCCAGGAAGAACAGCAGGAACGGGCCCGAGGAATATTCCACAAAGAAGCCGGCCACCAGCTCGCTTTCCGCTTCCAAAAGGTCGAAGGGCGGACGCTGGGTTTCCGCCAGCGATGAGACAAAGAAGATCACCAGCATCGGGAACAGGATGGTGAAGACGTTCCAGTGCAGCAGCCCCAGCACGCCCGCCGATTCCTGGGCATGCACGATCTGGGAGATGTTCAGCGAACCCGCGAACAACAGCACCGTGATCATCACAAAGCCGATGGAGACTTCGTACGATACCATTTGCGCGGCGGCGCGCAGCGCCGACAAGAAGGCGTATTTGGAGTTCGAAGCCCAGCCCGCCATCACCGTGCCATAGACGCCCAGCGACGAGACTGCGAACAGATACAGGATTCCGACATTGATGTCGGCGATCACCCAGCCCTTGTTGAAGGGGATCACGGCCCAGGCGATGAAGGCCACCATCACACTGACCAAGGGCGCCAGGAAGAAGATCACCTTGTTGGCGCCAGCCGGCACGATCACTTCCTTCAGCAGGAACTTGACCGCATCCGCGATGGTCTGCAGCAGGCCGAACGGGCCCACCACGTTGGGCCCGCGGCGCATCTGCACCGCCGCCCAGATCTTGCGGTCGGCCAGAATAACGGCGGCGACCGACAGCATCAGGATCAGACAGATGATCAGGATGAAGACGGACTGGCTGAGAAACCAGGCCCAGCCGAAGGGCAGTCCATGGCCTTGCAGGAAGGGGATCAGCGCCATCGCCCTACTCCGCCGCCATTTGGGGAGCGCCATGCACCAGTTCCTGGCTGCATTTGGCCATGGTCTCGCTGGCGCGCGCCACCGGGTTGGTGAGGTAATAGTCGGCGATCGCGTGTGTCACCGGCGCATTGTCCAGCGGGCCGCTTTCACCCACCGCGCCCCAGGTCGCGGCGGATGCATCGGCATGCACCGGCGCGTCGTTCAGATGGGCGAAATGGGTCGTGTCCTTCTCGATCGCGGCCACCAGCGCGGCGCGGTTGTCATACGGCAACCGCACCTCCAGCACATCGGACAGCGCGCGCAGGATCGCCCAGTCTTCCTTGGCCTCGCCCGGCGGGAAGGTGGCGCGGCGGCCGCGCTGCACCCGGCCTTCGAAGTTCACATAGATGCCGTCTTTTTCGGTATAGGCGGCGCCCGGCAGGATCACGTCGGCATGATGGGCCCCGGCATCGCCATGGCTGCCCTGATAGACCACAAAGGCACGGCCCAGATGGGCGAGGTCGATTTCGTCGGCGCCCAACAGATAAATAAAGTCGATCTCGCCCTTTTGCGCACCATCAACGATGCCGGCGACATCGCGGCCATTCGGACCCGGCAGGAAGCCCAAGTCGAGCGCGGCAACGCGGCTGGCGGCGGTATGCAGGATGTTGAAGCCATTCCAGCCGCCTTCGGCATGGGTGCCGGCCGGGCCGATCATGCCGGTGTCGGCAGCGATTTTCGACGCCAGCTTCAGCACGGCGGCACCATCCTTGCGGGTCAACGCACCGGAGCCCAGCACGATCATCGGCCGCTTGGCGTCGGTCAGCACCTTGGCAAAATCATGGCTGCCGTTTGCAATCGCTTCCAAGGTGGCGATATCGGTGCCCAGCTGCTGCGCCGGATAGGTCATATCCACCACCGGGCCGATATTGGCCACCTTCACGCCACTGGCCAGCCAAGCCTTGCGGATGCGGGCATTGAGTACCGGCGCATCCCAGCGCGGGTTGGCGCCGACCAGTAGAATGGCGTCGGCCGCTTCCACGCCCATGATCGTGGAGTTAAACAGATAGGTCTGGCGCGGCAGCTTTTCGCCCGACGACGTCACGCCGAGCTTGGCACCGTCCTGGCGGCAATCCAGATTGGCGACGCGCAAGGCAGCCATCAAATCCTTCAGCGCCTTGATCTCTTCCGCCGCGGCCAGATCGCCCACGATCGCGGCCATCTTGTCCGGCGTGGTGCTCTGCACCCGAGCCGCGATGGTCGCAAAGGCCTCGCTCCAGCTAGCGGGCTTGAGCTTGCCGTGCACCCGCACGTAAGGACGATCCAGGCGCTGACGCACCAGCCCGTCGCAGGCATGGCGCGCCTTGTCGGAAATCCATTCCTCGTTCACTTCCTCGTTCAGGCGGGGAAGCACGCGCATCACCTGCGAGCCGCGGGTGTCGACGCGGATGTTGCAGCCTTGCGCATCCATCACATCGACGCTTTCGGTCTTGCGCAGCTCCCAGGGGCGCGCGTTGAAGGCGTAAGGTTTGCTGGTCAGCGCGCCCACCGGGCACAGATCGACCACATTGCCCGACAGTTCGCTGGCGAACGCCTTTTCCAGATAGGTGGTGATCTCCATGTCCTCACCGCGCCCCGTCGCGCCCAGATCGGGCACGCCCGCCACTTCAGTGGCGAAGCGCACGCAGCGGGTGCACTGGATGCAGCGGGTCATGATGGTCTTGACCAGCGGGCCCATATACTTGTCTTCGACGGCGCGCTTGTTCTCGGCAAAGCGGTGGAAGGCGGCGCGGCCATAGCCCATGGCCTGGTCCTGCAGGTCGCATTCCCCGCCCTGGTCGCAGATCGGGCAATCCAGCGGATGATTGATCAAGAGAAATTCCATCACGCCCTCGCGCGCTTTGCGCGCGTACGGGCTGGTGGTGTTGATCTTGGCCGGCGTGCCGTCCTTGTTGGGGAAGATGTCCTTCACCTGCAGCGCGCAGCTGGCCTGCGGCTTGGGCGCGCCCACCCACTCTACCAGACACATGCGGCAGTTGCCCGCCACCGACAGACGCTCGTGATAGCAGAAGCGTGGGATCTCGGCGCCGGCCTGCTCGCAGGCCTGCAGCAGCGTGATGGTTTCATCCGCCTCGATTTCCTTGCCGTCAACGATCAGCTTGCGTGTGGGCATGGGTTACTCCGCCGCCATCTTGGAAAATTCGGCGATGCGCTTTTCGATCTCGGGGCGGAAATGGCGGATCAGGCCCTGGATCGGCCACGCCGCGGCATCGCCGAGCGCGCAGATGGTGTGCCCCTCGATCTCCTTGGTCACTTCCTGCAGCAGGTCGATCTCGCCCACCTTGGCGTCGCCCTTGACCATGCGGGTCATCACCCGCCACATCCAGCCTGTGCCCTCGCGGCAGGGGGTGCACTGGCCGCAGCTTTCATGCTTGTAGAAATAAGCCAGCCGCTGGATCGCCTTGATCACGTCGGTGGACTTGTCCATCACGATCACGGCGGCGGTGCCAAGGCCCGACTGCACATTCTTCAGGCTGTCGAAATCCATCAGCACGTCGTCGCAGATGCTCTTGGGCAACAGCGGCACCGAGGCGCCGCCGGGAATCACCGCCAAGAGATTGTCCCAGCCACCGCGCACGCCGCCGCAATGCTTGTCGATCAGCTCGCGCAGGGGAATACCCATTTCCTCTTCGACATTGCAGGGCTTGTTCACATGGCCGGAGATGCAGAACACCTTGGTGCCGGTGTTGTTGGGCCGCCCGATGCCGGCGAACCAGTCCGCGCCGCGCCGGATGATGGTGGGCGCGACCGCGATGGATTCCACATTGTTGACCGTCGTGGGACAGCCATAGAGGCCGACATTGGCCGGGAACGGCGGCTTCAGCCGCGGCTGGCCTTTCTTGCCCTCCAGCGACTCCAGCAGCGCGGTTTCCTCGCCGCAGATATAGGCGCCGGCGCCATGGTGGACATACAGATCAAAGTCCCAGCCATGGATATTGTTCTTGCCGATAAGATTGGCGGCATAAGCCTCATCCACCGCGCGCTGCAGCGCCTCGCGCTCGCGGATGAATTCGCCGCGCACATAGATGTAGCAGGCGTGCGCCCGCATCGCGAAGCTGGCGACCAGGCAGCCCTCGACCAGCGTGTGCGGGTCGTTGCGCATGATGTCGCGGTCCTTGCAGGTGCCAGGCTCGGATTCATCGGCATTCACCACCAGGTAATGCGGACGTTCCTTGATTTCCTTGGGCATGAAGGACCATTTCAGGCCGGTGGGAAAGCCCGCGCCGCCACGGCCACGCAGGCCCGACTTCTTCATGATGTCGACGATGGTCTCGGGGCCCAGGTCGATAATGGCCTTGGTATTGTCCCACTGGCCGCGCTTTCTGGCGCCCTCAAGACCCACGTCCTGAAAGCCGTAGAGATTGGTGAAGATGCGGTCCTTGTCGGCGAGCATCGGATCAGGCTCCCGGCTTCTTGGGTTCAGCGGGCGGTGGCGGCGGTGGCGCCTGCACCTTGTACTTGCCGATCATCGAGCCGTCATAGAGCGCCGCATCGGTCAGGGTGGTGGCGCCGCCTTCCGGCTCGGACGAGGTGCGGCTGTTCTGCGGCCCGGGCTTGAGCGCCTTGCCGGCGCGCAAATCGGCGATCATCTGTTCGGTGATG
>CAWHLV010000101.1:0-12388 GCA_963830095.1 uncultured Alphaproteobacteria bacterium
GTCCAAACTCGTCAGACGTCCCCAAAGCTTCACTACCTGCTGGCGAAAGCTAAATAGGACGACGAGGACGACCGCTGGCCAAGCGAGCGAAGAAAGGAACGGAAGAAAAATCTTGAGGAATTCCATTCCCACATTCCCCGCTCATCAATCCCACAAACAAAAAGGCCGGAAGCATCGCTTCCGGCCCTATCAATTTCTCCCCGAACTTGGCCGTTCTAGCGCGGTCACGTTCTTTTATGGGTTGGTTTGATATAGTGCTTTGAAGCTCGATTCACGAAATATCCGGTATTATTGCGATGCAGCATTTGCAATTTAATTTCGTGTGGCGCGGAACCAACGTCCTGGCAGTCACAATGCTGGTGTTGGCGCTCTCGCCCGCCTTTGCCGCCAAGCCGGACCCTATTCTGGATGCTGGTCCGACCGTACCCTGCGCCGCTGGTGTGGACTATTCAGGGGGGGCGGACGTCAACGGCAACGCTGTGGCGCCTGCCGATGTGGGCGCCCAGCATGTGCCGGTGCCCGCCACGGTGATGGTTCCCCTGCATGGCGGTGGCAATGGCCAGGACAGCGCCTATGCGGCGGTGGACGGCAAGAAGCTCGACACGCTGGTCAATCCCAAGCCTTGTCACTGACCGATTAACCATCGGCCTGCTCGGCCCGCATTGTGCGCCCGGCTGCTGCTAAAAACGGGACATGCGCGCTTTCTTTGCCGCCCTGATCCTGATGCTTGGCTGCGCCACCGCGCAGGCCCAAGGCTTTAGTCAGTCTTGGCGCATCACCAAGGATCACTGGGACGCGTCCGATGAGACGGGCTTTGGCGCCTTCCTTGCCGCCCTGGGCGATTCCGGTTGTTCCTCCTCGCAAAGCTGCCTGCGCGATCCCGCCAATCCGTATCGCGGCAGCGACGGCCGCTTTCTGGATATCGATGTGGATTGCGCCAAGCTGCCCTATCTGCTGCGCGCTTATTATGCCTGGAAGCATGGGCTGCCTTTTGCCTATGTCGATGGCGTGGCCGGCTCGCGCTTTGGTCATGCCTCCAACCGCATCGTCAGCCGCGCCGGCATGATCGACCACGGCGGCGGCATCGATGGCGCAAGCGCCATCCGCACCATGCTGGACAATGTCTATTCCGGCACCTTCCGCACTGATGCCGGCCATGACAGCGCCATTCCGGCCGATTTCTATTCACCGGCGCTTCAGCCGGGCAGCATCCGGCCCGGCACGGTGATCTATGACACCAATGCCCATGTTGGCATCGTCTATCGCGTCGATGCGTCGGGGCGGGTCTATTACATGGACGCTCATCCCGATTTCACCATTTCGCGCAGCGTCTATGGCCCCCAGTTCGGCCAGAGCCCCGCGGCGCTGGGCGGCGGCTTGAAGAACTGGCGGCCGCTGCAGTTGCAAGGCGCGCGGCCGGAGAATGGCGCGCTGGTGGGGTGGTCATTACGCCCTGGCGCGCAACGGCCAGATCGGCGATTTCTCATTGGTCCAGTATTTCGGCACGGAACCCGGCAACAATGGCGCCCCCCGCTGGTCCTACAATGGCGCGCCGCTCGGCTATTACGAATATGCCCGGGTCGCCATCTCGGGCGGCAAAAGCGACTTCAATCCGGTCTATGAGCTTGAGGCCACCATGGGCACGCTGTGCAACGACCTGAACGACCGGGCCCAGGCGGTGAACCAGGCGGTGGCCAACGGCATCGCGGCCAAGCTGCATCCGTCGGAAATTCCCCCCAACATCTACAACAGCGAGGATACCGAGTGGGAAAACTACGCCACTCCCGCGCGCGACGCCCGGCTGCGCGCGGCCTTCGTGGCGTTTCGTCAGGAACTGGGGCGGATGATCGGGTTGTGGCTGAACCGGGACCCCCGTGTGGTCTATGACGGCACCGATCTGAAGCGCGACCTGCTGTCGGCCTATGACCGCCAGAGCCAGGCCTGCACCATCACCTGGCTTTCCAGCGACAAGCGTCCGGTGCCGATGACGTTCGATGACATCTCCCACAGCCTCTTTGCCATGAGCTTCGATCCCTACAATTGCGTGGAATTGCGCTGGGGCCGCGACGGGTTCGGCTGCCCGGACCAGGCGGGCAAGCGCCGCTGGTACGCCGTGGAGGACCAGGCCCGGCATGTGACCGACCCTGACCGGGGTACAACCGCAGGTCTTGCGGACACCGACATTCGCGGCCTGATCGTCTCCATGCCGCCGCGCGCGCCGTTCGTTCAGCCCATGCCGGGACGGCCCTCATCGCTGCAGTGAGACTTGCGGCAATTTGAGCTTCATCCTTAAAGCGGCGGTAACACCTTGTGCCTAGCATTGTTCCAGACAGCACAAGGGGCAAACGATGCTGGAAGACAGCTGGAGTTTCTACGAAGAGCGCCTTCCCAAACGGCGCATCTTTCATCCCCGCAAGCGTTCTATTGCGGGACCGTTTCTCACCATCACCGCCGCGCTGGCGGTGATCATCATGGCGGTCAGCCACCTTTAATAGGCGCGGCCGATCAGGATTTCTTCCACGCCGGGGCTGCCTGTGAACAGGCAAGGCGCGAATTCCGCGGGCTGATCCAGTGGCGCATTGCGGATGGTCAGCTTTAATCCCTTGAGCTTCTGATCCGCCTTTTCCAGCTCGGCGCCGGTCGGCTCTGACCAGGACACGCGCAGCCAGCCTTTGAACTCGTCCTCATTGCCGGCGTAATAGTCTTCCACGCCCTTCCAGTCGGTGACGCCGGTCTTGATGTTGGCGTCCAGCCGCGCCTTGGCTTCGGCATAAAGTCCGGCCTGGATCTCGGCCAGCAGCTGCACCGCGCCTTCCAGAAAATCCTGCTTCGGCTTGGCGATGGACTTGACCTTGTCGCCGTCGCGCAAGGCGTCGCGCCGCATGTAGGTGATCTGGCTGGCGGCCGCATCGCGCGGGCCGATTTCGATGATGATGGGGGCGCCGCGCCTCACCCAGTTCCAGCGTTTTTCCGCCGACTTGATCTTCTTGGTATCCAGGAAGGCGCGCACGGGCTGGCCGAACACCCGCTCGCGGTTCAGCATCGTCACCAGGTCTTCGCAATATTTCAAAACCTCGGCATCTTCCGGCTTGTCGCGCAGCATCGGCACCACGACGATCTGGCTTGGGCGCGATGGCCGGCGGCAGGCGCAAGCCGTCATCATCGCCATGGGTCATGATCACGCCGCCGATCAGGCGGGTGGAAACGCCCCAGCTGGTGGTGTTGCAGAAGGTCGAGCGTGCCGGCCTCATCCTGGAACTTGATGTTCTGGGCTTCCGCGAAGTGCGTGCCCAGGAAATGGCTGGTGCCGGCCTGCAGCGCCTTGCCGTCCTGCATCATGGCTTCGATGGAATAGGTGTTCACCGCGCCGGGGAAGCGTTCATTCTCCGGCTTCTCGCCCGCGATCACCGGCATGGCCAGCGTGTCTTCGGCAAAGGCGCGATAGACCTCCAGCATCTTTCTGGTCTCTTCGACCGCCTCGGCCTCGCTGGCATGGGCGGTATGGCCTTCCTGCCAGAGGAATTCGGTGGTGCGCAGGAACAGGCGCGGCCGCATTTCCCAGCGCACCACGTTGGCCCACTGGTTGATCAGAAGCGGCAGGTCGCGGTGCGAATGCGACCCAGCGGGCGAAGGCGTCGCCGATGATGGTCTCCGAGGTGGGGCGCACCACCAGCGGCTCTTCCAGTTTCGCGTCCGGATCGGGCTGAAGCTTGCCGTCGATATTCTTCAGGCGATGATGGGTGACCACCGCCATCTCCTTGGCAAAGCCTTCGACATGCTCGGCTTCCTTGGCAATGAAGGACAGCGGAATGAACATGGGGAAGTAGCAGTTCTCATGCCCCGTGGCCTTGATGCGGCGGTCCAGCTCCTGCTGGATCTGTTCCCACACGCCATAGCCCCAGGGCTTGATCACCATGGCGCCGCGCACCGGCGAGGTCTCGGCCATGTCGGCGTCGCGCACCACCGCCTGATACCAGTCGGCAAACCGGCTGCGGTCGATGTCGAGGGCGCGCTGCATGGAAAAGCTCCGAAAAAGTCGCCCGTTCTTAGCCGGTGGCGCGGGGCCTGAACAGGAGGTAGGTCGCCACGCCTGTCAGGCCAAATCCGGCCATCAGCCCGGTCAGCGGCACCGGCGTTAAGGGGGTGGGGAAGGCACCCATCAGGGCCGAGGCCAAGGTGCCGCCGCCATATAGAAGAATACCGATCAGGGCCGAGGCCATGCCCGCGGCATGACCGAAATGGTGCATGGCCAGGCCCGAGCCGGTGGCGTTGATCGACCCGATCATGGCGCAATAGACAAAGGTAAAGGGCAGAAGTCCCAATAGGCCGCCCCAGCCCAGCCAGCCGAAGGCAAGCGCCAGCACGCCGGCAGTGGCGTTGGCCGCAAGACAGGCAAAGAACAGGGGCTCGCCCGGATGGTTCTTCAACCAGCGCGCGGCACCCTGGCTGAAGCCGACAAGTCCGATGCCGTTCAGCACAAAGGTGAAGCCGAAATATTGCGGGCGGACGCGGAAGATATCTTCCACCACATGCGGCCAGCCGGTGAGGAAGGCATAGAGCCCGCCGCCGGTGAGCGTTGCCGGGATCACAAAGCGGAAGAAGCGGCGGTCGCGCGCGATCGCCCAATAGTCCGCCATCACATGCAAGGGATGCAGCCTTCTGTCAGAACCGGGATGGCTTTCCGGCAGCATCTTCCACACCACGGCCACGGTCAGCAGCGCGGCCGCACCCTGCAGCCAGAACAGGCTGCGCCAGCCGGTTAGCGGCAGTAGCCAGCCGCCGACGAAGGGCGCGAACAAGGGCGACACCGACAGGATCATCAGCATCTGGGCAAAGATGCGCGAGGCCTCATGCGGCGGAAACAGATCGCGGACACAGGCGCGCGCCAGGACCGTGCCGGCGCAACCGCCCACCGCTTCGACAAAGCGCGCAATGTTGAGCGTGATGGGCCCCTGCGACAGCGCGCAGGCGGTGGCGCCGGCAACGTAAAGCAAAAGCCCGATCAAGATCGGCCAGCGCCGCCCGAAGCGGTCCGATAGTGGACCGACCATCGCCTGGCCCAGGCATAAGCCTAAGAAAAAGGTCGCCAGCGATTGTTCGATGACCGAGATCGGCGCGTCGAAGTCGCTGGCGATGGTGGGCAGCGCCGGCAGATAAAGGTCGATGCCGATGGGGGTGAAGACGGTAAGAACCCCGAACAGGGCGATCAGCTCAAGCCGTTGCGCACGGGTGAAGGAATCGCTGGGGGCGGGGGCCATGACAGGGGTATGGGGCGGGTCGTTCCCCGGTGCAAGGGTTAGTGATAGACGGATTCGCGCAGCCCCCTTACGGTGGCCGCATGCCAGAATTGACCCCCGGAAAGACGGGCATTTTTGCGCCCTTTGAGTGGATGATCGCCGCCCGCTACCTGCGCGCCAAGCGTCAGGAAAGCTTCATTTCGGTGATCTCGCTGTTCTCGCTGATCGGCATCGCGCTGGGGGTGGCGACCCTGATCATCGTGATGAGTGTGATGAACGGTTTTCGGATGGAGCTGCTCAAGTCCATCCTGGGCCTGTCGGGCGATGTCACCATCCAGTCGGACGTGGGCTATCTTTCCCATTATGACGCGGTCACCAGCCGCATTTTGAAAGTGCCGGGCGTGGTGCGCGCCGCCCCCATCGTTGACGGCAACCTGATGGCCAGCCAGAACGGCGCCAATGAGGGCGCGAAGGTGCAGGGCATCCGCCGCGAGGATCTGGCCAGGATCACCGAACTGGACGGCAAGCTGCGTGACGGGGCGGTACAAAATTTCCAGGGCGACGATGCCGTGATCGTGGGCTCAGGCCTGGCCGCCAAGCTCGGCCTGCATGTCGGCGGCGAGATCACCCTGGTCGCGGCCCAGGGCGATGTCACCCCGTTCGGCACCACGCCCAGGATCAAGACCTATCACATCATCAGCTTCTTCCATGTGGGCAACACGATCTACGACAGCTATTACATCTTCATGCCGCTGGACGAGGCCCAGGCCTTTTTCAACATGGGCGACACGGTGAGCGGTGTCGAGGTGATGCTGACCGATCCGGAATCCGACATGAAGCTTATGCCCGCGCTGATGCAGGCGGCCGGGCCGCTGTCCCATGCGGTGCCCTGGCAGGATCTCAACAGCGCCTTTTTCGAGGCCATCCAGGTCGAAAGCAATGTGATGTTCCTGATCCTGTCGCTGATCATCCTGGTGGCTGCGCTCAACATCATCTCCGGCCTGATCATGCTGGTGAAGGACAAGTCGCCCGACATCGCCATCCTGCGCACCATGGGGGCGACGCAAGGCGCGGTGATGCGCATCTTCTTCATCGCCGGCGCCTCGATCGGCGTGGCGGGCACCATCATCGGCTTCGCCATCGGCGTTCTGTTCTGCGCCTATATCGAGAACATCCATCAGTTCCTCAACAGGCTGACCGGCAGGACGCTGTTCGATCCCACGGTCTATTTCCTGTCGCGCATGCCCGCCCAGATCGGATCCGGGCCAGGTCACGGCGGTGGTGGCGATGGCGCTGGTGCTGACCTTCCTGGCGACGCTGTACCCGTCATGGCGGGCGGCGCGGCTCGATCCGGTCGAGGCGCTGCGCTATGGCTGAGGTGCTGAAACTTGAGAACATTACCCGCCGCTACAAGGAGGGTGAAGGCCAGCTGGAGGTGTTCAGCGGTCTGGATCTGTCACTCAAGGCCGGCGAGATCGTCGCCCTGGTGGGGCAGAGCGGGGCGGGCAAGTCGTCGTTGCTGCATATCGCGGGCCTGCTGGAAGCGCCCACCAGCGGGGAAATTTTCATCCAGGGCGCCGCCACGTCCGGGCTTGGCGACGGCGCGCGCACCGGCATCCGCCGGGGCACCATCGGTTTTGTCTATCAGGCCCATCACCTGCTGCCGGAATTCGACGCGCTGGAGAATGTGGTCCTGCCACAGATGATCGCGGGCAAAAGCCGTACTGAGGCGGCGAAGGAAGCCACGCGCCTGCTGGAGCTGATGGGGTTGGGCCAGCGGCTGACCCACCGGCCCTCGCAGCTTTCGGGCGGCGAGCAGCAGCGTGTCGCCATCGCGCGCGCGCTGGCCAACAGTCCGCGCATTCTTCTGGCGGATGAGCCCACCGGCAATCTGGATCCGCGCACCGCGGGCGGAGTGTTCGACACCTTGATCGCGGTCACGCGGTCGGAAGGGCTGGCGGCGCTGATCGCTACCCACAATTTCGAGCTGGCGTCGCGGATGGACAGGGCTTTGCTCTTACACCAGGGCAAGCTTATTGAGGGCACGCAGTTGCCCCGTTAGCGCGACGCATTTGTTCAGGGGCGGCTCCGCCGCCGGGGCGCATGGATCGCGCGTTGCTCTTACACCAGGGCAAACTGATCGAAGGCACGCAAGTCGGCCGCGCGCCATAAAGCGCGCGGCCCATCGCGGGGTGCGATGAAATCAGGCGAGGTAGGCTTCCAGCTTGTCCAAGGTGCCGGTCCAGCCAGCGTGGTGGCTGTCGCGGCGCTCGGCCAGGGCAAAATTCTCGTGCCGCAGCACAAGCTCGGTGCCCGTGCCGCTGGGCTTGAAGCAAAGCGTGAGCAGCGTCTCCTGTTCCTCATGCTCCCATTTCCAGGTCATCACTAGCTTGGAGGGCGGCACGATTTCGCGGTAGGTCCCGCCGATCACAAGCTCGCCCCTGCCGGGCGCATGCATGACGATGCGGTAGCGGCCGCCCACCCGGGGCTCCAGCTGGACGACCTCGCCATACACGCCCGGCGGGCCGGCCCATTCGCCCCAGCTTTTATCAAGCCAGGCATCGAACACCGCTTCGGGCGGAGCATCGAAATGCCGGCGGATCTCCAGCAGCAGGGGAGACAGAACTTCGGCGGTCATGGTGTTTCTCCTTTGACATAGCGGGCGAGTTTGTTGAGGGCGGAGTTCCAGCCCTTGCCATGGCCTTCGCGATCCTCAGGCGTGGGCAGGCCTTCATGGGTGAGCGTCAGCTCGGTGCCGCCAGCCACGGATTTGAACGTCAGCCGCACCGTGGTGCTGCCGCCGCAAAGGGCCCAGCCCCAGGTGAAGACCAGCGTGCGGGGCCGGTCCACGGTCTGAAACACGCCCTCGACCGGAATTTCGCGGCCGTCGTTCAGATGCATCAGGATGCGGTAACGGCCGCCCACCTTCGGCTCCAGCACCGGCACATCGCACTGGCAGCCTTCCGGCCCGATCCAGGCCTGCCATTGCTCGCGCTCGAACCAGGCATCGAACACATCTTCGGGTGCTGCTTCGAAGACGCGGCGGATTTGAAGGACAGGACTGAGGGTGGTGGCGCTCATTTTTTCTCCGGGGCTTTCTTGAGGTGGGCATCGAGGCGGTCGAACGCACCGGTCCAGAAGGCGCGATAGTGATCGAGCCACTCCTGCGCGCTCTTCAGGCCCTGGGGGTTGAGGCTCATCACGAACTGCTGGCCGCGCCGGGTGCGGGCGACCAGCTGGGCTTCCTCCAGCACTTTCAAATGCCGCGAGATGGCGGGGCCGGAGATGGGGAAGGGTTCGGCGATCTCGCCGACCGTGGCTTCGCCCAGCGCCAGCCGGGCGAGGATGGCGCGGCGGGTGGGGTCGGCGAGAGCGGCATAGGCGGTGTCCAAGTTCATAACTAGTAAAAGTTAAATAACTTATCAGTTAAATACAAGAGGGTCGCCGCGAGAAAAATATGATCCCGTTTTGTTCTTGTTTTCCCTGTGGAACGAATATAGAACACATCCACAAGCGAGGGAGATCGTGGTCATGTGGATCAAGGATGCGGCGGCGGGCGCGGGACTTATTCTTTTCATGGTGTCGGCCTTTGTGCTGGCCAGCGGCGCCCATGCGGTGCTGCACCACATCGCCATCTGATCGCTGTGGATAGGGGGCACCAGAGCCCCCATATTGGGATCAGGCGCGCGATACTGCGTTCCTGACTCTCCTCGGAACTTCAGCCATGGCGTCGTTCGTCCATCTGCGCGTCAAGAGCGCCTATTCGCTGCTGGAAGGCGCGGTGCGGCCCAAGGAGCTGGCCGATCTGGCGCGCTATGCGGCCACCCCGGCGGTGGCCGTCACCGACACCAACAATCTGTTCGGGGTCTATGAGATCTCCGACACCCTGGCCAAGGCGGGCATCCAGCCCATCGTGGGGGCACTGCTGTCGGTGGAATTCGCCGCCCGAAGCCAACACAACACCGGCACGCGCAAGAAGCCGCCGCATGTGCCGCTGCTGGTCCAGAAAGAGGCCGGCTATCTGAACCTGACCAAGCTGCTGTCGCGCCGCCTATCTGGATGTGGAAGCCGGCGACTGGGCGCATGTGAAAGCCGAGAAGCTGTTCGCCCATAGCGACGGCCTGATCGCTCTCACCGGCGGGCCGGGCGGGGTGGTCAACCAGCTGCTGCTCGATGGCCAGCGCGAACAGGCGGACGCAGCGCTGGACCAGCTGGCGAAGGCATTTCCCGATCGCCTCTATGTCGAACTGCAGCGCCATGGCTTGGCCGAGGAACGGGCCGGCGAGGATGGGTTGCTGGACATGGCCTATGCCAAAGCCCTTCCACTGGTCGCCACCAATGACGTGCATTTCGGCCTGGCCAACATGTATGAGGCCCATGACGCGCTGTTGTGCATCGCCGATGGTGCGTTCGTGTCCCAGGACGACCGGCGCCGGCTGACCCGCGAGCATCGCTTCAAGACCGCGGCCGAGATGCAGGCCCAGTTCGCTGACCTGCCCGAGGCGATCGAAAATACCGTGGAGATCGCGCGCCGCTGCGCCTTCCGGCCGGTCAAGCGCAAGCCGATCCTGCCGGTCTTTGTGCCGGAGTCCGGCCGAGACCGCGGAAGCGGAATTGAAGGCGCAGGCCGAAGAAGGGCTGGACCGGCGGCTAACGGTGCGCCGCTGGCGGCCGAGCGCAAGGTCTATGACGAGCGGCTGGACTATGAGCTCTCCATCATCAACCGCATGGGCTTTCCCGGCTATTTCCTGATCGTGTCGGACTTCATGAAGTGGACGCGCGGACAGGGCATTCCGGTGGGCGTGCGCGGTTCGGGGGCGTCTTCGCTGGTGGCCTGGGCGTTGGACATCACCAATCTGGATCCCTTGCGCTTCGGCCTGTTCTTCGAGCGGTTCCTCAATCCCGAACGCCTCTCGATGCCGGACTTCGATATCGATTTCTGCCAGGAACGGCGCGACGAGGTCGTGCGCTATGTGCGGGACAAGTATGGCCATGACCGTGTGGCGCAGATCATGGCGCTGGGTTCGCTTCAGGCGCGCGCCGCGGTGCGCGATGCCGGCCGGGTCTTGCAGATGCCGCTGGGGCTGGTGGACCGTATCGCCAAGCTGATCCCCAATCCGCCGGGCAAGAGCATTTCGCTGAAGGAAGCGATGGAAAGCGAGCCACGGCTGCAGCAGATCGCCGAGCAGGAGCCCATCGCCCAGCGCCTGTTCGAGATCACCGGCAAGATCGAAGGGCTGTACCGCCATGCCTCGACCCATCCGGCGGGCGTGGTGATCGGCGACCGGCCGCTGGACGAGATTTTGCCGCTCTACCGCGATCCGCGCTCCGACATGCCGGTGACCCAGTTCGACTATGAGGATGCGGAAAAAGCCGGCCTGGTGAAGTTCGACTTTCTGGGCCTGAAGACGCTCACCGTCATCGCCAAGGCGGAAGAGCTGCTGAAGAAGCGCGGCATCGAGCTTCGCACCCAGACCATCGATTTCGACGATATCGGCACCTTCGAGATGCTGTCCCATGGCGACAGCGTGGGCGTGTTCCAGATGGAAGGCGCGGGCATGCGCGATCTGCTGCGCAAGATGAAGCCCAACCATATCAACGATCTGGTGGCGCTGGTGGCGCTGTATCGCCCGGGCCCGATGGATTCCATTCCCACATATATCGCGCGCAAGAACGGCAAGGAGAGAGGTGGAATATCTCCATCCCGCTGCTGGAGCCGATCCTGAACGAAACCTATGGCGTGATGACCTATCAGGACGACGTCATGCGCATCGCCCGCGAGCTGGCCGGCTACACCATGGGCGAGGCCGACATCCTGCGCCGCGCCATGGGCAAGAAGATCCCGGCCGAGATGATCCCGCAGCGCGGAAAAATTCATGAAAGGCGCGGCCGAGCGCGGCATCGCCCGGCACACCGCCGAGACGATTTTCGAGCAGGCGGAAAAATTCGCCGGCTATGGCTTCAACAAGGGCCATGCCGCGGCTTATGCCCAGGTCGCCTATCAGACCGCGTATCTGAAGGCGAATTATCCGGTCGAGTTTCTGGCCGCCTCGATGACCCTGGATATCGGCAATACGGACCGGCTCAACATCTTCCGCCAGGAAGCCCAGCGACTGGGCGTGAAGGTGGCGCCGCCGGACATCAACCGCCGCGAAGCGGTCTTTGCCTGCGATGCCGCGGCCGAACACAGTGTTCTATGCGCTGGCGGCGGTGAAGGGCGTGGGCCGTCAGGCCATGGATCATGTGGTGGAGGCGCGTGAGGCCGCCGGCCCGTTCAAATCGCTGTCGGATTTCGCCCGCCGGGTGGACCCGCGGCTGGTCAACAAGCGCGCCTTTGAAAATCTGGTGCGCGCCGGCGCGTTCGACAGCCTCAATCCCAATCGCCGCCAGATCGTGGAAAATTCCGACCGCATCCTGGGCGGGGCGCAGGCCGCGCAGCGCGAACGCGAAAGCGGGCAGGTCATCACTGTTCGGCGGCGGTCCGACCGAGGAATTGCGGCTCACCACCATGCCGGACTGGCCGGTGCATGAACGGCTGGGCGAGGAATTCTCCGCCATGGGCTTTTATCTGTCCGGCCATCCGCTGGATGCCTATGGCCCGGCGCTGAAGCGGCTGGGAGCTTCGACCTATGCCGGCCTGAACGAAGACCGCCGCCGTGGCGGCTTCAAGGCCAAGATCGCCGGCACCCTGATCAAGAAAATCGAACGGCGGGGCAGAAGCGAGCAGATGTATGCTTTTGTCTCCTTCTCCGATCCCACCGGCATGTTCGAGATCATGCTGTTTCCCGAAGTGCTGGCGGCCTGCCGTCCGCTGCTGGAAGCGGGCAAGTCGCTACTGATCACCGCCAGCGCCGAATGGGACGGCGACGAACTGAAGCTGCGCGCGGCCAATATCGTGGATCTCGATCAGGCCGCGCAGCCAGGCGGGCGAGGGCATGGTGGTGCGGCTGAATCGGACTCGTCGCGCTGGGCCAGCTTGCCGCCGAACTCGGCCAGTCGGGCAAGGGGCTGGTGAACATCGTGGTGCCGGGCAGTGCGGGCGAAGAAGTCGAGATCGAACTCAAGAAGCGCATCGCGGTGAACGCAACGCTACGTTCCGCATTGCGGCGATGCCGGGCGTGATGTCGGTGGAAGCGGTTTAGCTTACGATG
>CAWHLV010000102.1:0-27725 GCA_963830095.1 uncultured Alphaproteobacteria bacterium
CCCCCCCACCGCAGACCGAAGAAGACGAAGTGAAGTCAGAGTCGAAGAAGAAGAAGAAGAAGATGATCTCGCGGCAGTTTTTCAGGATGACGCCGAATTTGTTGCCGGCGATGCGGCCGATAATGTCGCTGGCGCGTAAGGTGCGGAGAGCCTTTCGCCCACGCCCATGATCACTTCTTCGCCAGCGTCGAAGCCAAAGCCGTCATTGATCATGGCAAGACGATCGATTGAGGCTACCAGGAAAGCGCAATTGCGGCCCGGCCTTGGCGCTTTCGATAGCTTGCGCCAATTCTTCGCGCAAGGCATTGCGGTTGAGATGCCCAGTCAGCTCTCGCGTGTCGCAAGATAGGAGAGCCGGCGAAGTTCGCGCACCCGTTCTGTGGTGTCGCGCATCAGCCCGACCAAACGCGAGGTGACGCCGCCTTCGCCGGGAACGCGGGTTCCCGCCATGGTGAAGGTACGCGCCCATAGCGCTGGCGACTTCGATGTCGGTCAGGAAGACATTGGACGCGGTGTCGGCGATTCAATCACGGCCATCAGGCCGCTGCGGCCTTCCAAGGGCAATGCTATCCAGGAACTGCTTTGGCGTCCCTGCAGCGGCAGGATTTCGGTCGCGCCGTCCAGCGGATTTGGCCGGTGAGCATGTCCCAGTCAATGCAGCCACGCAGCCGCGGCCTGCGCCGCCAGGCGAAGGCGCAGTTCGACTTCTAGCTGGCCGAGCTGGGAGACGTCGTCTCGCTTCTGCAAAGCGGTATTGAGCCGACAACCACCATCCTTGGCCGGTTTCTCCGGCCTTTTATGGTGCGAGTATGGCGAACGGACTTAAAAAAGAGGAAATCGGCATGGTGAACAAGCGCTTAAGGCGATGGCCCCTGTGCTTGCGTAAAAGACGGTATGGGCGCGTCCTTTCCCGACCAAGCACGTCTGCCGAAAGCCCAGGCTCGCTTAACGCGCGCCATTGAAAAGGCTAGCCATACCATCAGGTTGCGCCGCGAGGGTGCAAACGACAGTGAAGGCAAAAAGCGGACGCTGCATCGGACCGTGAAACTGGTGTGTCGCGATGACGCACCGGCTTCGACCCGTATTGGGGACGCCCCCGATTTGTTCCTGGCATTCGCCCCAAGTTCTGGGCCAGATGATGCCGCAACGGCGTCAAAGCGTTACGGTACAAACCGTTTTTGGCCGCGCCGCTGACCACTACAACCCGAGCCTAGACGACATCCCCCCATTCCCCGCCAGCAACAACCTCAGCGCATGGCGATGTTGCTGGACCGGAAAAGCTGAGGCTTGGCCAGTCCCATCACCGCGGCGGCACAAAAAAACAAAAGCCCGCCGCACGCCCTCTTCCACAAAGGCAAGCCTGATGCGAGCATGCCCGCGCCCGCCATCACCGGTACCACGGCAAAGTTGTTCAGTGCCGCCGCGATCACTGCAAGGCCAGCAACATGACCGGCACAAGCGCCGGCGTGACCGTGCCGAAGACCAAGGCGCCCAGCCCGCCCGCCCAGACTTACAACCAGCGCAAGGCTTGGGCGGGAAGAACCGCCAGAGGCCGCGCCAAACTCGCCATCGCAGAGATCATCAGCGGCCGAGGCCAATGGCAGCAGCAGAAGTGCCGCCGCATCGGCAATCGCGAGCGGTACCGATGGGCCCAGGGCGGAAAAAAGGGTTGCGGCAAAGCGCGAATAGAGCGCGCACGAAGGCAAGCGGCGCGGCCAGACAACCACGCCATACAGGCCGTCAAAAGCGCACGGCTGCGAAGATGCCGAGAGAACGAATCAAGGCCATCCCGAGCAAAATACCCCGGATGGCCGTTGGATTATGCGGCGAAGATTGCGCAGGACGTAGGCAGGATGCCGCCGTTCTTGAAGTAGGCCACTTCGTCGGCCGTCATGATCATCAGATAGAGCGGCAACTTGAAGCGAGCCATCCGGCCGGCGCACATCGCTTCCATCTCTGGCGGGGCTTGAGTTCGCCCGACAGACCTGGAATGTCCACGACCTCGCGGCCGGTAAAGCCGTAATCCTTGCGCGTCTTGCCCGCCTCGAAGCAGAAAGGCGCTACCCCCATGCCAATCAGGTTGGAGCGGTGGATGCGCTCGAAGCTTTCGGTGATCACGGCGCGCACGCCCTGCAGCGCCGGGCCCTTGGCCGCCCAGTCGCGCGAGGAGCCGGTGCCATATTCCTTGCCGCCGATCACTATGGTGCCATGGCCGTCCTTCTTGTACGCTGGGCGGCGTCAAAGATGGACATGCTTCGCCATCGCCTTCGGGTCCTTGTAATAGATGGTGTTGCCGCCTTCGGCGCCGCCCATCATCTCATTCCTGATGCGGATATTGGCGAAAGTGCCCCGCTCCATCAGCTCGAAATTGCCCCGGCGCGAGCCATAGGAGTTGAAGTCCTTCTGCGCCACCTGATGCTCGGACAGATAGACGCCGCCCGGCGCGGTCGCCTTGATGTTGCCGGCAGGCGAGATGTGGTCGGTGGTGATACTGTCACCGAACACCGCCAGCACGCGCGCGCCCGTGATCTCCTTGACCGGCTTTGGCTTCAAGCGTCATGCCGTCGAAGAAGGGCGGGTTCTTCACATAGGTCGAGGTCGGATCCCACTGATAGGTCTGGCCCTTGACCAGCTTGACCTTCGCCAGTTGGTGTCGCCCTTGAAGACATCGCCATAGCGCTTCTTGAAGCTGGCCGGCTTCACCGCCTTGGCGACGGCCGCGGAGATTTCCTTCGGGCGGGCCAGATGTCCTTCAGATAGACCGGGTTGTTCTTCTTGTCATAGCCGACCGGTTCGCGGGTCAGGTCCATGTTGACGGAGCCTGCCAGGGCATAGGCGACCACCAGCATGGGCGAGGCCAGATAGTTGGCGCGCACCTGCGGATGCACCCGGCCCTCGAAGTTGCGGTTGCCGGAGATCACCGCCGCCGCCACCAGGTCGGCTTCGGTCACCGCCTTGGCCACGGTTCCGGCAGCGGGCCGGAATTGCCGATGCAGGTGGTGCAGCCGTAGCCGGCCAAGGTGAAGCCCAGCTTGTCCAGCGGCTTGTCCAGGCCGGCCTTGGCGAGATAGTCGGTGACGACCTGCGATCCCGGCGCCAGCGAGGTCTTGACCCAGGGCCGCACTTTCAACCCGCGCGCGACGGCCTTCTGCGCCACCAGGCCCGCACCGATCATCACGGAGGGGGTTGGACGTGTTGGTGCACGAGGTGATGGCCGCGATCACCACATCGCCATGACCGATGGTGGCTTGGCTGCCTTCGAGCGTTGCGCGCTTGTTGGCGCTTCTTCCTTCTTCCAGGTCTTGATCAGATGCTCGGCGAAATTGCCGGCGATGCCCGACAGGGCGACGCGGTCCTGCGGCCGCATCGGACCCGCCATCGAAGGCTCGACGGTATCCATATCCAGCGACAAGGTGTCGGTGAAGACCGGATCGGCGATCTTGGCGGTGCGCCACAGGCCTTGCGCCTTGGCATATTTTTCGACCAGCGCCACACGAGGCGCTTTGCGCGCGGTGTTCTTGAGGAAGCGCACGGTTTCCGCGTCGATAGGGAAGAAGCCGCAGGTGGCGCCATATTCCGGCGCCATGTTGGCGATCGTTGCGCGGTCTTCCAAGGTCAGCTCATCCAGGCCGGGACCGTAATATTCCACGAACTTGCCCACCACGCCCTTCTTGCGCAGCATCTGGGTGACGGTCAGCACCAGGTCGGTGGCGGTGACGCCTTCCCTGAGCTTGCCGGTCAGCTTGAAGCCGACGACTTCGGGGATCAGCATGGAGATGGGTTGGCCCAGCATGGCGGCTTCCGCCTCGATGCCGCCCACGCCCCAGCCCAGCACGGCCAGGCCGTTGATCATGGTGGTGTGGCTGTCGGTGCCCACCACGCTGTCGGGGAAGGCATATTCCACCGTCTTCTTGGTCTTGGCGTCCTTGCCTTTGCGGGTCCACACCGTCTCGGCCAGATATTCCAGATTGACCTGGTGGCAGATGCCGGTGCCCGGCGGCACCACGCGGAAATTGGCGAACGCCTGCTGGCCCCAGCGCAGGAACTGGTAACGCTCCTGGTTGCGTTCATATTCGACCACCACATTCTTCTTGAAGGAATCCTTCTGGCCGAAATTGTCGATCATCACGCTGTGGTCGATGACCAGGTCCACTTCCGCCAGCGGATTGATCTTCTCGGGATTACCGCCGAGATTTTTCATGGCGTCGCGCATGGCGGCCAGATCAACCACCGCCGGCACGCCGGTGAGGTCCTGCATCAGCACGCGCGGCGGGACGGAAAGCGATTTCGCGGTCGGAGGTGCGCTTGCCTGAGCCACGCCACCACCGCCTTGATGTCGTCCTTCGGTGACGGTCTGTCCGTCTTCATAGCGCAGCAGGTTTTCCAGCAGCACCCGCAGCGAATAGGGAAGTTTGGAAGCGCCCTTCAGGCCGTTCTTCTCGGCCGCCGTGAGGCTGAAATAGACGTAAGCTCTTGCTGCCGACCTTGAGCGTCTTGCGGCATTTGAAACTGTCCAGACTCTGCGTCACGAATGGCCCCCTTTTCAAATAAGTTAACGAGGACTCGTAGTCATAATCCGGCCCAAAAGGAAGCCGTGCGGGCGTCGCGGAGCCGAAAAACGGCTTAAATTCGCCCCAAAGGGGTGCCATCTTCTTGGGCAAAGAGGGGGTTGGTGATGTCCGCCAGCCAGGGCGGAAAACCGCCGGAAGAAGCGTCGCGTGAGACATCTGTTTTTGGTTCTGAGCCTGTTGCTGGCAGCCGCACCGGCCGCCCTGGCGCAGCCTGACGCCGGCCCCGGCATGCCGCCGGGCATGGCGTCGCGTCTTGCGGCCCAGCGGGCCAGCGCCGTCCAGCCCGGGCTCTACAGCGCCGGCGATCATGACAACTTCACCCTGGAGCCCTATGGGGCGAACAAGTATCTGCTGCGCTTTGCCGACAATCCGGAAAATTTCGTCCTGACCATGGAGCGCGGCTCGCTGGGCGCCAAGGCGCTCAAATATGACACCGGTGCGACGGCGCTGCGGGTCTCGATCTGGGGCGGCATGACCCTCTACACCCAGGATGCGCCGCAAGGCCTGCCCGCAACCTTCCAGAACGATGTGCCCGTGACCGCGCCCCTGGCAATCTCGGCCAATGAACTCACGACCGCCTTCGGCGACGAGGCCAGCCATCTGGTCTATGTCCAGAACATCGCGCTCAAATTTTCCGCCGACCCCGCCGTGCTGGCGGCCGATGCCGAGACAAGGGGCCGCGCCTTCGACGCCCTGACCAATGCCGCCACGGGGATCGAACGCTTCATCGCCGCCCAGCCCGCGGCGCGCCAAATCCTCATCCATCGGATCAACAGCGTGAAGGTGGCCGAAGGCGGCAAGCCCACCATCGCCATCTCGGGCCAGACCCTCTTGGTCAGTTTCGTGCCGGGCGAAGGCCATGAAGGCCATGCCTCGTCGCTCGCGATCCAGATGGAGCTGAGCAAGTTCTCGCGGTCCAGGCCAGAGACATCGCCACAAAATAAAACGGCGCCACTCGCGCAGCGCCGTTTCGCTTTCCCAAACCCCAGATGCCTCCCCCGGCGCGCGCGTCAGCGCGCTGGCATTGGGGGAGGCGGCCGTAGCATCGCTTGCGATGCGTAGGCCGGAGGGGGTTACTTGGACATCACCGTGACGCGGCCCACGCTGGTGTCGCCGGCGATCAGATTGTCGTGCGGATCAAACACCCAATAGCTGGCTTCGGTGAACTGGCCGGTGCCGATGCCCATGCCATTGCCGACCGCGCCCAGCACCTTGCCGTCATGGTTGAGCTTGAGGAACTGACCATCCTGGCCGCTAGCCATCCAGGGATTGCCTTCGCGGTCGAAATTCAGGGCGCAGACCAGATTGCGCATCTGCAGCGTCTTCACGAAGCGGCCGTCGCCGGTATAGACCACGATGCGATATTGTTCGCGGTCGCCGATCCACACATCGCCGCTCTTGGGATCGACCGCCAGGCCGTGGCTGGAATCGAACTTGCCCTGGCCCACTTCATCGCCGAACCACTGGCCGACAAACTTGCCGTCGGCGGTCAGATGGACGATGCGCGACGCGCCGACAGTGTTGGTGGGATCGTCATTGTCGACGTCATTGGGGCTCTCATTGGCATGGCCTTCGCCGATATAGACATCGCCCCTGGGGCCGAACGCCACCATCACCGGCTGCCACAACAGGTGCTGGTCCTTGGCTTCATCCCAGTCGCCGCGATGGCCCTTGATGCCGATGGTCATCAGCAGCTTGCCGTCGGGCGAGAGCTTCATCACCGTGGCCTGGCCGTTGTCGGTGATCCAGACATTGTCGTCCTTGTCCACCGCCATGCCATGGGCCTTGTCCTGATGGCCGATCACGCTTTCGGGCACTTCCAGCACCAGCTTGTGGCCGGGATCGAACTTCATCAGCTGGACCACGCCGGCGGGCGAGCGCTTGAACACCCACAGATAGCCCTTGGAATCCAGCGCTACCGACGGCACGCCGCCGATGCCCTTGGGCACGACGTAAGGATAAGAGAATTTGTAGCCCATGGTCTGGTCCCACTCGACGCGGGCCAGCGCGCTGCGGGCAAAGCCGCCCTTCCTGCCGCAGACGATGGAATGGCTGCAATTGGGTCCGGAGTTCCCGCCCGGCACCCGCGCCACACCGCCCATCATGGCGCGGCGTTCCTCGCGCGGGATCACATGCACAGTGCCGTCGGGATCGACCAGGGTGAAGCCGGTGGGATCGGGAAAGGACGGTCCCAGGTGCCAAGCCGGGGTGCCGTCATGGGCGGGCTGGGACTGGATCGCCAGCCGGTCGGCCTGGCTGAAGGCCGCGGTGGTCATAAGGCCAAGCGCAAGCGTGGCGAGCGCGAAATACTGCTTTTTCATGTGGGGTCCCTGACAGCTTTTATTGGCGCGACCATGCGCGGCGCCCGGGCCGGGCGTCAATCGGCAATGCGCCACACTATATCTGTGTGCGCTGCAAAAATTCCGTGGTGGTTTTTGGCGGAAACTTCGTGCTTTACGGCGTGAACCCTTGTGGCGCCATCTCGAAGTGTTCGAATTCAAACCCGGGCGCCACCGTGCAGCCGACCAGGGTATAATTACCCAGCGACCGTGCCGCCTGCCAGGCGCCCGCCGGCACCACGATCTGCGGCGCCTGTGCCTCGTCTATGTCGGGACCAAGAACATAGACCTGCTTGCCGATGCACAGTTCCAGCGGTGCGCCGCGATAGAAATGCCAGACTTCGGCTGCATCGACCCGGTGCCAGCGCGAGACTTCGCCGGCCTTGAGCAGGAAATAGATGGCGGTGGAATGGGCGCGGCCAACATTGCCGTCACGAAATGTTTCCTTGAAGTGGCCGCCTTCCGGATGCGGCTTGAGATCGAGCAGTTCGATCAGCCTGTCGGCTTCAACAACCATGGCACGATCACGCCGCAGGCTTCAGCCGCACGCCGCGCACCGCGATCGCTTCCATGCCGGCGGCCAGGCTCTTTGCGTCGTCCAGCGCATTGTGGGTGCGCCCGACAAAAGGCACGCCCAGCGCCGGCCCGATCTCGCAGGAATGACGCCCACGCGGATCCAGTCCCTGCACCGCAAACCAGCCGCGCAGGTCATAGAACAGCGGCAGGGGCTTTGCGCCGGTGATGCCGTAAAGGCGCAGATTTTCCTCCAGCACCTTTTCGTCCCGGCCGAAGGCGGCAATCGGGCAATCTCCGGCAAAGGCGAGGAACTGGTCATAGGCGGTTTGGAAATCCACGCCCCGGCGCGCAAGCTGATCGCCGGTGATGCCGGTGAGACTTTCGAAATAGGGCGAGAGCTGCGGATTGAACCGCGGTTTGATCAGCACGTCGAATTCCGCCAGGACCGCGAAACTGTCGGCGTCGAGCTTGACCGCCCCGATCTGCACCACCTCGCGGAATTCGCCCGGCGTCAGCCAAGACCGCGCCATCGAACATTCCCAGGCGGTGTATTCCAGATCGAAGATGGTGACCGACGGCATGCGCATGCCCCAATGGTCGAACGCTGGACGAATCATGTGCCAGTTCCTATTAATACATTGTTAAGCATGTGAGTTTTAACGCTGACCGTCATTGATATTCGTCAATCGCGGCTTTTGGCAGGAACGAGGTGTCAAAATGGCCCTCACCGAGGTGAACTCCCCCTACCCGGCTTTCGATCCTGCGCGCGCGGCAAATACTTTGCATGACAGCCGTCTGCCGCAGGAGGCGCTGAACCGGCTGCCGCAGCTGCACCGGGAGGCAGGCCGAAATCTGTGCCTGTCACAATTCCTGGCCCGCTCCCCGCTCGCTTGTGTGGTGCTGATGCTGGCGGGCGGACTGGCGCTCTTCTGGGCAGACGCAAGCGGCGGTGGCACCCTCAAGGGCGATTTTGGCTGGGCGTCGCTGATGCTGCTGGGTGTTATCGCCATGACCCGCAATTTCATCCGCGGCTATGCCCGCTCGCTTCGGCGCGTGCCGCTGGATGAAGCCGCCGCCGACCTGCGGTTGCTTCTTCTATATACAGGAACCGTGTGGGGCGCCGGCGCCTTCCTGCTGATGCCGGGGCTGCCCGCGCCGCTGCTGGTGTTTTCTTTCGCGGCCGCACCGAGTCTGGCATTGGCATTGGCGCTGCGCGATGCCAAAGGCACCCTCGCCTTTATCGCCCCGGCCTGCCTGATCACAGCCGGCGCGGCCCTTTTGAGCGCCTGGCCTCTCGCACCCTGGGTGGCGGGCGCGACTGTGACGGTGGGGACAGGCTCGATCGTACTGCCGATGTTGCGCCGCGCCATGCCGCAACGCCATGCCCAAGAGTTCCACGATCCGGCCGTGACGTAACGGCGGCATCCCCGTCACCTTGCCGTTATAGTCCCCTGTTGCCCTTGGCTGCCTGAATGGGGCCCGTTAAGGGCGCATCGCCCCAACGCGAGGACAGCCGCATGACCGTGATGACCGCGATCCGCTCCGCCGAAACCGAAGTCGCGCGGGGTGCGCAAAATCATATCGCGGAAGCTCGCGCGCTGTTGCCGGCGGATGATGGTCTGTTTGCCTTCTTCGATGCGCTTTATGGCCGCGCGGTGCCTGACGATGTGCTCAGGGCGCGCGCCGACCAGCTCACCCAACTCGCCATGGCGCTGCACGGCGAAGCCGGCAAGCGGGCCAAAGGCGATATCCATGTCACCGCGCTGGAGCTGGGCCATGAAACGGTGCTGGTCAGCATCAATGACGACCGCCCCTTCCTGTTCGATTCCACCCTGGCGGCCGCCATGGCAGGCGGGGCGCGCATCCGCGCCGCCTTTCATCCCATCATGGATATCGATGGCGCCCGCACCAGTGTGATCGCGCTGGTCTGTGACCAGATGGGCGAAGAGACGCGCTCGAGGCTGCTGGAGTTGCTGCGCGAGAGTTTCGCGCAAGGCGTGCTTGCGGTGCGTGACTGGAAGGCCATGCTGGCACGGGTCAAGGCGGCGCGCGAAGACCTGGCGCGGCATCCTCCCAGGACGGACATCGCCGAGGATCTCGCCTTCCTCGACTGGCTGGCCGACAATCATTTCACCTTTCTGGGCGCGCGCGACTATGTGCTGGCCAAAGACGGCGCCCACGGCCAGCTGGAACCGGTGAAAGGCAGCGGACTGGGCGTTCTTTCCGATGAACAGACTCGCGTGGTCCATGACGCCCGCAGCGGCGAGCGCGGCGGCCTGACAGCGGACGTGCGCGCTTTCCTGGACACGCCTGAACCGCTGATCATCACCAAGAGCGCGGCGAGGAGCCTGGTGCATCGCCGCGCCCATATGGACTATATCGGCGTCAAGACCTTCGATCCCAACGGTGTCTTTGTCGGCGAGCGCCGCTTTGTCGGCCTGTTCACTTCCAATGCCTACAGCGCCCAGCCGCGCACCATTCCCCTGCTCCGCCGCAAGATCGAAGCCGTGATGACCCACTCTGGCTTGAGCCCCACCAGCCATGACGGCAAGGCGCTCACCCACATTCTGGACACCTTCCCGCGTGACGAGCTGTTCCAGGTCTCGGCCGACGAGCTTTATGAAAGCGCGATCGGCATCCTGAACATGGGCGGGCTGCCGCGCCTGAAGCTGTTCCTGCGCTTCGACCGGTTCGACCGGTTCGTTTCCGCCTTCCTGGTGGCGCCGCGCGATCATCTCAATCCGAAGCTGCGCACCGATATCCATGCCCTGCTGGCCAGGACCTTCAACGGCCGCATGTCGGCGTTCGACGCGTCGGTGGACGACAGCGCGCTCGTCCGGCTGCATTACATCGTCGGCCGCAATGAAGGCCCGCTGCCCAAGGTGAACGTGCGCGCGCTGGAGCGGCAGATCGCACAACTGGTCACCACCTGGGACGATGCGCTGGCAGATGCAATGTGCGCCAGCCTGGGCCGCAGCGAAGGCTTTGCCCGGCTGGCCGCGCTGGCGCCGCATTTCTCGCCCGGCTATCGCGACAATTTCCCCGCCCATGACGGTGCGCGTGATCTGGGCGTGCTGGAGGACCTTGCCAGCTCGGCGGACGGACTGAAGCTGCGCGCCCATGTCTGGCGCAAGGACGGCGAAGCCGCGCCCGCGCTGCGCCTCAAGCTCTATGTGCTGGGCGAGGTGCTGCCGCTGTCGGCCTCGCTGCCGGTGTTCGAAAACCTGGGCCTGAAGGTGATCGCGGAAGATTCCTATCCCGTCTCGTTCAACAGCGATGGCGGCTGGCGCCAGGACGGCGCGATCCTGGACTTTTCCATGGAGCGCGCCGACGGCCTGCCGGTCCGGCTGGACGATATTCGTTTGCCATTGGAAGACGCTTTTCACGCCGTGCTGAGAGGCGATGCGGAAAGCGACGGCTTCAACCGGCTGGTGATGGGCGCGGGCCTGGACTGGCGCGATGTCACCATCCTGCGGGCGGCGGCGAAATTCCTGCGCCAGGCGGCGATCACCTTCAGCCTCGCCTATATGCAGCAGGCGCTGGTGCGAAACCCCGATGTCGCCGGCCTGCTGGTGGCGCTGTTTTATGCCCGCAACGACCCGCAGACCACGGGTGAGCGCGCGAGCGAAGTCGTGGAAATCGAAAAGCGCATCGAGGCGGCGCTGAAGGATGTGCCGTCGCTGGATGACGACCGCATCATCCGCCGCTTCAAGAATGTGATGGACGCGACCTTGCGCACCAATTTCTTCCAGAAGAATGCCGACGGCACGGCACGCCCCGCCATGGCGATGAAGTTCGATTCCGCCAGACTGGACGAACTGCCCGCGCCGCGCCCTTGGCGGGAAATCTTCGTCTATGCGCCCCAGGTCGAAGGCGTGCATCTGCGTTTCGGGCGCATCGCCCGCGGCGGCCTGCGCTGGTCGGACCGGCGCGAGGACTTCCGCACCGAGATCCTGGGGCTGGTCAAGGCGCAGCAGGTCAAGAATGCGGTGATCGTGCCGGTGGGCGCCAAGGGCGGCTTCTTTCCCAAACAGATGCCCGCCAACCCGTCTCGCGAACAGTTTATGGAAACCGGCATCGCCGCCTACAAGACCTTCGTCAACGCGCTTCTGGATGTCACCGACAATCTGGACAGAAGCGGCCAGATCGTGCCGCCCACCGATGTGGTGCGGCCCGATGGCGATGATCCCTATCTGGTGGTGGCGGCCGACAAGGGCACGGCCACCTTCTCCGACATCGCCAACGGCATCGCGCTGGAACGCGGCTTCTGGCTGGGCGACGCCTTCGCCAGCGGCGGCAGTGTCGGCTATGATCACAAGAAGATGGGCATCACCGCCCGCGGCGCCTGGGAAGCGGTGAAGCGGCATTTCCGCGAGCTGGGCACCGACATCCAGTCTACCGATTTCACCGTGGTGGGCGTGGGCGACATGTCCGGCGACGTGTTCGGCAATGGCATGCTGTTGTCAAAGCACATCCGGCTGGTGGCGGCCTTTGACCACCGCCACATCTTCCTGGACCCCAATGCGGATGCGGCGACCGGCTTTGCCGAGCGCGAGCGGTTGTTCGCATTGCCCCGCTCCAGCTGGGACGATTACAACAAGGCCCTGATCGGTCCGGGCGGCGGGGTCTTCGCGCGCACCCTGAAGGAAATTCCGCTGTCGCCGGAGGTGAAGGCCCTGATCGGAGTCATGGCCGACAGTCTGTCGCCGCCCGCCCTGATCAACGCCCTGCTGAAAGCCGAAAGCGACCTTCTGTGGTTCGGCGGTATCGGCACCTATATCAAGGCGGCATCTCAATCCCAGCTTGAGGCTGGCGACCGCGCCAATGACGCGGTGCGCATCAATGGCGGCGAGGTGCGCGCGCACGTGGTGGGCGAAGGCGCCAACCTGGGCGTCACGCAACTGGGGCGCATCGAATATGCGCGTAGCGGTGGGCGCATCGACACTGATGCGGTGGACAACTCCGCCGGCGTCGACACCTCCGACCATGAAGTGAATCTGAAGATCCTGTTGGGTGGGCCGGTGATGCGCGGCGAACTCAGCGAGGACAGGCGCAATGCGCTGCTGGCGTCGATGACAGACGATGTCGCGGCCCATGTGCTGGCCGACAATTACAACCAGACGCTGGCCCTGTCGGTGGCGCAGGCGGCGGGCTTGCGCGACCTCGACGCCCACGCCCGCATGATCCGCGACCTGGAAACACGCGGCAAGCTGGACCGGGCGGTGGAATTCCTGCCCACCGATGCCCAGCTCAACGCCCTGGCCAAAGACGGCAACGGCCTGACCCGGCCCGAGCTCTGTGTGCTGCTGGCCTATGCCAAGCTTGACCTGGACACGGAAGTACTGGCGAGCGCCTTGCCCGATGATCCTGCCTTCACCGCGCTCTTGACCGGCTATTTCCCGCCGCCGGCCGTCGCCGCCTTCCCGCAGGAGCCGGAGCGTCATCGCCTGAAGCGCGAGATCATCTCGACCGTGCTGATCAACGCCATCGTCAATCTGGCCGGCCCGGTGTTTAGCTTGCGCACCCGCGAAGTCTCCGGCCTCGACGGCGCGCAGGTGGCGCGCGGCTTTGTGCTGAGCGACGGCGCCTTTGGCCTTTCGGCGCTCAAGGCCCGCATCGACGCGCTGGACCTGAAAGTCGAAGCGGGCGTGCAGACGGGCCTCTACGGCGAGATTGCCGATCAGTTCCGCCGCACCGCGCGCTGGTTTTTGGCGCATGTGCCGCTGGATGCGCCCATCGCCGACACGGTGATGCAATATCGCGCCGGGGTGGAAGGACTGCGGCAGGACTACAGCCTGACGGCCGACGACACCGCGCGAATCGCGGAGCTGGCCAAGGCCGGCGTGCCGGAAGACCTTGGCCGCGACATGGTGCTGCTGACGCCGCTGGCGATGGCATTGGATGTGGCGCTGCTCGCTCATGACACCGGCAAGGAGATCGCCCGGGTGGCGCCGCTCTATTTCGCGCTGGGCGCGGCACTGGGACTGGACCGGCTGCGCAGCGTCGCCAATCGCTACCAGCCGCCCGAACATTGGGACCGGCTGGCGCTTCGCCGTCTGCTGGATGATCTTTCCCAGTCGCAGCGTGCCATCGCCAAAAAACTTCTGGCCAGCGGCACGGGCGTGGAGGAATGGGCGCAAGGTGCAAGGTACTGTGCTGGAACGCACCCGCGCCTTCCTCGGCACGCTGGAAGCCAGTGGCGAGATCAGCGTGGCCAAGCTGATGCTGGCATCCAGCCAGATTCAAAGTCTGAACTGAAGCCGTTTGGGCGGTGCTGCCGGAATTCTGCTGAAGCCGCATGGCGCAGCCATGGCCGAGCCTGTACAGGTGGACAATGAAATTGCTCCCCGTCATGGCCTGCATGGCTTGTTTTGCCTGCTGCACAGCGCCCGCGCTGGCTCAGCCTGCGCAAGCACCGCACAAAGACTGGGACATCACGCTGGGGGCCGGCGCCGCGATGCGGCCGACCTTTGAAGGCAGCGACCGCTATGTCGCCACGCCCATACCGCTTGCCTCCATCAGATGGCGCGACACGATTTCCATCGGGGAAGGCGGGCTCAACGCCTATTGGCACCACAAGCGCTTTCGCATCGGCGGCGGTCTGACCTTCGACGCGGGCCGCAAGGATCATGGCAGCGGCGGGATTTTCGAAACCGGTGACGACCGCCTCAAGGGGCTGGGCACGATCAACGCCGCATTGGGGCTGCGCGGTTTTGTTTCCTACCGGCTGGGCCCAGCCAATTTCGAGCTGTCGGCGACCAAATTCACCGGCAGCCAGAATGACGGCGTGCTGGCGTCGTTCGGCGTCTCCGCACCGCTGCCGCTCACCAAAAGGCTGGTCGTGATGCCGCATGTCCGCGCCAGCTGGGCCAGCACCGACACCATGCAGACCTATTTCGGCGTCACCCCGGTGCAGGCGGCGGCTTCCATCTTTCCGGCCTTCAATGCGGGGTCGGGACTGAGGGACGTGCGCGGCGGCGTCAATCTGATCTATCGCCTCAATGCGCACTGGTTCCTGGATGCGGACACCAGCGTGACGCAGCTGTTGGGCGATGCCGCCAAAAGCCCCATCAGCATCTCCAATACCAATGTGATGATCACGACAATGGTCGGCTATCATTTCTGAACCCGCTCAGGGCGGCGGTTTTGCTGCGCTGGTCAGGTAAAGATTCAGCAGCGCCGCGAACCAGGCCTCGAACCGGTCGCGCGCGGCGCGTTCCGTCTCGCCATTGCCACGCCGCAGACGCGCGCCGATCACCGCATCGCCAAATGCGGCGATGGTGGTGAGATGGATCACCGCGCGCGTATCCTCGATATCGGGCTCTGTGCCGGGGGCGGCGAATTTCACCCGCATGGCATGCAGCGCCTCGGTGATCTCGTCAAAGAATTTCAGCCCGCCCGGCGTTTCAGGCTCGGCGGACTGGATCAACCACAACAGGCGCTGCGCCACCCCGTCGCGATAGGCGGTGAAAGTCTGTTTGATGTTGTCGCCGCCCGACTGGGCGCTGTCGAGCCGCGCGATCACGCTGTTGCGCAAGGCTTCCAGGCTGCGCTGGTTCAGCGCCCGCACCAGTCCTTCCCGGCTGCCGAAGTGGTGCAGGATGGTGGGATGCGAGACGCCCGCAGCGCGCGCCACATCCTGCAGGCGCAGACCCGCCGGCCCATCCACCGTCATGCGCGCCTCGGCGGCATCCAGGATCAGGGCGCGCGCCTCTTCCGGGCGCCGGCGTATGCGTTTTTCCTTCAAAGCCAATGCTTTAACTCACTATTGACAATTTTGTATGTAGTAGGCAAAGTCTGGTCATGTTCGCAAGGGAATAGAACCATGCTCGCGCAGGCCACGATAGACACCAGCCTGCACCCCTTCGAAGCCGTTCGCGCCGTGCGCCGGCTTCTGGCCAATCCCGAAGACACCTCGCAGGTGTTCGCCATCTTCCGCGCCCTGCGCGGCAAGTCGGGCCTCAACGCCTTCCGCCGTTTTGCCGCGAGCCCCACCGGCGCCCGCATCATCCGGGAGAGGCGCCGCCTGCTGGACACGCTGTCGGATCGCGCACAGCTCGCGGCGCTGCCGCAGAAAAGCTTCGGGCGCTGCTATTTCGAGTTCATGGAAGAAGAACAGCTCACCGCCGAGGGCCTGGTCGAGGCTTCGCAGAGCTGGGAGACCGATCCGGTGCCTGCGGACGTGCAGCTGTTCCGCGAGCGCATGCGCGATGCCCATGACCTTACCCATGTGCTGACCGGTTATGGACGCGATCCGCTGGGCGAAGTCTGCCTGCTGGCCTTCATGCATGCCCATAACTGCAATGCAGGCGCCGGCCTGATCGTGCTGATGAGCCTGAAGAAAATGCCCAAAGCCGACCGCCGCGCCGTCGCCGAGGCTTGGCGCAATGGCAAGAAGGCGCGCTGGCTGCAGGATCAGGATTACGAAGCGCTGCTGCCCAGGCCGCTGGAGGCGGTGCGCCGCGAGATCGCTATCGCCGATCCGGGCTTGTATCGCGCGGCGGTCACACGGCGCGACAGTTGAGCCAAATCAGGCGCGCACGATATTGATTTGTGGCGTGGGCAGTTCGCTGGCCTTTTCCTGGCCGACGAACTGGATGCCGATGCCGTCTTCATGGTGGCGGGCGACACGGCCCGCGATCTGGGCGATCAGCACGAACTCGCCGATCGGCGGCCTCACATCGGTCTTGAGCGCAACGCCGCCCACCGAAATGTCCATCACTTCGCACTGCACGATCTGGCCGTCGGCGCGGGTGAATTTGGCGAAGCCCTTCTGGCTGGCGCGCTCATGGCGGCGCAGCACCGATTCATCCACCAGCGTCTTGTTGAGGAACAGGATCAGCTGCTCGGCGATGCGCTCGCGCTTGGACGGCGTGCAGACGAACGCGACGCCGAAGCCATAGCCGTCGCGGCGCACCACGGTGCCTTCGAAGCGGCCGAAATTGTCGACATAAAGGACCACCGCTGTGCCGGCTTCCGGCACGGTCTCGCAGGCGATGGCGGCGCCGCCCGGTGACAGATCAGTGACGGTGCAGCGTGCTTCATGGCTGTCGGCGGGGATGAAAAGGCGGCCGGGAAGGTCCACCCGCACGCGGCGGAAGCGCCGGCGTTCGGCCCCCGCTTTGGCGATGACCGGTTCGGCGTCCTTCATAGCCAGTGCCAAGCCCTGCATGGGCCCGCCCCAATTAATAAATGCCTCACCCTTTTGTAACCCGCCGCTGGTCAACGGAAAGTTACCGCGGCGGTGCAAGATCAACCAATTTGGGCATTTTCCACCCCTAACCATCCCCAGGATGGGGCCGCGCCCCGGCAACCGTTTTGAAACAAGGGCCTTTTTCGGTTCTTTGGGCCGCGCTATAGGAGGACTGGTAATTTCGCGGTGTTGACAGGGCTGGGGCCCGGTAGATCAAGCCGCCAGTGGGGATTTACAGACATGCGCACTACTGCAGCTTCAAGCGGCAAGGGCCGCCGTTTGGCCATACTCGCCGCCGCCAGCGTTCTGGCTTTGGGCCTGGCCGCCTGTTCCAGCGACGACGATGCGACCGCGGGCTCGCCTTTCACCCAGGCGCTGCAGAAGGATTACAGCGACCTGTCCGGCCAGGCTTCCGCCCTGCCGGCCGACCAGGGTTCCGAGCCCTCCTTCTGGGACTTGCTGAACCCCTTCTCCGACAGCAGCAGCTCAAGCGATACGCTGTCCAAGGCTTTCTCGGCCAAGGCCGATCTGGCCGGTGAAGGTACCGAACCCGATCCTGAAGCCGGCAATGGCCCGGCCCAGACCACCATTCGCGCCCGTCTGGTGCGCGCGGTGGCCGCCGGCAAGGACCAGTTCCCCGAACAGGCCGCCCGTGCCCAGGCCGATTATGACTGCTGGGTAATCTACGGCAGCGTGCCCAGCGCGGCCGCCGCCAGCCAGGCCTGCAAGACCGCCCTGGATTCCTCGCTGGTGCGTCTGGAAACCGCGGCCCATCCGGCCCCGCCGCCGGCGCCGCCTCCGGCTCCCATGCCGGCACCTGCGCCCGCACCGGCGCCCGCGCCTGCCGCCCAGATCACCAATGGCTTCACCGTCTATTTCGACTTCGATTCGTGGACGCTGAAAGCCGAGCAGCTCAAGGTGCTGACCGACGTGATCAACAATGCGCGCTCCGGGGGGCAGAGCAACATCACCATCGTCGGCCACACCGATACCTCGGGCCCGGCCGACTACAACCAGAAGCTTTCGGTCAAGCGCGCCAATGTGGTGGTCGAGGCCCTGGTCGACATGGGTGCGCGCCGCAACGCGCTGCATGCCAGCGGCGTGGGCGAGACCGATCTCGCGGTTGAGACCGGCGACAATGTGAAGGAAGCCAGGAACCGCCGCACGGTCATCACCCTGCAGCCGTAGTTAACATTGTAAAAAGTGTAATGGCCCCGTATCCATCATGGATGCGGGGCCATTGCTTTTTGCGCATGCGTTGTCACGCTTTTGCGCCTATCGCTGTGGGCACAAAGGGCGTAACTTCGCATTATGAAGTCTATGGCACACCGCTTACTTGCAGGCGCATTGCTGGCGGTCGCTGTCGCGATGCCGGTTCATGCGCAAACCGTGCGCGGCGGCAATTATCCCGTCCAGGAAATGAATTTCGATCTGTGGTGCCAGGAAGAAGCCGGGCTTCCGGCGGAGCGTTGCGACAAGCGCAGCGCCCAGGACGAAGCCGCGTTCGAAGCCTATCGCTCCAAGGTCGAGGCTTACGAGATTCCCTATCTGCAGCAGAAGAGCAACGCCGCCAGGCTGGATACCGACATTCTGCGCAATGATCCGGTGGACCGTCCGGCCTATCAGAACCCGCCGCAGATCCGTCCCGACAGCGACCAGCCGTCGACCAACGTTCCGCCGCGTCCGTAATCTCTAAATAAAACGGCTGTAGTCCTCGCTATTGGCGGCGCGCCAGCGCCCGATCACATCGAACATTTTCTGCAAGAGATCGCCGGTGCCGAAATGCAGGAAGGCGGGGCTGTCGTGTGACACAACCAGCCTGAGATAGGGCGCCTTGGGATGGGCGCGCAGGCTGGGCGGCGGGGGTGGCGGCGGAGGCGGCTGGTTCTGGTCGTAAGCCGGCATCGGCTCGTCTTCCTGGATCAGCTGCGAACCGACCAGTCTTTCATAGGCGATGGAGCGGCCCAGAAGGGGCGTCGGGTCGCTCAGCATCTGCACCATGCCGAAGAAGCGGGTCGGTTCGCCGCCGTTGAAGGAAACGGGGGTGAGAATGGTTTCCAGTTCCACCATGCCATTGTCGGCGGTGGCGGCGATGGAAGACAGACAAACAGGCTGGCGGGCTTTCAGCGCCTGGCGCAGCAGCGAGGACAGCGCCAGACCGGACTGGGATTCCCAATGGGCAAGAAAACTGGTGCCCTTGAGCTCAAAACCGAAACGTTCACAGAGCGCAGTGCCGGCAAGACGGTAAAGCGGACGGGCGGGATTCTCGCAATCCAGAATGAAAGTGTACGACAACAGCCGCTTGATGGCACGGGGATCGATGTCGGTCTGGTCCGGTACGTCGCGTCCCTTGCGCAGCCGGCTCCAGTATCCGACCAGCAGGTGGGAGTTCTTGTGCTTCATGGCCCCGTTTCATCCTAATACGCGTTGTGACCGCAGGCCGGGATGATCCGTAACGGAACGTCCGGCGCTGCTCTGCCGGACAACAGAGCGAAAGCCATGCCACGCGTACCAAGCGCGCCGGACAGCCGGCACAGCCACGCATAATATTAAGTGCGCGGCCGGCAAGCCGGGGGCATGCGTCCGCAACGTTCCAAAATGAACCATTCGTTGGCGGAATTCGGTTTCCGCAATTACCGGATTTTTATCGGTTGTCCCGCACACTGATCGCCAAACCTGGCGACGTCCCATTTTGGGACAGAGCCAAAACGTGGGGGATCCTTAGCTGGCACGGAACATGAAGCGTCGCACCCGACCATTCATGCCCCAAATGGCGAAGGAAACGTAATATGTCCGTCAAATCCCTGATGTTTCTCACCTCTGCGCTGGCATCTGCCGGCATGGTGATCGAACCGGTGGCCGTCGTCGCCAGCGATATGAACCAGCTTGGGACATGGGGAATGCCGCAGGGCGCGGGCAAGACTGTCTCGAATCTGAGCTGCGATGGCACGCCTGGCGTGGGCAGCAACATCCTGCAGATGAATGTGCCGCGCGTTCCGGGTGCGAACGGCAACAGCAATGCCTTCCATCCCAACGTTAACGCCGGCGCCAATGTCCCCACCGGCAATGTCACGGGCAATATCGGCTTCTCCAAGCCGCTGAACGTCTATAACCATAACAACGACAATCCCGGCGTTAATGCCACGGCCGGTCAAAGCATCGAGGCATCGAGCCGCACCTATTTCGGCAAGCCGCTGAATGTCGTTGCCGGATCGGGCGACAGCAATCCCCAGCCGGGCGTCACCGGCAACAGCAACCGCAATTTCGCGGTCACCAGCCGCCGCGCCAACAGCGAACAGCCGATCACGACTTATGGCAGCCAGGGCGCGCAGACCAGCGCTGTGCCGCAGGCCGAGAATTCGCGCCTCTTCGGCGGCAACAGCAGCAATGTCTCGCCGTCCGCCCAACATCAGGTGTTCAGCCCGGCCCATGCCGGCGGCTTCAATGCCTCGGCGAATACCGCCGTCGACAACAGCTCGCACTTTGGCGGCTTTGGCGCCAGCCACACCGGCCATGCCGGCGTCACCGGCGCCGGCAAGATCGACGCCGACACCTCGGTGCAGCTGGGCGGCGGCAATAGCGGCAGCCACCCCGTCTTCTCCGGCAACAGCAACCGCATCGACGCGACCACCCATTTCGCCAGCAACAGCAACGCGGGCAAGATCGATGCGGACACTTCCGTGCGTCTGGGCGCCCAAGCCGGCACGAGCAACAGCAATTCAGGCCATGCCGGCTTTAACGGCAATGGCCGGATCGATGCCGCGCCGGCGACCCACTTCGCCAGCAGCAACAATTCCGGCCAGATCGACGCCAACAGCGCCATCCATTTCGCCGGCCCCGCGCAGAGCAACAGCCCGGCCGTTTCCGGCGGCGCCGGCAAGATCGAAGCGAACGGTTCGCTGCGTTTCCCGGCCGCGTCGGCCCAGAACGCCAGCTGGTCTGGTGGTCATGGCAACAGCCAGAGCAACGGCCAGGCGGGTTATGGCGGCGGCAGGATCGACGTCAACAACAACATCAAGAACATCGACGCGTCCAAGAACGTCAGCGCCAACAAGCCGGTCTACCCCAGCAAGAACATCGACGCGTCGAAGAACGTCAACGTCAACAAGCCCATTACCTACAACAAGAACATCGACGCTTCCAAGAACGTCAGCGTCAACAAGCCCGTCTACACCAACAAGAACATTGACGCGTCCAAGAACGTCAATGTGAACAAACCCATCACCTACAACAAGAACATCGACGCTTCCAAGAACGTCAATGTCTACAAGCCGGTGACCGTCAACAACAACATTGACGCGTCCAAGAACATCAACATCAACAAGCCGGTTTCGATCTACAAGCCGGTGACGATCACCAACAACATCAACGCCTCCAAGAACATCGACATCACCAACAATATCAATAATTCCAAGGTGATCGACGATTCAAAGAATATCACGATCAACAAGTCGATCGATATTCAGAAGACCAATGTCTTCAACTTCGGCGGCTCCAACGGCCATGGCGGCGGCAATGGCAGCGGCTCGGGCGGCAGCAACAACAATAACAACAACAACAACAACAACAACAATAACAACAATAACAACAACAACAATAACAACTCGACCACAGTCAACAACAACAGCGTGTCGGATTCCGCCGCGCTGGCGCTGGCGGCTGCCATCGCCGAACTGAATTCCACCATCAAGAACAACAACAGCTCGAACTCGAGCTCGACCGGCGGCACCGCCTCCAACACCGGCGGCACTACCAACATCACCGTGATCGGCGCCACCGGCGGTTCCTCGACCGCGGAAGGCGGCGCGGGCGGCGTGGGCAATGGCGGCGCCGGCGGTGTCGGCAATGGCGGCGCCGGCGGTGTCGGCAATGGCGGCGAAGGCGGCTCCAGCAACGTGGACGTCACAGCCAGTGGCGGCACCGGCGGTGCAGGCGGCAACTCCTCGGGCGCCAGCGCCAGCGCAGACAATTCCAGCACCGTCTCCACCAAGGGCGGCAGCGCCAACACCACGGGCGGCACCGCCAACACCACCGGCGGTCAGGCCCAGGGCGGCACGCAGACCCAAACCGCGACGCAGACGGCGACCAACACGCCGACCAACATCAACACGCCGGTCAACACCTTCACGCCGAGCTTCAGCCCGTCGTTCAGCCCCTCATTCGCGCCCAGCCTGAGCTACTCGCCCAGCAACACCTATTCGCCCACCCAGACGCAGACGGCCACGCCCAGCGCCACGGTCTATGTCATCAACGAAGGCTCGGGCAGCGGCACGGGCACCGGCAGTGGCACGCCGATCTCGCTGACGGTGGACAATTCTTCGAACAATTCTTCCGACAATTCCAATGCCGCCAAGCAGACCACGGGCGACACCACGGCGACCGGCGGCAGCAACACCAACACCCAGTCCAGCGACCAGACCAACAGCGACAAGGCCACGGGCGGCAGCGCCACCGGCGGCACCGGCAATGGCGGCGCGGGTGGCTTCGGCGGCGCCGGTGGGTTCGGCGGCGCGGGCGGCACGGGCAATGGCTATGGCGGCACCGGCGGCACCGGCAATGGTTATGGCGGCAACGGCTATGGCTATGGCTTTGGCGGCGCCGGCGGCTCGGTGACCAACAACAATACCGGCAGCGGCTCGGGCAGCGGCACGCCGACGCCGATCTCGCTGACCGTGACCGGCATCGGCACGGGCGGCACCTCCACCAATGGCGACCAGAGCCAGTCGGGCACGGTCACCGGTACCAACACTGGCACCAACACTGGCACCAACACCGGCACGAACACGGGCACCAACACCGACACCAACACGGCCAGCCCCACCAACAGCTTCACGCCGACCAACACCAATACCGCCAATGGCGGCCAGGGTGGCGAAGGCGGCCAGGGCGGCACATCCACCATCTTCGTGCTGGGTACGACGAACGGCGGCGGTTCGGGCACGGGCACGCTTCCCAACCTCACCATCGACAATTCCAGCTCGCTGTCGGGTGCGTCGGTCGGCGACACCAGCGCCACCGGCACGGGCACCGGCACCGGCGGCACCGGCAACGGCGGTACCGGCAATGGTGGCGACAGCACGGCCACCGGCGGCAGCTCCACCAACACCAATGACAATGCTTCGCAGGCTGCGGCCCAGGGCGGCGCAGGCGGCTTCGGCCAGGGTGGCAATGGCGGCAGCGTCGGCAACACGACCGCGACCGGCGGCGCCAGCGGCGGCAATACCTTCACCGCCAGCCCCAGCTTCACCGCAAGCCCCACGCTTTCCAGCTCCAGCACCTCGAGCCCGACCCAGACCAACGACCAGACCCAGACCGTCACGCCGACCGCGACCGTCTTCGTCATCGGCGACACCGGCGGCAGCGGCGGCGGTTCGGGCTCCACGCCTCTGAACCTGACGGTCGACAACTCGGCCGACAATTCCAACAAGACCGGCGACAACACGCTCACCGGCGGCGACTCCAGCGCCACCGGCGGCAGCAATGGCAGCCAGACCCAGACCGCGAGCAACACCGCGGCTGGCGGCACCGGCAACGGCGGCGCGGGCGGCTTTGGTTTGGGCGGCGCCGGCGGCCAGGGCGGCAGCTCCACCAACACGCTGACACCGACCTTCAGCTTCACGCCCACCGACACCTCCACTGGCGGCACCGTGGGCAACACCTCCGCTGCCGGCGGCGCGGTCGGCGACACCACTTCGTCGAGCGGCGGCAACACCCAGGATCAGACCAACGATCAGGATCAGCAGCAGAAGCAGTCGGGTTCTGCCGGTTCGGGTTCGGGCGGTGGCACCACGCCTGCCATCTCGATCACCAATGCTGGCGCCACCGCGACTGGCACCGGCACGGGTACTGGCACCGGCAATGGCGGCAGCGCCACCGGCGGTACAGGTACTGGCGGCAGCGCGCGCAACGGCAATGTCACCGGCACCAATACAGCGCAGGGCGGCAATGGCGGCACGGCCACCGGCGGCAACAGCGGCGGCAACACCTTCAGCCCCAGCTTCACCGCCAGCCCAAGCCTGACCTCGAGCCCCACCCAGACCAACAGCCAGACCACCACGCCGACCGTAACCGTGTTCGTGCTGGGCACGCCCGGCACTGGCGGCAGCGGTTCGACGCCGAGCCTGAGCCTGACGGTCGACAATTCTTCCGACAACGGCAGCACCAACGCTGCGACCGGCGGCACCGGCACGGGCGGCGCGTCGAGCGTTGGCGACACCACGGCCAATGGCCAGGGCGGCAGCTCCACCAACACGCTGGCGGCCCAGGGCGGCCAGGGCGGCAATGCCACCGGCGGCGCCGGCGGCTTCGGTTTCGGCGGCGCGGGCGGCACGGCGACGTCGAGCCCCACCATCAGCCCCAACTTCACTTTCACTCCGACCGTCACCGCAGCCGGCACTGGCAATGGTGGCGCCGGCGGCTTTGGCGGCAGCGTGGGCGACACCTCGGCCACGGGCGGCAGCTCGACCAATACCAACGACAACACGTCACAGGGCGGCAGCGCGACAGCCAGCCCCACCGTCAGCCCGACCTTGTCGGCGGCGGGCGGCGCGGTGGGCAACACCACCGCAGCTAGCGGCGGCAACACCTTCAGCCCCAGCTTCACCACCGGCGCGCAGACCCAGACCGCCAATCCGACCCAGACGGCGACCACGACCTCGACCGCCTATGTCACCAGCGGCACCGGCACGGGCACGGGATCCTTCCCCTCGATCTCGATCGACAATACCTCGCAAGGCGGCACCGGTACCGGCACCGGCACAGGCGGCGCCGTCGGCGACACCACCGCCACCAACACCGCGGCTGCGACTGGCGGCCAGGGTGGTCAGGGCGGCTTCGGCGGCGCGGCCGGCCTATGGCGATGTCACCGCCAATGGCACCTCGACCGCGAGCCCGACCATCACCTTCACGCCCTCCATCACCTCGAACGGCGGCGCGGTTGGCGACACAACCGCGGCCAGCGGTTCGAGCGGCGGCAACAGCTTCACCAGCGGCGATCAGACCGCCAACCTCACCGGCGGCAACTCCGCCGCCCAGGGCGGCGCGGCGGCGGGCGGCAGCGCCACCAACGGCGATGTCACTGGCACCAATACTGGCACCAATACGGGCACCAACACCGGCACGAACACCAACAGCAACGAATTCACGCCGAGCTTCACGCCGACGTTCGAATCCCACCTTCAATCCGACCTACACGCCGTCCAACACCAACACGGCGAGCCCGACCAACACCACCACCGCCTATGTCCTCAACGGCACAGGCTCGGGCGGTTCGGGCTCCACGCCGTCGCTCTCGCTGACCCTGGACATATCGGCAATGCTTCGGCGACCGGCGGCACCAACGGCGACATCAGTGCGAACGGCACTTCGACGCCAAGGCGGCAATGGTCAGGGCGGCAATGGCGGCAGCGTCGGCGACACACCGCGACCGGCACCGGCCAGGGTGGCGCGGGCGGCAGCGCCACGCTGACGCCCACCATCACCTTCAGCCCGACCATCGCGACGGCTGGCGGCGCGGGCGGCTTTGGCGGCGACAGCGGCGGCAACACCTTCAGCGCCAGCCCGAACTTCACCACCGGCGACCAGACCCAGGCGGCGAGCAACAGCAATGGCTCGACCACGCTGTCGACCGGCGACACCACTGCCAATGGCGGCAGCTCGACCAACACGCTTTCGCCCACCATCGCCACCAGCAGCCAGGGCGGCGCGGGGGCTCGGCGGCGCCGGCGGCACTGGCCAGGGCGGCAACGGACCGGCGGCAACAGCGGCGGCAATACCTTCAGCCCCAGCTTCACCGCCAGCCCGAGCCTGACTTCAAGCCCGACACAGACCAACAGCCAGACTGGTCCCATTGCGCGTAAGCGAGCACTGGCTGGGCGAAGTGAAGTCGCACTTGCCTGAATTGCCGTCCGACCGCCGCGACCGCTTTGTGACTGAATATGGCCTACGCGAATACGACGCGCAGGTCCTAAGCCTGACGCGCGCCACTGGCGATTACTTTGAAATCGCCGCCAAGGCGAGCGGCGACGGTCGCACCACCTCCAACTGGGTCGGTGGGACTTGATGGGCCTGCTCGACGCCGCCGGCAAGACAATCGAAGATTCGCCGATCTCGGCCGCACATCTCGGGGAATTAGTCTCGCTGATCAACAAGGGCGAACTTTCCGGCAAGCTGGCCAAAGAAATTCTTCCGAAGATGTTTGAGACCGGCGATGCCCCTTCCGTCATCATGGAGCGAGAAGGACGAAGCAGATTTCCGATACTGGCGCGCTAGACAAGATTGCCGACGAAGTCATTGCGGCTAATCCAAAGCAGGTGGAGCAGTACAAGGGTGGCAAGGCCGCACTCCTGGGCTTCCTGGTGGGCCAAATGATGAAGGCAAGCCGCGGACAGGCAAACCCAACCGTGGTCACTGAAATCCTGAAGAAGAACTAAGCCGATTAGCCGTTACTGTTGTTGCTTGGCGGCCGAAGCTTGCGTGCGCTCTTCGTTATGGTGACGCACATCAATGCCCTTCACCAGGAACAGCACGTCTTCCGCAATGTTCGTGGAGTGGTCGGCAATGCGCTCCAGGTTACGCACAACTGACAGTAAATACAATGCCTGGCCGATCTGCTGCGGATTGGCTTCCATGAAGCTGATGAACTCGTGATAGCTGGCAGTGCGCATGTTGTCCACCGCGTCGTCCGACGCCAAAACGCTGCGCGCCAGGTCAGCATCGCGGTTCACGAAAGAATCGAGCGATTTACGCACCATGCTGCGCACCAAACCGGCAATGTGCGGGATATCAATCAGCGGGCGGATCACAGGCTCTTTCATTAGCGCCATGGCGCTTTGCGCAATGCTCACAGAAAGATCGCCCATGCGTTCCAGATCGTTGTTAATCTTGATGGCGGCGGTGACAAGGCGCAGGTCGGCTGCGAGAGGCGCTTGAAGCGCGAGGATGCTAATGGCGAGATCGTCAATCTCGATTTCGAGGTCGTTGATGCGGCCTTCATTGCGCAGCACTTGCTGGGCGAGCTCTTCGTTCTTTTCGACAACGCCCTGCACGCTGCGATAGACAGCGCTTTCCACCAGCGCGCTCATCTCAAGCAGCTTGGACTTCAACTTTTCTAACTCTTGTTCGAAATGGCGCACGGTCTCCTCAAATCTCTATTTCAATTCATTCGCATCAGCCGAAACGGCCGGTAACGTAATCTTCGGTCTCTTTCTTGCCGGGGTTTTGAAAAATCTTCTTCGTTATCGTCAATCTCAATCAGTTTGCCCATCGAAAGAAACCGGTGAAATCGGCCAAACGGGCCGCTTGCTGCATATTATGCGTGACAATCACAATGGTAGTGATGTCTTTGATCTGGAACAAAAGCTCTTCAATCTTCAGCGTGGCAATTGGGTCCAGCGCCGAACAGGGCTCGTCCAACAGCAGAACTTCCGGTTCCACCGCCAGCGCGCGCGCAATGCACAAACGCTGCTGCTGTCCACCGGACAGAGCCGAGGCTGGTTTGTTCAGCTTGTCCTTTACTTCGTTCCAGAGGCGGCCCCCCTTCAGACTGCGCTCCACCGCTTCCGTCCGCACCGAGTTCCAAATGCGGTTCATCAGCAGGCCGTAGGCGATGTTATCTAAAATCGTCTTTGGAAACGGATTCGGCCTCTGAAAAACCATGCCCACCCGGCTCCTGACGCGGTGACATCCAGCGCGAACACATCGTCGCCATCCAGCTTCAGATCCCCTTCCACCCGGGTATTGCGCACAGTTTCATTCATGCGGTTCATGGTGCGCAAGAACGTTGATTTACCGAAGCCGGAAGGGCCAATGAACGCCGTCACTTTATTTGTGGGAATATCCAGGCTAATATCATGCAAAGCCTGAAACGCACCGTAGAAAAAGTTGATATTGCGGGCCGTCAACTTCAACGTTAGTGTCAGGTTTCGGCGTGTGGGCCGGCTCGTTAGTTTCTGTCACGGGATCTTTCAATGATTGCTGTTGTTGTTGAGGCGATGCCACGTTTTATCTCCTTTGGCTCTGCGGCGCCGCGCGCAATAATAACCGCGCGCTGTTACGTTGATCACAAGAACTAGACTCAATAGAACAAAGCCCGCGGCCCAGGCTTGT
>CAWHLV010000103.1:0-14262 GCA_963830095.1 uncultured Alphaproteobacteria bacterium
CAAGCGTATGCGCGTGTTGCTCCGCTGGGGCTGTTAGCCAGGGCAAACACATGCACAGAACCGTTCCAAATAGTTTGCCACATTAAAGGCTTCATATACTGGAACAGACTGTATGAAGGTGGCTTCACCGCCATGCGTGGACTCTATGGCCAGCTTGAGATGATGGGTTTGTGTTTGGGGCATGCCTGGCTATGACCTAATCCAGATGAATAAATCATCCAAGAAATATGTTGGCGGCTCTGGCTGAATCGGTCTTGGGTTAGGAACGTGAACAGCATGTACGTCAGATGATGCCCTACCGCCGCCTCCTATGGGCTTGCCTTTTTGGGCCGGAATTTCATTGTTGCGAGTTCGGTCTCGATGACGTCTCGGTATGCGGCGGGCGGGACTATCAAGCTGGGAGGGCGAAGACGCGAGACAGCGCCAGCCATTATGATTGCATTGCGGCTATTGTATCCTTCGGAATCCAGCAATCGCACATCGTGGAAAACATTCGGGCCGTCGCAATTCGGTTGGGGCGGATGTCGGAATGATTATTCAACATGAACGTTTGCAAAAACGGTGCCCTTCTTCGTCAGACGGTCGCTGACGAGGATAATAGAAGCTCAAGGACTTAAGATGCGGCCGGAATTCTGCTGCCATGGAAGGCATCCAGAATGATCGCGTAGTAGTATTTTGTATCAGAATACAAAAATGACTTCCCAATCCCCAACGTGACATTCGACATTTTCGGGAAGGGAAAAATATTTCCTTGCCAGGGCAAACGACGCCGGATTGACATCGACAATCGTAACGTTGCGGCCGGCCTTGACCAGCATGGTGGCCAATGTCCCACCCGCGCAGCCAATCATTAAAATCTTGCGTGCGTTTATCTGCAGGGTAAGGTCATAAATTGCGTGAATATATGACGCGAGGCAATGCCGTTTATATCGGCTTCGCTTTGGCAGCTACCGTCTTGTTGGTAGCTGACTTTACCGTTTATTTTTCCGGAAGACCGTGATCGTGCCGAATTCCAAATTCAATTTCGTGGAGTTTGATCATCGTTATTCCGAACTGCTCAATCCCAAGCCTGAATGGCTAATCCACGCCTCAGGGCTTTAGGCGGACGCCCCGGCCGCCGTTGGAACTGACCTTCCCATCGCCAATCAGCTCAATGCCAAGGGCATCAATCGCCCCGATCAATTTCATCAGGGGAATCCACATTGCCCCGGATCACATCGTCGCTGGCTTCCATCCGTTGATCGGGGGGATGGAAAGGCCGGCCTTGAGAGCAAGCTCACGTTGGTCGATGCCGGTGAGGGCGCGGGCGGCACGCATCTCGGGCAGACATAATCATGAAACTTGGCTTTCTGCTGATATTACAGTTATAGTCCGATATCAACACTGTATGTAGAAGTTTATACAATCAATATTGATGTTTAAACTATCACGCTATCTTTCGAGGGTCAGATGTCGGATTTGGCAGAGCCGGAACTGGCCGTGCGGTTCCTAGGGACGTAACCGGGATGCCTGACGGGTCTGCCACCACCCATTTGTATCGGCCCAAGCTGCTCACGATTCTGCGTGAAGGATATGGCCTGATGCCTTCCGCCATGACCTGCTGGCGGGGTTGACCGTAGCCATCGTGGCTTTGCCCTTGTCCATGGCCTTCGCCATCGCCTCGGGGGTCACTCCGGAACGCGGACTTTATACTGCCATCGTGGGCGGCTTTCTGGTTTCGGCCTTGGGTGGCAGCCGCTTTCAGATCGGCGGACCGGCGGGCGCTTTCATCGTTCTGGTTTCCGCCACGGCAGCAAAATACGGCTTACAGGGCCTGCTGCTGACGGTGCTGATATCGGGCATCCTGCTGGTTCTGATCGGCTTGTCGCGGCTGGGATCGCTGATCCGGCATATTCCGCATGCCGTCACGGTCGGCTTCACCGCCGGATCGCCATCATCATCCTGGCCAGCCAGTTGAAAGACCTTGGCGGGTTGAAGCTGTCAGGCGCCGAGCCCGGGTTGCTGCTGCCCAAGCTTCAGGCGCTGGCCGCGGCTCTCGGCACCCTCAACCCCGCGGCCTTGTCCCTCGGTATCGGCTCGGCGGCGCTGATCTTCCTGCAACGACGGTTCAAGCCCAACTGGCCGGGAATGCTGCTGGCGGTGATCGTCGCATCGGTGATCACCAAGCTGCTGCACCTGCCGGTGGAGACGATCGGCAGCCGCTCGGCGAACTGCCGCATGGCCTGCCCGCACCGGCGCTACCACAAGTCTCGGCGGAACTGATGGTGCGGCTTCTGCCAGTGGCTCTGTCCTTCACCTTGCTGGGCGGAGTAGAGAGCCTGTTGTCAGCCAAGGTCGCCGACAGCATGACCGGCCGCAAGCACCGCTCAAACATGGAACTGGTGGCGCAGGGGATTGCCAATATCGCCTCGGCCTTGTTCGGCGGTATCGCCGTGACCGGGACCATCGCCCGCACCGCCACCAATGTGCGCGCCGGTGCCAGGAGCCCGCTATCGGGCATGATGCATGCGCTGTTCGTGCTGCTGTTCCTGCTTGTGGCGGCTCCGCTCGCCGGCTACGTGCCATTGGCGTCGCTGGCGGGCGTGCTGGTGGTGGTGTGTTGGTACATGGTCGAAAAGAAAGAGTTCGCCTCGCTGTTACGCCGCTGGCCGACGGCGGTGGTGCTGGTCGCCACCTTTGGCCTTACCATTATCCGGGATTTGACCACCGGCATCATCGCGGGCTGCGTGCTTGCGGCGCTGCTGGCCTTCATCCATCGCCAAGTCCCCGAAGAGGGGGCTTAGATACAGAGCAAAAGACATGCCCAACAAAACTGATGGCGTGTCCGACCTCTTAGCGACGTGTACCGCCGCGCGTCTCAACGGGGGCGATTTCCCGACAATTTGGGGCAACATCCTAAAGAAGCATCCCTTAGTCATAGGGCACCCAATCCAACACGCCGACAGTAACGGGCCGTATTTGGCTATCCCGTCGATTACGGGTCAGAAGCTTGTATTCGGATCACTGGGGTTCTCTGTTCGCTGACACGAAGCTTGGGAGGCCAACAGGGCCGCGAACGATGGCGGCGGCGCTACGGCCATTTATCAACCGTTGTCAGTCAACGGGCGAAAATTGGCCCTTTCCTCGAAAAATCACCGGTCAGAGATCCTCGCCAAGCTGGGAGCAGCGCAACAAGGTATTGCGCAGATCGTCTAGTTCTGGCGGCTTTGCGAGAATGAAGTCAACATGCGAGGGCGCATCGCGCTCGTGGTCGAGCCGGCGACCCATCCGGTAAGAAGAATGATCGGGGTGGAGGGTGATATTTCCTTGATAGCGCGCGCGACTTGGCCTCCGTCGATATTTGGCATGCCGAGGTCGGTAATGACGACTGCAAAGGGGGTGTCACTTTCCCGCGCTTCTCGGAATATTTGGATGCCGGCCTGGCCGCCCTCCGCAGTCGTAATTGTATGCCCATCCAGCTCCAGCACAACGAGCATTGAATCCAGAACGAATGGATCATCGTCGATGAGAAGTATCCGCATCGGTGGAGGCCCACTGCACGCCAGATCCATGGCCGTAGGCGGTGTAACACCCTGCTCTCGTACTGGGAAAAGCAGGCGCATGGTGGTCCCTTTCCCCAAAACACTGCTGATCTCGATTTCTGCCCCGTGGCGCTGGGCAACGCCATAAACCATTGCCAGGCCCAATCCGGTGCCGCGCTCCCCCTTTGTCGTAAAGAAGGGGGCGAGACAGTGACGGCGCGTTGCCTCATCCATCCCCGCTCCGGTATCTTTCACGTCGAGCCGGATCCGCTTCGATCCCGCACTGGCCGACGCCGTCTTGTACTCTTCGACACTTGTATGCAGCGTCAGCTTGCCACCCTCTGGCATTGCATCAACGGCATTGAAAATCAGATTGGTCAGAGCATCGCGGATCTCATTATCAACGCCGGTGATGTGTGGCAGATCGGCATCCAAGTCAGTCTGCATAGCGATCAGAATGCCGGTGCGCTGCGGAATATCGCTCCAGCGTGCCCGTGTAAATTCGATCACTTGTTGAATGATCTGATTCAGATCGACGGGCGCCAGCACCGTTTGCGATCCGTGATCACGATAGAATTCGCGCATGCGTGCGACAGTGGCGCTCACATCGTTAACCGCGCGCTTGATGGTTACCAGCTGCGTGTGTCCGCGCGCACTGAGACCTGATTCATTCTCGAGCAGGGATTGAAGGTAGAGAGAGGCGGGCGATATTGCGTTGTTGATGTCGTGCGCAATGCCACTGGCCATCTGACCGATCGCCCGCAACCGTTCCTGCTGCATCACCATCTGCTGCGTCTGACGTAGATCGTCATAAGCGTGCTGTAATGTGCCATGCAGCTGTGCCTGGCGTGCTGCCAGTGCGACATGTTCGCTTAGTTGTCTCAGGAATTCGCAATCACTGCTGCTGAAGCTGTTGGGCGCATTGCGAGCTGTGACGAGAACGCCAAAAACGACCTTATCATTCATGAGTGGCGAGACTACCAGCGCGCGCAGCCCGCCGCGAGCGAGACGCTCAGGGAATGGAAACTTCATGTGTTCAACATCCGGCTCATAGACCAGTTCGCCGCGAACGCATCGCGACAAGCCATTTTCGTCGATTTCTATTTTCGCCCGTTCTGGCATCGCCAGGCTGATCGCCAGCGGGCGGCTCTTGACCCCGCAATTGGCCACCGTGAGCGCGCGCTCCGTGTCGTCGTAGAGACACAGACACGCAAAATCGATTGGCAGTTGATCTTCGAGGCTACGGATGACCACCTGGAAAATGCTCGGTAAATCCTGCCGTTCACCGATCGCGCGGGTGATCTGGTTGAGCAGATTAAGACGATCCAGCTGGGTTTGCAGCTTCTGTTCGGCCTGGCAGCGAAGTGTATTTTCGGTCTGCAAGTCTTCGGTGCGTTCGCCGACGCGCCGTTCCAGAGTTTCATTCAGCTGCTGCAACGCGCGTTCGGCCCGAATACGTTGGGCCATGGCCGCCGCACCCATCTGCATCACACACATCAGCAGTACAGCTTGGCGACGAGCTTTCCCAGATGCGCGATCATTGCGAGGCTGTCGTTCTGCGCATGCGAATACAGTATGGCGGTATGGCCAAGCACCATGATGATGGACATCAATGCGATGGCCGGCATGATCTCGTCCTGCCTGCGCGCACGCCAGTAGCCGACACAGACAATGCCCCAGAGAAGGGGCACCGCAACCAGCGCCGGCCGGGTGATGCCGAACAGGCCGGGCGCCGTATAGTGGGGTAATCTCAAATATACATACAGAATTGCCGCGGTTAACACGATCAAGGCCAGCACGAACGGCCATACGACTTTGCTGCTGCGGTCGCGCAGCGGCAAAGCCGCGCCGAGACTGATGGGAAGAATATGCGCGGGAACGCCCCATGTTGCCGTATGCCACCAGGTCTGCGCAGGCCCGCCAGACGCAACGTCGGCGAGCGTTTCAAGTGCGGCAACGATGTGGCTGAGTTCGCCGAGACCAGCGAGGACAAAACAGATCGCGAGCAGACGCGGGAATATCGCAGGTGTTCGCGATGCGATGTCCAGCAGCAGCATGGCGAGCATCACATTCACCATGAGTATGCCGGTGTCCAGGATCGTGTGAAAGGTAGGGCTGTCTACCAAAGTCCACGTCATGAGAGCCGCACTGCCGAGGCAAAAGAAGAGAAGTGCGACGGCCAGGTTGATGCCCGGATTAAGACCTATCCGGGCAGCGGCAAGCTCCAATTCCTGCATGGAATTACGAGCGTTGCTCCAAGGATCTGAGTTGGCTGTGCCCGTCACGGAGACTTTTCCTGTATCGCGCGCGCAACATTTTTCAACACATCAACGATGAGTGTTCTGTTGAAACGGATGACAACGACTGTCGCGGCCGACACTGCGGCCATCGGGACGTAAATCAGTAACGTGGCCCACCACGGGCCAGTTTGCATAATGAACAGCATCGCCAGATGTGACAGCCCGCAAAACGCAATGAACCCGATGAACAGATTGATGATAAGCGACGTCGCGCCGAAGGGCAGCGCTTTGCGCCAGAATTTTATTTCGTTGGGGATCAGGAAATAGGACGTTGCTGTCACAAAATTGGCCAGGCACCACAGGATCGCGCGCGAATAGTCTGCGGGGGTTTCGATACGATACCAGCCGTGATTATTCATCAGTGCATGGATCAAATCGCCAGATTGCATGTCCATTTCGATTCTCCCCATTCGTTTCGGCAAAATGCTGTTGCCGATACAGGAAACTCTACATGGAATGCGCTCAACCTGCCCTGCGTCCGGCCCCAAGCTACGATTTGCGCTATACATATAAAACCTAGAAGCGGCTGATGGCGAGGGGCAAACGCATTTTGCGCCGCAAACTTCTATACCCCGAAATGAGGAGACCGAGACTGGTGCAACTCCGCCACATACCGCTGCTCATGAGCGGCCGCAACTCCCGCGAGCATGACGATGGAGTCGTTACGTAGCGTTCCTGGCGCGGGGCGCATACGCGCAGAGCGCAATTCCGACTAGCACCACGAGGGTCAGCATCGGGTTGATCCCGAGTCCTCAGGGCGGGAAATAGATGATCGTCTCACCGGGGATGACGCTTGTAACGCATCGCGGAACTGGGCGTGCCGGCAAGAATTGGTGCCCAGGCACATTCAGTAATGCAAAGGAAAATCCGGGACCGGTTCGTGACCGGTATAAACATGCTTTGAGTTGATGGCGCTTCCGCAGCCGAAGCGAACTTCATTCTGTGCAGCAATACCTAAAAGTTCGCTGCTGTCGATATCGTGTAAGAAAACAAAGGCTCGCTGTTCGGTAGCACGGCGCGCCAGCCTATGCACCATTGCAGGCGCTAAGTTACTATCGCAACTTTTTAGCGAGCCACCGAGACCAACGGCGCCCAAACGAATGTCAAGGTCAGGAAGGCACCGCAGAGATTGAAACTCGATAGTGATTTCGGACATTTGGCACGCTCAGCATTGTCACGATTTCGGCCAATCGGCCCATTGGTGTTCCGCCCGGCACCTGCTCAACCCGTAACAGCAAAGGGCATGTTGGAATGGTTTGAATGGCTTTAAGCGCGCCGATATAGGCAATACGGGAATGAAAGCCGGACAGAGTTCATAGCTGACGCCCACGCCCAGCGCGCACACTTTATGAGCGGCATGTACGCGGTGAGCATATTCAGCAGCGGCATTCAGGAGCGCGATCTCCATCTCCACGATATGCGCTTCATTGGCGCCGCTTAAGGCACGCCTAACGCTGAGGCGACTTTTCTCCAGGCCCGAAAAGATCGATAGAAAGAGGGACGCGCTCTTGCGATTCTTTCAAGTCCCACACTGGAGAAAATCCCAGATTGACGCCTGCCGGGGTCGCCAGATCATGTGCCCTTTTTATCCATTCGATGGGCCGCCACTGCGAACGGGCGTACGTCTTGGCCCGCTCTGCCGTTTCCGCTCCAGAATTTGCGGATCGGGGTGTAACAATAATCTGACGCCCGTGCCGCTCGAGTGCCTCGCTTATCTTTCCGCTATCTACAGTCCTGCCTTCCAGGAGCGTTGGCGAGACCATGCCAACCAGACCGCGAACCGTGATGTCATTAATTTCCGCGCCAAACAGGAGCTCGCAAACCTTCTTGGCCACTGACGCACAGGCAAGACTCGCCTCTTCAATGGAGCGGTTATGAAAAGTGACGATGTAGGACATTTCGTCGGCCAGCAGGAAGTGGTCGGACGGTCCTTGTGCTTGGCGAAGCGTTTTTTCAAAGAGCTTATGCACCAGGCTCGAGAGACGATCCCATTTGTCCCCCAGCTTTGTTTTTATGGGCTCGAGTTGAAGGACATGAAGCTTCGCCGCCAGAACTTGGCTTTCGCCAGCATCGGCCGGTTTCTCAATCCACGCAATGTCTGCCGCGATTGTCATTCGACCTTCCAGAATTTAAGAGCCGGCGGCTTCTTTTGTCCGCCGGCTCTTACCCATACCCACCAGAACGGATGGAGGAGGATCGCTGGAAGTGTCGCTGACATGCGAATGTTTGAAGTAAATTTTACAGGGCATGATCATAGGTAATTCCACCTAATGATCGCTGCGACTTTGGCTGGAAACGCGGGCTTCGGCGATTTCTTGACGCTAAGTATTTCCGCGTACGACGGTTAACTACCGTCCCTTCCACAAAGTCTCAATTTTTCGCCCCTGAAGACAGGTCACCACTACGCTGGCTCCGCCAGCCGCCAACTCGGTCTTCGCGTCCTGAACCGCCAAATCAACGGCAGATTTTCTCTTCTTACGCGCCAACACTTTCGTCGCTGCGCCGTTGCGGAAGACATCCCAACCCAGCTCGACTTCATTCCACAACACGCGATACTCGACGTCGGCGAGCTTTAGAGAGCCGCGCTTGCGAGGCCCCTTTACGCGCTCGTTCGTGGTTCTCTCAATTGCCATAACAATTTGTACCCAATGCACACAGCGAGTTAGCATATTGTCTCTGATTTTTCCGTCAAGGACACGACGGGCAAATGACCATAGCTTTGCGCCGGCACCGTCGCTGCCAGTCAAACAATTGATAGCTTGCCGGACGTCCACTTTGCGCCATGTGTGGACGGCTCTCCGTTGGCAAGGGTATTTTTGATGCTCTGTCCTTCGGTGGGTGCGGCCATGTGTGCGGCCTGTTTGTGCGGCACACAAAGGCCGCTGGCCATAATGCCTTGCGCTAAGACGGGTCCCAGTCAAAAGCACGCGCTCTAGGCGCTTTGGCGCAAATGGGTTTTCCCGTTCTCGGTTTCGACCGATGGTGCATTACCTGCGAGAGCGACGAACGCCCGGAGCGCCAGCGACGGGCCGGGAATCCCACTACGCGATGTCGAAAAAGAAACTGGCGGACAGGGTGGGATTCGAACCCACGATACCCTTGCAGGTACGCCGCATTTCGAGTGCGGTACATTCAACCACTCTGCCACCTGTCCGCCGGCGGTGATATTGGAACAGACGAAAGATGGCAAGAGCCGTCAAACTTCTGTCTGTTCAGGCTGTTAGCATCCCGGTCCTGACCCGCCAGCCACCCAAGGAACCCGCCATGCGCCTGCCGCTGATTGCCCCCGCCGACCTCACCGCCGAGCAGAAGCCGCTTTACGAGGACATGAAGAAGGGCATCGCCAGCAACTTCAACGCCTTCAAGGTGCTCGCCGTGGACGGCGCCCTGATGGGCCCCTGGAATCCCTGGCTGCATGAACCCGGCATCGGCAAGGCGATCTGGGATTTGACCCTGGCGATGACGGCCAATGCTAGCCTGCCCGACAATATCCGCCAGATCGTCATTCTGGTGGTGGGCGCGCGCTTCGATGCCGCCTATGAGATCTATGCCCATATCGCGGTGGCCGAACACGAAGGCATGAGCGAACAACGGCTGGCAACCCTGATCGCCAACCTGAAGCCGTCGGACCTCACCGCGCAAGAAAGCGTGGCCTTTGATTTCGCCTATGCCCTGGTTCGCGGCGGCACCTTGCCCGAGCCGCTCTACCGGCTGGCAGTGAAGAGTTTCGGCCAGCATTCCACCAACGAGATGATCTATCTGGTGGGGCTTTACTGTCTGGTATCGACCACGCTCAACGGCTTCAACGTGCCGGTGCCGGAGCGGGAATAGCGCGGCGCGCCTTTTTACTGCTCGCCGCCCAGCCAGCGGCCGATCTCGGCCCGCCGCTGGGCGTAGCTTTCGCGCAGACATTCCGCACTCCCGCAACGGTCCCGCCGCAAAAGCCAGGCGCTCTGTTCGTCGGCCAGGGGGGCGGTATCGACCACATTCTCCCGCGCCCGCCGGTAGAGCGCGGCGGTCGCGGCATCCAGCGCAGCCAGTGCCCGGTCGCCGCAAATCAGCCTCTGTGCCGTGCCGCTTGCATCCGCGCAGGCAAAGCTCGGCTTCACCGCCGGCAAGTGCGCGGTCTTGTCCAGTTCCGCGAGCCTGGCTTTCGCTACCGCCGCGAATGTGCCGCCCGGATATTTCGTGAGGTAGGACTGGACCATCGCCGCATCGCTGCTGTTCTTCACCGATCCCACAGATCGCCTTCCAGCTTGGCGCTGTCCATGGAAGGCTGTGGCGCCGGCTGCTGCTGGTTGACGGGCCCCACGGACGGCGCCTGCGGCGGCGGGGGTGAGGACCGTGTCAGCCAGAAGGCGCCCGCACCGCCCGCCAGCAGAACGACGGCGACAGCCGCAAACAGCGGCAAGCGGCTTTTGGCGATAGGATTTTCCGGCGGAAGCGGCCTGCCCATCGTGCGGGCGGCGCTCTCTTCCCGCGGTACCGCCACCTCGATCTGCCGGCTCAGTCGTTCGATCGCCTGTTCCCAGTCGATGAACATGTCGATCCATTGCCGGGTCGCCAGCTCGTAAGTGAAATCCTCGCTGGGCAGCACATCCTCGGAGCGGACCGGGATCACCAGGGTCCGCGACTGGCTGGCCAGCGACATCTCCTTCTTGATCTCGTCGGAATTGTTGGCGTTGGCGGAAAACACCAGAACCATCACCCCGGCCTCGCGGATGGCGCGCACGATGGCGCCCTGGTAATTCTCGCCGGGCATGACATCGCGCGAGGACATCCAGCAGGGATGGCCGCGCGCTTCCAGCGCGCCGCAGATTGCGGTCGCGGTCTTGAGGTCCTTGGTGGAAAAGCTGATGAAAACTTTCTTGGGCATGACCCGTCCCCCAGCGGGAACATTAAATCAGCCTTCCGGGGTATGGAAACAGGTCCAGGATGGCAGGACCGTGGAAATTCCGCACCTTCGGGCTGTTCTTCATCTTACGCCAGCCAGGACGGGGCGGATCACTCGGAGCCGGCGACCCACTGCGTCCGGATGCGGGCCCCGAGCCTGGGCGCGATCAGGGCGGCGCCGGCCTGCATCGCGGCATCAAAGCCATAAGGCGGGTTGATCACCAGAAGCGCGGCGCTGCCGAGCTTTCCGTCGGGTGCGTCAATCGCCGCGTCAACCGTCAGCGCCTTGGCCACGCCCGCGGCCAGCACCTCGCCGGTGAAGGCATCGGCTTCGGCCTGGGATTTGACCGGATACCAGGCCAGATAAATGCCGGTGGCGAATTTTCGAAGTCATCTGCGCAAGGCGCCCGCCAGGCTGGAGAATTCGTCCGGCGCTTCAAAAGGCGGATCGATCAGGACAAGCCCGCGCCGCGTTGGCGGCGGCACCAGCTTGGCGGCACGGGTATAGCCGTCGCCCTGTTCCGCGGCGGCATTGCGGAAGGGCGCCAATGTCTCCTGCAACACCGCAAACTCTTGCGCGTGTTTTTCGATTGCCGTCAGCCGGTCCTGTGGCCTGAGCAACCTGGCGGCGATCAGGGGCGAACCGGGATAAAGGCTTTCGCTTTTCACCAGCGACAGATAGGTGGAAAGCGCCTTGCGGCATGTCGCCGGACAGATCGGTCAGCCGGGCGACACCTTTCTCAGCCTCACCAGTTTTGCCCGCCTGTTCGCCGCCAAGATCGTAGGCGCCACGGCCGCCATGGCTGTCCACCACCGCAAAACCGGTGTCCTTTTTCTTCAGGTGCAGCAGGATCGCCACCAGGGCGATGTGCTTGACCACATCGGCGAAATTGCCGGCGTGATAGCCGTGCCGGTAGTTCATTTGCCGGGCTGTTGCCAGACCAGGAAGCGCCAGGCCGCGAAGACCGCAACCGCCAGCAACCCACTGACAATCATCTGGAGATTGGAGGCCGGCTCGCGAATGGTCCAGGCGATGAAGGCGGCCGCCAGCGCCACCATCAGCGAAATCCCTGTCATTTTTCTGCCGCTCATCTGGAAACCGCCTCCAGGGGCAGATCTTTGGTCCCGGGAAATGTCATTCGCAAAAGACCCGCACTTTGGTGTGCTCGTTGGTGACATCCACTGTCAGCTCCCGCAGCTGCTCCACCAGTTCTTCCAGGTTCTGCGGCGTGACATTGTTGATGTCGAAGACGATCCCTTCCTTGCGCAGCGCGGCATTCACTTCATCGCGCGCGCGCGTCGGGATCACGCCGGTGAGCCGCACGCCCGCGCGCAGAAGCTGCATGGGCACGCGCACATTGACCTTGGTGGGACCATCGGCCGGATCGATCGTGTCCACCAGCACGCGCAGATATTTGACCTTATCAGTTTCGCTCATCGCGGTGGCGCCGGCGCCGCTGCGCTCCAGCGCGGCGATCAGGCGCTCGGCCTCGTCGGCGGTCAGCTTGCCCTGGGCCAGCATGTCCAGGATCTGGCGGCGATTGTCGTTCATGGCTTGGCCTTTCAATGCAGGTTGACGAAAACGCGCGTGTTGGGGTCCTGAACCTCGACACGGGTGCCGCGAAACGCAGCCAGAAGCCTCAGCACGGCACCGATGGTGGCCCAGAAGCGGACGCCGAAGATCACAGCGGCGACCAGCAGGAAGGGCAGCGCCAGCACCATCAGCGGCAACAGCAAAATCCAGAGCAGGAACAGCGGCAGCCACAGCCGGATGCCAAAACGCCAGCCCGAAGGCTTGATATGCACGCTGGCCGTCAGCGGCGGCAGGATCTCGGCTTTCATGGGGCCTCCAGTTGGCGAATGGCTTGGGCAGGCGTGATCTCGCCGCGCTCCAGCTGGTCCAGGATTGCGCTGCGTTCGGTTGCGCACCCAGCGGCGCGGGATTGGTGTCGACGAATTCCAGCTGGCCGGCGATGCGGTTCAGCCGCGCCTTGACGGTGGGATAGGAGACGCCGAACACCTGTTCCATCTCCTTGATCGAACCATGGCTCTTGAGAAAGGCGGCAACAAAGACCTGATCTTCCATGGTCAGCCGGGCCAGTTGGGGCAGTTCGAATCGCCCCTCGATGGCGATGCCGCCCTCATCCGCACCCGCTCCACCACCAGGAGGCGCCCTGGGTGAGCTTGGTCAGTTCCTGCCAATCTTTTGGGTGCGCCATAGGCGCCTCTCGGTGACGCCCAACAAATATTCATAAAATCAATTTTTCAAGAGGAAAAAATTGATTTTGTTGATATCAATGGATTGCCATGGGAGACGGGCCACAATCTGGGTACCCCGGACATTGAGACCTTGTGGATTTTTGTCATGTTGATGACAGTTACCGCACAAAAAAACAGCGATTCCAGGGGGCAGATCTGAGCGTTCCATTCCATCAAGAGGAAGGCCGCCAACAGCAGCTTGGCGGCGATGAGTTGCTGAAACTGTCCGCGGAAGGCGACCAGCGCTCTCGCAAGCGTCTATTGGTGATGCTGGTTAGCGCGGCCGCGCTCTGGCTTCTGATCTACGCGATGGCCCGGCTGCTATTCACTGACGTTGCCGGCGTGACCCTCAGTATGAGATCTGCTCCAGCGGCAGATCCTTGGTCCGTGGCCCGAACAGCCCGATCACCAGCGCCACCACGATCATGCAGCCGGCGATGAAGAAAAGACACGCCGGCCGCCCCAAAGCTCTTGAGGATGGCGGCGATGATGAAGGCGCTGAACATCGTGGACAGGCGGAGAAGGAATAGACGAAACCCACGGCCTGCGCCCGCACACGGGTGGGAAACAGCTCGGGCTGATAGCCGTGATAGGCAAATGAGAGAATGTTGTTGGCCAGGGTCAGCGCGACGCCGCAGAAAATCACGCCCGCCATGCCATGCGCCTGGGTGAAAAGAAGCCCGCTTGCGGCAATCGCCAGCGCCGCGCCCGCCACGATCCATTTGCGTTCGACGCGGTCGGTGAACAACAGGCCCAGCGCCGGGCCGAGGGGCGCGGCAATGGCAATGACAAAGGTATAGGCCAGACTCTTGGTCACGGCGATGCCGCTGGAGATCAGAAGCGCGGGCACCCAGCTTGAAAAGCCGTAATAGCCTGCCGCCTGAAACAGGTTGAAGGCGATCAGCATAAGGGTGCGGCCGAGATAGGGCGCCCGCCAGATTTCCCGAATGAGCCCCGGCCCTCTTCCGCCACGCTGCGGCTTGGGCGGCGGAGTTGCGCGCCCTCCAGCCGCGCCTCGATTTCCCAGGTTTCGACAATGGCTTCGGCTTCCTGGCTGCGGCCGCGACCCGCCAGCCAGCGCGGGCTTTCCGGCAGGCGCGCACGCACAAACCAGGCCAGCAACGCACCCGCCGATCCCGCCATCACCACAAAACGCCAGCCATCCAGACCAAAAAGGTGCGCGGCACCATCCGCCAGCCCAGAAACGCCGCCACAGGAATAGCAACGAACTGGATGATATTGGCGTAGGCGAAGGCGCGGCCACGCACGGAGGGCGGCGACAGTTCGGC
>CAWHLV010000104.1:0-3793 GCA_963830095.1 uncultured Alphaproteobacteria bacterium
TAGCGTCTTTGAGCGGCGGCTGATGCGGCGCAAACAGCGCCACCAGCGCGGCGGTAAGCAGCGACAGCGCCGCCACAATGCCAAAGCCCCAGCGCCAGCCGATCGCCTGCCCCAACCACTGTGCGCCCGGCACGCCGATGATGGTGGCCACGGTCAGCCCCATCAGCACCCGCGCCGTGGCCTGGGCACGTTTGTCTTCTGGTACCAGAGATGCCGCCACCAGCATGGCCACGCCGAAATAGGCGCCATGCGGCAGGCCGCTGATGAAGCGCAACAGCAGCATCCAGTGATAGGACGGCGACAGCCCGGTCGCTCCGTTGGCCATAGCAAAAACGATCATCAATCCGATCAACAGATCGCGCCGGGCGATGCGCGCCGCCAGCACCGCGATCAGGGGTGCGCCCAGCACCACGCCCAGCGCATAGGCGCTGATGACATGACCAGCCGTGGGCGCGGTGATGCCCAGATCGCGCGCAAAATAGGGCAGAAGGCTCATGGTGGCGAATTCGGTGGTGCCGATGGCGAAGCCTCCCATCGCAAGCGCAAAATGCACGAGGTTGGGATGGGACGTGCGGGCCAATGCCATGCCTTGCCAAAAAACTTCGTCTATTACGCCCAGTATTACGCTCAGGGACCGGGAACAATGCGGCCAATTTCCCGTAACCGCAAATTCGACAGAGCGTGTGCGCTTTCGCGGACCGCAGGACGTGCTAGTTTCCGCCCGGTTCAGGGCTGGGGTCATAAAATGTTCAGGCAGGTGGTTGCGGTGCTCGGCGCCGTCATGCTGGCGGGCGCGGCCCGGGCAGAACCCGCCTCCAATTCCACCGCCGATCCGGACGCCCGCGCCGCCGCCCTGGTCAAGCAGATGACGCCTGCGGAGCGCAATATGCTGCTGCACGGTTTCTTCTCCCGCCCCAACGCGATCAACAAGCTGCCGCAGATCGGCGCGCCTTATGCGGCCGGCTATACCCCCGGCATCGCGCGGCTGGGTATTCCCCAGCTGGCGGAAACCGATGCCAGCCTGGGCGTCGGCCTGGATCGACGGCAAGCGTGCCAGGAAGGCGCCACCGCCCTGCCCTCCAGCATGGCGCTGGCCTCGAGCTGGGATCTGCAGATCGCCTACCGGCAGCGCAGCGATCGCGCAGGATGCGCGCGCCAGCGGCTTGAATGTGCTGCTGGCCGGCGGTGTCGATCTGACGCGCGAGCCGCGCAACGGCCGCAATTTCGAATATCTGGGCGAGGATCCGCTGCTGGCCGGCACGCTGGCGGGCGCGACCATCCGCGCCATCCAGGACCAGCATGTGATGTCCACCGTCAAGCACTATGCGCTGAACGCCCAGGAGACCGGCAGCAGAGCGCCATCGGCGTGAACATCGACGAAGCGCCGCGCGCGAAAGCGATCTGCTGGCCTTCGAAATTGCCATCGAGCGCGGCAATCCCGGCTCGGTGATGTGCGCCTACAACCACTTTAACGGGCCCTTTGCCTGCGCCAGCGATTATCTGCTCAACAAGGTCCTGAAGCAGCGACTGGCACTATCCCGGCTTTGTGATGTCGGATTGGGGCGCCAACCATTCCACCGCCGAGGCGATTGCGGGGCTAGACCGGGAATCCGGCGAGGAATTCGACAGCCAGGTCTTTTTCGGTGCGCCGTTGATGGCGCTGGATGGAAAGGATGCCGCCTATACCGCCAGCGCGTCACCGACATGAACCAGCGCATCCTGCGCTCCATGATCGCCACGCATCTGTTCGACGATCCGCGCCAAGATCGGCACACCCGACATCGCGCGCGGTGAAGCGGCGGCGCGCGCCGAAGCCGCCGCCGGCACGGTGCTGTTGAAGAACAACGGCATCCTGCCGCCTGCTTCGAACCGCAAAGCACATCGCGGTGATCGGCGGCTATGCCAATATCGGCGTGATGTCGGGCGGCGGCTCGTCTCAGGTCGCGCCGCAATCGGGGCCCGCGCTGGCCATTCCCACGACCTATGCCGCCGACGACTGGCAGGCGCATGCTGTTGATGCCGGGTGCGCCCGTCAAGGCCATCGCGACACGCGCGCCCGCCGCCCATGTCACCTTCGACGATGGCGCCTATCCGGCCTTTGCCGCCGCGCCGCGCCAAGGAGGCTGATGTGGCCATTGTCTTTGCCACCCAATGGACCACCGAAGGTCTGGATGTGCCCGACCTCAGTCTGCCCAACAACCAGGATGCGCTGATCGCGGCGGTGGCGGCCGCCAATCCCCACACCATCGTGGTGCTGGAGACCGGCGGGCCGGTGCTGATGCCCTGGCTGGACAAGGCGGCCGCGGTGCTGGAGGCCTGGTATCCCGGCATCAAGGGCGCCGACGCCATCGCCGACATCCTGTTCGGCGACGTCAATCCGTCGGGGCGGTTGCCGATCACCTTCCCCGCGTCGCTGGACCAGCTGCCGCGCCCGACACTGGATGGGCTGTTTAATTTCGAAGGCCATACCAGCGTGAATTACGACATCGAAGGCTCCGACGTCGGCTATCGCTGGTACGCCCGCAAGGATCTGAAGCCGCTGTTCCCCTTCGGCTTCGGCCTGTCCTATACCAGCTTCCGCTATGACAATCTGGAGCTGCGCAGCGAAGACAATGGCCTGAGCGCCAGCTTCACCGTCACCAATACCGGCAGCCGCCAGGGCCGCGATATTCCGCAGGTCTATGTCACCGCGCGCGGCGGCAACAAGGGCCAGCGCCTGGTGGGCTGGGCGATCGTGGATCTGGCGCCGGGCGCCAGCACACGGGTGACGGTACAGGCCGATCCTAGGCTTCTGTCGGACTGGTCGACGCCCAAGCAACGTTGGTCGATGCCGGCAGGCCGCTATGACGTGAGCGTGAACAGCTCGGCCGCCAGCGCAGCCTTGACCGGTTCGACCGGCCTGGAAGCCCGTCTTCTGCCACCGTGACGGGCGAATTCAGGGTTCCTTAAGCATGGTGAATGCTTGCAGACACCCCGCTCTTAAGGCTCCCCATACCATTGGTCCCTAGAGTGGAAGGTCAGGTCCCCGGGGCGTCACGTGAAGTATTCTTTGGCCAAGTTTCTAGCGGCCACCACCACATTGCTGGTGGTGATACTGGTGGCTGTCTTCGCGGTCTTCGTACAAGCGGCCTTCGAGCGCGAGCGCGACGCCGCGCGCATCCTGGCCATCGTCACCGTCAAGCGCGACATGCTGCTGTGCCAGGACGCGATGCGGGTCGAAGGCTCGGTACTGGATTCCGCGCTCGAAGAAGAGGCTGCGGCGCCGCCGGGAACTGTGGACCAGATCATCCGCCGGCAAGCCCGGATGGAAGAGATGTTCGCGCGCGCGCGTGAACATCAGGGCGATGATTTTACCGATGGCTATGACGAAATTCTGAAGCTCAATACCGAATACAGCAAACTCTTGCCGACCATCCTGGCTGCCGTGTCCAAGCCGCGCGCAGAACGGCCGCAGAGCCTGGTCCAGGCGCGCATCACCGCTGCGAACCAGGTGCTGAACGCGCTGGCCCGCAAATCGGATTCGCTGTCGCATTCGGTTTTCTCGACCGATCCGCTCATCACCGAAATGCTGCGCGTCGCCGATCTGGGCTGGCGGGCGCGCGCCGATGCCGGGGCGGATCGGCATGCCATCATCGGTCGCGATCATCGCGCAGAAGGTGCCGGCACCGGAAAGTTTACAGAATTTCGCGGAGCTGAAGGGACGCGTCGCAACATCCTGGACCCTGATCGCGGGCGATTCCCGCTCACGATTCCGCCACCATGAAAGCCTCCGTGGCACGCGCCAACTGGCTTT
>CAWHLV010000105.1:0-5726 GCA_963830095.1 uncultured Alphaproteobacteria bacterium
GAACAATCGTGGTCGACACCGCCCACGGCCATTCCAAAGGCGTGATCGACGCGATCCGGCGCATCAAGAAGCAAAGCAATTATGTCCAGGTAGCGGGCGGCAATATCGCCACCGCCGACGCCGCCAGGGCCCTGATCGATGCCGGCGCCGACGCGGTGAAGGTGGGCATCGGTCCGGGCTCGATCTGCACCACCCGCATTGTCGCGGGCGTGGGCGTGCCGCAGCTGACCGCGATCATGGATGCGGTTTCGGTGGCGCGCGACGCCGGCGTGCCGGTGATCGGCGACGGCGGCATCAAATATTCCGGCGACCTGGCCAAGGCGCTGGCCGCCGGCGCCAATGTGGCGATGGTGGGTTCGCTGCTGGCGGGCACCGATGAATCGCCGGGCGAGGTGTTTCTCTATCAGGGCCGTTCCTACAAGGGCTATCGCGGCATGGGCAGCGTGGGCGCGATGGCGCGCGGCAGTGCCGACCGCTATTTCCAGGCCGAAGTGCGTGACGCGCTGAAGCTGGTGCCGGAAGGCGTGGAAGGCCAGGTGGCGTACAAGGGCCCGGTGGCTGCGGTGGTGCACCAGATCATCGGTGGCCTGCGTGCCGCCATGGGCTACACCGGCTGCCATACCATGGAAGAATTCCACAAGAAGGCGCAGTTCGTGCGCATCACCGGCGCGGGTCTGCGCGAAAGCCATGTTCACGATGTGACAGTGACGCGCGAGGCTCCCAACTATCACCCCGGCGGCGAATAGTGAGCCGCAGCGCGCGGAACGCGCGTGAGCAGGTCCGGTGGACCTGCGAAAGCGGCGAACGCCGCGAGCTTGGGCGAGCGGCCGTGGGTGGCATGTTCAAAACAGCCGCCCTGACTTTGGCGCTTGTTGCTTCACCGCTCGCGGCGGACGCGCAGGTTCAGCCCGATTGGGCCCAGATCGAGACCGTTACCGTCAAGGGCGTGCCGGGGCCGGCGGTGTGGCATCTCACCCGCGGCAATTCCGAAGTCTGGCTTCTGGGCACCGCGGGTCCGCTGCCCAAGGATCTGGAATGGAACCGGCAGTATGTCTCGGAATTGTTCGACGGCGCGCGCGCCATCCTGTTTCCGGCCAAGGCCGACGTTAATCTGGTGGATGTCGGCTGGTTCCTGATCTGGCATGGCGGTGAACTGCGCCTGCCGCGTGGCCAGACATTGGAGTCCGGCCTCAGTGATGGCCTGCGGGCCCGCTTCATCGCGGCGCGCGATGCGGTGGGTGGCGACCAAAGCGATTACAGCAGCGATATTCCCATCCGCGCCGCCATCCGGCTGCAGCAGGACCTTGTCACCAAAACCAATGTCGAGCCGCGGGAGCCGCGCCGCACCATCGAAGACCTGGCCGACGCCAAGCATATTCACAGCGAACCGGTGAGCCATTTCGAAGCGATGGACGCGGTGCGCGATATTCTCAAGCTCAATGCAGACCAGCAGCGGGCCTGCCTGTCGCAGGCGGTGGACGATGTGAGCTGGGCGCTGGCCCATTCCGAAAAGACGGCGCGCGCCTGGGCGGTGGGCGACATCGCGGCGCTGAAAGTCAATTTCGGCAAGTCCCGGCTTTATAACTGTGTCGCGCAGGCGGTGCGCGCCATCGGCGACATCGACGCGCGCAACAGCGCGGCGACCGTCACCGCGATCGACACGGCGCTGAACCAGCCCGGCAAGACCATTGTGGTGATCGGCCTGGGACTTTTGCTGCGCAAGGGCGGGGTGCTGGAGCAGTTGCAGGCCCGCCACATGGCGATAGAAGGCCCCGCCGGGTAACCGCGCCGTCAGCCTTCCAGTTTTGCCGCCTGCAACAGCGTGATCGTCTTCATGTCGACGATGTCGCCGCGCGCGATCATCGCCAGCGCTTCGTCCAGCGGCATCTCCAGCACGGCGATGTCTTCGCCTTCGGATTCATGGCCGCCACCTTTGGCGCGCGGCGCGGCGGAATCGTAATCGGCCAGAAACAGCGACACCCGCTCCTTCACCGCCCCGGGACTGACGAAGCAGTGGGTGACAAGCCGGGGACCCGACAGCGTGACGCCGCCTTCCTCCATCGCTTCCTTGTGGATGCAGTCCAGCGGCGCATCACCGTCCAGCTTGCCGGCGATCACTTCGACCAGCAGCTTTCTGTATCCCCATTCGAACATCGGCCAGCGGAACTGCTGGATCAGCAGCACCCGGCCGCGCCCGCGGTCGAAGGGCAGGACCGCGGCGGCATCGCCGATGTCATAGCTTTCACGTTCGTGGTGCTGCCATTGGCCGTCGCCGCGCAGGAAGTCGAAGCTCGCCTTGCGCAGGATATAGTGGTTGTCGGAAAGAATTTTCAGCCCGTGCAGTTTCACGCGGCTGCTGATGTCGTCGCCCATGACCAAAACCGTTCCGAAAATCCGCCAATGGCGTAATCGTTCGCACGCCGGGGCGCAACGCCGCCAGACCCGTGCGTGCATGGGATTGGCTTTGGATGCGGCCGACACTTTATAAGAGTGGTCATCAATACGGTATTTTTGACCCAAGCCCCTGGTTTTTATAAATAAATGACGCCTGCCGCCCGCCTGCAGATGGCCATCGAGATACTGGAGGGGCTGGAGCGGACCGCCCAGCCCACCGACCGCTTTCTCAAGGCCTGGTTTCGCACCCGGCGTTTCGCGGGGTCCAAAGACCGCCGCGCCATCGCCGAGCAGGTGTTTTCGGTGCAGCGCCATCGCGCCCATCTGACACGTCGCATGGGCGGCGATGTGCCGCGCGCGCTGGTGATCGCGTCGCTGCTGGAGACGTATGAAGACGTGACGGCCCTGTTCAGCGGCGGCTATGGACCGGCGCCGCTGACCGATGCCGAACGTGCTGCGATGGCCGCGACGCAAGAACCCGCGCCCGCCTGGGTACTGGGAGAATATCCCTCCTGGCTGGAAGCGGAACTGCTGCGCGCCTTTGGCGATGGCTTGCCCCAGGCGATGGCGGCCTTGATCCCGCGCGCGCCCACTGATTTGCGCGTCAATACCTTGAAGGCCGCGCGCGATGATGTGATCGCCGCGCTGGCCGAGCAAGACATCGCGGCCGCACCCACGCCTTACGCACCACACGGTGTGCGCATCGCCGGCGATGTGCCCAATCTCTCAAAGTCGCCTTTGTTTGAATCCGGCGCCTTTGAATTCCAGGACGAGGCGGCGCAGATCGCTTCACATCTCTGCGATGCAAAACCCGGGATGCGGGTGCTAGACCTGGCGGCGGGTGCGGGCGGCAAAAGTCTGGCGCTGGCCGCGGCGATGCGGAACACAGGCGAGATTGTTGCCTGTGACGTGCGGGGCGAAGCGCTATTTGAACTGGAAAAGCGCGCCGTGCGTGCGGGCGTCACCATCATCAAGACCGTGACCCTGGAACACGCCGCGCCCGAAGGCGCCTTTCGACCTGGTGCTGGTGGATGTGCCCTGCAGTGGCAGCGGCACCTGGCGGCGCCAGCCCGAGCTGCGCTGGCGCCTGACGCCGGCCCGGCTTGCGGAACTGACAGAGGTCCAGGACAGGCTGCTGGATCAGGCGGCCGGCCTGACCGCCCCGGGCGGCCGGCTGGTCTATGCCACCTGTTCCATCCTGCCGGTGGAAAACCAGGACCGGGCCCAGGCTTTCCTGGCGCGCTGGCCGGGCTTTGCCGCGCTCGACCTGCGGGCAAGCTGGTCCGGAACCGCCCCGCCGGGGCTTTCCCATGATTTCCGCGCCAGCCCGGGCCTGACCGGGACCGACGGCTTTTATTGCGCCGCTTTCAGGCGCGGCTGATGGTCATTTGGCGCATGGTTAGAGGCAGTAAAAATGGCTTATGGTGCACGCCCATGACGTCCCGCCCGATTCCGTCTCTGGCCATCCTGCTCGTTTCGACCGGCGCCCTGACCACTGACGTCTGGGCTGCCCGCGCCAAACACCCCAAGCCTGCCGCCGCCGTCGAACAACCGGTGACGGTAGAATCGCTGCTGTCCCAGGCGCATGACGCCGTGGGCAAGGGCGATACCGAACTGGCGGTGCGGCTGGCCCAATCGGCCATCGTGGCCGATCCGGCGCGGCCCCGGTCTTACGTCGCCCTGGGCGACATCTATGCCGAGGCCGGCCAGCCCGACTATGCCCGTTCCTTCTACGACCAGGCGTTGGGCATCGATCCCGGCCGACGCCGACGCCCTGAAGGCTCTGGCCGACCCTGGACCACGACCATCCCGACACACGGCGCGCGCGACCCAATGAGCGTCTTGGTTCTGGATTTCGGCAGCCAGGTCACCCAGCTGATCGCACGGCGCGTGCGCGAGGCCGGCGTCTATTGCGAGATCGTGCCCTTCAACAAGGCGGACGAGGCGCTGGCCAAGAAGCCGCGCGCCATCATCCTGTCGGGTGGGCCTGCGTCGGTGTACGAAGAAAACGCACCGCGCGCGCCGCAGGCGGTGTTCGAAGCGGGCGTCCCGGTGCTGGGCATCTGCTATGGCGAGATGACCATGTCGGCGCAGCTGGGTGGCAAGGTCGAAGGCGGCCACAACCAGGAATTCGGCCGCGCCGATATTCGCGTCAGGCCAAGTCGCCCCTGCTGGAAGGCCTGGCCGAGACCGGCAGCGAGCCGGTGTGGATGAGCCATGGCGACAAGATCACCGCCATTCCGCCGGGCTTTGCCATCATCGCCACCATCGGTAAGTCTCGCCTTATGCGGTGATCGCCGACGAAAAGCGCCGCTTCTATGGCGTGCAGTTCCATCCCGAAGTGGCGCACACCCCGCGCGGCGCGACCTTGCTGGCGAATTTCGTGCGCACCATCGCCGGCATCGAGCCGGAATGGAACATGCACGCCTTCCGCGCCGCCATGATCGAGAAGATCCGGAAGCAGGTGGGCAAGGGCAAGGTGATCTGCGGGTTGTCGGGCGGCGTGGATTCATCCGTCGCCGCCGTGTTGATCCATGAAGCCATCGGCGACCAGCTGACCTGCATCTTTGTCGATACCGGCATGATGCGCGCGGGCGAAGCGGACGAGGTGGTGAGCCTGTTCCGCGGCCATTACAATATTCCGCTGATCCATGCCGATGCGCGCGAGATGTTTCTGTCGCGCCTGGACGGCGTCAGCGATCCCGAACAGAAGCGCAAGATCATCGGCGCCGCCTTCATCGACGTGTTCGACAAGGAAAGCCACAAGGTCGGCGGCGCGGAATTCCTCGCCCAGGGCACGCTCTATCCCGATGTGATCGAAAGCGTGTCGGCCACCGGCGGGCCGTCGGTCACCATCAAGAGCCATCACAATGTCGGCGGCTTGCCGGATTACATGAAGCTCAAGCTGGTCGAACCGCTGCGCGAGCTGTTCAAGGACGAGGTGCGCGCCTTGGGCCGCGAGCTCGGCCTGCCGCCGGCCTTTGTCGGCCGTCACCCTTTTCCGGGGCCGGGCCTGGCCATCCGCATTCCCGGCGAGATCACCGAAGAGAAGCTGGAGATCCTGCGCAAGGCCGACGTCATCTATCTGGACGAGATCCGCAAGGCCGGCCTGTACGACAAGATCTGGCAGGCCTTTGCCGTGCTGCTGCCGGTGAAGACCGTGGGCGTGATGGGCGATGCGCGCACCTATGACCATGTCTGCGCGCTGCGCGCCGTCACCAGCAGCGACGGCATGACGGCGGATTATTATCCCTTCGAGCACAGCTTCCTGGCCCGCACCGCCACCCGCATCGTCAATGAGGTGCGCGGCATCAACCGGGTGGTCTACGACA
>CAWHLV010000106.1:0-76609 GCA_963830095.1 uncultured Alphaproteobacteria bacterium
TCCAATTTACAACGGAAAGGACATCACAGACCGTTATCGTGACCGATGGGTGATTGACTTTGGCACGTCTATCAGCGAACAGAATGCCGCCCTGTATGAATTACCGTTTCGCTACTTAAAGCAGCATGTTAAGGAGGTCAGGCTTAGAAACAACCGAGCATCTAGAGCAAAATTCTGGTGGCGACACGGTGAAACCCGCCCAGGCTTACGAAGAGCTATTGGCAATCTTTCGCGATTTATCGTCACGTCTGAAACCGCTAGACATCGAATATTCCAGGTCCTGCCTCCGTTATCCCCGAACATAAACTTGTCGTAATTCCGCGTGAAGACGATCTCATGATGGGTCTGTTGTCATCACGATTCCATACGATTTGGGCGACTCGTCAGGGCAATAGATTGGGTGTCGGGAATGATCCGGTGTACAATTCTGCGCGCTGCCTTGACACATTCCCCTTCCCAAGTCCAACACCGGAACAGGCTGAACGGATATCAAAAGCGGCAGCAGATCTCCACGCCCTGCGCACGAATTGGCTTAATCCATCTCCGAGGTCGTTGCCGGATTTCCTGATCGAATCTAGTGCGGCAGCGAGGTCGCAGCCAATGAGTTGAGAACTAGGACTCTAACAAATCTCTACAACGAGATGCCGACGTGGCTATCCAATATTCATTCTCAACTAGACCGCGCAGTAGCAGATGCCTACGGCTGGCCTGAGGCCATCGCCACTGATGAGTTTTTAGGTTGCTTGTTGGAACTTAACCTTGCACGTTCACACGCAAGAACTCGGCCAAGCCGTTGAGTGTTGACGACGCTTCCTTTCTCAGATCAAACCCTTTAGAACCCTTCCCACGCAATATTGGCCAAAATCCGTTCAACGCAGCTTTAGGACACCACCAATCAGCGCGACCCGGAGGCACAAAACTCAACGGGCCGCGCCTGGCTAGCTATACGACGCGGGTAGGAACGCAGAAAACCGCTTGGCAGCTACGCTTTCGTTGCAGCCTTCGATCGAGCGTGCCGATCTCCAGGCAGCCTTCGAGCAGATGCTCCTTCAGCTCATCCAGATTCGCGTACTGCGGAACCGGCGTCCACCAACGTCGTCGAAAGCGTCCCCCTTCCTGTTCCACGCCACCCTTTTCATTGCCACGCGCGGGCGTGCAAAACTCAGCGTCGAACAAATAGTGCGAGCGGAATGCGATAAAGCGCGTGGTCTGTTCGCGCCGCTTGCCGCGCATGATCTGTTTAACCGCTGCCTTCAGGTTGTCGTATCGCAGCACACGAAATCCGCCGCCAAACATCTCGAAGCTCGGGTGTGCCCATCCAGGAACGCTTGTTGCGTGGCCCGCACATAGGCGCGATGAAACGCCGCGCCGCTGTACATGCTTCGCAAACAGAATACTTGCAGCTTCATGCGTTCGCCTGCTAGATCGGCATACGCTTCATACCAATCCACCTGTGCTTCGCGGCCAGCTTCGTATGTTGACTGATGTAGGTCTCGGCGCGTTCCTGCTGGCGCTTTGTTTCCAATCCTGCACCGCGCGGCGCACGCTGCGCGGGCTTACTTCCTGCTGCGGCATCTCATTCGCGCAGCCGTTGGTAAATCCGTTGTGCCGTGTGACGCTGTTTGCGCGGTGCTTGCTGATCGGCCATCAAAACTGATGGATGAAAAGCAACACTTCGCTCAGCAGCCGTGTTGTTTCGCGCTGTCCCTTTTTGCGTTTCGGGTGGGATCGCTTTTTGGATGGCTTCTCTCACCATCCGCCGGTGTACGCCTAGTTTCTTGGCGACTCCTAAAATCGTTCCGACGCCTTCAGAATACTCGCGCCGGATCTGCTCGAATAACTCCACTTTGGCTCTCCAGTCCAACCGGTGCTCCTTCTGGCTGCTCGAAACCGGCCAAAACAAAGCTATCCGGTTGTGTTTTATTTGGTGAGCCAAATTCTCGTGGCCAAAGTGGGCCAAATTTGGGTTCTCCCGCAGGTTTCGTGCAGTTCATGGTGAGCGGTAAGTAAGTTCCGCGACAGGGGCGTAGGGAAGCACGCGTGCGCGCAACAAATGGAAACTGGCACGACCATACATTTGTCTCTTGATGAGTTTCAAGCGATGGACCTGACCTTCAACTTGGCCGTTGCTCCACTTTAATGAAATGGCGGCGAGCACCGACGAGTGATCTTTGAGAAGGCCATCGCAGAATGATCTGATAGCAGGAAGCCCCAGCGAAGTCGCGTGTTCGATCCAGGGTTGAAGGGCGCCTCGTATTTTCCGTTTTGAAACACCGCCGAGAAACTACGAATGAGAGGCTGCAAAGCGGCCACCATTGGACAGCACTTTTCCAGCCGGTCAATAAGCTGTTTTTCACTCGCAGCTAGCTTTTCCGGCCGCCTGGCCATCAGCATAGCTGTCTGCCTGGCGACAGACGCTTGGGCTTGGTTCTTGGTGACTGACTGAGCTTGCGATGGTACTTCGTTCCGGGCGTGCGCAAGGTGGCTTCGAACCTTGCGATCATGCTTCTACCACCAGCGTAGCCTTTTAATTGGATCTCGCGCCATAACTTGGTCGCGTTATGGCAGCCATCGGTCCATCGAGCTTCAGGTAATTCCGGAAATGATTCACTTTGGGTGCGTTGCGCCGTGGCGTGGCTCGTTCCGGAAACTGGCCCGAACGGAGAAAGCGTGCAACCGTCTTGCGTCCTATTTTCAAGGTCTGTGCTATCGCTTTATTGTTCATACCCTGACGGTGCAATGCCATCACTCTGTTGAATCGCTCCAACCGACACTCACGGCGTTCCTCACTGTGTTGTTGAGCGGCTCTCAGTTGGTGGTGCTTTGCTCGGTCAGGCGGCATGAAATCTATGTCACGGCAGCTATGACCGCTCCTCGCTGCAGGTCAGCTACGTCCAGCTGCCGCAGACGGTCTCGAGCCTGGGCCTGCCGAGCCGTGAGGAAATCAACGCCCAGGCCGACGTCAATGTCTGGCGCAACTGGCAGGTCTTCGTCGCCGCCCAGCGCGACCTGGCCAACAACCAGTTCCTGAACACCGAATATGGCCTGGGCTATGAGGATGAATGCATCGCCATTTCGCTGGCCTACCGTCGCAAATATACCGAGGATTTGATTCAGGGCGTGCCGCCCTCCTCTTCCGTGATTTTGCGCTTCAATCTCAAGACCGGGGACACGACGATCCAGCCTTTCAGCCTGTTCCCCAAGGATGTTTTCGCCTTGACGCACCCCTAACTGGCGGAAATGCGGGCTTTTGCCCTTGGGTTGCGGGGCGGCTAGCGCTTGATCGGGCGGGAAATTCCGTATTTTGGAGAGCGGTTTAGGAGCCGGCGGTGCGCCATTGTGATGCCCCTGCCAGCAACCAAAAAGATCAGACGGACGATGCGGATTGCCACTACTCTGATGCTGGCGCTGCCCTGATCGTTGGCGCGAGCGCCGCGGGCCTGGCCCAGGATTTCCGGCTTCAAGCCTGTGCCGGCGGTTCCCGCCCTTGCCTCCGGCAAGGCCGTCGCCGTCAAGCCCGACGCCAAGGAGGCCGCGGTCACCGCGCCCGCCCAGGCGACAGCCGACGCGAGCGCTCCGGCGGCCGATGCGGCGGACACCGAGGCCGTTGACACCAATGGCGACAAGCCCGCGGTGCAGGAAGCCAAGAACGACGGCGCCAGCACCATCGACGCCACCGCCGACAAGACCAATTCCGATTTCCATCATCGCCACGGTGAATGACAAATCCATTTCCGATTATGAATTGCGCCAGCGCGTGGCGCTGTATCTGGCGATCAACGGCATCAACCAACAGCTGACGACGGAACAGCGCACCCGCATCCGCAGCCAGATTCTGGAACTGCTGCAATCCGAAAAGCTGGAGCTCCAGGAAGCGGTGAAAAAGAAGATCACCGTCAGCCCGGTCGAGGTGGACAAGCGCATCAACGGAATGATGGAGGACTATCACTTCACCATCCAGCAGCTGCGCCAGAACCTCACCAATGCCGGCGCCAGCGAGGATGCGCTGCGGTCCCAGATCACCGCCTCGATCGCCTGGCAGAAGACGGTCCAGGACGAGTATGGCGACGATGTCATCGTCACCGAGCCCATGGTGGATGCCGAACTGGCGCGCTATGCCGATGGCGCCAACAAGCCGCACTACCATGTGCTGGAAATCTTCCTGCCGGTGGACAATCCCGAGCAGAACGACAAGGTGAAGAAGGACGCCGAGGAGGTGGAGCATCAGCTGCACCAGGGCGCGCCCTTCCCTGTCGTCGCGCGGCAGTTCAGCCAGCATCCGACGGCGGCGACCGGCGGCGACATGGGCTGGGTCAATTCCGGCCAGCTGGCGCCGGAACTGGACGCGGCACTCGCCAAGATGGATGTCGGCGCGATCAGCGATCCCATCCGTTCGACCGGCGGCTGGTATGTGCTGGGCCTGCGCGAACGCCAGGAGCCGCTGGGCACCAAGATCGCCGATGTGCCCACCGGCCCGACCGGCCCGGCCGGCACCCTGCCGCTGGCGCGCCTGTTGTTCCCGACCGGCCCGCGCCCGCCCAAGGACCAGCTTGAGCAGATCATGACGGTGGCGAACCAGATCCAGCAGCATTATGCCGGCTGCGGCCAGCTCGATGAGCTGCACAAGAAGATGACCGGCACCATCTATATGGACCTGGGCGACGCCAAGCTCAGTGATCTCAGCCCGGAGATCCAGAATGCCATGAAAACCACCCGTCCCGGCGAAGCGGCTGCCCCGTTCCAGTCGGAAGCCGGCATCGAACTAATCGGGCGCTGTGACAAGCGCATCGAGATCAAGACCGCCTATGTGATGCCCACCCGCGATCAGATAAGAGATCAGCTGTTCCAGAATCAGATCGCCACCATGGCCCGGCGCTATCTGCGCGACCTGAAGCGCGACGCCAATATCCAGGTGCGCGACAACAGCAAACCTGATGCCCTCATCCGGTAAGGGCGCAGCAACTCCAATCCTGATCACCATGGGCGAGCCCGCAGGTATCGGGCCCGAGGTTGCTGTTGCCGCATTCGATCATTTCGGCGGCCAGATCGGCGGACGCCCGCTCAAACTGGTCGGTGACTCCGGCATTTTCGCCTCGCACGCCCGCGCGCTGATCCCGACCAAAGCGCGCGCGCACCGCGTGCCAGGCGCGCTGGATCCCGCCAATGCGCCGGCGGTGATCGAAGCGATTGAGGTCGCGGTGCAAGCCGCGATGGCGGGCGAAGCGGCAGCCGTGGTCACCGCGCCCATCCACAAGGCGGTGCTGAACAGTGCGGGCTTCGGCTTTCCCGGCCATACCGAATTTCTTGCCCATCTGACGGGCGCGCGGCGCGCGGTGATGATGCTGGCCAGCGACCAGCTGCGCGTGGTGCCGCTGACCATACACATACCGGTTGCGAATGTGCCGGCGGCAATCGACAAGCAGTCGGTGTTCGACACCGGCGAAATCATCCTGACGGCGCTGAGCGCGCGACTTCGGCATTCGCAATCCGCGCCTGGTGGTGGCGGGGCTCAATCCCCATGCCGGCGAAGACGGCATGCTGGGCGGCGAGGAGACGCGGCTATCATCGCGCCCGGCGATGGCGGCATTGCGCGCGCCGGGCATTGGCGTGCGCGGCCCCCTGTCCGCCGACACGCTGTTCCATGAAGAGCGCGCGCAAGACTATGACGCCGCACTCTGCATGTATCACGACCAGGCCCTGATCCCGATCAAGACCCTGAGCTTCTGGGACGGGGTGAATGTCACCCTGGGCCTGCCGATCGTGCGCACCTCACCCGATCACGGCACGGCGCTGGATATCGCCGGTCAGGGCCAGGCAGATGCGCGCAGCATGATCGCGGCGGTGAGGATGGCAGCGGATATGGCCGATGCCATGCGCGCGCGCAGGCACCGTGAGCCCGACAGATCTGCCGCCATTGCGTGACGTCATCGCCGCGCACGGCCTGGCGGCGAAGAAATCGCTGGGCCAGAACTTCCTGCTCGATCTCAATCTGACGCGGCAGATCGCCCGCGCGGCTGGCGCAGAACAAGGCGGGGTTCTACGAAGTCGGTCCTGGCCCCGGCGGCCTGACCCGCGGCCTGCTGGAAGAAGGCGCTGACAAGGTGATCGCGGTGGAGCGCGACGCACGCTGCCTGCCGGCGCTGGAAGAGGTCGCGGCCGCCTGGCCTGGCAAGCTGGAGATGATCTCCGCCGACGCGCTGAAACTGGAGGAGACTGCGATCCGGCCCAGGGGCGTCCGCGTTGCCGCCAACCTACCCTATAACGTCGGCACCGCGCTGTTGATCAAATGGCTCATCGCCGATAGCTGGCCGCCGCCCTGGGCCAGCCTGACCCTGATGTTCCAGAAGGAAGTCGCCCAGCGCATCACCGCGCAAGCGGGCAGCGAACATTACGGCAGGCTGTCGGTCCTGGCGCAGTGGCGCTGCACGGCCAAGATCCTGTTCGACGTCAATCGCAGCGCCTTTGTGCCGCCGCCGTCAGTCACCTCCGCCATCGTGCGGCTGGAACCACGCGCCGAACCGTTGGCGCCGGCCAGCTGGCAGACCTGGAGAAGGTCACGGCCGCGGCCTTCGGCCAGCGCCGCAAGATGCTGCGCCAGTCGCTGAAACCGCTGGGCGGAGAAGCCTTGCTGGAAAGGGCCGGCATTGACCCCACCGCGCGGCCGGAAGACCTGAAAATCGAAGCCTTCGCGGCGCTGGCCAGGGCGTTAAACGCCTGATCGGCTAGCCCATTAATTTACGGGCAAATTCCGCGATGCCAGTCTGCCGCCCACGCTTCATGCGCTCGGCATCCAGGATGGTGCGGATTTTCGCCAGCGTGGAGTCCAGATCGTCATTGATCACGACATAATCATATTCCGCCCAATGGCTGATCTCGTTGTTGGCCTTGGCCATGCGCGCCGGCGACCACGTCTTCGGCGTCCTGGGCGCGGGCACGCAGCCGGCGTTCCAGCTCCGCATGGCTGGGCGGCAGCACGAAGATGCTGACCAGATCGTCGCCCGCCTGCTGGCGCGATTGCTGCGTGCCCTGCCAGTCGATATCGAAGAGCACGTCGCGGCCCTGTGGCCAGCGCCAGCATCACCGGCTCTTTGGGCGTGCCATAGCGATGACCAAAGACAAGCGCGTGTTCCAGGAAGGCGCCGCCTTCCACCGCTGGGTCGAATATAGTCGGCGATAACAAAGAAATAATCCTCGCCTTCCGCTCGCCGGCGCGCGGCCGCCGCGTCGTCGCCGAAACGCGACATGGTGACGGCGCCATCGATATCCAGCAACCGGCGCGACAGGGTGGTCTTGCCCGCGCCCGAGGGCGAGGACAGGACCAGCATCAGTCCCCGGCGCTGGATACTTCGTCATTCAACATTCTGGGCCTGCTCGCGGAACTGGTCGATCACCGCCTTAAGCGCCAGGCCGTTGCGGGTCAATGCGATGTCGGCGGATTTGGAGCACAGCGTGTTGGCTTCGCGGTTGAATTCCTGGGCCAGGAAATCGAGCTTGCGGCCCACGCCCTTGCCCTATGCGACCAGACCGCGGGCATCCTGGACATGGGCATGAGCCGGTCCAGCTCCTCGCGCACATCCGCCTCACCGCCAGCAAGGCCATTTCCTGCGCCAGGCGTTCCTCGGAATGGCACCCCCGTCCAGCAGGTCCTTGATCTGGGCCTGAAGACGGCCTTCATCGCCGCCGGCTGCGCTGCCGCCAGCCGGCGGCTTCCGCGACCAGCTGTTCGACTTCTTCCCCTGCGCTGTGAGCAGGGCCGCGAGCTTGGCGCCTTCGCGCGCGCGCGCCTTGGTGAGCAAGTCCAGGGCCAGTCCCAGGCTTTCCAGGATCGCCGCATCGCGGCCGCCACGCGCCACCGGATCGAGTCGCCAATCCCTCATCGTCCACGATCACGCCCTTGAGCGCGAGCAGCCCGTCCACTCGCGCAGGCGCGAGGCCTGTCTCGGCCGCCATTTCGCGCGCGATCCGGACGGCGGTCGCCAGCGCCGCGGCATCGATCGCAAGCCCCCGCGCGCCATCTGGTATTCGATCGGAAAGCACGGCTGCAGTGCCCCGCGCGGAAGCGCTCGCCGGCCAGGCGGCGCGGCGGCTCCAGCCCGTCGAAACCCGGCGGGATGCGGAGCCTATATCGAGGCTGCGGCTGTTGACGCTTTTCGCCTCCCAGCGCCAGCGCAGCCGTCAATGGCGCCCTGTGCTTTCGGCGAAACCGGTCATGCTGGCAAAGCGTCATGGCTCTCGCGTCCTATGGCGCGGACTAGTGCAGGCGGTAAGCCTGTCACGTGTGCGCGGCTTTCGCCGGCGCCGGCGGCAGCTTAGGCGTGGGAAGCCAGCACGGTCACATTGGTGTCGATCCGGCTGGGTGCTGGACCTCCGGCTTTCGAGGCCCTGCTGCGGCTTCAAAGGCGCATAGGCGCGACATTGCTGTCCTGGTCGGCGATGGTGGCGGAGAACACATGCCCGCCGGCCCGTCGGCCACGAAATAAAAATCGTTGGTATGTTCCGGGTTCAGTACCGCCGAAATCGAATCCTTGCCGGGATTTCAGATCGGCCCCGGCGGCAGGCCGGCAATCACATAGGTGTTGTAAGGCGTTGCCGCGGTCAGTTCGCTTTGGCGGATGCCGCGGCCGAGCGGATAGCCTTTGGTGATGCCATAGATGATGGTGGGATCGGATTGAAGCTTCATGCCGATCCGCAGCCGGTTGACGAACACCGACGCGACATGGCGGCGTTCGTCCGGCATCGCGGTTTCCTTCTCCACAATGGAGGCAAGGGTGATCGCCTCTTGCGGGCGAGCGGAAGGCCGTCGACGCGCGCGCGGCCCATGCGCGGCCAGGAATTTCTGCCTGCGCTTGCTGCATCCGCGCAAGAATGGCGCTGCGCGCTCGTGCCGCTGGTGAACAGATAAGTTTCCGGCAGCAGCGCGCCTTCTTCCGGCAGCGGCCTGCATCGCCCGACAGTTCGGGATCGGCTTGACGAGCTCGCAGATCATCTCGCTCGTCAGCCCTTCGGCCGCGGTGATCTTGTGTTCGATGACTTGGCCGGAAATCAGGAAGGTCGGCGATGTCGTCCATCGCTGCTGCGGACGGAATGGCGTATTCGCCCGCCTTGAGCGGCGCCTTCGCCCTTCAGCCGCACGCCGAATTCAAACAGAGTGCGCTGACGGCACCACTGCCGGCGTCTTCCAAGCTGCTGCGGAGACTGTCGTGCGCCCGTTGTGCGCCGGGCCAGGACCGCGAGTCTGCTGTTCCCGCACCGCGCCGCCGGGCCGAGGGCGAGACGATCCCAGGCGGCATGTGCGCCCATTCCTCCGCTCCCGCAGCGACTGACGCCAGCGCACTGATGTAATGCGCATCGAGCCGACGTCAGGCTGAAAGCGGATCAGCACGTTCTGGTGACGATCAGCGCGGCATTGGTGCCGCCGAAGCCGAAGGAATTCGACATGGCGATTTTGACGCGCGCTTCTGCCTTGAGCGGCACCAGGTCGATCGCGGTGTCGACATCCGGATTTTCCAGATTGATGGTGGGCGGCACGATCGGTCGCGCATCGCCAGCGGCAGAAGATCGCTTCCACCGCGCCCGCCGCGCCCAGCAGATGCCCGATCGAGGATTTGGTCGACGACATCGCGGCTTGCGCGCCGCATTGCCGAACAGCCGCTCCACCGCGCCCGACTCGATGCGTCGGCCATGGTCGATGTGCCATGGGCATTCACATAGTCGATATCGAGGGCGACAAGTCCAGCGCGCTTCATCGCCATCGTCATCGCCCGGAAACCGCCATCACCGTCTTCCGATGGCGCGGTGATGTGATAGGCGTCGCCCGACAGGCCGTAGCCTGTGACTTCGCCATAGATTTGCGCGCCGCGCGCCCTGGCATGTTCCAGTTCTTCCAGCATGACCACGCCCGCACCTTCGCCCATGACAAAGCCGTCGCGGTCCTTGTCGTAGGGGCGCGAGGCCTTGTCGGTGTGTCGTTATAGGCGGTGGACAGCGCGCGGCAGGCATCGAAACCCGCGATGCCCAGACGGGAGATCGCGGATTCCGCACCGCCCGCCACCATCACATCGGCGTCGTCCAGCGCGATCAGCCGCGCGGCGTCGCCGATGGCGTGGGCGCCCGTGGCGCAGGCGGTAACGACGGCATGATTGGGACCTTTGATAGCCATGTTCGATGGAGACATAGCCCGAGACCAGATTGATCAGCCGGCCCGGAATGAAGAAGGGCGACAGACGGCGCGGCCCCTTTTCGTGCACCAGGATCGCGGCATCCTCGATGCCGGTCAGCCCGCCGATGCCCGAACCGATCAGGACACCGGTGCGGCAGCGTTCTTCTTCGGTCTTGGGTTCCCAGCCGGAATCGCGCCACCGCCTGCTCGGCGGCCGCCAGTCCGTAGATGATGAAATCATCCATGCGCCGCTGTTCCTTGGGATCGACCCATTGGTCGGGATTGAAGCTGCCGTCGCTGCCATCGCCGCGCGGCACCTGACAGGCGATGCGGTCGGCAGGTCGTCGGTCCTGAACTTGCGTGATCAGGCTGGCGCCGGATTGGCCGGCGAGCAGGCGCGACCAGGTCTCCTCGACGCCACAAGCCAGCGGCGTGACAAGACCCAGGCCCGTAACGACGACCCTGCGCATGAGGCCGACCACTCGCCGGATCAGGCGCTTGGCTTTGTCGATATATTTGACGGCGTCACCGACGGTGACGATGGATTCGGCGGCGTCATCGGGAATTTCGATGCCGAATTCTTCCTCGAACGCCATCACCAGCTCGACTGTGTCGAGGCTGTCGGCCCCCAGATCTTCAATGAAAGACGCGGTGTCCGTGACCTTGTCGGCATCAACATTCAGATGCTCGACGACGATCTTCTTCACGCGCTCGGCAGTATCGCTCATGGACTTGTAAGCCTCTCCTAGATTTCAAACCGGCAAAGGGGAAAACGCCGGGACCACACATTGGGTGCTTCGTGAGGTGGCCGGTTTGGTAACACAAACCTGCCGGCCCGCCAACGCGGCACTTAAGCTGTTGATTTCACTGTCATATCATTGCCATCCCGCCATTGATATGGATGGTTTCGCCCGTCACATAGGCGGCTTCCTGGGAGGCCAGATAGGCGACGGCGGCGGCGATTTCTTCGGGCAGGCCCATGCGGCCGGCCGGGATTCGCTGGGCGATCAGCTCTTTATACTTGTCGTCCAGAACATCGGTCATCGCCGTCTGCGATAAAACCGGGCGCCACGACATTGACTGTGATGTTGCGGGAAGCGACCTCGGCCGCCAGGCTCTTGCTCATCCCGACCAGGCCCGCCTTGGCGGCGGCGTAATTGCCCTGGCCGGGATTTCCGGTCGCGCCGACCAGGCTGCTGATCTGGATGATGCGGCCCCAGCGCTTTTTCATCATGCCGCGCAGCACGGCGCGCGACAGGCGGAAGGCGGCGGTGAGGTTCACCGCGATCACCTGATCCCATTCGTCGTCCTTCATGCGCATGAAGAGATTGTCGCGTGTGATGCCGGCATTGTTGACCAGGATGTCGATGCCTGCGCCCGCGGCTTCTTCCGCGGCCTTGGGCAGGGCTTCGACGGATGCGGTATCGGACAGATTGGCCTGGGCGATGAAGGCGCGCGCGCCCAACTCGGCTTTGTAGCGTTTCCAGCGCCTCGGCGCGGGTGCCCGACAGCACCACGGCCGCGCCCTGGCCATGCAGCGCCTTGGCGATGGCGCCACCGATGCCGCCGGATGCACCGGTTACCAATGCCGTTTTGCCTGTAAGGTCAAACATCCCAGAGCGCCTTTCGCGAATGTTTCCAAGTCGGCGGGGGAATCGAGCGTCACCATCGTGAGGCCAGGTTCGATGCGCTTGACCATGCCGCTCAACACCTTGTTGCCGCCGAATTCCACCGTCGTATCAACGGTCAGGCCCTTCAGCGCCAGAATGCTTTCGCGCCAGCGTACACGGCTGGTGACCTGTCCGATCAGCAGCTGGCGCACATGATCGGGATTGTTCGCTTCTTTGGCGGTGACATTGGCCAGCACCGGCACCGCCAGCGGACGGATGGTCGACCTTGTTCAATTCTTCCGCCATGCGGTCGGCGGCGGGCTGCATCAAGGGCGAATGGAACGGCGCCGACACCGAAAGCGGCATAGCGCGCTTGATGCCCTTGGCCTTGGCGATTTCGCCGGCGCGGGCGAGCGCGTCCATGGTGCCGGAGATCACCACCTGGCCCGGCGCATTGTCATTGGCGACGACGCAGACGCCGCCGGGTATCTGAGGCTTCTTTCGCCACGGCTTCGGCCTGTTCGATGTCGGCGCCGATCAGGGCGGTCATGCCGCCCTCGCCCACTGGCACCGCCGACTGCATCGCCTGGCCGCGAATTTTCAGAAGGCGTGCGGTGTCAGCGAGGCTGAAGGCACCTGCGGCCGCAAGCGCGGAATATTCGCCCAGGCTGTGGCCGGCGACCAGATAGGCATGTTTGGCAACGTCCAGGCCCATGTCCTTTTCCAGGATGCGTATGATGGCCAGCGACAGGGCCATGATGGCGGGCTGGGCGTTTTCGGTTAGGGTGAGATCGGCTTCGGGGCCTTCCCACATCAATCTGGAAAGCTTCTGGGACAGCGCGTCATCCACTTCCTGGAACACCTCGCGTGCAGGTGCGAAAGCATCGGCCAGGTCCTTGCCCATGCCGACTTTCTGGCTGCCCTGCCCGGGAAAAAGGAATGCGCGAGTTATTGAGGGGCGGGATAAATCAAGAGGGCTTGCCTAAGTCAAGTTGGGAGAAAAATGCCCGCCCAATCATGATGACCGCCACGCCGCCCAGAACCAGCATGGCGGCAACAAAAGAAAGGCCGAACCCATAGGTTCCGGTCTGCTGTTTCGCCCAGCCCATCAGGGTGGGACCGAAGAAGCCGCCCAGATTGGAGACGCTGTTGAGCAGCGCGAGCCCCGCCGCCGCCGCGGTGCCGCGCAACAGCGAGGCCGGCAAGGTCCAGAACACCGCCAGCGCCGCATAGATGCCGCTGGTCGCAAGACACAGGAAGGCGATCACCAGCCAGTGGACATTGGCCGTCATCGCACCCACCACACCCAGCGCCGCCAGGAAGGCGGCGAAGGCGACATGACCGGCGCGATTGCCGCTTCTGTCGCTGGACCAGCCCAAGCTCACCATTGCGCCCATCGCCAGAAGATAGGGCACGGCCACGATCCAGCCGGTTTCGCCAACGGAATAGCCCATGCCGTGCACCATCTGCGGCAGGAAGAAGTTCAGCGCATAAAGCGGAAACACGATTGCGAAATCCGGAATCATCAGGATCCAGATGCGGCGGTCACACAAAAGCTCGCGCAGGCCGTGCAGCGCGCCTTTTGGTTCAGCGGCCAGACGCGCGGCGATGATGCGCTTTTCATCCGCCTTCAACCATTTGGCGGTCGCGGGACCATCCGGCAAAACCCATAAGCTCGCAATGCCGCACAGGATCGAGGGAATGCCTTCCAGCACAATCATCCATTGCCAGCCGGCCATGCCGTGGCCGCTCACGCCCAACAGGGCGCTGGAGATGGGCGAGCCGATCACATTGGCCAGCGGCACCCCGGCCAGAAACAGCGCGATGAACCGCGCCCGCGTATAGGAGGGAAACCAGTAGGTCATGTACAGCACCATGCCGGGATAAAGCCCGGCCTCCGCCGCCCCCAGCAGAAAGCGCACGATGCAGAAGCTGACCGGCTCATGCGCGAAGGCCGTCAGCATGGACAGAAACCCCCAGCTGACACAGATGCGGCACATCCACAGCCGCGCGCCCACCTTCTGCAGCATCAGGTTGGACGGCACCTCGAACAGAAAATAGCCGAAGAAGAAGACCCCGGAAGCGAAGCCATAGACCTGGGGCGAAAAGCCCAGATCGTGATTCATGGTCAGTGCGGCAAAAGAGATGTTCACCCGGTCCAGGAAGCTGACCACATACATCAGCGACATGAAGGGGATCAGCCGCCAGGCGGCGCGCGCCAGTATCTTGTCAGACGGATCAGTCACGGTTTGCGCGACACGCTTTTGGACAAGAGCGCCATGGAAAGCGCGGCGATCATCGGCACGACCACACAGGCCCACAAGCCCGCCTTGTAGTCGCCGGTCGCCTGCCGCAGCAAGCCCATCATGGCCGGCCCGAAATAGCCGCTGAGATTTCCCACGCTGTTGATCAGCGCAAAGGCGCCCGCTGCCGCCGTGCCACCCAGGAATAGCGGCGGCACCGTCCAGAAAGTCGCAAGGCCCGAAAACACCCCGCCCGAGGCCAGGCAGAAGCCGAAGATCACGATCACGACGTTACTGCCGACCGCCGCGATGGCAAAACCCGCCGAAGCCAGCAGCGCCGACAGGCAGAAATGCAGCACGCGCCGGCCGGTGCGGTCCGAGGAATGGCCGAACAGCCACAGCACGGCCAGCGAGAAGACGTAAGGGATCATCACGACGAAGCTTGTCTGATGGATGGAATATCCCATAGCCTGCACCATGGTCGGCATCCACAGGCCCAGCGCATAGATGCCGAACACGATGGCGAAATCCGGAATTATCAACGCCCATACCCGCCAGTCCTTCATCATCTCACCCAGCCCGTGCACCTGGGCCTTGGGATCGGCAGCCAGCCGCGACAGGACCACTGTCTTCTCATGTTCCGACAGCCATTTGGCCTTGGCCGGATTGTCCGGCATCCACACCAGCACCGCCAAACCCAGCAACAGGGTGGGGATGGCTTCCAGCAGGTACATCCACTGCCAGCCATGCAGGCCGGCGGTTTCGATTCCCAACAGCCAGCCCGACAGTGGCGAGCCCAGAATATTGGCCGCCGGGATGCCCATGCAGAACAGGGCGATGATGCGCGCCCGCGTCGCCGCCGGAAACCAATAGGTGAAATAGAGCAGGATGCCGGGATAAAGGCCGGCTTCCGCCAGTCCCAGCACAAAGCGCATGGCATAAAAGCTGTAGGGGCCGTTGACGAAGGCGGTGGCCATCGAGACCAGCCCCCAGGTCAGCATGATGCGACAGATCCAGATGCGCGCTCCGACCTTTTCCATGATCAGATTGGACGGCACCTCGAACAGGAAATAGCCCCAGAAGAAGATGCCGGCGCCATTGCCATAGACTTCCGGGCGTGAAACCCAGGTCATGGTTCATGGTCAGGGCGGCGAAGCCGACATTCACCCGGTTGAGGAAGGCGGCGACGTACATGGCCAGGATCAGCGGCACCAGCCGGAAGGCGGCGCGGCGCAGGATCGCGTCCGCCTCACTCTGTGTCGCTTCCATGACTTCTTTCGCCCCCATCTGTCACAACTCGAGTCGGCTTCGCCGACATCTCGCTGTGACATCTTCCCCCGGCTGCCCTGACGGGCGCGGGGGAAGAAAGCCTGTGTTTGTTTTTAAGCTCGGCACAACGTCAGCCAGCTTGGTGCCAATTACAAGTTCCTCGTTCCGCAGCGCTGCGCCCGAGCCTAAGCTCGCCGCGTTGCGTGATTCCAACTTCGAAGGACTGCCCCATGAAGAAGCTCGTTGCCGCCGCCATCGCACTGACCGTGCTGGGCGCCGTCGCCGTCCAGGCCGCCCCCCACCACCGCCACCGCGTCTGCGTGGTCCACCATCATCACCGGGTCTGTCACTGGCGCTAAAGCCGGCCAGCCGGCTGCAAAATCAGGGCGTGGAGGCGCTAACCGCCTTTGCGCCCTGTTTTTTTTGGCCGTGGGCCGGGCGGCCCACTGGCTTTTTTTGGCTGCCTTGCCCTTTGCGGCCCTTTTCTCTATAGACCCGGCCCTCAACGGCCACGGTCGGCCGGGCCCCTTCCAGAAGAAGGGTTGGCGCATTGTGCGCGTCCCGGGCGAGCCAAAGCGAAGACGGGAACCCTCCCAGCTTCGTTCCGCGGACCGAAAGGAAAGGGAACGCAGATGGCTCTTTACGAGCATCTCCTGATCGCGCGCCAGGACATCAGCGCGCAGCAGGTGGACGCACTGGCCACCCATCTCAAGACCATCGTCGAAGGCGAAGGCGGCAAGATCGAAAAGCAGGAATATTGGGGCCTGCGCGGACTTGCCTATCGCATCAAGAAGAACCGCAAGGGGCATTATGTGCTCCTCAACATCAACGCCCCGTCCAAGGCGGTGATCGAGCTGGAACGCCAGCTCAAGATCAACGAAGACGTGCTGCGCTATCTCACCGTCAAGGTGGACCAGTTCGACGTCTCGTCGAACAAGAACCGCCGTGACGACCGCGCCGAAGCCCGAGGGCGAAGGGCCGTGACCGAGGAGACCGTGCAATGAGCTATGGTGGCAACCGTGAAGGCGGACGTGGCGGAGATCGTGAAGGCGGGCGTGGCGGCGACCGCGAAGGCGGCCGTGGCGGCCGCGAGGACGGCGCGCGCCGTCCCTTCTTCCGCCGCAAGAAGACCTGCCCCTTCTCGGGCGATAACGCGCCCAAGATCGACTACAAGGACGTCAAGCTCCTGCAGCGCTTCATTTCCGAGCGCGGCAAGATCGTGCCGTCGCGCATTACCGCGGTCAGCAACAAGAAGCAGCGCATCCTGGCCAACGCCATCAAGCGCGCCCGCTTCATGGCGCTGCTGCCCTACGTCGTGAAGTAGGAGAACCGTCATGCAAGTGATCCTGCTCGAAAGAGTCGAGAAGCTGGGCCAGATGGGCGATGAAGTCCGCGTCAAGGACGGCTTTGCCCGCAACTTCCTTCTGCCCAAGAAGAAGGCGCTTCGCGCCACCAAGGCGAACCGTGACTATTTCCAGACCCAGAAGGCGCATCTGGAAGCCAACAATCTGAAGCTGAAGGGCGAAGCCGAGAAGGTCGGCGCCAAGCTCGACGGCAAGTCGTTCACCCTGATCCGCCAGGCCGGCGACCGTGGCCAGCTTTATGGTTCCGTCAGCCCGCGCGACGTCGCCGACGCCATGGAAAAGGCCGGCTTCAAGGTCGACCGTCACCAGGTCAACATCAGCGTGGCGATCAAGGCCATCGGCCTGTTCACGATTCCGGTTATCCTGCATCCGGAAGTGAAGGTGAACATCACCGTCAATGTCGCCCGCAGCGAAGACGAAGCCGAGCGCCAAGCGCGCGGCGAGGACGTGCTGGTGTCGAAGACGGACCAGGAAGAGGCCGTTGCCGCCGCCGAGGAAATCTTCGAGGAAGGCGCCGGCCCTGCTGCCGAAGCCACCGAGGAAGAGCCCGCGGAAGCGTAACCTTCCCGCCCTATCAAATGAAAAGGCCCGGTTCATCGCCGGGCCTTTTTTATGGCTCGTAGCCGGATGACGGTAATTTCCATGCTTTAAGCTGAGCGAACCGCCCGAATTGCCAACGGCCAGCCCTTCTGCCTCAATAGACCTAATGGGCGATCATCAGGGGGCGGCTTGTCATTCTGTTTTGACCGTATTGACCAGGTGACTTAATGAGCATCCAGGATGCGCATGCGGCGCTGCGGCAAGGCCGCATCGAGGATGCCATCGCAGCCTTTCGCGCCGAGTTGGCGCGCGAACCGCGCGTGGTCGAGACCTGGCAGGAGCTGGCGGGTGCGCTGAAACGGGCGGGACGCGCGGGCGAAGCAGAAACCATCTATCGAAACATTCTGCTGCGCATGCCTGGGTTTTTGCCGGCGCGGCTGACCCTAAGCGCCATGCTGATAGACCAGCAGCGCTTCGTTGAAGCCGAGACCGTCGCTCGCGAGGGCTTGGCGCATGCCGCCGACCCGCAACTGGCCGGAGTGCTGCATAATAATCTGGGTCAGGCGCTGCGCGGCTTGACCCGCTTTTCTGAAGCACTGGAGCATCTGGAAAAAGCTCAGGCGCTAAACCCAGCCTTGCCGGGATTGGACCTGATGCGCGCCCAGACGCTTGAGCAAATGCAGCGGTTCGACGCCGCGCTGGCGTTGTTTGAAAGGCTGATTGCGCGCGAACCCCATGCGCCCTTGTTGCAACGATCCTATAATGAGCTGCTCTACAGGCTGGATCGTCACGAAGATGCCCTCAAATCCTATGACCGCGCCCCCAAAACGCGTGAGTTGCTCCTGGACAAGGCCTATTTCCTGTCTCATGAGCTGCGCGGCGAGGAAGCGTTGGGCGTGTATCGCGAACTTCATGCCCGGGATACTCACGATGCCATAGCCGCCGCCGGTATCGCCAACACATTATTGATGATGCAGCACTATGAAGAAGCCGCCGCCGCTTTCGATGTGGCGCTGGCGGCCAGCCCGTCCGATCCTGACCTCTATTCCTCTGCCGCCGCCGTCGCGCTGCACCGGGACGATCCCGAGAAGGCGGTTGCCTTGTGCGAACAGGCCTTGCGACTGGCACCACTAAGCCAGCCTGCATTGGCAACGCTAAGCGTGGGGCTGCGCACGCTTGACGACCCGCGCGACGAGATGCTCAACGGCTATGATACGCTCATTCAGGTGTTCGATCTGGAGCCGCCGGCCGGATTCGCCAGTATGGAGGATTTCAACGCGGAGCTTTGCAACTATCTTGATCGCATTCATCCCACCGCTCGCAGATTCCACAATCAGACGCTGCGGGAAGGCACGCAGACCAATGGCGACCTGTTCGGCGCCGGCCACGAGCTGGTGGAGCGCGTGCAAATTCGCATTCATGAAGCGGTGGGCGACTATGTAGCCGGTTTGAAGGAGGATGCGCGCCACCCCTTCTTGTCGCGGCGCACACGCAACACCCGCTACAATGGCTCCTGGTCGTCACGGCTCGGCGATTGCGGCTTTCACGTCAACCACACCCATCCGCGCGGCTGGATCAGTTCCTGCTACTATGCCGGTGTGCCCGATGTGGTAAAGGACGAAAGCCAACGCCAGGGCTGGATCAAGTTCGGAGAATCCAGTTTCGAGAATCTGCTGCAGAGGAATCCGGCGCGGCGCGCGGTGCAGCCAGTGCCCGGCCGGCTGGTGCTATTCCCCTCCTACATGTGGCACGGCACCAATCCGTTTCACGCGCCCACGGCCCGCACCACCATCGCCTTCGATGTGGTGCCGGCCGACTGAAGCCAGCTGGAAGCAGCGACAGTGATTGCGTCCGTCAAGCACGCTTACTACACTGGGAGACCGGAAAAACGCGCTTATGTCGGGGAGGCATTTGGGAGCCGTTCCACTATCTACCGAACCGAAAGCCAGCCGCCTCCTGATATCGGGGCGAGAGCTTTTCATATGCGACGGCTTTGTCGATCCCGCTTTGGTCACCAAAATCGGAGGCGCCGTCCAAAGCCTGCGCTATGAGCGCAAGGAAATGAGCCGTGTGGATGTTCCGCCTTCCGCGGCGTCTGCCGACATACCGGATGAGGTTGTGAGTGCGGATCCCTTTTTCCTGCGCCTGCGCCAGGTGGCTGAGTGGATGTTTCCTGGCGAAGTGTTGCGCGACCAGCGTGCTTATGTGAACAGCAGCGTCTATGGCGATAGTTATTATACCCATCGTGACTGCTCGGCGCATCGCAATCACGTCACCGTGTTGTACTATGTCAATCTGGACTGGCACACCGATTGGGGCGGAGAAACCATCTTCTTTGACGATGATTATGACGCGCGGCTGGTGGTAACGCCCAGGGCGGGGCGCATCGTGGTTTCTCGCGGCGCCATCTTGCATCGCGGTACAGTACCGACCAGCTCCTGTCCGGAGAAACGCTATACAATCGCGTACAAGCTGCTATCGGGCGATCCCGCCGACGATCCGCCGCACCAGAGGTAAGTTCCAGCCCAATTTCCGGGCATCTAGGCGCTGCGCACATACTGGTTGAACCACTCGATCGTGCGGCTCCAGGCCTGCTCGGCCGCGGCCCTGTTGTAGCGCTCCGGCGTGGCGTCATTGAAGAAGCCGTGCACCGCGTTCGGATAGACATGTCCTTCAAAAGCGGATGTGGTTTTTCTCCAGCTCCGCGGCCTGTGCCGGATAGCCACCCGCCAGGGGTCTTATCCAGTCCACCATGATGGATGAGGATCGCCGCCTTGATCTTGGGCACACCTCCGGGTCGGTCGGCGCGCCATAGAACGGCGCCGCAGCCCCCAGATCATCGCCCATCTGAACCGCCAGCGTGTTGGCCACCCCGCCGCCTATAGCAGATTCCGGCGGCGCCGATTTTGCCTGTGCAGTCGGGCTCGCGCCTTCAGCCAGCGCGCCGCGGCCAGGAAATCTTGGCCCCCGCTTGGCGCCATCGAGCTTGGAGAACAGCAGCCCGCCCTTGTAATCGTCGCCGGGGTAGCCGCTGACCGAGGTCAGCGCGTCCGGCGCAAAGGCCATGAAATTCTCCAGCGCGAAACGGCGCGCAACATCTTCGGTATGCGGATTAAGACCCCGGTTCTCATGCACCACGATCACGCCGGGCAGTTTCGCCGGCGTGGCGTCGCGCGTGTCGGCGCTGAACGGGCGACACAAAATAGCCGCGGATGGAACCATAGCCATCCGGCTGAGGGGATGGTCTCATAGCTCGCCTTGATCCGCTCGTCATTTCTGGCGACCTGCTGGCCCAGGGCATAATTGGGCATCAGCGCGTCGATGATGGCCGAGGCGGTCAGCCCGGCTATCGCATAGCTTTTGACGCCGTTGACAAAAGCGCGCCGGCTGATCTCGCCGTGAATGAACTGGGTGACACTTCCACCGCTTCCGCGGGAATTTTCTTTTTGCCGTCCATGGATGCCTCCTCGCCTTGGCGGTCCTAGCACAGCGCCGGGCTCCGGCGGTGTCAATCGTCAAACCGGGGCGCAAGCACAGCCTTTGCGGCCTTTTTCTCTATGGCTTCACATAAATGCTGGCATAGACCCCACAATAGGCTTCCTTCCAGCCGCGTTTGCCGACCAGAAAGCGCCGCAGCTCCTCATGCGTGTTCATCCAGAGCACTGTGTCGATCCGGTATTTGCCCAGCACCCTGTCCCAGGCGCCTTCATCGACCTGCTGCTGACCCACAGTGAAATAGTCGCGCAGCACGGCGTCGGGATAGGCGGTCGAGGCGCGGCCGTCCACGAACAAGGGTATGGCGCCGCGATCATAGAAAATCAGAAGTCCGCCATAGTTCCAGTGGTTCAACAGCCGCGCATGGGGAAAATGTGTTTCAAGATAGCCGACGTCCTGCCTTGACAGCATTTGCGGCAGGCCGAAGGCCGGCTCGACCTGGAGATAGATCAACGGCAGGGCGCAGGCCGCGACGATCCCGGCAAACAGCAACGCCTTGCCGGCTTGGAGATTGTCCCGCCACTTGGGCGAGAGCCGATCGAGATCAAGCGCCAGCGGGACCGTCGAGAACAGAAAGAAGAAGGCCATAACGGAACTGGTGACAGTCCCGAAACAGGAACAGCCACGACAGCAGCCGCGCCTCGATCGCACACGCGGCCCTGCCGCGCAGTTCCAGCGCGACAAACATCGCAATGTAAAGCATGCCGGGAATGCTGCCCGGATGACGATGTTGCGCCAATAGGGCCACCATTCGGTGATCTGCGCCTGCACAAAACTGCCCAAGGTGGCGCGCCACGCCTTCATAGATGTGCCAGCCCAGCGGATTGACAAGCGTCGCGGCAAGGCAGCCGGCGCCTGCCAAACCATAAAGCCTGAGATGGCCCCAGTCGCGCCTGAGCAACGCCAGGCCAAAAAAGACGCCGACAATGAAAAGACCCAGCGTGAAGCCGCCGTGCAGATTGGCCCACAGAAGCATGAGGACAGGCAGAATGAGCACAGCCCTCGTCCGCTTCAGGCACACTCCGTAGAACACCACCGAAAACAGCATGGTGGCGAGGTTGGGCGACGCCGCAAGATAGACATTCGGGAAGGACGCGAAGGCGGGATAGAGCAGACTGGCGGACAGAACCGCGATGCAGACGGCAAGCGTGGATGCGCCGCCGCCCAGGCCAAGCGACGCCAAGTATCCGACAATCACCGCGCCACAGGCAAGCGTGAACAGTACCAGGCCGCCAAAGCCAGCCTGTTGAAACAGCGCGCTGGCGAACACGTCCCAAAGCCAGGACAGGTTGAACCACTGTTTGCCCGCCGAGGTGAACGCCCAGGGATCATGCAGGGGAACGGTGCCATGCTGCCGGATCAGGTCTCCGGCGGCCAGATGCCATCCCAGATCATAATGGCCCAGGATGATCTGCGCATTCAGCAGGTAATAGGCGCAGGCGCAGGCAATCAGGAAGACGTAAATTCCGGATCTTTGTGGCATGAAATATTGCTGCGCCCCTTGCCGGAGATTTTCGGCAAATCGACCTTAGCGTCCAGCGGGGCGGGTGTGTAGTGCTGGGCCGCGTGTGGAAGTACGGCTACTTCTTCTTGATCCTGGCATAGTCCGTCCAAAGGCGCACGATGCGCGGCGTGACCGGACCACCGCCGCTGACCTGGCCGAACGCCGCGACCGCATCGTCATACTTGCCTTGCGCCGTCAACGCCTGGCCCAGCACCATCGGCGCTTCCGAAGAATCGGGATTGCCGCCTTTCTGGATCGCCAGCCTGGCCGCGGCTTCGGCTTGCGGATACATGCCATAACCATAGAGCGCTTCGGCCAGTTTGGCGTTGTAGGTGCCGTCCCCGGCCTGTTCGCCGGCGATCTGCTGCGGCATGGTCTGCTTGTCGCTGTCGGCATGCGGGGCAGGATCGGGGTCCACTTGGCCGCCATGGGCCTTGGCGCTGACCGCATCGCCGAAGAAGCCATGCTGGCCGGCGATGTCACCGACTGTGCTGGCGTCAGCGGGTGGGACCTTGCGCGCCTACCACAAACAGCAAGCGGCCCAGCCAGATTCCGTCCTGATCGCGCAGGCCCGGTGTGCCGAAGGTCATGTCAATGATCTGTGTCCAATCGGCCGGATGGTTATAGTCGGCGGCTTCTTCTTCCAGCGCATCAGCCACGCCCGCGTCATCCTTCAAGGCTGGCCTGGGCGGAGAGCAGGCGTCTCCAGGGTCTTGCGGTCGGGCACCCGGCCCATTTTCTTGTCAGCGTCGATGCGCTGCTTGGCCAGCGCCACGGTTTCCTGCGGCGAGCCTTGCGGGCGTGAGCGGCGGTGGGCGGGTTGGAATGCGCGAGCCGCTGGCGCTGTCCGAGAGATTGGCTGGGAGACTGCGGGGCCGCAGCACCGCAAAGGCCAAGGCCAGCGCGGCCAAGGCAATTCGAGCCAATGCTTTCATCCTGCTTCTCCGGTCAGTGCGCCAAAACGGCTACGGCCTGCGGGCCCACAAATTGGCGGTCTCGTCACCCGGGCCACCGCGCCGGATCATCAAGGAACGGGCACATTGCCGTCGGGACCGGGCTGCGTGAGCGTAAAAGTCAATTCCCGCTTCTCGAACTTCACGTCATAGAGGTCTGTCGTCCTCCCTTCTCGGAAACGAGTGGTATAGGCATTGCGGGTCGTCTCGGCATATCTCAGGCCACAGCTTGCCGACCTCGAAGTCCTGCTGGGCAGTCCAGTTAAGCCAGGGTGTCGCCGACACGCTGGCGCGCGCCAGAAAATTATTCTGGCATCCCTGGCCATGCGCGAGCAGGCATTTGAGCACGCCTCGGCTAATGCGCCGTCATCACGCGCGTCTGTGCCGATGCGGCGGGTGCCAACGCGATGGCGGCTGAGTACAATGCCGAAGTGTTACGGTTTTCATGCCGCTTCTCCTGCCTGACGTTTCCGGCCGGGCTCAATGCCCGCCGGTGCTCTATCCCGCCTATTCATGCCGCCGGATTGCCATGATCAGGAAGCCATAGCCGCTATTTGAGCCGACGGTGTTGCCCGCACCAAATTCGCCAATTCCGCGTCGCGTCACGAGCACGCCATCGTCGTAAACGGCCTGATGGTTCTCGATCAGATTTGCCCAGAAACGGTTGATCCGGCAAAGGGGCGGGTTGGGGCTGAAAGAATCCCGCCATGCGGCCGCGTGCTCGCCGCCGCAGTTCCCCTCGCCGGTGGAATTGGCTCGTCGCCCCTGGGGATCAAGGTCTTGTCGTCGGCGGCAAGGTCCTTGCCGTTCAAGGCCAGCTTCTGCCATTCATAATTGTGGCCACAGGCTTCCTCGCCAAGCTGGTCGGTGCCCATAATTCGCTGGGGTGCGCGGCAGACGATGGTGTTTGGATCACCGCCGCCGTCCGGTGTTTGACATCACGACGGCTCGGTGGCTGCAGCCGCAGCGGCGACGTCTCCCGTGGCGGAGGCTGCTGGGTGTTCTTCGCCAAAACCTCCTTCGGCTCGGGCGAAGCGTCCTGACTCGCGGGGGAGCCCAATTGATCGGCAATTTTCGGTGGTTCGGAGATGGAAGCTATTTGCGGCAGAGCCGTCGGGGCGGATTGCGGCCGTGCTTCGATACTGACGGTCTTGGGCGTTGGCGCACTGGCCAGTGTGGAAGAAACATCTCCATTGGCACCGGCGCTCTCTGACGCATCGCCGTCATTGCCGCGCCCGGCCGTACCGGCATTGGCGGCAGGCTCTTGCGCAGTTTGATCTGGCGCGACCATCACGGGGAGTACGGCTAATACCATCTTGGGCCGTGCGGTCACGGGCTTTGCGGCGACGGGGACGGCGGCTGGGCGGCCCAGGCGCTGAGGCCGGCGAGTGTTGCCGTCAACAGGACAAGGCCTGCGCCTGCCAGACGCCGCGTTGTGCCGGGCGGTTTGCGCTTGAGCAAGGCGATGCGTTCGATGAGCGGGTGCTGCGCTCCCCGCCAGTTGCAGCCCAGCGGCAATGCGCGACCACCAGTTGGGATTTCAGCAGGGCCTTGGCGTAATCACGGCGCGAGATGCCTGCGGCCACCGCGCTCGCATCGCAGGCCAGTTCCTGGTCGATACGCAGGAAGCGCGCGCCCAGATGGATCAGCGGATTGAACCAGCAGAGGCAACGCAGGAATGCCGCCAGCGCATTGATGCGCGCGTCCTGCCGCGCCAGATGCACGCGCTCATGCGCCAGGATCGCCGCCTGCTCCTGCGCGGTGAACTGTGTCTGAAAACCATCCGGCGTCACGATGCGGGGGCTCAGGAACCCCAGCACCGCCGGCCCGGCTTTTCCCAATCGCGCGGCAGCGGAAAAGCGAAGCTGCAGCCGGGTCAGATACAAGGCCATCAACAACGTGCCCAGGGCCCAGGCCGCAGACAGCAGCAGCGCGGGTTCGGGCATTGCAGTCGCGGATGCCATCGGCGGCACCGTGAGCACAAGCGGGCCTTGCCCTGTCAGTTGACCTGTAAGGCCCAGGGCCGAATGGGCGATATGGCCGATGACGGATACAGGTGCGACCGGCACATGCACTGGCGTGGCATACACAGGCACAGACGCGACCACGCGCGGTGGAAGCAAGATTGCCATACCTGCCACTGGCACCAGAAACCAGATCGCATAGGCGATCGGTGCGCCAAACTGGGCGCGCAAGGGGCGGCGCAGCAGCGCCACCAGGATGATTGCCATTCCCATCGCCAGGTTCAGTTTGACCAGCAGGAGCAGGAAGGCTGACATACTCATTATTGGCCCCCTCCGTCATTCGCGGCCTCGACAATTGGGCATGCGGAAACCACCGATGCGTTTTGCGGCCTGGTATAGATCAAGCCTTGAGCAGCGCGCGTGGAAACCGTCTTTTTTATCCAGTAGTGATCGGCACCTTCGACGAGGTAGTGGCCTGGCTTTCCATCCGAATCGGGCGCAACGACATAGGCCTTGTTCTGGTGCATGTATTGCACCTCGTAGAGGTCCGCGCCGGCTGCGTCGTTGCCAAGATAGTCCACTCTTTCAACCGGGCCCCAGCCGCCGTTACAATCGTTTTTCGCGCACCTCGTAGGCCCAAAACCCAGATAGCATCGCAAAGCCGCTTCCGTTCGGGGACGCGGCGCGGACGCGACGGCCGAGGGGCCAGCCGCCACCGACGTGGAAAGCAAGGATGCGGTGAAGAAGGCTGACAATAAGAGAGAGTGTTTTTTCATATGTACCCTCCTCTGGTGACACCACGATAAGCCGCGCGCTTTAAGGCTTCATCCGAACAACATTAAAATGCACTCATCAGGCCGCAAGCATCGCGGGCCTCATTGCAACAAATGTCTCGAGCCGGCGGCTGCAAGACACTCGCCGTCCCCATCGCCAGATTCACTTTGCCCAAGGCGAGAAGGAAGTCAGTCATCATCTGCCTCCAGTTCCGCGATGAGCTTTTTCAGCTTCTTGATATCCGAGGCGGTCAGCGCGCGATGTTCGGCAAAATGCGCGACCAGGGGCGCCAGCTGTCCCTGAAACAATCTGTCCAGCAGGCCCTGGCTTTCGTCCTGCACATATGCGGCACGGCTGATCAGCGGCCGGTAAAAATAGCGTCCGTCCTGCCGCATACCGACAAGAGCGCCTTTGCGCAGCAAGCGCGTTATCAAGGTGCGCACCGTGCCGTGACCCCAATCATTCGCCTTTGCCGTGGCGGCGATGATTTCCTCTGGCGTTAGCGGGGCCTTGCGCCACAGCGCCTCCATCACCTGGCTTTCGGCGGCGGAAATCTGGATCTCTTCTTTTTCATCCCAGCATGATGATACGTATGTATTTCAGAGTCAAGATACAAGTGTATTTCCGATGAGCTGTCAGAACAAAGAGGAAAGCCCAGATGCCGCCAAAAGCGTCACCTGGGCTCCCTTTTTCCGATATCCCCGGCCTGCGCGCGCTGTCAGTTCGGCGCCATGATGACCGTGGAGTTCACCGTCAGGCTGACCAGGGCCTCGCCGGCGATGGCCGCGGGCGGGGGCGCCTTCTGGCTCTTGCCCGCCACCGCGGCCTTGTTGCTGGTGGGGGCTTCGCCGACTTCCTCGGTGGCATTGCCGATGGTGATGGTCTTGTAGCGCTCGACCTTGAGGCTCAGATCGCCCGCCACATTCTTCGCCCGGTCCTGAAGCGCCTTCAGCGCGGTGGCGGTGAGTTCGTCCTGTACCGCTTTCAGACTGTCCGGAGAGACGAAGAAGCGCATCTCGCCCATCACCAGCCCGTCATTCTGCAGGGTGCCCGCCAGCGCCAGCACCGCGTCGAAATCGCCGGAGCTGAGGGTCAACACCTGCTCGCCCCGCCATTCGGCCAACTCGCCCTGGGAGGTATAGGGTGTTCACCGAATAGCTGCCGGTCTCGGCGGTGACGGCGGGCGCGTTCTTGACCTTGGCCAGCGCCGCCATCATGCGGTGGTTGATGTCGATCTGGATCTGGCGGGCATTGGCGCCGCGCGCCATCACGCGCAAGGTGGCGACCACGCGGTCGCGCGGCACCACCAGGGCCGCCTGCTGCACCAGCTGGATGTCGGTGGTGGTCACCGGCTTGTCCGAAGCGGGTGTGCGATCGCGGCCGGGTGGCGAGCGCAAAAATCAATAAGGCGGGAAAAAGGCACTTCAGACGTTTCGTCATCACACAAACTCTCTCTCTTCAAATGGTTGCGGACCAACTGGCCGTGTCCTGAAGGTGGGAACAGCACCCTTTCCCGCCATAAGCGGCTTTGGCCGTTTCTGTCCGGCGCAATGACAAAGGGCGTGCGGCAATGTAAGACTTGTGCGGGATTGTCCGGGGCCGTCATGAAAACCGCCGAAGAGCGGGAGTTGTCTGAAGCGCAGAGCCAGGCTGCGGCAGGGCTGGTTCTGGAAGAACTGGCGCGGCGGCGCATCTCGCGCAAGCGCTTGGCGGCCGACGCCCGCATCAGCCTTTCGACTCTGGAAAAGGCCTTGAACGGCAATCGCGGCTTCACCCTGGCGACCCTGGTCCGGCTGGAGCAGGTGCTGTCGGTGTCCTTGCGTCCGGTGGCGAAGGCGCCAAAGGACACGGGCCGCGACGTGCAGGCCCCCGCTGAACTGGGCGCCTATTCGCGCGCCGCCGTGCAATGCTGGAAGGGCGCTATCTCACCTTGCGGCCCTCCTTCGAGGTGGCCGGCGCGATCTATGCCTATCGCACCGATATTTCCTGGAATGGCGGCAAGCTGGTATTCGCCGAGGCCGAACGGCTGGACATGGCCAATGCCCAGAAGGGGTTGGTGTCGGTGCCGATCCCGTCCGGTCACATTTATTTCCTCACCAATGCGGAAGGCCAGATGCGCATGGCGGTCATGGGCCGCCAGCTGCGCACCGGGGCGATGTATGGCGTCTTGACCACACTGCATGCCGGCTCGGGGCCCCATCTGCAGCCGGTCGCGACGCCTTTGGCGCTGCTGCCGCTTGGCGAAGGCATGACGTTCGGGCGCGTTCTGGAAGGCGAACCCCTGCATGGCGAATACCGCCAGCACCTGACCCGGGTGCTGGATGGCGGCTTTGTCCGCTTTCCCCTGCCCTGACTTCTACTATCCGGGATTTGCAAACACGCGCGGTGCCGCGCGCCGGCCATCCCGGCCCGACTGCGCCACGGCCAAGGTCGCGGCCAAGGTGCCCGCGCCATCGGCGACCGACACCAGCGGCGGCTCGTCCAGACGGATAAGGCGCTGGAAATGTTCCAACTGGGCCTGAAACGGGTCGCGATAGGGCGGCGCGATGTCGGTGGCGACGATGGGCTTGTCCCAGCCGATCTCGTCGGGATTTGCGGCCGACCAGCGGCGCAGCACCGGAAGCTCCAGACTGCCCTTGGTGCCGGCCAGACGATAGGCGCTCTGGCCGCTGAATTTGAAATTGGGATTTTCCCGGCTGCCTTGTTCGATCGTCCAGGGCGAGAAGCCCGCATCGGTGCACACCAGCGTGCCCAGGCACCCGCCCGCGAATTCAAACAGGGCGGCGGCGCTGTCTTCCACGGCAAATCCCCGCATCGCATTGCTGGCAAGACCGCTGACCGCACGCACCTCGCCACACAGATGCCGCAGCATGTCGATCTCGTGAATTGCGTTGATCAGCAGCGGGCCGCCGCCCGGCTCCTTGCGCCATGTGGTGTTGAAATAAGCGTCGGGCTTGCGCGTGGCCCAGACCACGGACGCCGCCACCAGATCGCCCAGCACGCCTTGCGCGATCAGGCGTTTGGCTTGCTGCACCACCGCCAGATAGCGGCGGTGATGGCCGACCAGGGTTTTCACCCCGCTTCGGGCCACCGCATCGACCAGCAGTTCGGCCTCTTCCAAGGTCGCGGTCACCGGCTTTTCCACCAGGAAATGGATGCCGCGCTCACACGCCAGCAGGCCCTGCGGCGCGTGCAAATTGTTGGGAGTGGCGATGATGACGGCCTCAGGCCTGACCTGATCCAGCATTTGGCTCACGTCCGTGAACCAGGCGGCCGCGCCCAGATCGAATTGGCTGCGGTCCGCGACGGGATCGACGACGGCGACCAGTTCGGCGGCCTGCGGCATGGCGCGCACCGTCTCGATATGCCGGCGGCCCACCAGACCCGCTCCCAGAACCGCCAGGCGCAAGGGCTTCATGACGCCACCTGTTGGTGCCGCGCGATGGTTGCGCGCGCCGATCGCAACAGATGCCGCGCATGCGCCAGCGGATCCTGGCCCGGCGGCAAAGGCACTTCGAGACTGGCGACACAATTGGGCGGCATCGCCGCAAGCAAATCACCCAGCAGAAATTCGCCGTCGCCCGGCGCCAGTCTTTGGGTGCGCGCTTCCCGAATGAGCGCATCGCGGTCCACGGGCCCCCGCAGCGGACCATCGCACAATTGGACATAACCAAGCCAGGCGGGATCGGTCAGCGCAAGCTCAGCAATGTCGCCCGCGCGAACCCAATGCAGCGCATCGACCAGCACCCGAAGATTGGGCCCCGCGGCGGTCTGGACCAGTGCAATGGCGGCGCGCAGCGATTTCACGCCGGAAAAGATCATGTATTCCAGATCCAGCGTCAGACCAAAGGGCGCGGCGAGATCGCACAGCCGGGCCAGCGTTTGCGCGACGCGGCCATGATCGGTGCTGTCGCAGACAAGCTTCATCCGACTGGCTCCCAGTGCGGCGGCCGTTTCCATCAACAGCAGATAATCTTCTGGCTGCGTCCGATCATTCAGCCGAATGATCTCCACGTCCCAGACCGCAAGGCCCGCGTCGCGAAGCAGCGGCGCAAGCGCGCGGGCCAGCGCCTTCAATTCTTCGCCGTCATAGACCCGGTCGGTTGGCGTTGCGGGCGCAAGACGCAGATCGACCAGATCAAAACCGGCTTCGGCGGCGGTTCGGATCAGCTGCTGCGGCGAATGATCGATCAGGCTCAGATGCGCGAGCGACAGCGGCCTTTTTGGCGTCAAGCCAGGTTCGACTTGTAGAGTGTGCCCAACGCCGTCCAGGCCCGCTCGGCTTCGCCCTGGTTGTAGACCGCACCGCCCGGCACGCACCAGCCGTGATCGGCGTGATAGACCTCAACAGTTGCGGTCTTGCCCGCCGCGGCGAAGGCAGCCTTCAGATCGTCCTTCAGCGTGGGCTGGGTGGCGTCATCATTCTGCGCCTGGCAGACCAGAAACGCCGCGTTGGTCTTGGCGATCAGCAGATGCGGGCTGTCGGGGTTCTTGGTCACCAACCCGTTGCCACCATGGAAGCTGCCGACGGCGGCGATGCGGCCGGAGACCGCGGCCGCGGTGCGAAACGCCAGCGCCCCGCCCATGCAATAGCCCTGCACGCCCGCTTTCTTGCGTTTCGCCGTCTGCGGCTGGGCGTCGAGGAAGGTCAGATAGGCCTTGGCGTCGCTATCAATGCCGTCATTGGTCATGGCGCCACGATAGCCCATCAGCCGGTTGCGCTGATCGGGATTGCTGAAATCGAAATTGTCGCCGATCACCGGCGCTTTTGCCGAGCGATAGAAAGGATTTGGCACCAGCACGACATAGCCTTGCGCAGCGAGCCGCTTGCCCATGTCGCGGAAAGCGGGGCGCAGGCCCATGATGTCGGGCCAGATCAGCACGGCCGGCCAATGGCCTTCGCCTGCCGGGTGAAACAGCACCGCGTCGCAATTGCCGTCGGCGGTCTTCACCGTCACGTCACTTTCCACGACATTGGACTGGGCCACCGCGCCGGTCGCAATACCGGCGGTCGCCACCGTGGCGAGGCCGAAGCTGCGCCGCGACAGCCGGGTATCGGTAACCAGGCCAGGATGAATGAATTCATCGCACATGACGCTTCTCCCATGACGTTGCCCCGCCGTGCGCAGGGTCTGTTGGCGAGAGCAAATGAGGCCTCACCCGCCCTGTCAAGGACCGCTCTGAAACAGTCTCAGGGCCGCGGCGCCCGTGGCGTTTCGGTATTGAACATATTGATCAAATTGTAGCCCCCCATCGCCAGACGCACATTGGGGCCGGACGGCGCCTCCGCCCCCATCTCATGCCAGGACATGGGCGCGGCATAGAGAACATCGCCCTCCACGGCATGGAACTCCCCGGCATTTTCGAAACGGCCACTGATCTTGCCGACCTGTATGATCCACCATTCCGCCGGGCCGGGATGCATATGGCCGAAGGTGGAATGCGGATCAAAGGTGCCTTGCGGCGGGCCGCCGCCAATATTGCCCTTGCCGGTGCCGCACTTGTTGTCGTCGGCATTGAGATAGCCCAGCAGCGGGCTGACAAAGATATGATCGTCCAGCACCACCGCGCCAGGCTTGGCGCATTTGGCGATGGTGTCGTCGAAGGTGTTCCACATCAGCCGATTGGGCGGAGCGTACGGTTCCGGATGATGGGGGAAGGAGATCTTCACGATCCGGCCGCCGGCGCTGGGCGCGGGCTGGGGGCCGTCGGCGGGATAGACCGTCTTGTAGTTGGTGGGATTCACTTCGACCCACAGTGCGTTCTCGCTGCCGCCGGCATCATAGGAGAATGGCGTGGTCTTCATGATGTTGATGATGGCGCCGCGGGTGGCGGTGACCGGCTGCTGGCCTTCGACATTGAAATGCACTTCGCCCGCCACCACCACAAACACGGTGGGTGTGTCGGGGTGGGCGCGGGTGGTGAAATGGGTGCCGGGTGCTGCGGAGTTGTAGGTCGCGTCCTGTTCCGGATCGAGAATGATCTGCTGGGACCAGTTGTTCTGGCCTTCATGCATCTTCTTGAGATCGGCCAGCCGCCAGATCGGGCGCATCGGCGGCTTGTAAACCCCGCCCTCGGTCTTGTTCACCCACCAATATTCCGCCGGGCCACCACGCCCGCCGCCACCACCACTACGCCGGGCGGCTGGGCCTGGCTGGCCATCGCAAGCAGGATAACGGCCGCACCCGTCAGGGCAGCGGTTCGTGTTCGAAAAGACATGCGCATCACCGTCACCCATCGCAATTCGGCGCCATATGACACCCCGGGAAGCTTTTTACCTATGCTCCCAGAGGCCGGCCGGCATTCTGCCCTCTCAAAGGATGAGAAATACCGCGCCGCAAACTTGTATGCTCCCGCTCGCGATGAAGGTGATAGGAACATACGGACTGACCCGGATGGACGGCATGACACATTTCGCAAAGTTCATTTTCTGCTTTCTGATCTTCTTTCCGGCGGCGGCCTTCGCCCAGCCCGCGAATGATCATCTGCTGTCGGCGCAAAATCTTTCCCAGCTCGCGCCCCATGTGTGGATGATCAAGGGCTTTCCCAATATCGGCATTGTGGTGGGATCAAGGGCGACCCTGGTGATCGATACCGGGCTTGGCACAAGGAATGGCGCCATCGTCGCCGGCGTGGCGCAGCGCCTGTCGCCCAAGGGCCACACGCTGTATCTGACCACCACGCATTATCACGCCGAGCACGCCACCGGCGACGGCGGTTTCCCGCCAGGTACCATTGTCGTGCGTCCGCGTCCCCAGCAGGAGGAAATGGAGGCCGAAGGGCAGAAACTGATCGACCTTTTCTCCAGCCGCTCGCAACAGGACCGCGACCTGCTGCAAGGCGTGCGCATCGATCCCGCAAATATCCTGTTCGATGGCAGCTATCAGCTTGACCTGGGCGGCGGTGTGAATGTCCAGCTCTCATGGTTCGGCGGCGCTCATACCCGGGGCGACGAACTGATCATGGTCGAGCCTGACAGCGTGCTGTTCACCGGCGATGTGGTGCAGAACAAGGCTGGCCCCTATTTCTATTGCGCGGACTGCTCGCCCAAAACCTGGCTGGCGGTGCTTGACCGTCATGGCCGACCTGCACCCCAAAATCGTCGTGCCCGATCACAGCCCGCCGGGCGATGGATCGCTGATCGCGCAAGGAACGCGAGATGATGGCCTTCCTGCAATCGCGCATCGCTGCGCTGAAAGCCGCCGGCCAGACAGTGCCCCAGGCAACTGCGACCCTGACCGCCGAAGTCCATGACAAATATCCCGGCTGGACCGGTTTCAACCACATCGACCAGGCGGTCGCGCAGGGCTACGCCGGGCCCTGACACGACCAATGTCTTCATGCCGCCGGCGTGGTCAGCTTTGCCCGCAAGGCATGCGCCGCCGCCACCATGGAAACCAGCGCCGGCTTCACTTCCGCCCAGTCGCGGGTCTTCAGCCCGCAATCCGGATTGACCCAAAGCTGGTCGGCTGGCAGCAACTTCCGGCGCGCTTTTTCAGCAAGTCTTCCATTTCCTCTGACTCGGGCACGCGCGGGCTATGGATGTCATAGACGCCGGGGCCGATCTCGTTCGGATATTTGAAATGAGACGAAAGCGTCGAGCAGTTCCATCTGCGAGCGCGAGGTTTCGATCGAGATCACGTCGGCATCCATCGCGCCATGGCGGCGATGATGTCGTTGAACTCGGAATAGCACATATGGGTGTGGATCTGCGTTTCGTCGCGCACGCCGGACGGCGCAAAGCCGGAAGCATTCGACCGCCCAGTCGAGATAGCCTGGCCAGTCCGCCTTGCGCGAGCGGCAGACCCTCGCGGATCGCCGGTTCATCGATCTGGATGACGGCGATGCCCGCGCCTTCCAGATCCATCACCTCGTCACGGATGGCCAGCGCGATCTGGCGGCAGGTGTCGCGGCGCGGCTGGTCGTCGCGCACAAACGACCATTGCAGGATCGTGACCGGCCCGGTCAGCATGCCTTTCACCGGCTTGCGCGTGTCAGCGACTTGCGCAAATTGCGACCAACGCACCGTCATCGGGCCGTTGCGCGAGACATCGCCGAAGATCACCGGCGGCTTGACGCAGCGCGAACCATAGCACTGCACCCAGCCGTTTGGTGAAGGCAAAGCCTTCCAGCTGCTCGCCGAAATATTCGCACCATGTCGTTGCGCTCGAATTCGCCATGCACCAGCACGTCGATGCCAATCTCGTCCTGCCAGTGCATCGCTGCGCGCGGTTTGTTCTTCAAGAACTTTTCGTAATCGGCGTCGTCGGCGTCTTGCCGCTGCGCCACGCGGCGCGCGCCTCGCGCACTTCCGCCGTCTGGGGAAACGAACCGATGGTGGTCGTCGGGCAGGCCCGGCAGCTCAAGCGCGATTCGCTGCAGATCGGTGCGCGCCTGGAAGGGCTTTTGCGCTGCGCCATGCTCCGGCGTCACGGCGCCGCCGCGCTGCTTGACGACCGCATCGTGATGCGCATGCGAGGCGCGGCGCGAGGCCATGCGCGGCGCGCGCATCGGCCAGCGGCTTTCTCGGTTTCGGCATCAGGGCGGCCAAGGCTTTGGTCAGAGCCGCGATTTCGTCCAGCTTCTGCGTCGCAAAAGCGAGCCAGCTCTTCAGCTCGGCATCGAGTCTTGTTTCCGCTTCCAGATCGACCGGCACATGCAGCAGCGAACAGCTGGGCGCCGATCCAGACGCGATCCGCGCCCGAGCTTGCACGGCCTTTCGATCAGCCTCGAGCGCGGTCGCAGATCGGTTCGCCAGATATTGCGGCCATCGATCAGACCCAGCGACAGCACGTGTTTTCCGGCAGCGCTCGGCAGCACATCGTCCAGCTGCTCGGGCGCGCGCACCAGATCGACATGCAGCGCCGGCGACCGGCAGCGCGCGCAAGCAGCGCGAGATTATCGCCGACCGCGCCGAAATAACTGGCCAGCATGATCTTCGACCGCGCCGGCGCATGCGCCAGCGTCGCGTAGGTCTGCGCGCAGCGCGTCGCGCAGCCGCTTCGTCCAGGTCCAGCACCAGAGCACGGCTCGTCGATCTGCACCCAGTCCGCGCCGGCTGCGGCCAGCGCCGCAAGACATCTGACATAGACAGGCAGCATGCGCGGCAGCAGCGCCAAGCGTCGATCTTGCATCGCGCATCTTGGCGAGCGCCAGGAAAGTCACCGGCCCCATCAGCACCGGCCGCGTCTGCGACGCCCAGGCAGCTTGGCCTCAAGAAATTCATCGAGCGGCTTTGTGCGAGGCGAGGCGAAAGTGATCCCGCTCCGACAGCTCCGGCACGATGTAGTGATAATTGGTATCGAACCATTTGGTCATCTCCATCGCCGGCGCATTGGCGGTTCCGCGCGCCATGGCGAAATACAGATCCAGCGGCACATGGCCGTTCGTCGAAACCGAAAGCGCCGCGGCACCGCGCCCAGCATGGCGATGGTGTCCAGCATCTGGTCGTAGAGCGAGAAATCGTTCGAAGGAATGATCGATGACGCCGCCTTGTGCCTGCACGACCCAGTGCCGCGGCGCGTAGCGCGCGGCGGTGGTTCGCAGAACATCGGTCGCCGGTCGCGCCGCTCCAGATTTTTCGAGCGCGGTCTTGAGTTCGCGCCTGCTTCCGATGCGCGGAAAGCCAAGATTGGCGGAGCGAGGATCATGACTAAGGCTCCTCAGGGCAGGTTGGCAGGGCGCCAATGGCCGTTCCGTCCGGAACCGCGCGCGCGCGTATCACCGCCTGATCCAGCGATCACCGCTCTTCGGAAACCCACCGTTCCCGCGAGCATCAGCGTGACACCGACGGCAGGTCTCCTGGCTCGCGGGTCGATGCTTGCCGGCCTGTCTTCCCGAAACCTTGCCGCTCAGTGACGATGATGGCCAGCGGCTCGCCGCTTACAGTTGCGGGGGCAGCTCCGGCTTTCACCGGATTCCCTATTAATCCCTCTCGGGAACTGTCTGGTGTCAGCAAAGCGTGGCCCGCGCGCCCTGTCAAGAAATATATAAATACATTGTTATTTCTGAATGTGATTTTTGACGCAATATCATGTCAATCCAAGGACTTGCCCAAGCGGTCCATCAGAAGATCGGTGCCATGCCGCGCGACCCGGCATCGTCATAGCGGTCGAGGAAATCACCATATTCGGTCAGCACCAGCTTGGTGCCCGCCCCGTCCGGCATGATCTCGATGGTGGCCTGGGAGACAGAAATCTTCCTGCCGTCCAGATGCATCACATAGCTGTAGATGATGCGCCCTGCTTCGCCCGCACGGGGCTCCACGATGTCGCGATACACGCAATCGAATACGTGAACGGTGCCACCTTCATGCCGGCCCTTCACCATCTCGCGGCCGCCTTCGCGGAAATCGAAAACCTTCTCGATCAAGGTCCAGCCGCCCCCGCCGGCAAACCATTTGGCTTTTGCCTCCGCCGTGGCGAAGGCGTCAAACACGCGCGCAGGCGCGTGCTTCCACTGCCGCGTGATGGTGAAGCTGGCCCGGACGACAGAGCGGGACATCAGGCAATTTCCATTGCATAATGCAGACGGATGACGCCGTTATCGAACGGTTTGTGGCTCAAGAGCTTCAATTTGGTTTTGTGCGCGCCTTTCCAGTAAGCCATGCCCGAACCCAGCAGCACCGGATTCTGAAAGATCCAGAACTCATCGATCGCATCCAGCTCCAGAAAAGCATGCACCAGCCCGGGACTGCCGAAGATCAAAGATCTTTTCCCGGCTGCTGCTTGTCGGCGAAATCTCCTTGGCCTCGCGGCGCAGATGCACGTTGTTCCAGTCGCTGGACGTCATGCTGCGCGAAAGGTCAGTTTGGGAATTTGCTCCACCCAGCGGGCATGCTGCCCAACCTCCGGCGACATCGGCTTGCCCAACGATTTCGGTCAGTAACTTTCATCATGTCGTCGGCGGTCCCGCCATAGACGGCGCGCGCCGAGCTTTTTGGATCACCTCGGTGGCGTCTGCGAAGATGGTGCTGTTCATGCTGATCCAGTCCATTCGCCCTTAGGCCCGCCGCAAAAACCGTCCAACGACACATGCATCAGGGAAATCAGCTTTCTCATGTCTTCTCCTCCGTCTCATCCAGAGATACGCGCCCAGCCGGTCGAAACCCCGCTCCCACATCTGGCGGCGCTCGCCTTACCCATATCTCGGGCCTCGCTCCAGCATCTTGGGCTCGATGCGGCAGGTCCGCACCCGGCCCAGCTTTTCGCTTTTCACCAGCCCGCAATCCTCCAGCACCTTCAGATGCAGCATCACCGCCGGCAGCGACATGGGCAGCGGCCTGGCCAGTTCGCTGACGGTGGCGGGCCCTGCGCCAGCCGCTCGACAATGGTGCGGCGGGCGGGGTCGGCCAGGGCGGCAAAGGTGCGGTCCAGTTTATAGTTAAGCATATACTTAACTATCAACTTTAGCCTTGTCCGTCAAGCAGATCAGCCCCGATTATTTTTGCAGCACTATCTGGGGTATGTTGCGCCGCCGAACAGGAGGACCTCATGTCCGTCCAGACCCAGCTCAAGCGCGTGACGGTTCCCGAGATCCGCGCCCACAAGAACAACGCGCCGGTGGTCGTGCCTCACCTGCTATCACGCCCATACCGCGCGTCTGCTCGACAATTATGTGGACCTCATGCTGGTGGGCGACAGTCTCGGCAGGTGATGCATGGGCTGGAGAACACCGCTCGGCGTCACGCTCGACATGATGATCACCCACGCCAAGGCGGTGATGCGCGGCTCCAGCGCGCGCTGGTCGTGGTCGACCTGCCGTTTGGCACTTACGAGGAAAGCCCCGCCGTGGCCTTCCGCAATGCCGTGCGCGTTTTGCAGGAGACCGGCGCCACCGCGATCAAGCTGGAAGGCGGCACCCGCATGGCTGAAACCGTCCATTTCCTGACCGAGCGCGGCGTGCCGGTGATGGGCCATATCGGGCTGACGCCCAGTGCGTGCAGATCTTCGGCGGCTTCCAGACCAGGGCCGCACCGAGGCGGAATGGCCGGCGATCGAGGCCGACGCCCAGGCGGTCGCCGAGGCCGGCGCATTCGCCGTGGTGCTGGAGGGCATGGCCGAGCCGCTGGCCGCCAAGATCACCAAGGAGATCCCCATCCCCACCATCGGAATCGGCGCCTCGCCCGAGTGCGACGGCCAGATCCTGGTCATGGAGGACATGCTGGGGCTGAACCCCAATCCGCCCAAATTCGTGCGCCAATACGCCCAGTTGGGGCCTGATATCGAGGCCGCGGTAAAGGCTTATGCCGCCGATGTGCGGGCGCGGCCCTTCCCCGGCAAGGAAAACGTCTACGGCATGAAAAAGGCCGGGTTGATAGGCCGCTGAACCATGAAACATCGGCAAGTTGCGCTCGGGCCCGCGCGGGCTAATGAACACGCCCGGTCAAGGCCTTGCCCGAGGACCGCCCACCCCGAAAGGATATCCCGTGTCCGACATCTTCCGCGAAGTCGAGGAGGACGTTCGCCGCGAACGGCTCGAAAAGCTGTGGAAGCCCTACGGCGATTACGTCATCGCCGCTGGGCGTGGTCGTCTGCTCGGCATCGGCGGCTACAAGCTGTGGCAGCGCTATGAGACCAGCAGAGCGGGAAAGCCTCCGTCGCCTATATCGCCGCCCAGCGCATGACCAATAGCCCAGGCCGAAGCCGCGCCGCCTTCGCCGAGATCGCGAAGCGACGCGCCCGAGCGGCTATGCCGCATGCGGCCAAGCTGGCGGAAGCCGATGCGATGTTCGCGTCCGGCAAGACAGCGATAGCCATCGCGCTCTACAAGCGATCGCCGAAAGGACAACACGGCACCATCGGCAACTGGCCCGCATCCGCGCGGCCTGGGCGATGGCCGACAGCGCCTCACGCGCCGATCTGGCCGACGCTGCTGGCGCCGCTGGACCCCCGGCGCGCCTGGCGTTCATGGCGCGAGAAATTCTGGCCTATGGCGATTACCGCGACGGAGACCTGAAAGCGGCGCAGGCGAATATCGACGGCCTCGCCGTCGACCGGACGCGCCTGACCGTTGCGCCAGCGCGCCCGCGCCATGGCCGCGTTATCTGCACGGGCGGCGCCGTCAATTACGGCACGGTGCCGCCGCCGCGGCACCCACACCCGCGCACGCTGGTGCTGCACCGGCGCCCGCAAGGCCACACGGCAGAACGAAGTCGGCCTTCGCATCGCTGGCGGCCTGCTGGCCGCCGCCTGCTTTCTTGCTGCGGCGGCTGCGGTATTCACCGAAACGGTCGGCTGGTTCGTCTCGCAGCCGCAAGAAATCCAAGCTCAAGGGCCAGCGCATTCCGGTATGCCGCTGGACGAACTGTCAAGCCCGACCCGCCTTGAAGGAATCGCCGTCGTCCTGCCGCCGCCTTATCGCAACACCGAATGGCCGGAGCCCGGCGGCTATGCCGACAACGCCATGTATCATCTGGAGGCGCCGGGCCGCTGCAGCAGATCTGGGACCAGGATGCCGGCAAGGGATCGGATCCGATTCGCGCCTGACCGCGCCGCCGATCGTGGGCGGCGGGCACATCTATGTCCTGGATTCCGAAGCCCTGTCTGCGTCTTCCATGCCAAGACCGGCAACCGGTCTGGCACCGGCGCCTTGCGCCCAGGAACGGCACCGACCTGCCCACGCTGTTGGGCCTGTTGGGCAAGCCCAACACGGTCGACCCACCACAGGGCTGGGCGGCGGCGTCGCCTATGACGACGGCAAGATGTTCGTCACCACCGGCTTCGGCGTGCGTCTGGCTGCATCGATGCGCGAACGGGCGAGAGATCTGGCGGGTCGATCTGGGCATGCCGATCATCAACGCCCCGGTGGTCAATGGCGGGCGCGTCTTCGTCTCCACCCACGACAATCATTTCTACGCCATCGCCGAAAGTAACGGCCGCGACCTTGTGGGACCACCAGGGCATCACGGAATCCGCCGGCATCCTGGCCTCCACCAGCGCCGCGGTGTCGGGCGAGATCGTGATCGCGCCCTATACCTCGGGCGAACTTTTCGCCCTGCGGGTCCAGAACGGCCAGGCGGCCTGGAGCGATATGTTATCGCGCTCCGGCAATGTCACCGCTTTGTCCGAGCTCGATGATATCGCGGGACGCCCGGTGATCGATCGCGACGTGGTCTATGCGGTCAGCCATTCCGGCGTGATGGCGGCATTCAGCCTCAACACCGGCGAGCGGCAGTGGACGCGCGACATCGGCGGCATCCAGACGCCCTGGGTGGCGGGCGATTACATCTATGTGCTGGACAGCGGCGACCGCTGTGATGTGCCTGACCCGCAAGGAAGGCCGCGTGCGATGGATCCACCAGCTGCCGCGAATGGGAAGATCCCGACGACAGCAGCGATCCGATCGATGTGGGCGGGCCCGGTGCTGGTGTCCAACCGGCTGATCGTGACCTCGTCCAACGGCTATGCCGAGGCGATCTCGCCCTATACCGGGCGAGCTGTCGGGACGGGTGGAGATTCCCGGCGGCACCACCATCGCGCCGGTGGTGGCCAACGGGACGCTCTATATCTCTACACCGACGACGCCGAACTGGTGGCGCTCCGCTAGGGGCCATGACCGCTATGCCGCTGACTCTCGCCATTGTCGGCCGTCCCAATGTCGGCAAGTCACGGCTGTTCAACCGGCTCGCGGGCGCGAAGCGCCCTCGTGCATGACACGCCGGGCGTGACCCGCGACCGCCAGGACGGTCGATGCGGTCTATGACGGCTTGCGCTTGCGCCTGATCGATACCGCCGGCTTCGAAGACGCGCCAGCGGGCTCCGTCGCCCACGCATGACCAAGCAGACCATCGCGGCCATCGCCGAAGCCGAGGCGCTGCTGTTCGTGATCGACGCCCGCGCCGGCATCACCGCCGGCGACCAGATCATTGCCCAGGCGCTGCGCAAGTCGGGCAAGCCGGTGATCCTGGCGGCCAACAAATGCGAAGGCCGGGTCGAACCACCGGCCGAGACCTGGGGCTGGGCTTGGCGAACCCATCGCGATTTCCGCCGAGCACGATCTGGGCATGGCGGAGCTGGTCGACGCGCTGGCGCCCTGGCGCCGAAGCGCCGATCTGCCGGACGAAGACGAAGAGGAATTCCGACGATGACGAGAAACGAAGGCGAAGAACCGATCGTCGACTATCTCGACCGCCCCTGCGGCTGGCGCTGGTGGGCCGGCCCAATGTCGGCAAATCGTGGCTGTTCAACCAGCTGCTGGGCGAGGAACGCTCGCTGGTCGGGCCCGGAAGCCGGCCTCACCCGCGACGCCATCACCGCGCCGTGGAAGGCGGGCGACCGCGACGTGCTGCTGCATGACACCGCGGGCCTGCGCAAAAAGGCGCGGGTGGCGGGCGAAACGCTGGAGGAGATGTCGGTGGCCTCCACGCTGGAGGCGATCCGTTTCGCCGATTGCGTGATCGTGATGATCGACGCCACCGCGCCCGTTCGAAAAACAGGACCTCACCATCGCCGATCTGATCGCGCGCGAGGGCCGCGCCATCGTCTTTGCCGTCAACAAATGGGACCTGCTGGAGAACAAGGCGGGCGCGATCTGGCAGCTGCGCGAGAAGCTGGACCGGCTGTTGCCGCAGGTGGCGGGCGCGCCGCTGGTGGCGACCTCGGCGCGCACCGGCGAAGGGCTCGACCGGCTGGGGCGGCGGTCATCGCCGGCCGACCGGGCCTGGAACACCCGCATCCCCACCTCGCCGCTCAACCGTTTCCTGGCGGAGGCGCTGCAGCGCCATGCCACGCCCGCCATTCGGGTCGCCGGGTGCGCATCCGCTACATGACCCAGCGCAAGAGCGCGGCCGCCCAGCTTTACCTTGTTCGGCAACCAGCTCGACGCTTTGCCGGAAGCCTATCAGCGTTATCTGCAGAACGGATTGCGCGAGAGTTTCGGTCTGGTGGGCACGCCGCTGCGCTTCGCGTGCGCAATTCCAAGAATCCGTACGCAACAAGAAATAACTGTCATGCCCGCGCAGTGGCGTGAACGTAATGATCAGCTCGGCCAATGTCTCTTCGGTGACGCTTCTGGAAGTTGATTATCGTCTCGTCGACGATCGTAGGTCGGCGCCAGCATCTCACGACCTTGTAGGCCATGTCTTCCGGCTTCACGAGATAGGCGGGGTCTTCGCCCGGCATCGCCTTCTGGCGCATCACGGTGCGCATCGGCCCCGGATTGAGCAGGTTCGACCTTGACGTTGGTGGTCTCGCATTCCACCGCATAGGTCAGCGCCATGATTTCCAGCGCCGACTTGCGACATGCGCATAGGCGCCCCAATAGGCGATGTGCTTGCGCGCCGCGCCGCTGGTCACAAACAGCACCCGGCCCGCATCGGACTGGCGCAGCAGCGGGTCCAGCGAGCGGATCAGCCGCCAGTTGGCGATGACGATTGACCTCCATCACTTCCTGGAAGGTCTTGGGGTCCAGATGCGTCAGCGGCGTCAGCTGCGCCCAGCACGCCGGCATTGCCCAGGAACGCATCGAGCTTGCCCCAGCGCTCGAAGATCGAGGCGCCCAGCCGGTCAATGGCGTCGAAATCGCGCAGGTTCATCGGCACCAGGGTGGCGCTGCCGCCGAGCTTCTGGATCTCGTCGTCGGCTTCTTCCAGCCCGCCCACGGTGCGCGCCACCAGAATGACATGGGCGCCGGCCTTGGCCAGCGCGATGGCCGCGGCGCGGCCAATGCCGCGCGAGGCGCCGGTGACAAGCGCAATGCGTCCTTCGAGGGACGGTTTTTCACCGGGTTTCATGGAAGTTTTCCTAGGCGACGTCCGCCAGCAGGGAAAGCTGCCGCGTGCCGCCGCTGATGTCGGTCAGGGCAATCGGGTAATCGCCGGTGAAGCAGGCGTCGCAGAAAGCGCGCGCCCCGGCCACCCGCTCGCCCTTGCCCATGGCGCGGTAGAGGCCGTTCATGGAGATGAAGGCCAGGCTGTCCGCGCCGATGAAGCGGCGCATCTGCTCCACATCCATCTTGTGGGCCAGCAGGTCGTCGGTGTTGGGCGTGTCCACGCCATAGAAGCAGCTGTGGGTGGTGGGCGGCGACGACACGCGGAAATGCACTTCGGCGGCGCCCGCATCGCGCACCATGGCGACGATCTTCTTGGAGGTGGTGCCGCGTACGATGGAATCGTCCACCAGAATGACCTTCTTGCCCTTGATCTTGGCGCGGTTGGGATTGTGCTTCAGCCGCACGCCCAGATGGCGGATGGAATCCGACGGCTCGATGAAGGTGCGCCCGACATAATGGTTGCGGATGATGCCCAGCTCGAAGGGAACCTTCGCTTCATTGGCGAAACCCAGCGCGGCAGGCACGCCGGAATCCGGCACCGGGATCACCATGTCGGCGTCGACCGGGGCCTCTTGCGCCAGCACCGCGCCGATGTTCTTGCGCGCCTCATAGACATTCTGGCCTTCAAGCGTGGAATCGGGGCGCGCGAAATAGATGTATTCGAAGACGCAGAAGCGATGCTGCTGCTGCTTGAACGGGAAGTGGCTGGTGATGCCGCTCTTGTCCACCACCACCATCTCGCCCGGTTTCACGTCGCGCACATATTCGGCGCCGATAATGTCCAGCGCGCAGGTTTCCGAGGCGAAGATCACCGCCCCGTCCAGCTCGCCCATCACCAGCGGACGCACCCCATTGGGATCGCGCACGCCGATCAGCTTCTTGGAGGTCAGCGCTACCAGAGAATAGGCGCCTTCCACCTGGCACAGCGCATCCACCAGCTTTTCCACGATGCGCGGGCGCGTGCTGCGCGCGGTCAGGTGGACGATGGTTTCGGTGTCGGAGGTCGACTGGAAGATCGCGCCCTGACCCACCAGATCCTGGCGCAGGGTATGGGCGTTGGTGAGATTGCCGTTGTGGGCAATCGCCAGCCCGCCGCCCGCCAGATCGGCGAAGATCGGCTGGATGTTGGACGCGCGGCTGCCGCCCGCGGTGGAATAGCGGTTGTGGCCGATGGCGAAGTTGCCCTTGAGGTTCTTGGCGGCGTTGGAGCCCCGGCCAAAGGCATCGCCCACCAGCCCCATATGGCGCTCGGCGATGAAATGGCCGTCATGATGGGTGACGATGCCCGCCGCTTCCTGGCCGCGATGCTGGAGCGAATGCAGCCCCAGCACCACCAGCGCGCCGGCATCGGCATGGCCGAAAACGCCAAACACGCCGCACTCTTCATGCAGCGTGTCCTGTCATCCCAAAGATGGTCGCGATCGCCGGTCATCGGTTGTTCCCGCCGGACTCCACGAGGCTGTCTAGCGCCTGACGGTCGCTGGCGCCATAGGCTTTCGTCGCCTTGGCAGCGGCCTTGTGCTGCACCGGTGCATTGGCGGGTTTCGGCGTGGTTTTGGGGACACTGTTGGCCGCTGCATTATTGCGGATCAGGTCTGCCATGGGGTCATGGCTGGCCGCGGGCGGCGGCGCCTGACGCACATCTTCCTCATGTTTGGGAACATAGGTGTAGTCGCGGGGATGGTCGGGAATCACCGACAGCATCACATCGGCGCTGGATTGCACCATCGGCAACAGCCGCGCTTCGGTCACCCAATGCGGGCTGGTTGCGGATGGGCACGAAATAGGTGAACGCCAGATAGGCCAGCCCCACAATCACCAGTCCGCGCACGATGCCGAAGGCGACGCCGGCGGCGCGGTCCAAGGGCCCGATGGGGGAATGTTTCACACTGGCGCTGAAACGGGCGGTCATGAAGGCGAGCGGAATGAACACCGCCAGGAACACCGCCGCATAGGCCAGCAGCGAGGCCAGCCATTCGGTATGCACCAGGCTGCGGGTCAACGGGATGATATAGGGCCCGAAATAGAGGCAGGCGAAAGCCGCCGCCACCCAGGCGAAAATGGTCAGGGTTTCCCACAAAAAGCCGCGCCAGGCGGCATAGCCCGCCGACACCACGATGATCAGCACGATCAGGCAGTCGAGGAAGGTGACCGAAAAACTCATGATTCGAGTTTAGCACGCCGGGGCTGGGGCTCGGGCGCGAAATCTGAGCAGGTCGGCGACGCTGGTAATCTCGGTTAACGCCATGCCGGCGACCTCGGCACGGGTTCCCGCCGGGACAAAGGCGGACTTGAAACCCAGCTTGGCGGCCTCTTTCAGCCGCGCCTCGGCCTGCGGCACCGGGCGGATGTCGCCCGACAGGCTGATCTCGCCAAAGAAGACGCTGTCGCGGGGCAAGGGCTCTCCACCAAAAGACGAAACCAGGGCGGCGGCGGCGGCCAGATCGGCCGCGGGTTCGCCGATCTTCAATCCGCCCGCCACATTGAGATAGACATCGGAAGCCCCAATTCCAACCCCGGCGCGGGCGTCCAGCACCGCCAGGATCATGGCCAGGCGCCCAGTGTCCCAGCCCACCACGGCGCGGCGCGGGGTGCCGTAGCTGGTGGGCGAGACCAGCGCCTGGATTTCGCACAACAGTGGGCGGGTGCCTTCCAGCCCGGCAAACACCGCGGTGCCGGGCGACATGGATTTGCGGTCGCCCAAAAACAGCGCCGACGGATTGGCGACTTCGGCCAGCCCCTTGCCGGTCATCTCAAAAACGCCGATCTCGTCGGTGGCGCCGAAGCGGTTCTTGACCGCGCGCAGCACCCGGAAGTGATGGCCGCGCTCGCCCTCGAAATAGAGCACCGCATCGACCAGATGTTCGACCGCCTTGGGGCCGGCGATCTGGCCGTCCTTGGTCACATGCCCGACCAGCAGCAGGGCCGCGCCCGAGGATTTGGCGTAGCGCACCAGATCGAAAGACGCGGTGCGCACCTGGGCGATGGTGCCCGGCGCGGCGTCGAGTGCTGAGGTCCACAAAGTCTGGATGGAATCGATGGCGACGATGGCCGGCGGTTTGCCGGCCTCCAGAGTGGCCAGAATGTCTTCGACATTGGTGGCCGCGCCCAGCATCAGCGGCGCGTCGGACAATCCCATGCGGGCGGCGCGCATGCGCACCTGCGCCATCGCCTCTTCGCCGGAGATATAGATCGCATGGCCGCCATTCTGGGCGTATTTGCCCAGGGCCTGCAGGATGATGGTGGACTTGCCGATGCCGGGATCGCCGCCGACCAGAAGGGCCGAGCCCGGCACCAGCCCGCCGCCGGTGACGCGGTCGAATTCGGCGATGCCGGTGGGCCGGCGCTGGGGCGGGGCGTCTTCGGTCTTCAGGTCTTCCAGCGTGATGCGGCGGCCTTTTGCCCTTCGGGTCGCGCCCGAGCCAAGCGGCGGGGCAACGCCTTCCTCGGTGATGGTGTTCCAGCCGCCGCAGGCCTCGCACTTGCCCGACCATTTGGCATGGGTGGCGCCGCAGGATTGGCAGACAAAGCTGGAGGAAGATTTGGCCATTCGCTATGGGTACAAAAGGCGAACGTAATTGGCAAGGATGTAATGGTGTAGAGGTCAAGAAACGTTAGGACACGCGCTTAGACTGATTTGCTTGGCTTCGCTGATCGCAACTCATTGTCATTCCCGTCAAGCGCGAAGCGCGCGAGCCGGAAATCCATCTTGCCACATACTGGGTCCCGGGTCTGCGGCGCATCATTGCATGCTGCGCCGCGCCCGGGATGACAAGAAGGCATTACGCCTTCACGGCCATCTTGATCGGACCCTCGGCTTTCCCGTGGATGAACTGGTCCACATAGGGATTGCCGGTATTGTCGATCTCGCCGGTCGGGCCGGCCCAGATGATCTTGCCGCCATAGAGCATGGCGATCTTGTCGGAGATTTTACGCGCCGAGATCATGTCATGGGTGATGGACAGCGCGGTGGCGCCCACATCCTTCACCGTGGAGATGATCAGGTCGTTGATGATGTCGGCCATGATCGGGTCCAGCCCGGTGGTGGGCTCGTCGAAGAAAATGATCTCGGGATCGGCCGCAATGGCGCGCGCAAGTCCGACGCGCTTCTGCATGCCGCCCGACAATTCTGATGGCGACAGGAAGGCGACGTCTTCGGTCAATCCAACCTTGGCCAGCTTCTGGATGGCGATGTCGCGCGCCTGTTTGCGCGCCATGCCGCGTCCCTGAATGAGTCCAAAGGCGACATTTTCCCAGACCGGCAAAGAGTCGAACAGCGCGCCGCCCTGGAACAGCATGCCGAACTTCTTCATCACCCGATCGCGCGCGCCACCATTGATGTGGGTGATGTCCTCGCCATCCACCAGGATGGTGCCTTCGTCCGGGCGGATGATGCCCAGGATGGATTTGATGGTGACCGACTTGCCGGTGCCCGAGCCGCCGATGATCACCAGCGAGGACTGTTTGTCGACCGTAAGATCGACGCCATCCAGCACCACCTTGGAGCCGAAGCGCTTCTTGACGCCGATGAGTTGGATCTTTGGTGTTGAAGAGGGGGCGGTCATTTGTGGAACAGCAGCGCGGTCAGGACATAGTCGGCGGCCAGGATCAGGATCGAGGAACTGACCACCGCATTGGTGGTGGCGTTGCCCACGCCCTGGGCACCGCCCTTGGAATTGAAGCCGTTGTAGCAGCCCATCAGGGCGACGATGAAGCCGAACACCGCGGCCTTGATCAGGCCCGAGGTGATGTCGTCGTTATGGGCGAAGTCGATGGTGTTCTTCAGATAGGTGGTGCCGTTGAAATCCAGCGTGTAGACCGCCACGGCATAGCCGCCCATGACGCCGATGGAATCGCCGATCGCGGTCAGGATGGGCATGGAGATCACCGCCGCCACGATGCGCGGCACCACCAGATACTTGATCGGGTTGGTGGCGAGTGTGGTCAGGGCGTCGATCTGCTCGGTCACCTTCATGGTGCCAATCTCGGCGGCGATGGCCGCACCGACGCGGCCGGCAATCATAAGTCCGGCGATCACCGGGCCCAGTTCGCGGGTGACGGCCAGCACCACGACCTGGGGCACGATGGATTCGGCGCCGAAGCGGTTGCCGCCCAGATAGATCTGCAGCGCCAGCACGCCGCCGGTGAAGAAGGCGGTCAGGCCCACGACCGGCAGCGAGAAATAGCCGATCCGTATCATCTGGCTGAAGATCAGACGGGTATAGATCGGCGGCGACACGACGGCCGCGAGCGCCCGCCCGGTGAACTGCGCCAGGCGGCCGATATGGGCCAGCACCGTGATGACGGCGCGGCCTATGCTTGCGAAGATATTCATTACCCCTCGTAGTATCTCGGCACCCGGCGCAGCCGGGTGAGAATTTCATATTCGTTGGTGCCGGCCATCGCGGCAACCTCGCCCAGCGTGACCTGATCGCCCAGCAGTTCGCACGTGTCGCCCACATGCGGCGCCTCAAGCAACTCCGTCACGTCCAGGATCATCAGGTCCATGGAGATGCGGCCCACCACCGGCACGCGCGCGCCGTTCAGCACCGCGACGCCCTTGTTGGACAAGGTGCGCGGAAATCCGTCGGCATATCCAAGCGCGACCGTGGCAAGCATGGTGGGCCTTTTGGCGCGGAACGTGGCTCCGTAGCCAACGCTTTCGCCCAAGTCAATTCGGCGCAGCTGCAGCACCCGGGCGGTAAGGACGGCGGCGGTCTGCATCAGGTTCGGCGCCCCGCCACTTACGCCACCCTCACGCACCTGCGGGTTGGCGCCGTAAAGCGCAATGCCGGGACGCACCAGATCGAAATGATATTCCATGCCCAGCATGGCGCCATGGCTGGCGGCGAGGCTGGCGGGCGCGGGCGGCAGCATGGCCAGCGCCTGGCGAAAGCGCGACAGTTGCTGAGCGTTGAGCGGATTGGCCGGATCATCGCTGCAGGCCAGATGGCTCATCACCAGAACCAGATTGAGGCCCGCTAGCCGTTTGGCCTTTTCCCCCGACAGCTGCGCCAGTTCGTCGCCGCAAAGCCCCAGCCGGTTCATGCCGGTATCGACATGGATCACCGCATCCAGCGCGCTCTGGCCCACACCGGCCGCGGCCGACCAGGCGGCGATCTCGCTCAGCGAATTCAACACTGGCGTCAGGCGATGACTGATCAGCGCAGGTACCGCGTCGGGGCTCGCGCCATCCAGCACAAAGATGCGTGCGCGGGAAAGAAGCTTGCGCAGGGAGACACCCTCTTCCAGGCGCGCGACAAAGAAACTGTCGCAGCCGGCTTGCGCCAGCTCTGGCGCCACACGGCTCGCCCCCAGGCCGTAGGCATCGGCCTTGACCACCGCAGCGACGGCCGTGGGCCCCGCCAGCCGGCGATAGGTGCGATAATTGGCGGCGACCGCGCCCAGCCGCACGGTCAGGCGCGCCGCTTCAAAATCCTCGCTCATGCGCTCTCTTATAGACGAAGCGGGGGACGAAAGACGGCTCACTAATTGTCCCCGCCCAGAATCTTGATGCCGCCCTGGCCTTCCGCCGGATGCAGGCAGGGCGTGTTCTGCAGGATGGGACAGCCGCCCGAATTGGGCGCATAGCCGCGCGCCAGGTCGGACTGCATCTGGGCAGCACCCGAGGTGGCGTATTGCGGATTGGGATTTTCCTTCAGGCGCGGCAAAATATTGGGCGGCAGCATCACGAGCGAGCCATTGGGCAGCCGGACCGCACGCCAGGGATAAAGACCGCAGCGCGCGCGCTCGGCGCTGGTCAGATGCTCCCAGCTGCCGGCGCTGCAGGCGAGCTCGCGCCCAACCGCGCCCAATATATCGGTGGGCGGCGCGGGATTGCCGGACTTGTCGCGCTGCTGGTCGGGCACGACCGGCGGCGGCTTGGGAATCTGGATCGGCGCGGATTCGATGTGCGGCGGCGCGATCACCACCGGCTGCGGATTGATCGGTTTTCTCTCGGGCATATTGTTGCCCGGCACCGGCAGGGTCAGGAAGGTCTCGACAATCGGTTTGCTGCGCATGTCAAAGGGATGGACCGCGAAGACGAAGAACAGAAAGAACAGGACATGCAGCGCGGCCGCCAGCACCGTGGAGGTGGTGCGCGACAGCGCCTTGCGGCGGCGTTCGTCCTCGCCCTGAGGTCCGTAGCCGGGGCGCAGGAACGGGTGCGTCAGGACATGTTCGCTGGCCAAAACCTGTAATCCGTCAGAAACGCTTTCCCGCCGCCCCCAACATATAGAAGCGCGAAGCCCCGCAAAACAGCCCGGATTGGCGGAAAATGGGCAAAAATGCTAACGCCGCTGTCATGCGCGTGTACCTGATCAACCTCGAACGGCGGAAAGACCGGCTGGCCACCATGCAAGGACAGGCCGCCAGCCTTGGCCTGGAACTGGACCTGGTGACGGCGCTGGATGCAGGAACCGCGGACCCAGCCTCGGTTAACCGCTGGTTCGCCATGGGCGGTCCGCTGGGCGAGATCCCGGCCGGCGACAAGGCCTGCCTTCTGTCGCACCGCGCCGCCTGGGAGCGGTTCGCAGGCACCGGCGAGGCCCATGCCGTGTTCCTGGAAGATGACGTGCAGCTGTCGCAGGTGGCAGGACCGATGCTGAATACCGACAGCTGGATTGCGGCGGATGCCGAGGTCGTGAAGCTGGAGCATTATGGTCCGCCGGGACAGCGGGTGTTGCTGGGCGATATCCATGCGGTCGGCGAAGACTTCCGGATCGGCCGGATGCTGTCACGCCATACCGGGGGTGCTGCCTATATCCTGTCGCGCAGGGCGGCCGGGATGCTTTTGGCCGAGCAGCGTTTCGACCTGCCGGTGGATCATCTGCTGTTCAATCCCAACAATTCGAAATTGTTTGCCGCGCTTTCGCCCTGGCAGCTTGTGCCGGCCATCGCCCGGCAGCAGGAGTTTGTGGGCGAGAAATCCGACATCGAGAAAACACGCACGAGCCTGCGCGCCTTTGGCCTGGCGTATATCCGGCGCGAACTGGTGCGCTTTGCCTACGACCTGAAGCTGCTGCCGCGCCAGATCGCGGCGCTGCTCAGGGGCGCAAAGTTCGTGGCGATCAAAACCGTCGATTAGCGCTGCTGCTGATCTTCGGCCAGGTTGCTGAAGCGGGTGAAGTTACCTTCGAACACCAGATCGATGGCGCGGGTTGCGCCATGGCGGTGTTTTTCCACCAGCACTTCGGCGCGGTTGGTGGCGCGGTCCAGCTTGTCCATCCATTTGGCATGTTCGGGCGTGCCGGCGTCAGGTTCGCGCGACTTCAGGTAATATTCCTCGCGATAGACGAACATTACGACGTCGGCGTCCTGCTCGATGGAGCCGGATTCACGCAAATCCGACAGCACCGGGCGCTTGTCGTCGCGGGCATCGACGCCACGCGACAGCTGCGACAGCGCCAGCACGGGAATATTGAGTTCCTTGGCGAGCGTCTTGAGGCCCTTGGTGACTTCGGTAATTTCCTGCACCCGGTTTTCGTGACGGCGCGACGGTTCGACCAGCTGCAGATAGTCGATGATGATCAGGCCGATATTCTTTTCGCGCTTCAGGCGCCGGGCGCGCGCCGCGATCTGGGCAATGGAAATGCCGCCGCTGTCGTCGATATAGAGCGGCAGGTTGGAGAGGTCCTGCATGGCGAGGACGAACTTCTCCCATTCGCTTTCGCTGAACTTGCCGTTTCGGATCTTCCACACTTCCAGCTCGGACTGTTCCGACAGGATACGGCCCGACAGCTGCTGGGCCGCCATTTCCAGCGAGAAGAAGAGCACAGGCGCGCCACGGGGATATTCCGCGCCCGACTCCAAGTCCTGCAGATAGGCCCTGGCGCAGTGGAACGCCATGTTGGTGCCCAGCGCCGTTTTGCCCATGCCCGGGCGCCCGGCCAGAATCAGAAGGTCCGAAGGCTGCAACCCGCCCAGAAGATTGTCGATGTCGGTGAAGCCGGAAGTAATGCCGGAGATACGTCCCCCACGGGCGATGGCGCGCTCGGCGATTTCCACGGTGCGCCGCAGCGCTTCGTGGAAATCCATGGCGCCTTCGCCATATTTGGCGGTCTCCGCCACCGCATACAGCGCCTTTTCGGCCTCCGCGATCTGCTCCTTGGAGGTTTTTTCGGTGGGCGCGTCATAGGCGGTGTTGACGATATCCTCGCCGATGCGGATCAGGCTGCGCCGGACCGCCAGATCGCTGAGGATATCGGCATAATCCTTGACGTTGGGGATGGCGGGAGCTGCGGCGCGCAACGCGTCGAAATAGGCCTGGCCCCCGGTCTCGATCACCCCGGGATCGGATTTCATCGTGGCATGCAGGGTCAGCGGTGTCACCACCACCCCGCCCCGCTCGATCATCTGCGACATGGTCTCGTAGATGCGGCCGTGCAGCGGATCGTAGAAGGCGTCCGGCTTGATCAGCGCGCTGACGCGCTCCATCGCCCGGTTGTCGGCCAGGATCGCGCCGAGCAGAGCCTGCTCGACGTCGATGTCGTAGGGGACGTGGCGATAGGCTTCCTGTTCCATGTCTTCTTATGAACGTGCTCAAGTTCCCGGCGGGGCGAGCAATCAACAGGCCGGTGCCGGATGGTTCAAGCGGCTTGAACATCCGCTCACAGGCACAACTCAACCACGCAAACGGAAGTCTACACCTAGTGGCGCACCGCGGGTTTGCCCACAAAAAGCCAATCCGGGCAACCACTAGCCAAAGTGGGTTTCGCGGAAGGGCGCAAGCTGCTCGGCCCGCGCCGACAGGACCGCCAGGGTCGGGAAATCCGCCGCCGGCACCAGATCGCCGACCACATGCTGGGTAAAGCGCCAGGCGACGGCGCAGGTGATCTGCGGCTGCATCAACACCTCACCGGTGAACCAGTCGGGCGAAACTTCTTTCTCCAGCGCGCGGTAGGCCGCCAAAAGCTGGCCGCTGACCCGATCCAGCCAGGGCTGATGCTGCTTTTCCTTGGGCCGCTGGTTGCACTCATAAACGATGGAGACGCTTTTCTCACACGCCGCCAGCGCCAGGCCGATCTGGCGCAAAGCCCGTTCGTGCGAGGCGCGGTCGGCCGGCATCAGCCGGCGGGGCGCGATCTCGGCGACATGTTCCAGGATCAGGCCGAAATCCATCAGCACCACGCCGTCATCGGTGACAAAGCTGGGCGCCTTCACCACCGGGTTTAGGCGAGCGAATTTGTCGAAATGGCGGAAGACCGAGACCTGATCCAGGTCGAACGGCAGGCCCAGAACCTTGAGCGACACCGCCACGCGCCGCACATAGGGCGAATCCAGCATTCCGATCAGTTGCATCACGCATCCCCCAAAAGCGGGCGGATGGTCACAAGGCTTGCCGGCCTTGTCCATGGCCCGCGCGCGCATGGCGCGATTGCGCTCAAAGCTGGGCGATAATGGCCTGAGCTGCGGCCGGGTTCTTTTCCTTGGCGCCGCTGATCACGAACAGGAAAACATCGCGTTTCTTTTTGGCCGCGGCCGGCGCCACCAGCATGGAGGCTTTGGGCGAATTGCCATCCGCCCAATCCCGCGCCCGCTCGGCCCAGGTCTTCAGCTGGGCCGCAGGATAGCCCGCCTTCTCTTTGGTGCTGGTGCCCATGATGCGGGCATAGACAAAGTCGGTGGTCACATCGGCAATCAGGGGAAACTCGCTGTCCGCGGCGAAGACAATGCCGACATTTTCCCTACGGCACAGATCGATAAAGGCCTTGTCCTTGAAACTGTCATGGCGAACCTCGACCACATGGCGGATGGCCTGCCCGCCCACCTTGCGGGGCAGGAGTTTCAAGAAAGTCGCGAAATCGCCTGCATCGAATTTCTTGGTCGCCATGAACTGCCAGTTGATGGGCCCAAGCTTTTCCTTCAGTTCGGTGACGCCACTGTCGAAGAAGCGCGTAATGGAATCGCCAGCTTGGGCCAGCACCCGCCGGTTGGTGGCAAAGCGCGGGCCCTTCAGGCTGAAGACAAAGCCGTCGGGTGTTTCGCTGCGCCACTTGCCGAAACTTTCCGGTATGTTGGCGCAAGTGCCACAAGCATAAAGCTGGGTTTTAGGCATTTTCAGCCGACCTACCGCTCATCCTGAAAGGAATGAGCGATGAAGCTTTCCATAATGGTTGCGGCGGCGTTAAGTGCTGTAGTTGCACTCTGGCTTCCAAGCCTCAACGTCAAGTTGCTTGAAATCGGTCGTCCGCACGATCACGCAATAATGAAAATGGTGGACTGCCTTAGGGTCGATGGCGTCCTGATAGCGGACATCGCCCCAAATATACATCGGGACGCCCTGACGGAAAATTTGATCAGCAGCGGAAATGGTGTGCGTGGGGCCAGCATCAAACACACCGCCCGGACCGATTGTCCTAGTGGGGAGGCCGTTTGGTGATGAACCCGCCAGCTGGTTTGGAAAGATCATAGTCTGCGGCAACAGCTGGCGGCGTGATTTTTACGGACATCCATTGCAACACGAAGAAGGCTGGGGTGCCCCCATAATTTTTGAACTCCATAACCACGTCATGGGCTTGATCCCCCTGTGGGCTGACGTAGGGCCTCCAGTGGAGCATTTCGATCCCTACGTAGGGCCGCAACTGAATTTTTGTAACGTCGAGTTGGGCCTGCATGACGGTTCGCTGTCTAGTAGCTATTACAGCTTGCCAAGCGGAAATCCCCGCCGAAATAGCAATGACAATGACGCCAACGATGGCGACTCCAAGCGTGATCTTATCGAAGAAATCATGCTTGGGTGCTTTGGATTGTTCGGGCTTGCGGCGATAGGGTGGGGTATACGGCATTTCGCGTTCTCAAACGGTCCCCATGAAATGGGACAATTCTGGGATCGGAATTGCTGTCACATTAGCAGGAGTCTGGGCTGTCGCCACGGCTACCCTACTAACCGCTTTACAAATCTTCTAGCCTCACCCCTTCCGCCTCCAGAGCTGCCAGACAAGCCAGCAAGAAAATTGCTGAAAAGGTCCCCCGCTTTAGCTTGGCGGTAATGCTGTCTTCCGTCTCGTCCTTGAAGCCGTGCTTTTTGAGCCGCCGGGCCAAATCCACATAGCCGACATCGGCTCTTTTGATCTCGGCCTTGAGATAGGCCCGGAGCTTTTCGGCCCATTCCTCTTCAGTTTTAGCGATTACTGGCATTGACCACCTGTCAGATTCGTCACCCGTCATTTATGGCGGATTTTGTTTGACAGGTCAAATACCGTCGTATATGACAGGTGTCAGAAACGACGGATTATCCCTGTGGCCATCCACTTCCTCCAGTCAAAAGCGGCAAGGACCCTGAGCTTAGCTCAGGTCTTCCGCATGACTGAGGGAGAGGCTGAGACAGCGTTCCGCAAAATCCGCTGGTCCGAAACCGAGGGCGAGGCTGTTTGCCCGTTCTGTGGTTCATTGGACGCTTACAGCGCTCGCCGTCCTTCAGGGCTGCTGCGTTTCCGCTGCAAGGAAAAGGAATGCCGTAAGGACTTCACAGTCACCAGCGGGACACTGTTTGCCGCCCATAAGGCTTCGCTGCGCAACTATCTGGCGGTCATTGCCGTGTTTATGAATGAGGTGAAGGGCAAGAACGCCTTGGCGCTGTCCCGCGACCTGGGCATGTCTCACAAGGCTTGCTGGGTTTTGCTGCACAAGGTCCGCGAGGCGATGGCGGAAGAATTTAAGGGCCGCAAGCTTGGCGGCGAAGGCAAAGTGGCGGAAGTGGATGGCATGTATGCTGGCGGCTATGTCCGGCCTGCCAACCATATTGAAGGCCGTCGGGACCGTCGCAAGGTTGCCAACCAGTCCGGCAAGCGCCAGTCCGTCATCATCGTGCGCGAGCGCAATGGCAATTCGCTCCCTGCCGTGTTCAAGACTGAGGGCGCGGCGCTGTCATGGATCAAGAGCCGCGTCCAGCCCGGCACCGTCATCAATGCCGACGAAGCGAGCGGCTGGAACGAACTGGCGTCCAAGTATGAAATGAAGCGCATCAATCACAAGGAAGCTTATTCGCAGGATGGCGCTTGCACGAATTGGGCGGAAAGCTATTTCAGCCGCTTGCGCCGTGGCGAAATGGGCCACTTCCATCACGTCAGCGGCCCATACTCTGCTTCGCTACGCTCAGGAAAGCCTCGTGGCGTGAGGATGCGCGGCGGGTGGACAATGGAGCGCAGGTGCGCCGCGTTGCGGAATTGGCGTTGAAGCGCGGCCCGTCAGTGGATTTCGGCGGGCTACTATCAGCGGCACCGCGATTGAAAGTCGCGCGATTAGGTGGGATGCTTGATAGGCCGGCGGGATTCTCCGGTAGCGAGGCACGGCAGCGATGTCCTCGAAATAGGGCAGCCAAGATGTAATACCAATAATTTCGGCCAGATCTAGTGGTAGATCACGCTCGTACGCCGCTTCATGGGCGGATTAGGCTGAGCAGCGTCCTTATAGTGAGCACGATTCAGGCATCGCGGTGACCGAGGGATTTTGAGCGAACACCTTATATCCCCGGACAATAGGGATCATGCTACTAACGGCGTTGCAATGGCGGTTCATGTTGGAGGCATCGACCCAGCTAAGCCGCCATACGCAGCCTGCCTTTATCCGCTGAATCCTGCCGCGCTTGGCAAGCTGGTGAAGCTGGGCCAGCACACGGGCTGAAATCTCCCGCACCGCATCGTTATGGGTCTTGTCCAGCCCCTTGGCGTCCATGATGGCTTCGACCATGGGCGGGACCTGTACCGGCTTGCCCTCTGACTTGCGTAGTTCGGTCAAAGATCAGCTTGGCCAGTTCGCCAGCCTCGAAATACTTGAACCGATGGCGCGGCCTCAGAACCTTCAGGGCCTTGGGCTTAATGGCGGGGTCCAGAAGGCACAGGGTATGGTCAACCGCCGCCAGATCGGCCCGGAGAGTCCGTACTTGGCCTTCAAGAATAAGAGAGCTGCCCGGCTATCTCGCCGCGCTTACGCTTCAAGCCTGAGATTGTGAATGTGTGGTCCTTCATCCCTTGAACTTAGGGATGAGATAGGTCCAGTATTCTTGTGGCGTTTGCGCCAACATACCGAAACTTTCCGGCTTCTGCGAGCCGTAATAGGTGCCGTTGACCTCGATACCGGTCAGATACTGACTGGCATATTCCAGCTCACGCTTCTGCGGGAGACCCTTCGGATAAAAGGTCCCCCGCCAAGGCTCGTAAACCCAGCCCCCGACTCCGACATAAATCATGGTTGCACTCTAAGCGTTTGTGGCCACCGCTATCAGCCGGTCCAAATGATAGCGAATATGAGCTGCTTCGGCCGGGGTATTGGCAAGAGCAATGGCGCGGTCGAAATCGGCCCGGGCTTCCTGGTCGCGGCCCAACTGCAAAAGAAACGACCCGCGCGCGCCGAAGAAATGGAAATAGCCCGATAGCGGCTGTTCCAGCGGCGCGATCAGTTCCAGCCCCGCTTGCGGCCCATGCAGCTTGGCCACGGCCACGGCGCGGTTCAAGGTGATCACCGGCGAAGGCTGCATCCGTTCCAGCACCAGATAAAGTGCTTCGATCCCGGCCCAGTCGGTTTCGTGTGCAGATGCCGCGCGGGAATGGATGGCAGCGATCGCCGCCTGGATCTGATAAGGACCGGGCCGGTTGTGGCGCATCGCCTTGTCCAGCAGTGCCAGCCCTTCATGGATCAGCTTGCCATCCCAGCGCGAGCGGTCCTGATCGTCCAGAAGGATGGCCTCGCCATTTGCATCAAAGCGCGCCGGCAGACGCGACTGCTGCAATAACATCAGCGCCGCCAGTCCCATGATCTCCGGTTCAGTCTGGAACAGGCGAAGCAGCAGCCGCACCAGCCGGATGGCCTCGTCACACAAAGGCGTGCGGCTCGCGTCATTGCCGGCGCTGTAACCTTCGTTGAACAGCAGATAGATCATCGCCGCGACGGCGGCCAACCGCTCGGCGCGCTCGGTCGCGCCCGGCGCCTCGAACGGCACGTCTGCTTTCGCAATACGTTGCTTGGCGCGGGTGATGCGCTGCTCCATCGCCGCCTCGCTGACCAGAAAGGCGCGCGCGATTTGCGCCACGCTCAACCCCGAGACAATGCGCAGGGCCAGCGCGATCTGCTGGCTGGGCTGAAGATCTGGATGGCAACAGATGAACAGCAGCCGCAGCACATCGTCGCGGTAATGCGAGCCATCCAGCCGCTCCGCCAGTTCGCTTTCCGCATCGTCCAGATCGGAAATCTGCTCGTCGGGCGGCAGCTCGGTGGTGCGGCTCTGCTTGCGCACGCCATCCAGCGCCGCATTTCGGCCCACCAGAATGAGCCAGGCGGTGGGATCGCGCGGCGGACCATTTTCGGGCCAGCTCTTCAGCGCGCGCAGGCAGGCATCCTGAAACGCTTCCTCCGCCCGGTCCATGTCGCGGAAATAGCGCAGCAGCGCGCCCACCGCTTGCGGCCGTGCCGCGGTCAGCGCCCCATGGATCCAGGCCAAATCACTCATCAGTAGACTTTGATCGCTTCCTTGGGCGCGTTGGGACGCGCATCCGGCACATACAGCGCGATGGGGCGCACCTCATAGGTGCTGGTGGGATTGGCGGCGGACAGATCCTTGGCCACGCCCAGCGCGGCGTCGAGATTTTCCACGTCGATGACATAGAAACCCAGCAGCTGTTCCTTGGTTTCGGCAAAGGGGCCATCGATCACCAGGCCCGGCCCGCGCAAGGTCGTGGCGGCGGTGGTGGGCAACAGGCGCAGCGAGGGGCCGAGTTTGCCTTCCTTCACCAGTCTCTCATGCACCACCGACAGCTTGGCCATCACGGCATCGTCTTCTTCCTTGCTCCAGGACCAGACGACGTCTTCCTTGTTGTAGCAAAGCACGGTGTAGAGCATGGCCGGTTCCTTTGACTTCCCTTTAAGACGAGGGAGTATTGCTCAGGCCGACAGGGCTCGTAAAAAATAAAACCGGCCCCGGGCTGTCGGGCCGGTCCGGGACGGGGCGTCCTTGGGTCAGACTTTGAACTTGTTGGAGAAAATCATGACCACCCATGAAATGTCACTGACCCGTCTTCTGGATGCCCCCGCCGACAAGCTGTTCCGCTGCTGGACCACGCCCGATCTGATCAAGCAGTGGTTCGCGCCCAAGCCCTACACCACCCCGGTCGCCGAGGTGGAGCTGCGCGTGGGCGGCCGCAACAACATTGTGATGAAAAGCCCGCAGGGCCAGGAGATCCCCTGCCCCGGCACCTATCTGGAGATCGTGCCCAATCGCAAAATCGTCTTCACCGACGCTTTCACCGGCGACTGGGTTCCGCGCGAGGGCGCACCCTTCATGGTGGCGATCGTCACCTTCGAGCCGGAAGCGGGCAAGACCCGCTACACCGCCACCGTGCGCCACTGGACCGAAGAGGCCCGCGCCCAGCACGAGCAGATGGGGTTCCATCAGGGCTGGGGCCAGTGCGCCGACCAGCTCGAAGCTCTTGCGAAGACGATCTGAGGGAAAACGGCCATGACCATCAAGAGCATCACTCCCTTTCTGTGGTTCGACGCTTGCGCCGAGGAAGCGGTAAATTTCTACGTCTCGCTGTTTCCCAATTCCAAAATCACCCATGTTTCGCGCTATGGCGATACCGGTCCCGGCCCCAAGGGCAGCGTGATGGTGGTGGCGTTCGAACTGATGGGCCAGCGCTTCAACGCGTTGAACGGCGGCCCTTACCAGAAACTCAGCGAGGCCTTCTCGCTTTATGTCGAATGCACGCAGCAGGCCGAGATCGACCGGCTGTGGGACGCACTGACCGACAAGCCCAATGTCTGCGGCTGGACCAAGGACAGGTTCGGCCTTTCCTGGCAGATCGGCTATGCCGGCCTGGCCGAGACCTTGACCGGGCCGAAGGCTGACAAGGTGATGGCCGCAGTCATGAAGATGACCAAGATCGACATCCAGGCGCTGAAGGACGCGGCCGCGTCATGAGCAACGCCCGCTATCGCTGGGTGATTGTCGCGGCCGGCGGTCTGCTGGGCTGTATCGCCGTCGGGGCGATGTTCTCGCTGCCGGTTTTCCTGCGCCCGATCGCCCGCGACACCGGATGGTCGATCACCGGCATATCGGGCGCCATGACCATCGGCTTTCTGGCGATGGCGTTCGCCAGCATGGCCTGGGGCAATCTGTCGGACCGGATCGGCCCGCGCCTGGTGGTGCTGACCGGTTCAGTGACGCTGGCCACAGGTATGGCGCTGGCCAGTTTCACCACCTCGCTGCTCGCCTTCCAGCTTTTCTTCGGTCTGGTGGTGGGCGCGTCCTGTGCCGCGATCTTCGCGCCGATGATGGCGGCCGTCACCGGCTGGTTCGACACCCACCGCAGTCTTGCGGTGTCGCTGGTTTCTGCCGGCATGGGCATGGCGCCCATGACCATGGCGCCGTTCGCGGCCTGGCTGATCTCCTATCATGACTGGCGCACCTCGATGCTGGTGATTTCAAGCTTTGTCGCGGTCACCATGATCCCGCTGTCGTTTCTGGTGCGCACGCCGCCGGCGCTGGAAAACCGGGCCGCGGCGGTTGAAGAACCGCAAGGCGGCCTGTCACTGGGCCAGGCGCTGCGCTCGCCCCAGTTCATTGTGCTGGTGGCGACCAATTTCTTCTGCTGCGCCACCCATTCCGGCCCGATCTTCCACACCGTCAGCTATGCGGTGACCTGCGGCATCCCCATCATTGCCGCAACCACCATCTACAGCGTCGAAGGTCTGAGCGGCATGTTCGGGCGCATCGCCTTTGGCCTGATGGGCGACCGTTTCGGCGCCAAGCGCGTGCTGGTGACGGGACTTCTGATGCAGGCGTTCGGCGCGCTGGGCTATTTCTTCGCCCGCGACCTGTCCGGCTTCTATGCCGCCGCCGTGGTGTTCGGCTTCATCTATGGCGGAATCATGCCGCTTTATTCGGTGCTGATCCGCGAGAACTTCCCGCTGCGCATGATGGGCACGGTGATCGGCGGCACCGCCATGGCCGGCAGCCTGGGCATGGCGACCGGGCCGGTGATCGGTGGACTGATCTATGATCGCTTCGCGACCTATAGCTGGCTTTATCTGTGTTCCTGGGGGCTGGGCATGGGCGCGTTCTTGATCATCATGATGTACCGGCCAATGGCCAAAGCCACAGCCGAGGAAGCGCCCGCCTAGCCGAACAGCTTCTTGTAGTCCTCGGGCCTGAAGCCGATCGTGAGCTTGCCCTTGGCCTCCAGCACCGGGCGCTTGATCATGGACGGCTGGGTCAGCATCAACGCGATGGCCTTCTTCTCGGTCAGCCCTTCCTTGTCGGCATCGGACAGTTTCTTGAAGGTGGTGCCGGCGCGGTTCAGCAGCACCTCCCAGCCCGCTTTCTCGACCCAGCCTTCCAGGGTCGGCTTGTCGATACCTTGCGCTTTATAGTCGTGAAACTGATAGGCGACCTTGTGGCCTTCCAGCCAGGTGCGCGCCTTCTTCATCGTGTCGCAGTTTTTGATGCCATAGATCGTCGTCATGTCGTACCCCAAATTTGGACGCAGAATATGGGAGGCGGGGCCGCTGCGAAAGCCGCTAGTCTGGCGCGCATGGAACAGAATTGGCAACGCATCGCGACAGAGCTGGACGAACAAGGCTGGGCGATTCTGCCCGGCCTGCTGAATGATGCCGGCAGTGACCGGATCGCCGGGCTTTATGACCGCGACGGGGCTTTTCGCAGCCGGGTGGTGATGGCGCGCCACGGGTTCGGCAAAGGCGAGTATCGTTATTTCGCCTATCCGCTGCCGGATACAATCGAAACGCTGCGCACCGCGCTTTATCCACCTCTGGCTGGGATCGCCAATGGCTGGCAGCAGCGCCTGGGCCACACGTCGCGCTTTCCGGATGATCATGCGAGCTATCTCGAACATTGCCATGCCCACGGACAGGCGCGGCCCACGCCGCTGCTGCTGCGTTACGGGCCGGGCGACTACAATTGCCTGCACCAGGATATTTACGGCGACGAGGTTTTTCCGTTGCAGGTCGCCGTGCTGCTGGCCCAGCCGGACGCGGATTTCACCGGCGGGGAGTTCGTACTGACCGAACAGCGGCCGCGCATGCAATCACGGGTGATGGTGGTACCGCTGGGCAAGGGCGATGGCGTGGTCTTCGCCGTCAACAGCCGGCCGGTGAAAGGTTCACGCGGCGACTATCAGGTCAAGATGCGCCATGGCGTCAGCCGGCTCCTCACCGGCCGGCGCCATGTGCTGGGTCTCATCTTTCACGACGCGGCGTGATCAGCGTCCCGCCACATCCGCCGGCGCGGGATCGTTGGGCGACAGCCAGCGATAGACAAAGCCCGCGATCAACGCGCCCGCGATGGGCGCCACCCAGAACAGCCAGAGCTGGTCCAGCGCCCAGCCGCCCGCAAACAGCGCGGGCGCCGTCGAGCGGGCCGGGTTGACGGAGGTGTTGGTGACCGGGATCGAGATCAGATGGATCAGGGTCAGGCACAGGCCGATGGCGATGGGCGCGAAGCCCTGGGGTGCGCGGCCATGGGTCGAGCCCAGGATCACGAACAGGAAGGCGAAGGTCATCGCCACCTCGCAGGCCAGCGCGGCGGTCAGCCCATAGCCGCCCGGCGAATGATCGCCATAGCCATTGCTGGCGAAGCCGGCATGAACATCAAACCCGGCATGGCCGCTGGCGATGAGATACAGGATGCCCGCGCCGGCGATCCCGCCCAGCACCTGGGCGATCACATAGCCCGGCAGGTCGGAAAGCGGAAAGCGCCCGCCCGCCCACAGCCCCACCGACACGGCGGGATTGAGGTGACAGCCCGACACATGGCCGATGGCATAGGCCATGGTCAGGACGGTGAGCCCGAAGGCCAACGCCACGCCGGCAAAGCCGATGCCCAGCTGCGGGAAGGCGGCGGCCAGCACCGCCGCACCGCATCCGCCCAGCACCAGCCAGGCTGTCCCGATGAATTCTGCAACCAGCTTGCGGGTCAAAAACCCCTCCCCTTTTTGATTTGGGAAAGGCTATGCCCGCCGAACGACAGTGTCATCACAGTTGCCCAAATTTCGGGCATCCGACTGTGAAACCGGATGAACTTTACACTATGTAAATATTGAGACCTCTGATATCTTTACATAATGTCAAGTCGCCAAAAAATCCTCGATGCGGCCCTTTCCTGCGCGGAAAAGGGCGTGGATTTCAGCATGGCCGATGTGGCGGGGGCGGCGGGTCTGTCGCGCCAGGCGGTCTATCTCCATTTCCCCGACCGCGCGGGTCTTCTGGGTGCGCTGCTTGCCCAGCTCGAGGCGGAATGGGGCGCGGCCGCAATCGACGACGCCCCCAGCGCCCGCGCCGCGCTCACCGCCCTGGCCGGCCGGCTGGCGCAGATCCATCCCCGCCGCTGGCCCGTGATGCACGCCTTGGGCGGCGACGCGGCCGATGCCGGTCTTGATGCGGACTGCCGCGCCCTGGCCGGCCGCTTCCGGGATGAAGGGGCGCTGGCCGCTCACCTGTCGCCGGCGGCGGCGGCCGATCTCTTATCCACCCTGCTGTCGCTGTCGGTGTGGAAGGAGCTGGTGGTGGGGCGCGGCTGGGACAGCGCCCGCTACAAGAGCCATATCGCCTTTCTGGCGACGGGCGCGCTCACGCGTTAGTCGGCGCAGGCTTCCCGCATGCATTCCATGTGTGCGGGCCCATCCAGCGGCTTGATCGCTTTCGCCTCGCCCACATCCATCAACCGGGCCGCAACTTCCGACCCGCGCGCCAAGGTCAGATGCACCGGGCAGCGTTCGGCAATCTCCAACATGCGCGCCCGCTGCTGCGCACTGAGCTCGCCGTCCAGCGCGATATCGAGCTCGAAACGGTCCTTGGCGTTGAGGCCGGCGCGGCTGTGGCGCACCGCGGTCTCGACGCGCTTGAGCGCCCAGCCCTTGTGATTGGCATAAAGCCGGATGGTCATGGTGGTGCAGGCGCCCAACGCCGCGCCCAGCAGGTCATAGGGATTGGGGCCGGAGCCCAAACCGCCGGCCGACACCGGCTCGTCGATCAGGAAGGCGGCCGCGCCGACCCGCGCCTCGACCTGGTATTTGCCCAGGCCGGTTTCGGTGACGGTGATGGTTTCGCTGTTGGCAGTCATGGCGATGCTCCGTTCAGTTCAGGGACCAATGTGCAACATCGATGTGACGGGACTGGCCTTGCAGGCTGGCCGTCAGCACGAATTCGCGCACCGTCCAGGTAATGGGCGCAATCGGGTATTCCGCGACACAGCGGTCGGCCCATAGCAAGGTCACATGGGGCGTGAAGCTGGGTTCCACACCAAATCCTGCACGCAACATCTGTGTCCGCAAATGCTCGCGGAATTCCTGCAAAGGTCGAAGCCCTTCGTCTCCCCGCAGGACGAACGGACAACCGTGATCGCCACCTTTGAAGCTGACCGTCCAGTCGAACCGCACCGAGAAGCTGCGGCGTCCCAGCCGGTCGCCGACTGCTTTGGCGCGGGCGATATTCTCGCTGATCGTGCCGGTGTCGTGAACCGCTGCCAGCGTGTTGTGCAGGCGCTCGCGCGCAACGGCACATCCGCGCAACCGGTGTGCGGTCTTGAGCCTGGTTGCCAGTGTTTGGATTGCCGCGCCGGTATCCCTGTCCGGCCGGATGGCGAAGAACAGCTTGACCGGCACGCGGGCAGGAATGGACCACAGCAGCGAGTGCATGAAACAGCGAAGCAATACCGCCCCGCGGAGTCAATTCAGAACAGGCCGGCGGGATCGGAAACCGTGGGTTTGCCGCGGCGCGCGGATTTCGCGCGTTCTTCCGGGGTCATGGTCCAGCGCACATCGTCCACGGTTTTCAGGCAGGCTTTCACCCGTTCTAGGCTGGCGGGCCCCTCGCCCAGCCAGATCGCCCAGTCGTCCGGCGACAGGATCGCGGGCATGCGGTCGGTGGGCAGCCCGGACAGCAGGCTATTGGCGGCAACCGTCACCATCACACAGGCAAACATCGGCTGCTGCCCGGCTATCTCGAACCGCCGCCAGACAAAGGCGATGCCGATAGCGCCCGCAGGCCGGACGACATGCTGGGCACCGCCGTCCGGCGCCTCGTTGAAGGTCTCGACAATCACGATGCCACGCTGGCCGTCGCGGAAAGCGTCGGCAAAGGCGCGGGTGGTGTCGATGGTTTCGGCACGGGCATGGATGGGTTGCGGCCGCTTCCAGTCCTGGGGATGCGGAAAGCCCCAGCGCATCGGCACGACACGGCGCTTGTCTGCCACGGGATCAAAGACGATCAGTGGCACGGCGCCCATAACGCGGAAGGTCAGCGTGCGATCGTTGTCGCCACTCTCACGCGGTGGGGCGGCGTAAACGAAATCAACGATCTCGCTCCAGGACGCCTTGGCCGCAAACTTTCCGCACATGGCGGGAGACTATCCGATTCTTTTCAATCTGAGCGCCGACCAGTCCTCGTCAATCGCGATCTGGCTGACCGTGTCCAGCCCATATTTGGGCGCGCGCTTGTGGATCACGTCGCGGCTGAGATCTCCCGCCAGCTTTGAGGTCAGCTTGGGATAGGCCACCCACAGGATCGCCGTCTTCGCCATCGTCTTCAGTACATCCGGCACTTTGGCGTCGAATGCGGCGCGGTCGGGCACAAACAGGAGCACGACATCAGCCTCGCTGGCCCCAGCGCGCGCCTTCTTCGCGCCGACCAGTCTGTCCAGCGCAGGCGTGGCGCCGATCACCGCCAGGCGGCGCTCGCCCTTGACCTGCAGACGTTCGGCAATGGGTTTGTCGGACATGGTCCGAAATCCAAACGGAAATGCGCGCGACTGTCTAGCCCGGACGCGTTTCGGGCGCAGCCAGAAACACCGGCAGCACACAGATCCCCACCACCGCGATCATCACCCCCGGCATCACCGGCCAGCCGGTGCGTTCCACCAGCAGCTGCGCCAGCCAGGGCGTCAGCCCGCCAAAGATCGCCGTGGCCGTGGTGGTGCCCAGCGCCAGACCGCTGAGGCGGCCTTCGCCGGGAAACTGCTCCGCCGTCGCCACCGCGCCCACCGCACTGACCCCGCCGGCGACAGCAGCGAGGAGGACGGCGCCCAGCAGCGCGCGCGCACCCGACCCGCTGGCCATCAGCGAGAACATGGTGACCGGCAACACGGCGCTGGCAAGGCAGAGCACCAGCAGCACGGGCTTCCTGCCCCAGCGGTCGGTCATCAGGCCGGCCAGCGGCGTCACCAGGATGACAACCAGCGCGGGCAGCACCGACAACCACAGCGACGTGCTTTCCGACAGCGCGCCAGCAGAAGTGAGGAAGGCCGGAACATAGGTGATGCCCACATAATAGGTGATGGAGCCCAGCGCCGAGATGGCGAAGGAACGCCAAACCCCTTTGGCATGATTGGCGAGCGTGTAACGCAAGGGCCGGTCCGGCCTGGTGCCCATGGCGCGCTGGCGCTCGAAATCCGGCGACTCATGCATATGTGCGCGCGCAAACCACACCCCGGCCGCCAGCACGGCACCCGCCAGGAAGGGAATGCGCCAGCCCCAATCATCCAGTGCGGCGGGCTGAAGAAAATGCACGGTCAGGGCGGAAAGGCCAACCGCCAGCAGGCCACCAACCTCGCTGGCCGCCGAGGCTGATGAGGTGATCAGACCGCGCCGGTGGACATGCGCGCCTTCCAGCAGATAAGCGACCACGCCGGTATATTCGCCGCCCACCGAGAAGCCGATCACACAGCGCATCAACAACAGCAGCCATCCGGCGGCAGGCCCGATCGCAGCATAGGTGGGCAGCAGGCCGGTGGCCAGCATGGCGATGGTCACCATCGCCATGGACGACAGCATCATGCGGCGGCGGCCAAAGCGGTCGCCGATCTGGCCAAAGGCGATCGCCCCCAGCGGCCGCAGCAGATAGGCCAGCGCGAAGCCGGCCAGGGTGACGATCAGCGAACCTTGCGCGCCGCCGAAGAACACCCGCGACAGCACGGTGGCGAGATAGAGATAGAGCGTGAAATCGTACCATTCGACCACGGTCGAGACGGCCGCAATGACCATGGAGGCGCGGGAGATGGCGTGGCCTTCCCGTGTCACACAGCACCCGCGCGCGGCTGCAATCAGGTCCCAGCGATTGCCATAGAGATCGGCAAATACCGCGACCGTGCCGTAGTCGGCCACCGCAGGTTCGCGCACAAACACGATGCCTTTATCCACCATCGCCCGATAGTCGCGCCAAAAATCGTCGGTCTGCAGAAACAGGAAGACCCGCCCGCCGGCCTGGTTGCCGATCAGGGCTTCCTGCTCAGGTGTCGCGGCGCGCGCCAGCAGGATCGCGCACGCGCCGTGCGATGCACCCGGCGGGGCGACCAGCACCCATCTCTTGCCTTCCTGGGGCCAGTCTTCCCGCAAGCGGAATCCCAGCTTGCCGACAAAAAAGGCTATCGCCTCGTCATAGTCGCGAACGATGAGTACGATGTGCGCGATGGATTGTTGCATGACGGCGCCAGTTGATGTGATCCGCTGGACCAAATCAACCGGTGCCCCGTTACCGGCGCACGACCAACTTTAGAAACCTATGCCTCGCGGGATGCGGCGGTGAAAACCGCCAACTGGGCGTCGAAGGCGCGTTTGAAGGCGGGACGGGCTTCGCCGCGGGCGACATAGGCCGCGAGGTTCGGAAATTCGTTCAGCAAGCCCGAACTGCCTAACCGGCGCAGCACACCGATCATCATCAGGTCGCTGGCGCTAAATCCGCCATCGAGCCAGTCGGCATCGCCCAAGCGGGCGGAGAGTTGCCGCAACTGGCCGCGGACGCGATCCTGGACCAGAGGAAGACGCTCCTGGCTCCAGGGCTTGTCGCGCTCAAGAAGCCTGATGGTGGCCAGTTCCAGGATCACCGGCTCGACGGTGCTGAGCGCGGCAAACATCCAGGTGATGGCGCGGGCGCGGGCGTTCGCATCCGTTGGCAGCAGGCCGCCATGGGTTTCGGCGATATGGAACACAATGGCGCCCAACTCGAACAGGGTGAGATCACCTTCTTCATAGGTCGGAATTTGCCCGAAGGGGTGCCGTGCGCGATGCGCCGGCTCTTTCATGTCGGTAAATGAAACAAGGCGCACATCGTAAGGCTGGCCAACTTCTTCCAGCGCCCAGCGAACCTGCATGTCGCGCGCCAGCCCCCTGCCGCGATCGGGCGACTGCGCAAAGGCGGTAATGGTGCGACGCATGGGGAACTCCGGGTTTGTTGCATCCAGAGGACGAACGGCAAGCGGGCCTTACGACACCGGCTGCGAAATTTTTCCATTTGTCTGCTGGGCGGGAACGTAGGTCAACCGGATCGCGTCCTCGCCGATCCGGTCGCTGGCCACAAGCCGCAGCGGTGGCCGGGGCCGGCGAAGAATGGCGTGCCCCGACCAAGCACAACGGGTCGCATGTAGAGCCGATATTCATCGATAAGACCGGCCAGGCTGTGCGCCAGCTCGGGCCCGGAAACCGATATCCGGCCACTGAGGCGATCCTTCAGGCCACGTACCACAGCCTCGACGTCACCCGCGACCAGCGTGGCATTGGGGCCAACAGATTTCAGCATGCGCGACACCACCCATTTTGGCATGTTGCGCCAGGCGCGCGCGAAGTCGTGATGATCCGCGCTCCACTCCGGATGGTCTTCGTCCCAGTAGCGCATGACCTCGTACATGCGGCGGCCATAGACACTGCCGGTCGAACTACGGACGACTTCGATCCAGTGACGAAAAAGCAGGGCACCGGCGCGAATGCCTGATGGTCGACATAGCCGTCCAGGGACAGGTTCATTCCGAAGATGAGGTCAGCCATGTCAGGAAATCCCTCTATCTGCCCTCGGCCATAGGCCTCGGGCGTCCGCCTCACCATTTAGAACCTTGAGCCAAGTTTTCACCACTGCGCTACCCTCGGCCACAGGCCTCGGGCGTTCGCCCCTCGCATTGATCCACTGGAATCTGAAATGCGTCAGCGCGCCATTTGGCGCGCTCCGCGGGGCTAACGCCCACTCGATTGCTTTGAGCGATCATAACGCACAGATCTAGCGGAGCAAATTTTCCGGCGCCCCGGCGAGGAACCGTCTCAGCCGGATTCCCGTCAGAAATTTGCGCTCCTGATTTCAAAGGGGAATTTCGATGATCCGCGATTTGCTCGGTTCCCGCGACTATCGGCAGCGATCGGTCGAATTTTCTTCTGATAGCGGCCAGCCGATCGAGACCAACAAGCTCCAAAAAGACCGTCAACGCCTCTGCCCCGACCGCGCAGTCGGAGAGTGGTCACCGATCCGGCGACTGTGCCAATCATCATTCAATTGCTGCCGCCGATCACGCCATCTTGCCCCGCAAGCTGTCCGCGAGCGCGGAAAGCGCATCGGCAAGTTGTCTCGCGGTTTCCGGCGGCGGCAGCGGCATTTTGAGGTTTTGCGCGCCGGTCGCCGGATCGCGCTCGATCCATGGATGCGCCGGAGCGCTGGGATCGTTGGCGGCCGCCAGAGCGGCAACGAACTGCGCGCCGACCTGCGCCAGGGCTTGCCACGGATCGGACCTGCATCGCGCGGCGGCGCGCCGGCCCCATCGGCTTGCGCATCGCCGTCTCGCCGGCGCCGATCGTTCGCATCCGCATTTGTATCTTCCGCGGATCCGGCGTCATCGGCCGTGACGATATTCCCCACTTCCTCGGCCGGCGTCACGGCCTCGCCCTCGCCCATACGGCCGGTGACGTTTTCCACATCCTTCATGAAGCGGTTGAGCCGCGAGCCGCCGAGCGAAATCTCGCCGCTGCCGCCGTCGAGAATTCCCGCCGACAGGGAGCGCTTGAACGCCAGCACCGAAAGCATGCCCTCCTCGATGGTGCCCTTCGCCACGAAATTGATGACCTGCACCGGCCGTTTCTGGCCCATGCGATGAATGCGCGCGATGCGCTGTTCGAGGATCGCCGGGTTCCACGGCAGGTCCATGTTCACCAGGGTCGAAGCATGCTGCAGATTGAGGCCCGTGCTGCCGGCATCGGTCGACAGGAACACGCGGCAGGCGGGGTCGTCGCGAAACCGCTCGACCAGCGCCGGCCGCTTGTCCGACGGCACGCCGCCGTGGAAGCTGACATAGCCGCAGCCCACGCGCTTCGAGGCGGCGGATGACGATGTCGTGGGTCCGCGTCCATTGCGAAAACACCACCGCCTTGGCCTCGGGCTCGGCGAACAAATCGTCGAACAGCGCCGCCAATTCGTCGGCCTTGACGCCATGATCGGTTTCCTGGTCGAGCAGATAGGTGCTGTTGCACGACATGCGCATGTTCTGCAGGGCGCAGGTCAGCCGCCGCTGATCCTTATCCGACAGGAACCTGGTCTTGCGCCAGCGCTGGACGATTTTCGCCACCACGTCGGCGTTTTCCTGGTGATAGACGCATCTGCATCTCGGTCATCGGCACCAGCAGGTTCTGGTCGGTCCGGCTGGGCAGTTGCCGCAGCACCTCGGATTTGCGCCGGCGGATCATGATCGGCGCCAGCGTCTGGCCGATCTTCTCCAGCCCGGTATAGCCGGTGACGCGGCCCGGCTTCGTCCTTGACCTGATGCTCGTGCAGCAGCTTCCAGGTCGGCCCCAGCCGGTGCTGATCGACGAACTGGACGATGGAGATCAGTTCTTCCAGCTTGTTTTCCAGCGGCGTCCCGGTCAGCACGATCGCGTAGGGGCTATCGATGCGTTTCAGGGCGCGCGCCGCGATGGTGTTCCAGTTTTTCACCCGTTGCGCCTCGTCGACGATCACCAGTTCGGGCGCCCAGGCGGCGATCAGGTCGAGATCGGGCTTGAGCTTCTCGTAGTTCGTGATCTTGCAGAAATCGTCCAGGGCGTAGTCCTTCTGCCGCTGCGCCCGGCCGCCGTTGATGACGCGCGCCGCGTCTTCGCCCTGTCGGCCCGAGAAACGCGTGATCTCGCTTTGCCACTGGTATTTGAGCGAGGTCGGGCAGATCACCAGCACTTTCGAGACGCCGAAATGCCGCGCCAGAATTTCCGTCGCGGCGATCGCCTGGATGGTCTTGCCCAGCCCCATGTCGTCGCCGATCAGGGCCCGGCCGGCCCGCACCGCGAACAGCGCGCCCTCGGCCTGATAGGGATAGAGCGGCGCCTTCAGAAGCGCCAGCAGCTTGGGATCGGCGGCGCCGCGCGGGAACAGCTGCGCGAGCTTTGCCGCCCGCCGTTCCGCATCCCGCCGTCCCGCGATGAAATCGAGCGCGTCGTCGTAGGCGCGCAATTCGTGACCGGACTTCGACGCCATGGCCATGAAATGCTCGAGCTCGCCAAAGCGCTCCTCCGGCAGCATCCCGTTGTGCTCGGCGTCGAACAAACCGGCGGCGGCCTCCCTCAGCGCCGGCGGGCAATCCGTTCCGGCGCGAAAATGCACGCTGCGCTTGCCGTCATTGCGCAGATACAGCTCGGAAAACGCCGGCTGGTAGCCGCGCGCAAACGCCGTCTTGGCGCCGCGCTTTTTCTCCAGCCGGGCGAGCGTGAATTCGATGTGCTTGCAGGTGCCCAGTTCGCTGGTGGCGTAATCGGGGCAGGAACAGAAATTGCCGCCCGGCCCCAGGCCCCGAATCGCCACGCGGTAGCTGGATTTCGAAACGGGATTGCTGACTCGGAACTCGGAGAAGAACGGTTCGCTGCCGAGATTTTCAAGCCCGAATGCCTGCTCGCGGCCGAACTGGCGGCGCAAGCCGCGTTGCCACTCCACCGGCGAAAGATCGGCGGGCGCATGGGTGCGCGAGAGCTTGGGTTCCTTGTTCGGCTTGGCCGTGGAATTCTGGTTTCGGCGCTTTGATCTCATCGAAATAGATTCCGTTCAGAAAAAATTTCCCGCGAGACATTCATCCGCATCCTATGTCCCCCGCGCTGGCGCTACGTCCATTTCGCAGCAACGCCAAGTGACCAATGTCCACGAAATCGATGATCGGCATATCAGGCTCTCACGAGGGCCGAACTGCGGTCTTCATGGATTAGGCTCTCCAGGTGGTCGCCGTCCTCGTCTCACACGTGGCACCAGCGACTTGTCCCCGGATTTCCAAGCCTTGACGTTCTGCACCTTCCATCGCAACGCCGGACAGGCTTCTATCGCGGCGCGCACGAATTCCGGAACGCCCATAGGGGACGCATCGATCTCGCCTCGCTCAAGCACGCCATCCAGAAACGCTCTCTCGCCTACCGTGAACTGAAACAGCGGTGCAAGCTTCTCCCGGCATTCGGCCGTGACGCTTTCGATCCAGGATGCCGGGCCGCCGAAGGCATCGAAATACCGATCATGCAGGCACATGTTCAGCTTCCCGGTGATGTCGCCGACCTGGCACCCGATCGCTTCCGGCGATGCTGTCCGCCAGTCGAAGCTCTTGGCGCTCGCGCCGATCATCAGGGTGGCCACCTTGATCTTCGCCCAGTCGAGAGACGGCATGGCGATGATCCGGTGCGCATCGAACAGATCGCGTGCGGCGCGCCGCGTGACCAGCGCGACCATCTTACCGGCGACGATCTCGTGGATGTCGAGAACCGGCACGTTCATGGCTCGGTACGATCCGATTGCTGCCGACGGCATGCGATCCACGCCGTAAAGGGGACCGCGGTAGAGATAGTTGATGTCGATCTCGATGGTTCCCGCGCCGCCGAGCGCGGAGGCATAGCGATAGATCCATTTGCCCCCCGCAAGTTCCGACGGCTCGCGCCGCGCGGCATAGCCTTTCAATTCCATCAGCCGCGCGATCCGGTCCTCCAGGCTTGGGCGGTCCGCATCCATCCGCTCCTTCTCGATTGCGCCGACATAGTTGACGTCGATATCGACCGAGAGGCGATCCAGATCGGAATGGAAAACGTTGAGCGCCGTACCACCCTTCAAGGCGATCCGCGGCCCGATCAGCGTGTCGGCGCCGAACGCGTCGAGTATGTCGATCAGCCGGATCACGCGCTCCAGCGTCGCAGGTTGAAGCTGCCGCTCGGCCGCTAGGTCCTGAAGCGTTTCTCGCGAAGCGACCATCAGACGCCCTCAAAAGCGGCGTCGACAGCCTGCGGCGGCAGAAGCACGCGCCACGGCTCAACAAGCACAGCACGACCGGGTTCGGCGCCCAACGCATAATGCTTCGAGCGGGGGAGCCGTGCTCGCAGGCGTGCCAGAACGTCATCGGTGATGCCAAGCGCGCTGCGCCGCTTTTCGAGCCACCAGCCGGAAACGGAGGCGATCGACCGGTTGTCCAAAAGCTCGACATAGTCGGCGACCTTCGCCGGGTCGAGATAGCGCACCAGATCCAGCGATTTGAGGACTTCCTCGGCGCCGCCCGCGAGTTCCGGGCGGTGCAGGATGTCGACGACGGTGCGTTCGACCGCCGTCACACGGACCGCCACCCCCTGCCGATCCATGGTCATGGTCAGGTAGTCAGCCTTGCCGGCCGTCACCAACGCCTTCGGCGGGGTGACGAAGCGGCAGGCGCCGAAGGGCAGGTCCACCAGTTCTGTCCGTCCGGCGCTGATGAGCTGGACCTCGTTGAACTCGGAATAGGCTATGCCATGCAGCTCAAGCGCGGAGTGAAACCCGAGCACGCCGTCGGAGCGTAGCTTGCTCGCCGCGGCGAAGCGGTCGATCACCATCCGCTCCGCCGCCAGATGGGCCGGTACGGCGGCGAACACCTCGCGACTGACACGCTTGATGTTGCCGGCGCGCAGATGGTGCCGGAGCAGACTGGTGACATTGGCTGCGCTCGCCGGATGGCCGAAGGCCGCCGCAAACTCGGCCCTGGTGAAGACCGGGTGAGCCGACAGGAAGCTGGCGGTCTTGTGCTGGCGAGGCTGCATGGAGAGTCCATAGTTCTGCGTCAGAATGGGCAATTAATTGCCCATTTTGACGCATATTTGTCAACTATTTCGTCTCCGAAAAACAGGCCCAGCGGTCGCCGACGGTCGTGAAAAGCGTGCCAAACAGGCGATACATTACCGCAAGTTACTTCCAGTATCGTTGGTAGGCATCAATTTTTGCGGTGATCGACATGAGAACTTATACGGTTCAGGCAGATCAAAATAAAATCATGCGAGCTATCAGACGCATGGAACTGCGAAAGATGGTACCCTTGGCAGACAGCACCATCTTTGAGATGGAGCGGCGCGGTGAATTTCCGAAACGTTTCGCATTAGGCCCGCGATGCGTCGTTTGGGACCTCAACGAAGTGCAAGAGTGGCTCGCGAAGCATCGCACTCGCCGAATGGAAGTGCAAAATCCACCCAGGCCGTATCGGGAAAGAAAAAAGTGAAGTTAGTCTCGGCCAGAGTCAGCATATGGGACATTGGATTGTCCCACGGACGTATGCGCTCAAGAAATATGCTTGCGAAGCCAGACCGCGAAATTCCGGCTCATCAAATTTGCCAGTCGCCAACGCCATCACCGCCGCGATCGTCTCGTCTGCCGGTGCTGCGAGCGATTTACCGTTGAGCTCGAGAATGATGCCGCAAGCCAGAAAACCAGCTCGCTTGTTGCCGTCGACAAAGGGGTGGTTCTTCACCAGACCAAAGGCATAGGCCGCCGCCAAATCAGCAAGACCCTGTGCGCGGCCATAGTGAAATTGGTCTTGAGGCCGGGCCAGAGCCGAGGACAACAAGCCCTCATCCGCAATCCTTCCCCGCCGCCGAAACGTGCGAGGCTCGTGGAATGCAGAAGCAGGATCGCTCGCGCTCCACCCAAATAGGGGATTTCATTTTGCCAGCGCCGCAAAAACGTCTTTGTACCGGTCCATAAAGGCCTCGCCAGCCTCGACCTGCTGTTTAATCTCTGGATTGAGCGCTGTAAGCTCGTAGCCGTTCGGCGTTTCCACGGCGTAAACCGTATCGCCCTGCCCGACGCGCAGCCGCGCCAACGCTTCTTTTGGAAGCAGCAGTCCAGTCGATGTCCCAACTGCGCGCAGTTTAAAAGCCAGCATTGGCAAACCTCTTTCGAGCATTGATATAAATATAATAATGCCAGAATTGTCAAGGTTTTGAACGGCCCCGCTGCTCTAGTAATCAGATATTCCTTATAAAAGTATCATATCTCTAGAAGATATATCTTCTTGACTGTTGCGCTATCTATAAGATATATCTTCTTACATGATGCAGCCCTATGAGCAATTGGATCAGCGTTTTGCCGAGTTGAAGTCGTCGCTGCCGCTCGCCGAGCGGCCCCAGCGCGGCTGAATTCGGGCCATCAGGACGGCCCTGGGCATGCGTACCGGCCAAATGGCCAAGCGCATGAATGTGAGCCAGCCACGCATCAACGAGCTGGAGAAAGCCGAGATCCAGGGCAGTATCACCCTAAGTAGCCTGGAGCGAGCCGCTCAGGCTCTGGGCTGCCGCGTCATCTATGCGTTCGTGCCCGAGCGCCCCCTAGCCGACACCATAAGGGACCGCGCCTACAAGCTCGCCGAACAGAAGCTGGCAAGCGTCGAGCAGACCATGCGCCTTGAAGCTCAGGAAGTGACGGATAAACGGCAGCGCCAAACTGACCTCCGCCAGTTGGCCGAGGCATATATTGAGCGGCCCGCCCGGCTGTGGGATGAGGCATGAGCGGGCTGCATGATCAGCCCGACGACGGCGCGACTCCCCTCTCCCAAGAAGAACGCGAAGGCCTGATCCCGGCACATATCTCGCTGCGGCGGGAGCTAAATCAGCTTGAGCAGCAAAACATCCTGGAAGCCGATGTTTGGGCATTCGACCGCCAACGTCCACTGACGAGCGAGACCTTTGCCAAGACCTTGCACAAGCGCATGTATGGCAGGGTCTGGAATTGGGCGGGAAGTTACCGAACTACCGAAAAGAACTTGGGTGTGCTCCCCCATGAAATTCAGGTTCGGCTTATCGGTGTACTGCAGGATTTTGAATATTGGATTCCCAATAGAACTTTTCCGCCTGACGAGCTCGGCGTGCGCTTCCATCATGCGCTGGTGGTCGTCCATCCATTTCCCAACGGCAACGGTCGCTGGTCGCGCTTGATGGGCGATCTCCTCGCCGTCCGACTCGGTCAACCTCGCTTTACCTGGGGGCGGGCCGATCTTCAGACTGCCGGCGGCGGGCGAGCGGCCTACATAGAAGCCTTACAGGCGGCTGATGGCCACAATCTCGACCCACTGATCGCATTCGCACGGTCGTAAAACAGTGCATTCATCACTTTACAAGCAACCCCGATCGCAAGGACGGCGGCCTTCAGTTCCGCTTTCTGACACTTTGCGTGCAGATTTACTTGCAGGGCTGCGCATTGCGGGTACGTCCGACATTGCGACCGGCGAAAGTCTGCCTCCACCGACCGTCAAGATCACTGAGAAATGCGTCGACTTCAATTATCCGACTGCAACGGGGTTGCAGGGCGGACTGAACGATCTTGGTTTCCAGATTGGCTGGGCCCAGGAACGAAATGTAGTCCAACGCGTGGAGATAGACGGCTGGCAGATCGTGACCGAGCCTGACGGCCACGGAAATTTGACGAGCTACCGTGTAAAGGACCGGCCACACGATCTCATCCTTCTCGGGAGGAAAATTCAGTAATCCGTCCAGAGCGTCCGCGGCGATGATGACCGGCTATAACTGGAACCATCCCTTGTCGTGAGGAGGACGCCCCGCCTATTTGTGCGCCAACAGACGCGAAAATGGTGGAAAGGTCGTCCGATAGACCCCCTTCGGCCTTCGTCGGCGGCACAGCCAAGATACTTTTATCAATCAAAATCTGCCGCGCAACCGCCCGAAGTACGCTCCACTACGTTGGAGTAGCCGCCCTCTTGTATTTGCTCGCTAGACCACACCGCCCATGAAAATAGGCTTTTCTTTCGCGCTAAAGGTGCTCAGATGGCGCCGTCAAAGGCACTTCGAAAGACACTTCAGCGAGATGGGAGATGCAATGAGAAGGTGAGATAGAAGAAAGAAACATCGGAACCATAGTGGTCGACGATGATTCGATTTAATCACGAGTGCGAGAAACTACGCAAAACTGTGATTGCGTAGCTATTCCCGTTTACTTACTCCCA
>CAWHLV010000107.1:0-4647 GCA_963830095.1 uncultured Alphaproteobacteria bacterium
CATGGTCGCCGCGAAATTCTGCAGCACCACTTCGGTGGAGTATTTCTCCGCCCGTCCTTGTCGGTCCATTTGCGGGTCTGCAGCTGCGCCCTCGACATAGACCTTGGAGCCCTTGCGCAGATATTTCTCCGCCACATCGGCCAGGTTCTTGTTGAAGATCACCACCCGGTGCCACTCGGTCTTTTCCTTGCGCTCGCCGCTGGACTTGTCGCGCCAGCTTTCGGACGTGGCGAGCGACAGATTGACGATGGGGTCGCCAGACGTGGTGCGGCGCACCTCCGGGTCCTTGCCCAGATTGCCGACCAAAATCACCTTGTTGACGCTGCCCGCCATGACCTTCTCCATTGAACTGGCGCGCGACGTTAGACGACGGCCGCTGCCCAGCGCCATGGACAGAGGCCTTTTATCCACCCATACATTGTTCTCTGTTTTGTTTCCAATAGCCTTGGCGGCCCTTTTCCCCGATAAGCAACCCGGCTGGTGAGGCGCATGCCCTTCAATTCGTATCCCTATTTCGTGTTTCTGGCGGTCGCCGTGCTGGGATTTCCGCTGGCTGGAAAAAGCGCCCTGACCGGGCGGCGCGTGTTCCTGCTGCTGGCGTCTTACGCCTTTTACGCCTGGTGGCGGGCCGATTTCCTGGCTCTGTTGTGCGGCTCAACCCTGGTCAACTATGCGCTGGGCCGGGAGATCGAGCAGCGCCGCGCCCGCCAGATCGGATCGCCGGCGCTGTTGATTGCAGGCCTGGTGTTCAATCTCGGCCTGATCGCCACCTTCAAATATGACACGCTGTTCGTGGGCACCGCCGACCATCTGCTGGGCCTGGGCCTGCCGATCCCGCATTTCTTCCTGCCGCTGGCGATCAGCTTCTTCACCTTCGAGCAGATCAGCTATCTGGTGGATGCCGACGCCGGCAAGACCCACGGCTATACCCTTTTGGACTATGCACTCTTCGTCGCTTATTTCCCGCATCTGATCGCCGGCCCGATTGTGCGTCACAACGATCTGATCCCGCAGTTCCGCCAGACGCGCGGCAGCAATGACGATCTGGCCACAGGCATCACGCTGTTCACCGTCGGGCTGGCCAAGAAAACCCTGATTGCCGACAATCTGGCACCTTTCGCCGATGCCATCTTCAATGCGGCTGGCCGCGGGCTCCATCTGGGACCGACCGATGCCTGGCTGGGCACGCTGTTCTTTGCTTTCCAGATCTATTTCGATTTTTCCGCCTATTCCGACATGGCGCTGGGTTCCTCGGTGATCCTGGGCATCCGCCTGCCGGTGAATTTCCATTCGCCCTACAAGGCCGCCAGCATCATCGAATTCTGGCGGCGCTGGCATATTTCGCTGTCAGCCTTTCTGCGCGACTATCTCTATGTTCCCCTGGGCGGCAACCGGCAGTGGCCGGGCGCGGCGCATTCTCAATCTCTTCATCACCATGCTCTTGGGCGGGCTGTGGCACGGCGCCAACTGGACCTTCATGCTGTGGGGCGGGCTGCACGGCTTCTATCTCAGCATCAATCATCTCTTCCGCCGCGCCACCAAAGACATGACGCCTTCGCCCCGCCTTGCGCCTGCCGCTGCATGTCGCCTCGGTGGCGCTTGACCTTTGCCGCCACGACCTTGGCCTGGATCGTGTTTCGGGCGCCCGATCTGGCGTCCGCGCGCAATGTGGCGGCCGGGCTTGTCGGTGGTGGCCATCAGCAGTATGGTGAGCTTTTCGCCGCTGGCGGCGATCACACTTTTGCTTCTCGCCATCATCGTCTGGTTCATGCCCAACAGCATGGAGATGATGTGGAAGCATCGGCCGGCGCTGCCCTCGCCCTATGCGGACCAACCGGTTGAACCCGCGCACCGGCTGTCCTGGAAACCCACGCCACTGAACGCGGCGGCCTATGGCCTGATCTGCATCGTCGCGGTGCTGGCCTTATCCAATCTCAAGCCCTTCATCTATTTCCAGTTCTGATGGCCAAATTCTGATGGAGAGAACCCGCTACGCCTTCTGGTTTCTGGGCACCGTGGTGCTGGTCATCGCCGGCCTTGCCGCATTCAATGCGCTGGCGGGCGCCTATATCTTTTCCCATCCCGCCGGTGCCAGCGTCGAGACGCTTGCGGGCTTCGAGCGCGCGCTGAAGCCGGTCTGGCTGGAGCAGATCAGGCCCCGGCTGGTCTTCGTCGGCTCCAGCCGCGTGCGCGATGGTTTTGACCCCACCCTGATCGATCCGGCCTTCAACACCAGAAGCTTCAATTACGGCGCCTCCAGCATGACGCCCTATGAAGCGCGCCGCTTTGTTCAGGATGCGCTGGCGCAGCCTTCCGTCACCCAGGTGGTGGTGGCGCTGGATGCCTTCACCGGCAATGGCGGCCCCGGCGAAGCCCTGCCCAGCTTTGACGAAACCCGCCTGGCGGTGACGCCCGATGGCGCCCCCACCCCGCGCCGCGCGCTGTGGCTGTTCACGACCCGCTATCTCAGTGGCGGCGCGGTGGGCATGAATGCGCTCAGCGCCTGGTCGTTGCTGCAGCTGAAAAACGGACAGACAGCGGGCGACCGGCCCGATATTTTCGGCGCCTATGCCCATATGAACCAGGCTGTTCTGGACCGCGACCTGAATTATCGCCGGGCGCGGGCGATGCGCATGGGCGAAGGTGCTGCAGGCGAATTCGCCACCATGCTGGCGGCCGCCTGCGCCTCACGCGCACGGCTAACCCTGTTCTTCCCGCCCGACAATATGGCGATCGTGGAACGCTATCGCCAAAGCGATGCGGCGGGACTGGATGCGTTTAAACAAGCGGTGCGCGACGCGGTTGCCCGCCATAACGCCTCATGCGCGAGCAAGGCCGCGCTGTTCGACTTCATGGCGCCGAACGCGCTCACGACCGAGACGCTGAAAGCCGGTCTCAGTCCGGACTATGTCGATCTGGTGCATTTCCGCCCGCCCGCAGGTCTTTGGCTGCTCGGCAGATGGGCGTAAACGGCGGCTAGCTGGTGGACGTGGTCGCACCCGTGGTGGGGCAGTTGGTGGCGCTGCAGCTCGAACTGCCACTGCTGGCGACCGCAACCGCAACGCCCGCGACTACCACCGCCGCCGCGGCGCCGATCAGGAGCAGATTGTGACCATGGCGCTGGGCCTGTTGCAGGCCTGCCGGCTTGCCGGGCGCAAGCGCGCCATCCGCCAGGGCCTGGGTGCCGGTCATCGCCGCCGCCACCGCAATCGCCATCGCTGCCGTTCTGAAATTCGTCATGACATTCCCCTGTAACAACCCTGCCCTGAATTTCATTTTGGCAGCGGTGTAAAAGCCTGTTCCGCTTGGCCAATTATCCGGCCACCGTTATCGATAATTAGGGCCCATCACCGTTCCTTTGCAAATGAACAATGGCAGTGGCCAGATGAATTGTTCTCTTTTTGTTTCTCTATCGGCGCGAAAAGGTTATGAACAGCCATGGACTTTCTGACCGAGATTCTGCACCCGACCGCCCCACGGCCATCGTGGATGTGGGCGCCAATCCGATTGACGGGGCTCCGCCCTATCACGCGATGCTGGCAGCCGGATTGTGCGAGGTCACATCCCGCATCACCGTGCTCTTGCCGGTCCCCGTGGTGCCCAAGAAATTGAAGTGCTTGAACTCATCCTCGAGGGACACCGCAACGCCGGCGACGGTCAGCGGCATCTGCGCCGGCGGCAACCGCCGCGCCTGCTTACGAAGCTTGGCAGTCTGGCGCTGCGCGGTCCGCCCATCGAACACGATCGCCCCGCGCCGCTCGATGCCGGCCGGGCCTGGCCGCGGGAAGCCCAATACAGGCCACCCAGAAATCCAGCCACCATGTAGAACAGGAGCGCGGGAATAAGCTGGTTACTGGGCAGGGTGATCCCCGCAAATTTGCCGAGTGCCCACAACATCACTTCGGCGGCCACGCCCGCGACCACCATCGTGGGGAGCGTCGTAATCGGCCAGACGAGGTACTGGCGCGCTGTTCGCTTGTGCCCTTGCTTTAAGCCCGCCAGCGAAAAAAGAGCGCAAGGATGCCGTAGACGAGCGCCAGACCCCGCGGCCGTGGGTCCAGGTGTAGATCAGCGCATTCAGATGTGCGGTATTCAAGTCCCCTCCTTGAGAGGCTTGATTGTCCCGGTCAACGCGACCGATAAAAACGGCGCCGTACGCCGATCGCTATTCGAGTTCGGGCCGTCCTGCTCCAGCCCCCGATCCTCTCCGCGACCCTGTGTTCCGGCGCGATGCCAGAGGGCTCGTGGCCCTTGTTCAGTTCCGGTTGCGCCGGTACTCAAGCCAGCGCTCGGCGGCCTGCCGCTGCCGCTCTTCGGCCGACAGCTCCCTGCCCTGCTGAGCCGTCCATCGCTCTTCTCGGCGCTCTTCTCGGGCTTTTTCGATCCCCTGCTCGGGAGACTGCTCTTTGGCCTGCTCCTTCGCCAGCTGCTCCGCCCGCATCGCGGCCCAGCGCTCCCGCCCCTGCCGCTGCAGATCCTCGATCGAGGGCTTCGGTGCGTTAAGTTCTTGCGACTTTCGCGAGCATCAAATCCCGCTCCCGTTTGGCGCTCTGAATATTCCCGGACACATCGATGATCGAGGCGGTGAGTTCCCGCGATTCGCGCATCACTTTGCCGAGCTCCGCGGCGCGCTCACGCTCCTGCGCG
>CAWHLV010000108.1:0-7665 GCA_963830095.1 uncultured Alphaproteobacteria bacterium
GGGCAAACGCCTGGAGCCGTAGTTTTCCTGATGTCAGCTGCTCTTCATAAGCGAAGGCGATGACAAATCCGCTGAGGATGAAGAAAAAATCCACGACCAGGTGCGCACACGGGGGGCCGGGGTTATTGCATTGCTGGCCCAGATGAAGCACCAGCACCACGAGCGCAGCCACGCCACGCAGGCCGTCCAGGACCGCAAAATGAGAGTTTTTCATGATAGCTCACCCTGGAGCGATGACTTCAGGATCCGTGATTGAGCAAAATTTTTGGTCCAGATGCGGGGAATGGCTGGCCTGAAGTGTGAGACGGGAGGATTTACAACTGGTTATCGCTCCTGACAGGAGACGCGACGCGTGTTGTCGACGACAACATTTTGGACAAGAGCTCCCTGCGATGCGCCGGAGATTCTGGCCGAGCGCGTGCTGGGCCAAGCTCTACCCGAGGCCCTCAAGCTTTTGGCAGCGGGAAGGTGGCGCTGAAGAACGGGCTCGCCGTCTGCGATTAGGCGGCGCGATGCTGCAGCCACCAGACAAAGGGCGGCACGAAATTGCACGGCAGCACCAGACCATAGGTGCCCGCATCCACCACCGGGCAGAAGCGCGGCCCCAGCGGCGGCGGGGTCAGCGCTTTGTACAACGTATAGGTCTGGGTCTGGGTGTAATTGTCGGCCACGGCCTGGCGCCAGAAAAAGCCGCCGCCCCAGACCATGAAACCGGCGACGACAAAAACCGTGACCTGAAAAATCCGTTCCAGAATACGCATCAAAGCCCCGCTATGCTTTCCGAAATTTCCCAGAGCTTTCGTGCGTCTTCATCATTGCGCGCTTCCGCCGTGGGCGTGGTGGGTTTGCACTCATAGAAGTACTCGCCGGTAACATCGGCAACCTGTGGCGACGATGCCAAATAAATAATGGTCTGTGCACCCTCCTCCGGCGAAATCGCGCCGATGGGTTTGGCCACTTTCAGCACGGTGCGCATCAGCCCGCCGGAATTGTCCCCGAACCGTGTGGCGACAAAGCCGGGATGCAGCGCATTGGCGGTGACCCCGCTGCCGATGCGCCGCGCCAGCTCGCGGTTGAACAGGATGTTGCAGAGCTTGCTCCTGGCATAGACGGGAAAGCCGATATAACCCTTGCGCGATTGAAGGTCGTTGAAATCGAGCTTGGCGCCGCGATGGGCGTTGGAGGCCACGGTCACGATGCGCGCGCCCGGCTTCAGCTTGCCCAGAAGCAAGTTGGTGACGGTGAAATAGGCCATGTGGTTGAGGGCAAACGTCATCTCCAACCCGTCGGCGGTTTCCTGCCGCTTGTTGAACAGGGCCCCGGCATTGTTGATCAGGACGTCGATCTGGGGTTCGCGCGCCAGTTCGCCCGCCACCCGTTTCATTTCGGCCAGGGTCGACAGATCGGCCATATGCATGGCGTGATCGGCGCCGGGGTTGGCTTTTCTCAGCGCGGCCATGGTGTCATCGGCGCGGGATTTTTCACGGGCGGTGAAGACAATACGCGCGCCCTGTTCGGCGAGACGGATGGCGGCGACCTCCCCGATGCCGGAGGTGGCGCCGGTAATGACGACGGTCTTGACCCTTCATGAAAAAGGCTCCCGTTGCTGCGGGAGCCTTTTAGCACTTTGTCGCGGCAAACTCAGCCGACGATGTCCAAATCCCGGAAGAAGAACCTGATCTCGTTGGCGGCGGTTTCGGGGGCATCCGAACCATGGACCGAATTGGCCTCGATGGATTCGGCGAATTCCTTGCGGATCGTGCCGGGCGCCGCATTGGCGGGGTTGGTCGCGCCCATCACTTCGCGGTTCTTGGCGATGGCGCCCTCGCCTTCCAGCACCTGCACCACCACCGGGCCGCTGATCATGAACTTGACCAGGTCCTTGAAGAAGGGGCGCTCGCGATGCACGCCATAAAAGGCCTCGGCATCGGCCTGGGACAGCTGGATACGGCGGCTGGCCACCACGCGCAGACCGGCATCCTCGAACTTGGCCACGATCTTGCCGGTGAGGTTCCGGCGGGTCGCGTCCGGCTTGATGATGGAAAGGGTGCGCTCGACGGCCATGGGGACTCCGAAAAATGGAAAGCGGGCGCCTTATGCAATGGGCTTGAGGAAAGGGCAAGGACCGTTATAAGGCCCAGCAAATGCTAGCGATTGATAACATCACGGTCCGGATTGCAGGACGGGAAATCCTGTCCGGGGCCACCGCCAACCTGCCCGCGGGCCGCCGCATCGGCCTGGTGGGGAGGAATGGCGCGGGCAAATCCACCCTGTTCAACGTGATTCTGGGCCGGCTGCACCAGGATGACGGCGAGATCAGCGTGCCTTCGTCCTGGCGGATAGGCGCTGTGGCGCAGGAAGCGCCCGGCACCGATGTGAGCCTGCTGGACACGGTGCTGGAGGCAGACCCGGAACGGCTGCGCCTGTTGGCGGAAGCCGAGCATGAGACCGATGGTCACAAGCTGGGTGACATTTACCATCGCCTGGACGCCATCGACGCCTACACGGCGCCCGCCCGTGCCGCCGAAATTCTCGCCGGCCTGGGCTTTTCGGCGGAAGACCAGCTGCGCCCCTGCCGCGAATTTTCCGGCGGCTGGCGCATGCGCGTGGCGCTGGCCGCGATCCTGTTCTCCGCCCCTGACCTTCTGCTGTTGGACGAGCCCACCAACTATCTCGACCTGGAAGGCGTGCTGTGGCTGGAGAATTTCATCCAGAAATATCGCGGCACCATTCTGATCGTCAGCCATGACCGCGATCTGCTCAACACGGCATGCGAATTCATCCTGCATCTGGAGCGCGGCAAGCTGAAGCTCTACACCGGCGGCTACGACACCTTCATGGCCACCCGGGCCGCGGCGCGTGCCAACGACATGGCTTTCGCCAAGAAGCAGGAAGCCGCCCGCGCCCACATGCAGAAATTCGTCGACCGCTTCAAGGCGTCCGCCGCCAAGGCGGCGCAGGCACAGAGCCGCATGAAGATGCTGGCCAAGATGGCGACGGTGGAGGTGCCGCCCGACGAGCATGTCGCGCCCATCCGCATTCCCAAGGCCACGTCCGCGTCCCCGCCCCTGATCACCATGGACCGCGCCGCGGTCGGTTATGAGCCCGGCAAGCCGATCCTCACCGGAATGTCTTTCCGCTTCGATCCGGAAGACCGCGTGGCGCTGTTGGGCAAGAACGGCAATGGCAAATCCACCATGGCCAAACTGCTGGCCGGCAAGCTGGGCGTGATGGGCGGCGAATTCACCCCGGCGCGCAAGCTAGTGGTGGGTTATTTCGCCCAGCATCAGGCGGAAGAGCTGGACACGACCGTCACGCCGATCCTGACCCTGCAGCGCATGCGCCCCAAGCTGACCCTGGAACAGGTGCGCACCCAGCTGGGCGGTTTCGGCTTTTCGGCCGACAAGCAGCAGACCCAAGTCGGCAAGCTGTCGGGTGGCGAGCGCGCGCGGCTGATGCTGGCGCTGGCGACCCTGGACAAGCCCAATCTTCTCATCCTCGACGAACCCACCAACCATCTCGACATCGACGCGCGCAACGAGTTGTTGACGGCGCTGAATGATTTCGACGGCGCGGTGATTTTGGTCAGCCACGACCGCCGCCTGATCGAGGCCACCGCCGACCGGTTGCTGCTGGTGTCGAACGGCCATGTCACGCCGTTTGAAGGCGACCTGGACGACTATCGCCGATTCCTGCTGTCGGGCGATAGTGCGCCCACACGCGCACGCCGACTCAACGCAGCCCCGCGCCCGTGGTCTCCGAGTTGAAGGTCTCGAAAGAAGAAGCCCGCCGCAGCGCCGCGGAAAAACGCCAGACTTTGAAACCCCTGAAAGACAAGGTGGACGCGGCCGAATCCCAGATCGCCGCGCTGACCCTGGAGCTGAACAAGCTAGACAAGGCGCTGTCCGATCCCCTGATCTTCACCCAGGATCCGGCCAAGGCTGCGTCGGTATCGAAGAAACGCGCCGACGCCGTGCGCAAGCTTGCGGCGGCGGAAAAGACCTGGGTGGCGGCCAGCGAAGCTTACGAAAACGCCAATGTCTGAAGGGGTTTGCAGCCCGCGCATGATGCAATAGGGTCCAGCTCATGACCGACGACAGGTTTTACGAACGGGCCGGGCCCTTCACCCTGGCCAATATCGCGGCCGCTGTCTCTGCCGAACTGGCCAAGGGTGCTCCCAGCGATTTGAAGCTGCGCGACGTCGCCTCGCTGGAGAGCGCCGAGGCCGGCGACGTCTCGCTGTTCAGCGACGCCAAATATGCCAACGCCTTCGCCGTGACCAAGGCGAGCGTGGTCATCACCTCCGACAAATTGGCCGCCATGCCGCATGGGGTGGTGGTGCTGGTGGCGCCCAATCCCCGTCTGGCTTTCGCCCAGGTGGGCCACATCTTCTATCCGCCGGCCAAATTGCAGGCGGGCGTGCGTGCCGCCCAGCCCGTGCATCCAAGCGCCAAAATCGGCGGCGGCACCGAGATCGGCCCGGGCGGCGAGATCGGCGCCGGTGCGGTGATCGGCAACGATGTCCTGATCGGCAACAATGTGGTGATCGGGCGCGGGGTGGAGATCGGCGACGATTGCCGCATCGGTCCCAACTGTGTCATCACCCATGCCCTGATCGGCAAGCGCGTGGTGATGGGCCCCAACAATTCCATCGGCAACCAGGGCTTCTCTTTGTGCCCAGCCTGGAAGGCCTGTTGCGTGTACCGCAGCTGGGCCGGGTGGTGATCGAGGACGATGTGGAATTCGGCTCCAACTGCACTGTGGACCGAGGCGCCATCGGCGACACCCATATCGAGCGCGGCGTGCGTTTCGACAGCCTGATCCATGTCGGCCACAATGTGCATATCGGTCACCACTCGCTGCTGGTGGCGCAGGTCGGCATCGGCGGCTCAACCACCGTGGGGCCGATGGTCCTGATCGGCGGCCAGGTCGGCATCAGCGATCATCTCAACATCGGCGCGGGCGCGCGCCTTGCCGCGCGCTCCGGCGTCACCCGCGATATCGCCGCCGGCGAGCGGGTGGGCGGCTATCCGGCGCGGCCGCTAAAACGCTGGCACCGCGAAACCGCACTTCTGGCCAGATGGCCAAGCCCAAAAAGACCGAAGAAGAACAAGACTAAGAGGTCCTTTCATGCCCGAGGCGCAGCTTTCCCGCATTCTGCCGAAGCTGCACTGGCGGCTGATGCCGACCCTGCTGATGATGTATGTGCTGGCCTTTCTGGACCGCTCCAACGTCAGCTTCGCCAAGATGGGCCTTGCCGCCGATGCCGGGGTGGGCGAGACCGCTTTTGCCTTCGGCGCCTCCATCTTCTTTGTCGGCTATGCCTTTCTGGAAGTGCCGTCCAACCTGATCCTGCACCGCGTCGGCGCGCGCATCTGGCTGGCGCGCATCATGGTGACTTGGGGTCTGGTGTCGGCGGCTTGCGCCTTTGTACAGACGCCGTTCCAATTCTACGCCGTGCGTTTTCTTCTGGGCATCACCGAGGCCGGCTTCTTTCCCGGCGTGATCTTCTATCTCACCTATTGGTATCCGACGTCATCGCGCGCCCGTTCCATCGGGCTGTTCTATTATGGCGCGCCGCTGGCCTTGACATTCGGCGGTCCCATATCGGGCCAACTGGTGGCGCATGACGCGTTCGGCCTGCATGGCTGGCAGGTGATGTTTCTGATCGAGGGGGTGCTGGCTTCGTTAGGCGGCATCGCGGTGCTGTTCCTGTTGAAAGACCGGCCGGAGAAAGCGCCCTGGCTGGATGCGGACGAAAAACAGGTTCTGCTGGCGGCGTTGAAGGAAGACGAAGGACGGCGCGAAGAGATCAGTGTGTGGCGCACCTTGCGCGACAGCCGCGTGCTGTACCTGGCGCTGGTCTATTTCCTGCTGGAAATGGGCTTTTATGGCCTGACCTTCTATTTGCCCGCGCAAGTCGCCAGGCTGCTCGGCACAACCATCGGGCTTGAAGTGGGTTTTGTCTCGGCCATTCCCTGGACCTGTGCGCTGATCGCCACCACCATCATTCCGCCCTGGTGTGACCGACGCGGCAATTCGCGTGGCATCGGCGCGCTGGCGCTGGCGATATCGGGCGCAGGCCTGGCTGTATCGGCGGTCGCGTCATCGCCGCTGGTGGCGCTGATCGCGCTCAGCGTGGCGGCTTGCGGACTGATCGTGTCGCCGGCCCTGTTCTGGACCCTGCCCACCGGTCTTCTGCGCGGCGCGGCCGCGGCCGGTGGCATCGGGCTGATCAATTCCATCGGCAATCTGGGCGGCTTTGCCGCGCCCAATTTTCGCGCCTGGCTGGATGTGCTGCTGAACTCGCACTCCGCGGGCCTGGTGGGATTGGGAATCATCTGCGTGATTGGCGGGTCGTTCTTTGCTTTCGCGCCACGCAACGTCTAGCGCAGATGTGACTTTGCGATACTGATCCATTCCCGCTGGCGCGATCGATAGTAGCTGGGAGCGCCTTTCACCGATTTGAGAATTTCCGCAAACAGCGCCTGGGCGCGCGCATCCTGTCCCATGCTTTCCAGCAGCAGCGCGAAACGGCGCGCGCTTCCTCACCGGGATAGCGCGTTCACGACTTTCTCAAACTGCGCCACCGCGGCGTCATTCTTGCCCTGCTGCGCCAGCGCCCGGGCATAATCGAGTTCGGCATCGGCGTCATAGGCTGCGGGATCGGTTTCCTTCAGCTTGACGATAGCGTCTCCGCCGCGCCACCATCGCCCGACAGCATTGGCGCGCGCCAGACCTTTCACCAGGGTCGGATCGGACGCGCCCAGCGGCCCCTGCATGGCGCTTTCGTCAGCTCCACCGCATCGGCGAAGCGGCCCATGCGGATGCATTCCTCGGCCAGCGCCCGCTTGGAATCCACCGAACCGACTTGTTCGACTTGCGCGAGCTTTTCGCGATAGCCGCGCCCGGGATCGGCCGCATTCGCCACATTGTCGGCCAGCCGCCGTGCCGGCGCCGAACGCAGCATGTCGGGAATGACGGCAAAGGCCAGGTAGGCGATCCACACCGCGAAGGTGGCAAGAAAGCCAAGGAAAGAGGCCACTGCCAGCCCCATCAGCCACATGGGCGATTTGCCGTTGCGGATGGCGTGATAGGCCATGGCCAGGCTGACGAGAAGGCTGCCGATGGTCCAGGGATTGAAAATGCTCAACATGGATCAGTTCTGCTTTTCGAATTTTCCGGACGGCGTTTCTTTCCAATAGGTCACGTCATGTCCGGCATTCTTGGCTTCTTTCCATGCCGCCCGCGCCTGCGCCAGCGCCGTCTCGTCGCGGCCATCGAACAGCAATACCACCCGGGCGAGATCGCTGAGCCCGCTCCAATCGGCCGGCAGCGCGCCGCCGACATAGAAGAATATCTGGGCGGCATTGGGATTGCCGTCTTCCACCGTGATCAGCACCGGCTGGCCGCCCGCCTCGCCATCACCCAACTGGGCATGCGGAAGAAAAGGACTGGTCGTCGTAGGTCCACAGCAGGGTATCGAGTGCGTCGGAGCGTTCGCTGGAATCGGTCTTGATCGCCGCGCGCCAGCCGCGCAGCAGCGATTTCTCCACCAGGCCGGGCAGCACGTCTTCGAGCGACCGGCGCTCCAGATGATAGAAAAGAGTTTCGGTCAATGTTTTGCCAATCTATTTGGGGTGCTGGATGCAGGCGCCAATTTCA
>CAWHLV010000109.1:0-13289 GCA_963830095.1 uncultured Alphaproteobacteria bacterium
GAAAAAGACTTTGCCTGGCGCACCGACGGCATTGGCCATGACATCGTGTTCAAGCCCTTTTATCTCAGTCAGGAACGCTACGCGGTTTACTGGAATACGGTGTGACCGGCGGCCGATTTCTTGCACACAGGAGAATGCAGATGACGGCATGCAGGATTGCGGCCTGGGCGCTATGCCTGACGGCGGGGTTTTTCAGTCTGGCTATGGGGCAGGTGAAGAACAATGTGCCCGATGTCGTCCCTGGCGCGCGCGCCGTGACGGTCGAGCACATCAAGGTTCATGGCACGGCACTGGAAGGCAATCTGGAAGGCGATGCCGTGGACCGCGACGTGCTGGTATTCCTGCCGCCCGGTTATGCCACCGACAGTACCCGCCGCTATCCGGTGGTTTATGCCTTGCACGGCTATTCGATTGGCGCGGAGCAATGGAGCCATGAAATCCATGTGCCCCAGACCATCGAGGGCGCCTTCGCCAAGGGCGCGCGGGAGATGATCGTGGTGCTGCCCGATTCCAAGACGGTGCACAACGGCTCGATGTATTCCAGCTCCGCCACCACGGGCGATTTCGAGAATTTCATCGCCCATGACCTGGTCGCCTATATCGATGCGCATTATCGCACCATCCCTGAACGCGAAAGCCGTGGTCTGGTGGGCCATTCGATGGGCGGCTATGGCGCGACCCGCATCGGCATGAAGCATGCCGATGTTTTTGGCAGTCTTTACATCATGAGCCCGTGTTGTCTGGCGCCGCGCATGGCGGGCGCGCTCAAGCCGGAGGACGAAGCGGCGCTGGCGGCGGTGAAGACGCCGGAGGATTCCGCCAAGCTGCCCTTTTTTACCCGGGCGCAGCTGGCCTCGGCCGCCGCCTGGTCACCCAATCCCGGCAAGCCGCCGCTGTATCTCGACCTGCCGATTGGTGATGACCGCGATGCGGTGCTGGCCAAATGGGCGGCCAATGCGCCGCTGGCGTTTGGCGACCAGTATGCGGCGAACCTGCGCCGCTATCGCGCCATCGCGCTGGATGTGGGCGATCAGGATGGCTTGCGCACCGATACCGGCAAGCTGCATGAGCTGATGGACCATTATGGCATCGCCAACAGCTTTCAGGTCTATTCCGGCACGCACACCAGCAATGTCGCCTTCCGTTTCCAGGATTATGTGATGCCATTCTTCAGCAATTCGCTGTCTTTTGCCGCATCGCACTGAAGCTCCAGGCCTGGGCCTGCCGGGGGCGCGGTGCCCCCCGGGGCATGGCTGGCGCATTTCGTTTTGCCGTTCTTCATAATACCATCGGCAAAGGGGACTTGAGGGTGGCTATCGCTTGGACGTGAGGGCGCGCGATGCATCTGCTGAAGCATTCAGCAAAAGATCCGTAGTGGCCACCCGGCCGTGGCTGCTAGTGAATTTCATTTCCCTGCTGGCATGCCTGGCAGCGGCTGCTGTGGGCCTGGGTGTTACGCCGGGAATAGAAAAAAGCGCAGTGATTTGGCCGGGCTCGGGCGTGGCGTTGGCGGCGCTTCTGATCTTCGGCAATGGCGTGTGGCCGGGCATCCTGCTTGCCAACCTGCTGGTGCTGACCGCTTTGGGTGTGCCCACAGCCGTGGTGCTGGCCACCTCCGGTGCCGCAACGGCTGGCCCGGCAATTGCGGTCTGGGCATTGAGACGGCTGGGCGTGGATCTTTCGCTTCGCGGTGTGCGCGACGCGCTGCGCTTTGGCGTGATTTCGTGCCTGCAGGGGGCATTCGCGGCTCCGGTCGCCGGCGTCGCCCTGCTGGTCGGCTCGGGAACACTTGCGGTTGCGCGAGCGGGGAATGTCTGGGCGGATTGGGCGATGGCAGACTGCGTTTCCGCACTGTCGGTGACGCCCTTTCTGCTTTGGCTGTACCGCCCGGATCGCGCCGCGCGGGCGCGGTCGCAGGCGCTCGGATTTATGGCCAGCACAGCGATCCTGATTTTTGCCACGGCCTGGTGCTATTCGCTCAGCCCGCCCGTCGGCTACCCGATCCTGCTTGTGGTGATGCTGATTGCGGTTCGCTATTCCCAGCTTGAAGTTTCCATTGCCGTTCTGTGTGTGGTTGCCATCGCGCTGTGTGAATCGACGTATCGCGACTGGCTGCCGTTTTCCGGTGCCGCCCCCACCCTTCTTCGCGTGATGGATTTTCTTGTCGTTCTCGGGGCCGGATCGCTGCTGCTGGGCAGCCTTGTAGCGGAGAGCCGGCTGAAGGACCGCCTGTTGTTGCGGGCAAATCAGGACCGACTCCGGCAGAGCGAAACCCGGTTTGAACTTGCCTTCCAGGCCTCCACGCAGGGCATGGCTGTCACCGCCCTGGATGGCAGATGGCTGCGCGTGAACGCCGCTTTGTGTCAGATTTTGGGTTACAGCGAAGCCGAATTGCTGAGTATGAATTTTCAGTCCATCACCCATCCCGAAGATCTTGGTTATGACCAAGAGGTGATGCGGGCCATGCTGGCGGGCGAGGCCGGCCGCCAGTTTGAGAAGCGCTACATCCACAAAAGCGGCAAGGTCATCGTCGTCCAGCTCAGCGTTTCGCTGGTGCGCGATGCGGCCGGTGCGCCCTTGAATCATGTTGTTCAGGTGATGGATATCACCGACCGCAAACGGGCGGAGGAGCTGTGGCGCTTCGGGTTGGACAATGCCGGGGATGTCATGTGGGATTGGGACATCCCCGCCGGGACACTGGTGTTTTCCGGCAAGATCCGTGAGCTTCTGGACTGTCCGGACGAAGAGGTGCCGAAAACGGCGGACGCGTGGCGCGCACTGATCCACCCCGATGATGCGACCCGGGCGAGGGACGAAACAGCGGCATTGCTGGAACTGCCGCCCCGGCCCTATGCGCGCCAATATCGCGTCCGCTGTACCGGCGGCTCCTATAAATGGATTTACAGCCGGGGGCTGGTGATGTCGCGCGATCGTGACGATCGCCCGCTTCGCGCAGTCGGCACCATTGTCGACATCACCGACGTGCGAAACCTCCAGGAAAAGCTGCTTCAGACGGACAAGATGGCGGCATTGGGCCAGCTTACCGGCGGGGTTGCGCATGACGTGAACAACGATCTGGGCATCATCGTGGGGTCGGCCGAACTGATATATGAGCAGGCCGCTGCCGGTTCACGGGAAGCTGTTTTATCAACCCGCATCATCGCGACCGTCCAGCGCTGCCGCGATCTGGTGCGCCGCATGCTGGCATTTTCCCGGCAGGCCGACATCGCGCCGGAACCGCTGGAACTGGCCGGCTTTCTGAAGGGCTTCATCGAAACCCTGGGCCGCACCCTGGGATCGCATATCGCGATCCGTCTGCATGCCGCCCCCGCCGCGGTTCATTGGGTCAGTCTTGATCGCGGCATGCTGGAAAGCTGTTTGATAAACCTGTCCATCAATGCCCGCGACGCCATGCCCAACGGTGGCGTGCTGACCATGGCGCTCGATGCGCAACCCGGCGCGGCGCAGGAAGACGGCATGGTGCTGTTGACCGTGACAGACACCGGGACCGGGATGAGCGAGGCGGTGCGCCAGCGGTTGTTCGAACCGTTTTTCACCACCAAGCCCGCTGGTAGCGGTGTCGGGCTCGGGCTGGCCATGGTGTATGGATTTGTGCAGCAAAGCGGCGGCGGCATCGAGGTGGAAAGCAAACTCGGCATAGGCACCCGTTTTCTGCTGCGGTTCCCCGCTGCCGCGTTGCCCGAAGAGAAGGCGCCGAACCCTGGTCAACCGGTGGCGGCCGCAGGGGCCGCGCGCACAATTCTGCTGGTGGATGACAATGATGCGTTGCGCGTGACACTGCGCGAGCAGCTTGCCGCGCTCAAATGCACGACCCATGAGGCGGCGACATTCGAGCAGGCCGTATGTGTTCTGCGCTCCGTCGCGGACATAGATTTCATCATCTCGGATTTCGACCTGGGTGATGGGCCCGATGGCGTACAGCTTGCCCGCTGGGCGGATCAGAATGGCTATGGCGGCCCTGGCGCGCTCATTTCCGGTCACCCCAGACATTTCGCCGGACTGCCGGAGAACTGGCATGTTCTGCAGAAGCCGATCCAACTGGGCGACTTGAAGAAACTGCTGTCGCCAGGCGTTGCGGCCGCCGCCAACGGTCAGGAGGCACGACCTGGCCTGTCCGGTTCGCCCCTTCACCCGGCCGGATCTTTGTGCCCGCCATCCTGGTGGTGGAGGACAATGACGACATGCGGTTTATTGCCGTCGAAATCCTGAAACGTGGCGGCTACACAATTCTGGAAGCCGCCAATGCCGGGGAAGCGCTCGAAAAGCTTGAGCAGACGCCGGCAATCATGCTGGTCCTGAGCGATCTGGGGTTGCCCGACATGCATGGCACACAATTGGCGCAGGAGATCAGGCGCCTGTATCCCCGCGCCGGCATTGCCCTGATGTCGGGAACACTCTCCTCTTCGGAGTTTTCGGATCAGGCGCCGCGTGGGGATGCAATTCTGCGAAAGCCCTTCACCGCCGAGAGTCTGGCCAATTTTGTCAGCGATGCGCTTGCCAGAGCTTCCGGTTAAGCCGTGGAAACCGCAACCCTTGTCCCGTTATTTCGTGCGGAATTTGAAGATCGTCACTTCATGCATCGGCTTTTGTGGTGTCACCACCGTTGAGTCGAAGTTGGGATGATGGACCGCGTCCAGATAGCCTTCGGTCTCAAAGCTCATGGCGTAGAAGTTGCGATAGATCTTGCCGCCCTTGCCGGTGACGGTGTTGGCGCCAATGCTGTCGCCATACACCACCATGCAGGGCTGGGTCGTGGACACATCCATCACAATCCCGGTGTGGGGATCGGTCATCCGCGCCGCCGGGCGCAGGGTGCCGGGCTTTCCGTTGACGACGAACTCCAGCTCAATACCCTTGCGCATCGCGATCTGCGGCCAATCCGATGTGCGCCTGTCGCCGACCCGCACGGGTTGGCGGAAATCGGCGGGCGTGCCGGCGACCGGCAAGATCTCGCCCGTCACCAGATTGCCTTCGTCGGCGGGCGTGAAGCGGTCGGCGAAGACCTGCATCCTCTCGTCTGAGATATCGCCATTGCCTTCGCCCTGGAGCGCGAAATAGGCATGGTTGGTCAGGCTGGCGACGGTGGGCCGGTCGGATGTCGCGCGATAGTCCAGCTTGAGCGCGTTGTTCCTGGTGACCGTATAGGTAACGGTGGTGGTCAGTTCGCCGGGAAACCCGCCATCGCCATCGGGGCTGACCAGCGTCAGGGTCAGGCTGGGCTCGGGCCCGTCATGCATCACAGCTTTCCACAATTTGCGCTGGAAGCCGGCGGTGCCGCCATGGATGACGAAGGGAGCCGTGGGATCCTTTTTTTCCAGCTGATAAGTCTTGCCGTCCAGGGTGAAGCTGCCGCCATGGCTGATGCGGCCGACATAGCGGCCCACCAGGGCGCCATAGAAGCCATCCTTTTCGTAAGAGGCGAGGTCGTCGAAGCCCAGCTGGACATCGGTCTTGGTGCCCTGGCTGTTGGGCACATACAGGCTCACGATCCGGCCGCCATAGTTGGTGATGCGCGCTTCCAGCCCATGCGCGCCCTTCAGCGTGAAAAGACTGACCTTTTCGCCGCTCTGGGTGGTGCCCCAATCCTCGCCGCTGATGTTGCGCGCCTGGGCCGCGCCCAGGGTTAGAAGAGAAAGACACGCAACAGCGGTGACGATGCGAAATGCAGGCATGGGCATAGCTCCCTGAACCGGGCTCTTGATGGCCGGTCCTTCGACGCTAGCGCAAGTGCGGATGTGGCCGAAGTGTATTTTCGCGAGGCCGAGGGCTTATTTTATTGTGCGTGTGCGGTATCGTCGGCCGCCATGCGCTTCAGCCTCAGCAAAAAATCCGTGGGCGGAATATTCCTGCTACTTGCCATTCCGCAAGCCGCGGAGGCGCGGATTGTGATGCACACCCCCGCCGTCAAACCTCACACCGCCAAACCAGCGCCGGCATTGAGCCCCTGGCAGCAGGAGCAGGCCATGACGCCGGCCCAGCTGATCTTGCGCTGGCAGCCCCTGGTGGCCAAGGCATCGCATCGGGCCGGCGTGCCGGTGGCCTGGATCAACGCGGTGATGCGGGTGGAAAGTGGCGGGCGCACCATGCTGAGCGATACCCAGCCAATGGTGTCGTCAAAGGGGGCGCTGGGATTGATGCAGGTCCTGCCGCAAACCTATCAGGACATGCGGCCCCAATATAAGCTCGGCCCCAATCCGTTCGAGCCCAAGGACAATATCAGCGCTGGCGCCGGATATCTGCGCTGGCTGCGCGGCAAGTATGGATATCCCGTGATGTTCGCCGCCTACAATGCCGGGCCGGGGCAGCTTGATGATGTGCTGGGCGGGCACAAGCCATTGCCGGCGGAGACCAAATCCTATGTGGCGCGTGTGGCGGCGATATTGGGCCAGCCGTCCGATGGCGCTCTTATAGATGCAGCCAAATTCACGCGGCCCGATGGCACGCCGGTGCTGGTCGATCCCTTGGCGGTGAGCCGGGTCCGCCCTGCCGAGCCGGGGGAATATCCGGATGGCGTGCAGACGGTGCTGTCCATGGGACGGCTGACCCAAGGGGTGCGCGAAGATGCCGGCGTGGTCATGGCGGCGCTGCGCATACGCGGCGGCAAGGTATAGCCGGGCTCGCGGCTACACGAAGTTGGCATTGACCGTCGTCTTGTTGATATCCGACAGCCTGGCGCATCCGGCCGCGGCGGCCGTCTGGACGAGTTCCTGCTGCAGAATCTCGATCAGGCGCTGGGCGCCGGCGGCGCCAAATGCCGCAAGGCCCCACCGCGTCGTGCGGCCGATCATGACGCTATTGGCCCCCAGTGCGAGCGCCTTGAAGATATCGGCGCCACGACGCACGCCACTGTCGAACACGATGGGAATGCGGCCGTTCACGGCAGCCACGATTTCCGGCAGGACCTCCAGCGTCGACGGACCATAGTCCATCGAGCGCCCGCCGTGATTGGACACGATAATCGCATCCGCGCCGTGCTCGATCGCCAGCCTGGCGTCTTGCGGATCCAGAATGCCTTTGATCACCAGCGGACCTTTGACCATTTTGCGCATGGCGTCGATATATTGCCATGTGTACCACAGGCGAAAGCCGTTGATCCGGTAGCGGGCCGAACCGGCCGCCGCCGCCGCGGCGCCCGCGCTAGCCGCACGCGCGACGCGGCCGCCGAAATTGCGGTCCTGCTGCGTGCGTTCGTAATAGGACGCCTGCTGATCGACGGTGACAATGATGCCGCCCACGCCGGCATTCTGGTAGGTGTCCATCGATCGCTGGGTGGCGGCCAGGTTCTCCAGCGGATAAAATTGTCCCCACAGCGTGCCGCCGGGCGCGGCTGGAGCGACCTTGGCCACCGGCGTGCTGGTGTTGATGCTCAGGATCATCAGCGTGTTCGAGGCTGCGGTCGCCGCCTTGAACATCCCGATTTCTCCATCCGGATGCAGGGGCGTCATCGCCGCTGTCGGCGCGACGATGATGGGGAATTTCATCTTCACGCCGAGCAGCTCGGACGACAGATCGATCTGCGATGCCGGGACGGGGAGCCGCGCCGGCAGGATATCGACCCAATCGAACGCCTGGCGATTGCGCCGAAGCGTGAACTCCGACCCGTCGCCGTGCGCCGTATAGTCATACACGGGCAAGAGCACATTGCCGAAGAAGACGGGCTCGAAGTCGAAGGACGTCTGCATCTCGGCCAGGCTCAAGGCGCGGCGATGCTCGCTCAGCGGTCTGGGATCAGGCTGCGCCAGCGCCGCGGCAATGGGCGAGCCCGCCACAAGCCCCGCCACGCGGGCCAACGCCGTTCGCCGGGAGGGATTGATAAGCCAGGATTTCTCGATATCAGCCATGGTTGATCCTCGCCGTGGGAAGCGGCGCATGAACACGCACCAGGCTGGGGTCAACCGCCGCAAGCGATGGGCGGCCACACATGCACATATATCGCGCCAGTTCGGTCTGCAGCATTTCGACAACACCCTGCACGCCGTCGGCGCCATACGCCGCCAGGCCCCACATCACGGGCCGTCCGATCAACACGCCCTTCGCACCAAAGGCGAGGGCCTTGAGAATGTCCGTGCCACGGCGGAAACTGCCGTCAACCAGCACAGGTATTTGATCGCCAACGGCTTGAACGACCGGCGCGACCAGGAGGAGCGTACCGGTGGGCGCTGCCGCATTGCCACCACGATAGTTCGAAACCACCACGCCCTTGACGCCGCGGGCGGCGGCTTCCTTGGCGTCTTGCGGGTGCGTAATGCCCTTCACAATCACGGGCAGAGACGTGCTTTTGACGACGGCATCAACGGCGCCCCAATCGATGCGCGCCGAGGCTGGGGCCGCGGGCCCACGGGCGGACGCACCAGCATTGACCGTCACGATCACCGCTTTGGCGTTGGCCGCACCTGCCTCAGCGAGCACGTCTTTCACTTTGGGGCCCTTCGCATAGACCTGCAACCACAATGGAGTCGTGGCGGCCTGGGCGATCACCGCCAGCGGCACGCTGGCGTCGCTGCTTACCACCATTGCGGCCTTTGCCGCCGACGCCCCACGCGCCATGGCGAGCTCACCATCGGGGTGGAAGCGCTTCTGATCGGCAATCGGGCCAACGATGATTGGTGTAAAGTGCTCGTCGCCAAACAAGGTGCTGGTCAAGTCGAGATCCCGCGTGGGGATATTCATCCGTGGACGCAGGGTGATGCGATCGGTGACGGTCCGGTCGCTGCCCAAGATCGGGGCGACCCTCGCCGGTCCCAACACCAGACGCGCCTGCGGTTCGTACTCCAGCACATCCACAAGGTCTGATCGCGGCACCAGGACCGGCGGCGGTGTCGGCTCACGAAACGGCGTCGCGGCAGGCGCGCCAAGCGCGGGTACGCCCACCATGCCGGCGGCGGCGGTCGTCCCCATCACCCCGATGGCCTGGCGGCGCGAAGCCATTGCCGCAGGTGAACCGGTGTTTTCGGCCACAGCCGTCTCGTCGTCTGGCACTGTCATCGAAGCCCCCGTTTGATCGCCTGCAACATTCTAGATTCGAACCGGTCTCTTGCTAACCCCATGGCGAAAGAGGTTTCAGTCCGTGACCATGTCCCATTGGTTTGAGTTGGCGACATCCTTGCCGCCAATCAGGGGCAAGGGCAAACGGCCGTCACGCGGCCGGGCGCGAAACGCCTTGTGGAGAAACAGGGAGGTCGAACAGCGGTACCATCGCAGCGGCCTGAAATCATGGAAATCCACCTCAATCAGATCGGCCGCCCTCAGAAGCTCCGTGGTGTTGGGATACCAGTCGGCATTGTCCAGCAGAATGAAGCCGCCCGGCTGAAGCACCTGCAATGCGGCCTTGGCACAGCGGTATCGGTTACCGTGGATGTCCACCACGATGATGTCGAACATGCGTCCCAGCGCCAGCATGTCCCCGGCGATGGTCTCTTGCGTGGTTGTGCAGATCTCCACATTCGCAAGCGCCCTGGACTGCAAGGTTTTGGCCCAGCCGGAATCGGTCTCCAGGGTCATCACCGATTTGGCGCGCCCGGCCCAGAACTCTGTCGAATGGCCGCCGCCCAGCTCCAGGACTTCAAAGGATGAAAGGTCCAGGCCCATCAGATATTCGATCAGGCCATAGGACATCATGGGGATGACCCGGCCGTCACCCAGCATGCAGACGTTTTGCTCCAGCGATTTTCGGAAGCCCAGCCCTTCACTGAGAATATGCAGGGCTGACGCCTGGAATGCCGCCACGCCAGACATTTCCTCGATGTCCAGGCGATTGCGTGTTTTTTGGTCATCCGATGACGGCGCGCGCATCCAGAGCATGGGGTCCTCCTGGGATTTGGTCTTGTGTGCCGGGCCGGTGATCCCGGCATTCTTATGCTTGAGAACAGAACTGGCTGGGGCGGGAGGGATCGAACCTCCGAATGCTGGAATCAAAATCCAGTGCCTTACCACTTGGCGACGCCCCATCAGGCGCGGCCCCGTATAAAGGGAGCCGCCGCGCCCCGCAAACCGGTCTGGCGGACCGCCGGACAGGCTTTTGTGGGTGCTTTTATGGGCGGTTGCGGGGGCAGGGGGGCATCGTTATAAGGGCGCCTCCCGAGGCGAGGGGCCCTCCTTCGCGACTGGTACGGAGAGTAGCTCAGCCTGGTAGAGCACTACGTTCGGGACGTAGGGGCCGGAGGTTCAAATCCTCTCTCTCCGACCAATTTTCCCGCTGCCCGCAACAATTTAGAGGTTCGACAAAGGCCTGACAGGGCCTTTGGGTCGGTCCGAAGGACCGATCCGAGGGTCGGTAGCGTCAGCGTACCAACGCGAGGACGAAAACAGGCTTTCGCCCTGTTTTCGTCAATCCTCTATCTCCGGCCAATTTTCTTTCAATATCAGTCTGTTACTGGTTTTACCCTTAGCGCGCGCTGGTCGAGCTGCACAGCTTCGTCGTCACGGCTCAGCAACTCCGCCGCCCGCTGGCGGGGGATGAGCAGTTTTCCGTTCGTCTCCAGGTCGGCGCGCACGCGCGCCAGGCCGGCAAGGATGGTGTCGCGTTCGGTCTCGAACAGTGTGGATTTGGGTTGGGCGTTCCACCAGTCGAGCTGCGGCGCGTGCTGCGACAACAGAAAAACCAGGCCCGCGTTAATCGCAAAGGTTCCGGAGCGCGCGATCAGGCTGAACAGCATGGGTGAAAATCCTGCCTCGCTTCAACTCGCCAGCGGTAACGGCTCCGCACCCAACTTGTTCCGGCCCTGATTGGTGCTTTTTCCACCGCCCTGCTCGGGCAAAAGAATGGTAACAGTGGTCCCGCGTCCGGGCTGGCTTTCCAGCTCCAGTTTGCCGCCATGCAGCTCGGCAAGCTGCTTGGTCAGGGGCAGGCCCAGGCCCGTGCCCTGATGGTTGAGGATCTGCTGGTTCTCAACCTGGCCGAAAGGCTCCAGCGCGGTGGCGATGTCTTCCTCGCGCATGCCCACGCCGGTGTCCGACACCGATATGGCGATGTTCTTGCCCCGGCGATAGACGTCGATGCTGACCTCGCCGCCTCCGGGCGTGAATTTCAGCGCATTGGACAAAAGGTTCAGCACCATCTGGCGCAGTCTTTTGTCATCGGCGACCAACAGCGACACGCCGTCGAAGACATGAACGCCGAAGCAGACATGGGATTTTGCCGCCAGCACTTCCAGTTCGCGCACGCTGTCCACTACCACGCGGAAGACTTCGATGGTCTGGGTGTGAAGCTGAAGCTTGCCGACATCGAGCTTGGACAGGTCCAGAAAGTCGTTGATCATTTCCAGCAGGCGGCTGCCGCTTTCATGCAGCAGCTCCGCGTAGCGCTGATAGCGCGGATCGCCCAGGGGACCGAACATCTCCTGACGCATGATGTCCGAAAAGCCGATGATGGCATTCAGTGGTGTTCTGAGTTCATGGCTGGTGAGCGACATGCGTTCCTTGTAGGTCGCCACCTCGCGCGCGGCATCGCCGGCCTCGGTTTGCGCCTTCTCCAGTTCCTGGCAAAGCCGCTGGATCTGCTGGCGGTAAAGCGCTTCGTCCGCGCCCAGCGGGCGGAAGATGATCAGCACTCCGCCATCGGGCAGCCAGGAGACGCGTGGCTCCAGCGCAAGACGGTGTATGCCGGGCAGCGCCGAAGAGCGTGGCGGCCGCAGGATGGGAAGACTGACGGCATCGTTCCTGGCCCGGCTTTTGTCTTTCAGCAGCGCGCGCAGCGGCGCGATGAACTGTTCCTCGATCAGGACCGGAAAGCGCTCGCGGAATTTGCGGTTGCACGCCTTGATGGTCAGGTCTCGGCCCAGATAGGCGACAGGGTCCGGCAGATGATCGAACAGAAGCGCAAAATCGGCCTGTCCCGGCAAGGACTGCGAGCCGAAACGTAGAACTGCAGGCATTGGACCTCCGTCGCTTACCGCAGCGCCCCAGCCCAGCTTTAACAGCCTGTTAAGCCTGAACCGGCGTGGTTAACAAAAGCTGAAGATCATGGCCAAGTACCCGAAGTTCCAAGCAAATTTGCATTTGTATCTCATGCCCGTTGCGGTTGTGGGGGTTGAGCGGCTTTGTAACCAATTCGCCAGCCACCGTCCGGTCATGGCCTATTTTTCTGTCAGGCTTGCCTAGATTTTCTCCGATGACAGGAACCGGAACCGATGAGGTGCGTTCGGCATCCGGGATCGTGGGTCCAGGGGGGAGTCGGCCGTCAACCGTTGGTGCTGCTGTCGCGGTGCCGCTTTTCCTTGTGTTGGCGGTCGTCGCCTCCCTTGCGTTCCTTTTTGCCGCCAATGAACGCGACGCTCGGCTGGTGCGTCACACCTATGAGGTGATGGAGGCCGAGCGCCTGCTGCAGGACGATGTGCAGACGGCCGAGACCGGGATGCGCGGTTTCATCCTCAGCCGCGATCCGTCCTTTGAGAAAGGCTTTCGTGGCTCGCTGGCGCATATTTCCGGCGATCTCGGGCCTTTCGCGAACTCACCGCCGACGATCCCGCGCCAACAAGCCCGTACCGACCGCCTGCAAAAATTGTTCGAGGCGCGCGCCCGGGGGTTTGACGCCGCGGTGCGCGGCAATGCCCAGCCTGTGGATCCGCACGCCCGAGGCGATGGCCGGGTTGATGCATGGCCGCGAGCAGATGAATGCGATTGCAGGGAGGTGACCGCGGGCTTGGCCGAGGAACAGCAGCCGCTGGACATCCGCGAGCATGACCGCCGCAATACCGAAAATTGGGAGATCGCTTTTGCCGTGGGCGCCGGCGCACTCACCCTGGGCATCCTGCTTGGCCGCCGCCCTTCTGGTGCGCAACAATGTCGGCCTGGCCGCCGCCGAACGGGCACGCGCCAACGGAAGCCGCCATCCTCAAGGCCACGCTGGAAACCGTGCGCGAGGGCATCGCCTATTTCACCGCCGACGGAATTTTGTGCGCCTTCAACGGCGGCTTCCAGGCTCTGTTGCAATCGCCGCAGGATCTGGTCCGGCTGCAGCAGACCCGGCTGACGGATTTTGACGCCCTGGGGCATGCCGCTTTGGCACCCATCTTCAGCCCTCCGGGTCCGGAAAAAGGCGCCGTCGACAGCACCATATCACTGGCCAAGCGCAAGCTGGACGTCTACAAGGCGCCGGTATCCACCGGCGGCTTCATCATCGGAGTGGTGGACATCACCGAGCGGATGGGGCCGAAGTCACGCTGCGCCAGTCCCAGAAGATGGAAGCCATCGCCATTTGACCGGCGGCGTGGCGCACGACTTCAACAACCTGTTGCAGGTCATCAGCGCCAATCTCGATCTGGCCGCGG